>JAYULL010000169.1:0-26735 GCA_043763625.1 Sphingobacteriaceae bacterium | reverse complement strand
GTCATCCTGAGTTAAGTCGCAGGATTATAGTCCCGACTCCGGGAATCCCAATACTAAAAAATGAATTTTGTAGAAGAATTACGATGGAGAGGCATGTTGCAAGACATTATGCCCGGAACTGAAGAAGAATTAAATAAAGGTACGGTTAGCGGATACATCGGTTTCGACCCCACCGCAGATTCTCTTCATGTAGGCCATCTTACTCAAATCATGACTCTAATTCATTTTCAACGCGCCGGACATAAACCTTTTGCATTAGTCGGTGGAGCCACCGGTATGGTTGGCGATCCTTCCGGGAAGTCTGCCGAGCGTAATTTGCTTTCGGAAGAGGTGCTGAATCATAATGTCGCCTGTTTAGAAAATCAGCTTAAGAAATTTTTAGATTTTGATTGCGGAGCCAACAGCGCCGAAATGGTGAACAACTACGAATGGTTTAAAAATTTCAATTTCCTGGATTTTATTCGCGATGTAGGCAAGCACATTACCGTTAATTACATGATGGCTAAAGATTCGGTAAAAAAGCGGTTGGAAGGCGAAACCGGCATGTCGTTTACCGAATTTACTTATCAATTGGTTCAGGGCTTTGATTTTTATTGGCTTTGGAAAAATAAGAATTGCAAAGTGCAAATGGGCGGCTCGGATCAGTGGGGAAATATTGTTACCGGAACAGAACTGATCCGGAGAAAAGATTACGGAAGTGCTTTTGCAATAACAACTCAACTTATAAAAAAGGCCGACGGGACGAAATTCGGGAAAACCGAAAGCGGCGCTATTTGGCTTGACCGAGAAAAAACTAAACCATTCGACTTTCACCAATTTTGGACAAATATTAGTGATATTGATGTAAAAAACTGGATTCGAATTTTTTCTTTGAAAATCAGAGAGGAAATTGAAGATTTAGAGAGAGAGCACGACAACGCTCCACACCGGAGAATTTTACAAAATGTACTTGCAGACGAAATTACAGAACGTGTTCACGGAGCAGAAGCAGTCCGTTTAATAAAGTTGACCAAAGAATTCACTTTCAACAATTCGTTCGGGTGGGAAGACTTATTAGAAATTTCTGAAATTGAATTTTTGGAGATTTTTAATAGCACTAGCGTGTTTTTTATTTCGGGTCCAAGTTTTGTTAAATATCTGGAACAGGAGAACATTCTGGATTTTCTAGTCGAGATAGGGAATTTTGACGAACAGGAGAATTTTAAGAAAATGTTTGAGTCAAAAGGTGAAGCAAAAAGATTAGTTGAAAATGGGGGAGTCTATATAAATAAGGTTAAAGTACGTTTGGACAGCAAAATTTTAGATTTTAAAAAGTTTAACGATCGATACCTGTTTGTCCAAAAGGGTAAGAAGAACTCTGCATTGGTGGTCTTTTGCGAAGATATCCACTACGAGATGGAACGGATGCGACTAATGAGAAATTCAAATTTTTAGTTTAGTTACTTGAAAAGAATTATTTCTCTTCTTCCGGCAGCAACCGAAATAGTTTGTGCCTTAGGTTTAGAAGAACAATTAGTCGGTCGTTCTCACGAATGTGATTTTCCGGAAACGGTGAAATCCTTGCCGGTTTGTTCATCTGCAAGGTTTGTCTCCGGCTCAAGCAGTTTAGAAATTGACAAGCAAGTAAAAAGTATTTTATCTGATGCTTTATCCATTTATGAGATAGATAGAGAGCTGATCCGGCAATTAAAATCTGATGTTATTATCACTCAATCTCAATGCGAGTTTTGTGCCGTAAGTTTAAAAGATGTTGAAGAGAGTCTGGCAAAATTCGCATGCACTGAAGTCGAAATAATTTCTTTAGAGCCTCATGTTTTAGACGACGTTTTTAAGAATATAAAAACAATCGCTTACCGGTTAAGCGTTTTTCGAAAAGGAGAAGAACTTACGGACAGCCTGCAAGAACGAATTGACATTATCCGGCACAAGCTTAAATTTATCGACCAAAAACCAACCGTTGCTTGTATCGAATGGCTTTCTCCTTTAATGATTGCCGGTAATTGGACGCCGGAATTAGTTGAAATTGCCGGAGGAAAGCCGGTTTTGGCCGAAAACGGAAAGCATTCTCCTTTTATAGAATATGCTCAACTTGCTGCCGAGAATCCTGATATTATAGTAGTTATTCCATGCGGATTCCCAATCTTAAGAACCCTGCAGGAAGTAAATCTTTTACTAGACTTGCCGGGTTGGAACGAATTAAAAGCTGTAAAAGAAAGTCGAGTTTATATCGCTGACGGTAACCAATATTTTAATCGCTACGGCCCGAGATTGGTAGACAGCGTAGAAATTTTGGCGGAAATTATTAATCCTAAGCAGTTTGTGTTTGGGTACGAAGGTGAAAGTTGGGTGAGGTTTGGTAGTCATTAGGAATTAGTTATTGGTGGGATTAGGCATTATGCGGGGAAGTCCGGAAGTTGGGGAAGCTCATACTTCTTGTCATGCTGAGCGGAGTCGAAGCATCTCTTGCGTTCTCAGCTTGTAACAGGCCTCTCTTGCGTTCCAGGTAACGTAAGCTTTGTCATGTTGAGCTCAGTAGAAGTATCTTTTTTTCGATTTCCGCGTGCCACATACCTTTCTAAAGGGTCAAGGTGAGGATCGTTGCTTGAACGGCCGGTGTTATAAATTTATCGCCCCTACTCCCTAATGACCAATTCACTAATAACTAAATCTCAAAAGACAATAAACTGCTCCATCTGCCGGTTGGTAAACTTCAACGTATCTTCCTTAAATAAATCCCCGTTTTCATCGAACTCTTTATGAATAGCAGGAATGTGTAACCGCAACGGCATAACATGCAGGTTTACATAATGACAGATCCCGGTAAAATGGTCCACACCTCGAATATTTCCGTATTTGCCGGAAGAATGGCCTACTAACGCAGCTTTTTTACCGTAAAAACTTTCGGGATATTTACAGGCGTCTATTAAAACTTTTAACACTCCCGGGAAGCTGCCGTTGTATTCGGGGATAATGAAAAGAAACTTATCGGTAGCTGTGATTATATCTTGCATCGGCTTGAAATTTTCGCAACTTTCCGAGTACATTTTCGGGTGAATTAAGCCTTCCGGCAATTCAGTCAGATCCAAGATTCCGGCTTCAATGCCTTTGTCTAAAAGTTGTTTTTGATAGTATTCGGCTAGCTTAAGAGTAGAACTGTTGGGCCTGTTTGTAGCTGATATTATAGTGTTCATTGTGGATAACGTGTGCAAAATGAGCCTCTGTCCGGCTCACGAAATTATTTAAAGTTCGTATCTTAGACGTTTATTAAAAACGCTTCAAACGTTAGCAAAAATAGCATTTGTACTTCACGTTAAGCTAAAAATACGGTTGCAATTTAGATTTAGAGGATGAGTAAGATTATCGCGTTAGCTAATCAAAAAGGAGGAGTAGGAAAAACCACTTCGTCAATAAATTTAGCGGCCAGTTTAGCTGTGCTCGAATATCGCACTTTGTTGGTTGATGCAGACCCGCAAGCGAATTCGACTTCCGGTATCGGGTTCGACCCTCGCACCATAAAGGAGAGTATTTACGAGTGCATTATTAACGGAACGGACGCCAGGGAAGCGATCAAAAAAACTGAAACTCCTTTTCTTGATTTATTACCTGCGCATATTGATTTAGTGGGTGCGGAAATAGAGATGATAAACCTCACCGACCGCGAGTATAAAATGAAGGCAGTTCTTGCGTCTATAAGTTCGGACTACGATTTTATCATTATTGATTGCTCGCCTTCATTAGGTCTTATCACTATTAATGCCTTAACCGCCGCACATTCGGTAATCATCCCTGTTCAATGCGAATATTTCGCTTTAGAAGGACTAGGCAAATTACTTAATACGATTAAGATTGTACAAAACCGATTAAATACCGATTTAGAAATAGAAGGTATTTTATTAACAATGTATGACGTACGTTTGCGCCTGTCTAATCAGGTTGTTGAGGAAGTGAAAACACATTTTCAGGATTTAGTTTTTGATACAATTATCCAGCGCAATACCCGTTTAAGTGAAGCGCCGAGTTTCGGAGTTTCGGTAATAATGCACGATGCCAACTGTAAGGGCGCAATAAATTATTTGAATCTGGCTCGTGAGATAATTAAAAAGAACGGACTAGTAAAAGAAAAAACCGACGACCGGGAGACAGTTAATACATGACGTACCAGAAAAAAACAGGATTAGGGAGAGGATTAAGTGCGTTATTAGATGATTCTGAAGTTAAGCATAGCTCAAGGTCGGTTTCTGAATCGGCCCAAGTAGCTGCGGGAACCATATCAAATATAAAAATTGATCGTGTTGAGGTTAATCCGTTTCAGCCAAGAACAGAATTTGACGCGCAAGCGTTAAATGATTTAGCCGAATCGATAAAACTTCAAGGTTTAATACAACCCATCACAGTTCGTCGCTTAGATAATAATTCCTTTCAACTTATATCAGGCGAAAGAAGGTTGCGAGCTTCTAAACTTGCCGGATTAGCCGAGATTCCGGCTTACGTTCGTACAGCTAACGACCAACAAATGTTGGAAATGGCTTTGATTGAGAACATTCAGCGTGAAGATTTAAATGCAATTGAAGTTGCCCTCAGTTTCCGGCGTATGATTGAAGAATGCAGTTTGAAACAGGAAGAATTGGGAGAAAGGGTTAGTAAAAATAGATCTACCGTTACTAATTACTTGCGTTTGTTAAAGTTGCCTCCCGCTGTTCAGATTTCTATCCGGGATAACCGGATTTCTATGGGGCACGCAAAGGCCCTACTTGGAGTTGAGGATTCAGACAAACAGCTTTTTATTCATCAAGAAATTATCGAAAAAGGTCTTTCTGTGCGTAAGGTTGAAGAGTTGGTAAGAAACTTGCAACACTTTAAAAAGCCGGAACCGAAACAAAAGGAACCTGTTCCCTTTCAATACAAAAAAGTAGAAGACGATTTAGCTTCGAAGTTTGCTACAAGAGTTCGGCTAAATGTACAAAGCAAAGGAAAAGGCTCTATCGAAATCCCTTTTATGTCTGACGACGACTTAAACCGAATTCTTGAATTATTAGATTGGTAATGCGCAGTCGGGCAATTTTACTTCTGTTATTTTGCTTTTGTGCATTTGGGGCAACGGCTCAAATCGACACCACTAATGTTCCTTTTGATACCGTTAAAAAAACTCAGGCAAAACAAAAAAAAAATTCCAAGAAAAAGGCTCAAAAAGAAACTAAAGCCAAGATTGATACCATAGTTAAGGATTCTGCCCGGCTGGCTTTAGAAGCCTTGCCTAGAAAAGCAGCCTTAAGCTCTCTAGTAGTTCCGGGTTTAGGGCAGATAAAAAATAAACGTTGGTGGAAAGTGCCCTTAGTTTACGGCGGATTTGTAGGTGTAGGTTTGGTGTTTGAGTTTAATAGCCGATATTACCGCGAAGTTTTAAAAGAAGTGCAATATCGAACAACCCATCGAAATGAGATCTCCGAACGCACTGACAGAGGGTATAAATATTCTTTAGTAGATGAACACGGCGAATACCGTTACAGCACGGAAGGCTTGACGTCGGCAAAAGATTACTACCGCCGAAACCGGGATTTAAGTATATTGGCCGGCTTAGCGTTTCATGCTTTCCAAATTATTGACGCTTACGTAGATGCGAAGTTTTTCAGGTACGATATCGGCGAGGATTTATCATTGCGAATTGCCCCTTCGGCACAAACTGTTCCCGGTTCTTATTCTTACATGCCTGTACCTTCACTTAAATTAAAATTATCTCTATGAACATAGCTTTATTGGGCTACGGCAAAATGGGCCGTATAATAGAACAATTTGCATTAGACAGAGGTCATGAAATCGTATTAAAAATTGATGCCTATAATCTTGATGAGCTAACCCGAGATAATTTGCAAAAGGCAGATGTAGCTATTGATTTCAGCACGCCCGGATCGGCTTTAGGTAACATAGATTTGTGTTTTAACGCCGGCGTTCCCTTAGTTATCGGTACTACCGGATGGTACGAACATTTAGGGGAAGTTAAAAATAAATGCGAACAAGGTAACAATTCATTGCTTTACGCCTCTAATTTCAGCATAGGCGTTAACGTGTTTTTCTTTGTGAACAAGGTTTTGGCAAAACTGATGAATAACTATCCGCAGTATGACGTTCTGGTTGAAGAGATTCATCATACGCAAAAGCTTGACTCACCGAGCGGCACGGCTATCACAATTGCAGAAGGAATTTTAGAAAACGTTGAACGAAAAAAAGACCGTGTGAATGATTTAGTAGGCGAAGGCGAAGATGTAATACCGAAGCCCGGCCAATTGCTAATAGAATCTCATAGAATAGAAGATGTTCCGGGAACACACACCGTTATTTACAGTTCTGAGGTTGACGATATTGAATTTAAGCACAAGGCGCACAGCCGAGCCGGTTTTGCTTTAGGTGCAGTTGTAGCTGCCGAGTGGCTAAAGGATAAAAAAGGTTTTTATTCGATACATGATATGTTTGATTTTAAGCTGTAAGCTTATAAATATTTAAATAGATGGATTTAAGAGTTCGCAAAAAAAGTAATACAGATCAATCGAAAATCGTTAAAAAGAGTAAACAAAGAGAATGGCTGGATGCTATTGTTTTTGCGGTTGTTGCTGCAACTCTAATCAGAACTTTTTTTATTGAAGCTTATACCATACCCACAGGCTCGATGGAGAAATCGTTACTGGTGGGGGATTTTCTTTTTGTAAGTAAAATGAACTACGGTGCACGAATTCCGATGACGCCCGTTGCTTTTCCGTTTGCACACCACACCATGCCTTTACTTGGTACTAAAGCTTACTGGGAGGGCGTTAAACTTGATTATCACCGTTTGCCGGGATTCGAAGATGTTGAACGAAACGATGTGGTGGTGTTTAATTGGCCCATGGATGCCGATGCTCCCTTATCTCGACCTGTTGACAAGCGGGAAAACTATATAAAGCGATGTATGGCAATCGGTGGTGATACTTTACGGATAATCAATGCACAAGTTTATATAAATGGAAAACCGGCAGAAACGCCACATAACGGGCAGTTAAGTTATTTTGTACAAACAGACGGAAACGACATAAATCCTCAAATCTTACTGGATATGGAGATTGACTACCAGCAGACTACTCCTGATGTTTACTATATGTTTTTAACTAAAGAAAAAGCGGAGGAGATAAAGAAGTGGCCCACGGTAAAAGTTGTAACTCCTCAAATTCTTCCTGCGGATCAATACCAAGAAGATGTGTTTCCGAAGAATCCTCGTTTTCGGTGGAACCAAGATAATTACGGTCCTGTTATCGTTCCCAAAAAAGGCTGGACGGTTAAATTAGACAGTACAACTATTCCGCTTTATAAAAGAGCTATTGAAATATACGAAGGAAACAAAGTCGGGGAGCAAAGTAATTTCTTAACCGTTAACGGGAAAAGAGCAGACAATTATACCTTTAAAATGAACTACTATTGGATGATGGGCGATAACCGCCACAATTCCTTAGACTCCAGATTTTGGGGTTTTGTGCCCGAAGACCACATAGTAGGTAAGGCTTTATTTATTTGGATGAGTTACGGCACAAACAACGGGATAAGATGGAACCGGATTTTTAACGGAATACATTAGGATATTTGGCATTCTGAAAGCAGCGAAGAATCTTGATGAGCTTACAGATCCTTCGTTCCTCCGGATGACAACGGTGCAATTGTCATTCTGAACTCAGTGAAGAATCTAAAACTTCAGATATAGTTCGTGTATTAAAATCCTTCGTTCCTCCGGATGACAACGGTGCAATTGTCATTCTGAACGCAGTGAAGAATCGAAAGCTTCAGATATAAGTTCGCGCATTAAGATCTTCGTTCCTCATAACAACTCTCTAAACCAATCTCCCCTAAAACTTTACCACTTCCCAATACGCTTTTTTGCGTTTTAGATTCTGATCAAACAGTAGAGGATAATCTTTTCGGCCTTTAACCGGGAAATTATCAAGCCATGATGAACGGTCGGTCACGTTCCAAAAGGTTACTCCGGTAATCGCGTTTTTATTCTCTCGAAGTACTTGAAAGATTTTCCGGTATTGTTCTGCTTGTTTTTGTTCCAAAGCGGCAGTAAACGCAGAAGGTGAGCCGGAAGCGGGAGCCGCGTGGTCCCCCTTATGAATAGACAGATCAAGTTCAGTAATCTGTACTTTTAATCCCAGGCCGGAGAATAATGTTATTGCTTCTCGTAAATCTTTCTCTAAATTATCATCATAGATTGACCAATGCCCTTGTATCCCCACTGCGTTAACAGGCACTTTTAGATCAATTAATTTTTTTAGAAACTTTAAAGTTCGTTCTCTTTTTCCCGGTTTCTCTATGGAATAATCGTTATAGAAAAGAACAGCATTAGGGTCGGCAGCATGAGCATATTCAAAAGCTTTAATGATAAAATCCTCGCCGCAGATTTTATACCATGGGGTTTCTCTGTAATCCCTGGAATTATTATCGTCAATCGCTTCGTTAACCACATCCCATCCGTAAATTTTGCCCTTATATCTGCTTACTACTGTTGTTATATGTTGTTTTAGGCGCTCAAGCAATACAGCCTTAGTTACGGTATCGCCTTTAGCATCAGTAAAAATCCAATTAGAAGTTTGTTGATGCCAAACTAAAGTATGCCCCCGCATTTTCATTTTGTTTGCTACCGCGAAGTTGGCTATTGCATCCGCATCATTCCAATAATATTCATTCTCCTTAGGGTGAATCAGTCCCGGTTTCATCACATTTTCTGACGTCAAGGAATTAAACTCTCGTTTTATCAACTCACCTTCGGCTCCGGTTAACGAACGAGGCGCAACTGCAACACCGATAGGGAAGTAAGTTTTGTAATAGTCTTTAAGTCCTTTTGTACTGTCTATAGTATTGATAACGTGAGGTGCCGAAGCCGGCGCTTTCTTGTCTTTTGAGCAGGCAGAATTTAAACTTAAGATAATGAAAATGCAAGTCAGACTAAGGTATCTCATACAAGTATTCTTTTTAAGCAAGTATAAAACTACCCATTTTTACTAAAACGGATATCCTATAGCCAAATTAAATACCAGATTCTCTTTTCGCCAATTCTTACTCGCGGGGCTGATGTCTCCTATTACCCATCTTTCGCCTTGCGGTAACCAAGGCTTACGCAGCGGAAAGGCTAAATCGGTTCGGAGGACCAAGAAAGAAAGATCGAACCTCAATCCTGCTCCGGCACCAACAGCAAGTTGTTTTAAGAAGTCTTTTGAAAACTTTGCTCCGGGGCGGTTAATTTCTCCGGCGGCATTTATATCTTCTTTAAGGAGCCAAATATTTCCTGCATCAACAAATAAGGCACCGTTAACGATGCTGAAAAGCTTCGGACGATATTCTGTATTCATCTCCAACTTTATATCTCCCGATTGATCGGGCATAATCCGATCCCGACTCGGAATTGCCGCTTGGCCGGAATAATATGTTCCCGGGCCTAATGAACGTGCCCTAAAGGCTCTGATACTATTGGTTCCGCCGATAAAGAACTGTTTTACATAAGGTAAAGAAATCGGATTGATTCGTGGGTCGTCGCTCCCGTTTCCGTTTCCGTAAGTGTAGCCGTAACCTACAATAATTCTATTGGCCCACTGCGATTTTCCACTTAGCTTTCTATAAATCCTCAACTCGTTTTCAAGCCTAGTGTATTGAGCAAATGCTGCTCCCAAGAGCTTTTTTGTTTTTCCGGCTCGCACATCTGCACCGCTCAGTAAACCTAAGATGTTGCCGGAAAGATCCAAGTTACTGTTAAAATACAAGGTGTTCTTTTTGTATTCCTCTGCCGTGTTAGTGAAATTGAAATTATAAACCGGCCCGATTGTAAACTGCTTTTGAATTGCATTGCGAAGTGTTGACATAGTGTCGGCGGCAGCTTGATACTCCAGTGAGATGTTAGAAGGCTGAACATAATTAACCGCAATTACATTTAACTGATGCTCACGCCGGCTCGTTTGCCTCCAATTATAACCAACCGAAGTGCGAAACGAGTTAAGCGTATAACTGCTAATTCTGCGCAACAAATCATATCCTAGGGTAAATTGTGTTCTGGGAGTGTAAGCACTCGTTGTTTTAAAGTTGAAGGGGCCTACAAAACGAGGAAAATTTAAGTTTGCTTCGGCACCTAATCTAAAAATATTATTACCTCTGTTTATGCCCGAAACCTGAACGTCCGTTGCGCCATATGCCGATACAGTTAACAATTCTGCCCCTTTAAATGTATTCCGGTTTTTCCAGCGTAGAGTTATTTCGGAACCGGTAAAGTTTGCGGAATTGGTTCGACCGGTTATTTCTGCTCTGATTGATTTTTTTCGATAAGGTGATAAGTAATAGTACGCGTCTAATGCTGCTTGACCGGCACTGTCTATAGTATTGTCGAACCTATTCTTGACGAACTTAAAGGTCCCTAAAGTTACTAATCTGTTTAAAGATAAGTTGTGGTCTGTTCTATTGTAAACATCGCCCTTATTAAAAAACATAGTGCGGCCGAATACCGAGGGTTTAAATGTATTCCTCGGATCTATGACGTAAAAATCTTTGTAAGGCGTAGCCTTTGAAAGCATGTTTCCGACAGTGTCGAGAGGCCTGAAGTTGGGGAAAATATAGATATTATTTATGTGGTAGATGTTTTTGGCTTCGGATGAGGTGTTGTCTTTTATCTTTAAATAAATATCAACCTTGTTCTCGTTGTTGGTGCTGTCTACCTGAGCCATTAAATTCGCCGGGCTGAAATAATAAAATCCTTTTTCTTTCAATCGGTTGTCTATGCGTTCACGTTCAGCTTTAATGGCATCTAAACTGTATCCGTCGCCAACTTTAATAAAACTAGTAGGGTAGGTGGCGGCAACTGCCTTGCCTAAGTCGCCTGTGCTGTCCACATCAAAAACAATACTATTAATTTTATATTGAAGGCCGGCCGTCGCTTTGTACACCATTCTTGCTTTTTTGTGCTTTATAATGGTATCAGCGGTTACTGAAGCTCTAAAATACCCCCGATTGTCTAGTCGATTTTCTATTAAATCGCGGTTATAGTCAACTTTAACTTTGCTGAAAAGAACCGGCGGCTCCCCGAATTTTTTTAACAATTTGTTAAGGCCCTTATTTGATTTACCGGCCATATTGTAGAGCCATAGCTTTGGCCGCAAGCCTAAAATAGAAGAATTTGGTTTAGGCCGAATCATTCCCGATAGATCTGCTTCCAGCGATTTTACTTCTTTTTTCTTTATCTTTTTATCTGTTACTTGAACCTTACCGCCTAAATAGAGCATATCGCTGTGTGGAACTTTTTTTGTAATGTTGCAGGCAGTAAAAAAAAGGATTACTAAAATTAAGAAATAAGTTTTCGGGTTATAGCTCTTCATTATCGTTATCTGCTTGTTTCTTGGCCTTTCTTTCAGCTCGGCGCCGTTTTTTGTCTTCTGCAGTTATAGTTCGTTGAAATAACTCTTTAAACTTGTTATAGTCCATGGTGATAACAAATCCCACACCTGTTTCAACTACCTGCCCTTGCAGGGCCACTTGATATTCGTTTTTCTGATAAGCACGCAACAGGTAGCGCCCATCTTTAGTTAATTGGTATTCAGCATCCACATTTCCGGCGATATTGTTGGTGCTTCTGTTTGGTTGACGCGGTCCTTCCAACTCAAAATTGCTTCCTACCGTTACTTTTAAACGGTCATTGAGCAGTTTTTTAGAAAGGCCGACGTTCAAATCCGTTCGGTTTTTAAGCTGCCCTGTGGTATAGTCGTCAGACGATTCCAGATCAAAATTCAATTCTACGCCCCCGAATAAATCTCCCGCAAGATTATTTAATTGCTGCGAAAGTAATTTGCTTACACTTTGCCGAGCTAATGACTCGACCCCGCCGCCGCCACCACTGCTTTTAAAGGGATTGTCGGACACAAAACGGTTCAATAACAGCAAGGCAAAAACCTGCTTGTTCAATTCTGAGGGCTCGGTTCTCAATTGTGTAAGGCGAGTTTCTACGTTGTCGGTAATTTCGGCCGAAACATTGTAATTTTTTTCCGGAAGAAGTACATCGAAAGTTAAAACAGGTTTCATCAATTCGCCCTTCATGGTTAGGTGTACTTCAAAAGGAAGTTGTTGCTTGTAGGTGTTAAGTATTGCCGGCGGGGCGTCGCCCAGTTGTCCTGCAACTAGATCAAGCGGAGCTGTTTTGGCAATGTAAATTGCAGTAAGATCGAGATTCGCATCCATTAAATCGCCGTTCCAAGTAATTGTGCTTCCGGGTTTAATATCAAATCGCCGCCGCAAGAAGTTGAACGAAAGCTCGTATGCTCCCTCCTGCATTGTGTACATTCCGGTAAGGCTTATTTTCCCGCTTGGGTCTATACCTCCGTTTAATTCAGCTTCGCCGCGAAGTTTAACGAAATCCCCGTTAGCGGCATCAACGATCAAGTTAAATTCTGCTTCTTTATCAATAGTGATGTTTACCGAAACGTCCATCCCTGTTATGCCCGATTCTACAGCCGAATCAGCTCTCGCCTGCAAAATTTTAGCTAATTCGGGATTGTCTCTGTCCACAAACTCTACAATACCCTCGCGTTCTTCCATTGCCGGATCGCTTTGAGGCAGTACAACGGATAAACTTGTTTTAGGATTAATTTTCAAACTGCCGTCCACCGAAGGAGCAGCTGTGGTTCCGCCGATATGCAAACGGGTTTCAACTAAAAGTTTTCCGTAATAAAGTTCATTGTCTTTGGCAGTTGAATTTAGAACCTGAAAATTATCGCTGTTAACGCTAAGGGCGAATTTATAGTCTGTAAAGTTTGTAGTTAAAACATCGCCGGCAACGGTAGCTCTGTTACCTGCCGAATCAATTAAAGTAAAATCATTAAAATTAATACCGCGCTCCGTTGCATTTATTTTACTTGCATCATCAATTTTGAAGTATGAATTGAGCATGCCTACTGTAAAGGCAGCTTGGTTAAAGTTAAGTGCTCCGGCAACCTTAGGCGCAGTTGTATTTCCGCTGATATCGAAATTGCCCTTTATGCTTCCGGAGGCGTTCTTCATGTTCCCAATCGTAAACCCTTCAATGCTTTTTAAATTCAGATTTGCAATATTGAGGTTCATGTTGAAACTGCTGTTCCCGGTAAAATAGTTTCCCTTTAAATCAACTTGATTGCCTTTCCCGGTGATGCTTACATTAGCTGCAAAACTGTTGGCTTGCTCGTTGTTTACTTTTACCGAAACGTTTCCTACCGTATCTCCTCTAAAATTAAAATCAGCAATATTGAGATCGGAAGTAAAAACAGGAGTAGCCTGTAGATTTCTGACAACAGCTCCGCCGTTGATTGTTCCTCCAACTAAAAGCGAGTCTTTCTTTGCAATCTGTGTAAGCGTTTCTATTTTAAAATTCGCGAAATCTACCGCTAAAGGATTGTTTGCACCGGGGGGCTTTGTGTTAACACTTAAACTCTGATTATTATTAGAAATTGTAAAGTCGCGAGCTTCAATACCTTCTGTACCGAATCTGATGAAATTATTTTGCGCTACTGCCCAAGGTTGGTAATTAAGAAGTAAACCGTTAGGCTGAAGGCTGAATTCATAAGCCGATTGGATTGCTTTCAACGTTCCTGCAATGCGGTAGTGATCTTTTTTGCTTTTGTCACGCACTCGGATGTCGGTTAACAGAATATTATTTTTTGCATTTCCGGTGATGCTTGTATTGGCCACTTGAAATTGCGTGCCGGCAATGTTGCCTAAGTTTACCGAATAGTTCAGCGCATTATTGCCTGTATTTATGTCGAAGTTAAGGTTGTTGATGTTGTTGGTTCCGTAAACTATATGGGGAGCTTTTGCGGTTAGATTTAAATCTCCGTTTCGGCTGTCGAAATTTCCGTTTATTTCTACAGGAGCCAGTTCAGTAAGGGCCGGAACAAATTGGGTAAGTACAGGCGAACTTACCACCTTGGCTCTGAAAGTTAAATACTGAGGAGTATATTTTGCCGATTTACTTCCAGGACTCGTGTCGTAATATTTATCAACTAATGCTTGAACAGCTGTACCTAATTGGGTCAGTTTATACTTGCCAAAAAGATGGGCGTCGATGATGTCAGATTTTAAACTCAAGGAATTACTGTCAGCGGTTGCTTTTGATTTTATGCTGATTGTATCCATTTGAACGCGTTGAGTGCCTTTTACAAACAAGGCATTTGTAAGGTCGATAGTCCCGTTCAGATAGTCGGGATCTGCGGTAGGAAGGTTGGCAATAAGCTTCCCGTGAAAGCGCATATCATCCTTCGTGAAATTAAGTGCTTTGAAATTGGCGCTGTCAAGGTCGAGGTTTAAGGTAACTGCCGGATATTTTTTCTTCATGTTGGCAGTTGCCGATAAGTCAAAATCCAGGTTACTGTCTGCCATGTTTGCTTTTGCGCTTATTGCGCCGTTACGTGCTCCTCCCGAAAGGTTAAGATTGCGATAAGTATAACCGTTGTAACCTGCCTTTATAACCTTGCCGGAAAATCGAGCATTCAGGTTTTTGGGATTAGTGCCGGTTCCGGCAACGTTAGCGGCAACCGTAACACGTCCTATTGTTTTTTCTTGTTTTAGTAAACGACCAACATTAAAATTAAATACTCTGACGTTGGCCTTGTAAGTCTCTCTTCCTTTTACTCGTGCATTATAAGCTGCAATTGCTTTCGCACTTCCGAAATCGGAGTTCAAATTAAGATTAGTGTTGAAGTTTGTAATGCCTCCTTTAAAGGTTCCCGTTAAGCTGAATCTTTCGGGCAAGCGGATATTTGCGGGTAAAGTTCCTTGAGGCATTAGTGCTACGAGGTCGCTTTTTCGCGAACTGAATTGGCGAATTGTAACATCGAAGTAGCTTTTGTTTACATCCGGTAAGCCTTTTATTCTTGCCGATGCGTCGATACGCGTGCTCCCTAAACCTGAGATTTGAAGTCGAGGTATATTTAAATTCTTCAACTTACCTTCAACTTTTCCGTTGATATTTAATGTTGCATTGGGATTTTTATCAAAGGGAGGTGTGCCCGCTAACGTCGGCACAAAAGTTAAAATATCTCGAAACCCGAGGCGGTTGTTTTTAAGGTTCGCATCAATGCTTAATTCGCCGAGATTTTTTGAAAGGCTTTCTATTGATGGATAGGAAATTTCTATACGGTCTCTAATTGTTGTAAAAGGAGTATGGAGCTCCAAGTCCTTAAAATAAGCTTTTGTTTTGCCATAGAAGAAGTTTGTATTAAGTTTTGTCAGCTTGAAACCGCTTTTCTCGCTAAAACTGCCTTCGTTAATGGTTCCGGCAATAGTGTCTAGAGTATAAACAAAGCTTTCCGCGTTAAGCGTAAAATCTTTAATGTGCAAACGGGCAAAGTCCATTCCGCGATGCTGTGCAGGAATGTTTAAATTATCAAACATGATGTCGTTGTTTTCTATGTTCGCTTTGGCAAGAGTAAATTTCCAATTATTAGCTGCTGCTTCAGCTTCTTTTACGGCCACTTTTGCTACTACCTTTGCGGCTTGCTTTTTACCTAAGCTAATGGCTATGGCAGAGTTGGTAAAGTCTAAACTTTCTAATGCAATTTGTTGACCTTTTAAATTTATAGCTTTCGATTCTACTACCAAGTTTCCCAAGTTTACGTCTGCCTTCATTGCCGAAACATCGTTGCGATAGTTAACTTTTATCTTTTTAAGATCGAAGGTTCCTAACTCCAAAGCCATGTTTAAAGGCTTGCTTGCAGCGGTATCGGGCGAAGAAGCCATGGCTGTAGTAACAAGGGGTTTGCTTTGAATTATGGTAGCATTAACACCGGAAAGAGTGATTTTCGGTATCGCGAATTTCATTTTATCCAAATCAAACTCCTTCACCCGAGTATCAAAATGCCCTAAATAAACATTAACGTCATTGGCGGTCAAGGCATCTTTAAATGTGGCTTTTATCCTGTCGAAGTTTATTTTCTCGACGGAGAATCTCATTCCGGCAGAGGTATCTTGCGGAGTAGGTTCTTTCTTTTGTTCGCCGGCAAAGGCTTCAATAATGTAGGCAAAATTGAAAACACTATCCGGAGTGCGCTGTATGTTTGCGGTTATCCCGCGAAGGTCAATTTCATTAATTTCCACCTGATTATCCAAAAGCTTCATCATGCTGATGTCCACGCTCAACGTGTCGCCGGCAATTAGGGTATCTTTCTTTTGATCTTCGAAGTAGATATCTTCCAATACCACCAGCTTAGGCAGCTCAAGACTGATGTGATTGATCTCGACTTTGGTTTTGATTTTATTTTCGAGGAAAGCAACCGCTTTTTTACGGGCGAAATTCTGGACTGCAGGAACTTCTATCAATACGAAAACCAGTAACACGAGGAATATTACTGTCCCGAATATCCAAAGAAGAATCTTTAAACTCAGTAGTCCGAATTTTTTCAAGGCACTTTTGTTAACTACCCTATAAATGAAAAATGGTGCTAAATGTTTGTGGGAAAGTGGAAAAAGGAATGCCGGGAACAAAACGCTGACAGGGTTTAGAACCCTGTCAGCGTTAGATTTTAAAAAAGAATTAAAAAAGATTTTGAAATGTAAATTATAGTTTTTACTATTGTAGTGTACTATATAAGTAGTACACTATTTAGTTTTATGATTACTGTTAAAAATCTAAGTTTTAATTATCCGAAAAAGCAAAAGGTGCTGGAGGGATTGAACCTTGCGCTAAAGCCCGGACATATTTACGGGTTGCTTGGTAGAAACGGAGCGGGCAAGAGCAGCCTACTTCATAATTTGTGCGGTTTGCTTTTCCCGACCGAAGGAGTGTTGACGGTTCTCGGAGAGGAACCGAGGAAACGCAATCCGAAATTGCTGAGTCAAATTTATCTTTTGCCGGAAGAATTAGACTTGCCGGATATGAGAGTTTCGCAATACCGGAGTATTTATTCGCCTTTTTATCCTGCTTTTAACCCGGCTATGTTCATCAGATTGTTGAAGGAGTTCGAGATTTCGGAAACCGACAGGATACATGATTTGAGCCTGGGCCAAAAGAAAAAGGTTGCCATAAGCTTTGCCTTAGCTACGCAAGCCAAAATCCTGTTTATGGACGAACCCACCAACGGCTTAGATATTCCCTCGAAAAAGCAATTCCGAAAAATACTAGCCGGAGCGCTGCAAGAAGACCAAATAATAATCATCAGCACCCACCAAGTAAAAGATCTCGAAAATTTAATTGATACCGTTTTGATTTTGGATAACAAGCAAATTATAATAAACGAGCCGGTAGAAAGTATAACCGAGAAGCTTGTTTTTAAACAATTATCAACTCTTGAAGAGGCCGGAAATATAATTTACAGCGAAGGCGGATTAAAAGGATATGCCGTTGTTGCCGAAAACAAACAACAAGAGTTTTCGAAGTTGGATATGGAGATGTTTTTTAATGCGGTGATGGCAGAGAGGGAAATATTACAATTATTATTTATCGATAACAAATAAGGATATGGAATTTTCAATAAAAAGAGTTGGCTTGCTTTTAAAAATGCAATGGGAAGAAAACAAGAAAACGTATGTTTTAGGTCTTTTAGCAATTAGTTCGCTTGTTTTGATAACAGGATTAATCCTTTCCCACATAGGGGGTTTTAATGAACAAACTCAATCCTTCATTTATTTGTTCGGGATTCTTGTCTCAGGGATTCTTTTTACTACAAGCCTGTTGAGTCGCTTTGAAGCTAAGAAAGTCGGCATTCAAACTCTTATGTTGCCGGTGTCGACCGTGGATCGATTATTCGCGTCGTTAATATGGATAATAGTATTTCCCATAGTGTATGCTGCGGCAGTCTATCCTGTTATAGTCTTACTAAATTATATAAATAATGAAATTATCGGCAATGATAGTTCTCTGGATGAAAGCCTCTTCAAACTTAGTTATGCTTACAGTTATATTCTAGTTCAACTGTTGGCGCTTCTGTTATCGTTGTTTTTCCGTAAGCAAGTTTTTATTAAGACAGCAGTAGTGCTTGTTTTATCAGTTGTAGTAGTACTAGGTGTTCAACAGAAGGTGATGAGCGAGTTTACATGGAACCTCCATCCTGAAAAGGTAAATAAGTCTAACTATAAAAACTTACCTGTTTTTGGAGCAGACGGGAGGAAACTGACAACAACGCAATCTACTGACCTTGAAAGAGTAGTGTTTGTTGATGATAAACAAAAGGAGTTTGAACTAGAGCTTTCGGACGAAGAGAAGAATGTGTTCAATATGTTAAGCTACCTATTTATTCTCTTGCTGTTGGCAACTACTGTTCGAAAATTTAGTGAAAAGCAGCTTTAGGGGGAAGAGAAGATGGAATTTGATAATTCACAACCTATTTATATACAAATCGCCGACTACGTCTGCGACCGAATACTTGCCGGAATATTAGAAGCCGGGGGAAAGGTTCCGTCGGTAAGAGAATTGGCGATTGCTTTAGAAGTTAACCCGAATACGGTGATGCGTTCGTTTGATTTTTTGCAACAACAAAGCATAATTTATACAAAACGAGGAATGGGGTACTTTGTAGAGCTCTCGGCGAAAAGCCAAATAGAACAGAGACGCAAAGAAGCATTTATCATGGAAGAACTTCCGCGTCTGTTTGTAAAAATGCAGCAATTGAACCTGTCGATAAACGACATCGATAAAGAATATCAAAATTTTAAATCCGCTAAAACATGAAAAAAAGTACATTAATGATGATTGGCATTTTAGTATTAGTTCCAATGTATTTTACCGCTAAAGTTTTGCTTTTGAAAAGGCATTTTTATAACGGAGATTTAAAGCCGGTTCATTACCCGGTAGCAACAGAAAAATGGGATGAGAAAAAAATTTCCGGAGTTAAGCATTTGATTATTGACGGAAAGGTGGTAACGAGTAGGAGTAAACTTAAGACAACTTCAACCTCTACGAGGGTGTGGCCCCGAGTTCAAATAGAGCAATGGGCTCAGCCTTTTGGCGGAGTGGAAACTCTCCAATTCCCGAAATTATTGCGGAATTTGATAAAGACTCAAGTCGTCAGTGATACGCTATTTATCAGCTTTCAAAAGGAAGGAGATTTTAAATTCCCTATGATTGACGAAGTGCTATTGTCTATCCATTTAAATAGTATTCAAAGTATTAAAACCGATAATGGCACCTACGAATGCGAAAACTTCAGCAATAAGGCTACGCTTCAGCTAAGCACTCTTAATAGTACAATTAAATTTAACCAAGCAAAGTTGGAGAAGTTGAATATTCTGGCATCAACTTATAGTAGCGTACACGTTCTTAGCCCTAATAATATACGAGGAGTGTTTTTTTCGCTGTCGGATAGTAGTAAATTGATCTTTCACGGTTCTGATAGTACTAAGACTTTATTTAAGCCGCTGGCAATTGACAGTACCTCAATAATTTCATTCAGCGGTAGTGCCCATTTTATGAAAAAGTATATGAATTAGAAACGAAAACGCTGACAGGGTTCGAAACCCTGTCAGCGTTAATAATCAAACTCTTTCCATGTCAGGCTTGCCTAAAATAAAGGCTTAGACCTATTTCTTCTGATCCTTACTCAACATATTTAAACTCATCATCTCATTTACGGTGCGTTTCATACCATCGGCCGAGCCGTCCAAAAAGATGACGTTACCTTTCGAATTTTCCGAAAAATGTTTTATGGCTTCCGTCCACATGGTAAATAAAATAACTGAGGTGTCCATATCTGCCTGCTGCATTTCTTTTGCTGCAACGCTCATACCTTTTGCCACTTCTTCGCGAAATAAAGCAATCCCTCGGCCGCGTAGCTGGGCAGCTTGTCGTTCTGCCTCAGCTGCGATCTTAATCGCGTTTCCGTCCGCTTCTGCCGCCTTGGTTTTGGTTATTAGCAGTGCCTGACCTTCGTTTTCTGCCGCAGCTTTTAAATTATTTGAAGCAACAACTTGGCTCATGGATTTCATAATCACTTCGTCGAAGGTGATGTCGTTGAGCTGCAAATCTTGCAGGTGATAACCCCAGTCTTCTAAAATCTGATCCAACTGTTCTTTAACGTGTTCAACAATATCCCTGCGCAGAATAAGCACATCTGCTTGCTTTTTAGTTGCCACATATGCCCGTATCGAACCCTCAACCGTTCTTATAAGTGCTTGCATTAAATTTCGTTCATCCACAAATTTGAAGGCTACATTTTTAATCGTTTCTTCGTTTTGGTCGAATACCGAATAAAGGAGCATCGCTTTAAAATATACATTGGCCTGATCTACAGTCACTGCTTGAAATTCAAGTTCGACAGAACGGTTTTGAATTGAAATTCGCGACGAGATATTTTCGAGGAGAGGAATTTTAAGACTTAATCCCGGGCGAAGTATCCTTCGGTATTTGCCGAACATTGTAATAACAGCAATAGTGCCTTGTTGAACGGTGACAAAAGAAGAAAACAGAATTATGAGAAGTACAACAACGGTAACGATTAAAGGTATATTCATGAAATGGAAATTTATTTAAATGTAGAATAATTTTTATTAGATATGTAGGCTATTAATATGTTACGTTTCATCAAGTAAATCTATCCCATGATAAATAAGCTATCAGCCAAAGCAAGTATAATTATTAACGCTCCTATCGGTACGGTTTGGCAAGCGCTTACAGACCCTGTACAAATTAAAGAATACCTGTTCGGCACCAATGCAATAAGCGACTGGAAAAAAGGCAGCAGTATTACTTACAAAGGTGTGTGGGAAGGCAAAGAATACGAGGATAAGGGAACCATCATTGAAATTGTTCCCGAAAGGATTTTGCATACAACTTATTGGAGCGGGATGAGCGGTAAAGAAGACAAGCCTGAAAATTATGCCAATGTAATTTACGGGTTGAAAACCCAAGGTGCCGGCACTTTCATTATTATAGCCCAAGATAACATTGATTCGGAAGAACAAGTAAAGCACATGGAACAAAATTGGGGAATGGTTTTGGAGAGTATGAAAAAGTTGTTGGAGAAGTAACATACTCTTATTTTCGATACAATTAACAATCTTCTACTTTTCAACAAGCCCCGACAGGTCCCCGGTTTTCGTTAAATTTACCTTCCACCGAAACAGGAATAAGCGATGCCGGAATTTTCTCATTTACACGTACATACACAATTTTCGCTACTCGACGGCGCTGCTGACATATCAAAACTCTACAAAAAAGCGGCAGCAGACGGAATGAAAGCCATCGCGATTACCGACCACGGTAATATGTTTGGCGTGTTCAAGTTTGTGGCCGAAGCCGGAAAGCACGGTGTAAAACCGATTGTTGGGTGTGAGTTTTACGTAACGGAAGACCGGCATAAAAGACAATTCACTAAAGAAAACAAAGACGTTCGCCACCATCAGCTTTTCTTGGCCAAAAATCCGGAAGGGTATAAAAATTTAGTTAAGCTTTGTTCGCTGGGTTATATCGAGGGTTTGTACAGCAAATGGCCACGGATTGATAAAGAGCTGATTCTAAAGTATCATAAAGGATTAATTGCTACAACCTGTTGCATAGGAGCTTCTGTGCCACAGGCGATATTAAAAAAAGGCGAGGAGGAAGCCGAGAAAGAATTCAAATGGTGGTTGGATTTATTCGGCGAAGACTACTACATCGAGCTTCAACGGCACGATATCCCCGAGCAGCAAACCATTAATCATGTTCTTTTGAAATTCGCAAAAAAGCATGACGTAAAAATAATTTGCTCTAACGATTCGCATTACGTGGATCAGCAAGACGCAAACGCTCACGATATTTTACTTTGCGTGAATACCGGCGACATGCAAAGTACGCCGATTGCAACCGACGAAGAAGGCGGAAAAGGTTATCGCTTCGGTTTTCCGAACGATCAGTTTTTCTTTAAAACGCAGTCGGAGATGGCGCAACTGTTTCACGATTTGCCGGAAGCTCTGGATAATACCGGTGAAATTGTAGACAAGGTTGAGCATTTGCAGTTGAAGCGTGATATCATGCTTCCAAATTTCCCGATTCCGCCGGAGTTTAAAATCCATGCCGACGATGTTTTAAACCAGTGGGAATACCTGCGAGATTTAACGATGACCGGTGCTCGAAAACGGTATCAAGGCATTACTCCTGAAATTCAAGAACGTATTGATTTTGAGTTGAATACGATTAAGTTAATGGGGTTTGCGGGATACTTTCTTATCGTGGCCGACTTTATAAAAGCAGGTCGTGATTTGGGTGTTTTCGTTGGTCCGGGCCGTGGTTCTGCAGCCGGTTCGGTTGTGGCGTATTGTATCAGTATCACCAATATCGATCCGATTAAATATAATCTTCTATTCGAGCGTTTCTTGAATCCCGACAGGAAATCAATGCCCGATATTGATACTGACTTTGACGATGAAGGCCGCCAAAAAGTTATTGACTACGTGGTTGATAAATACGGCCGAAATCAGGTTGCTCAGATAATTACTTACGGTTCTATGGCAGCCCGTACAAGTATTCAGGATGTTGCCCGAGTGCTCGATGTTCCCCTATCGGAAGTCGCAATATTAAAAAAGCTGGTGCCGGAAACCTTAGGAATTACGCTTAAAGAAGCTTTCGAAACAGTCCCGGAACTTAAAGAAATCTTAAAAGGAAACGACATTCGTGCGAAAGTGCTGCAAGAAGCCGGAAAGCTCGAAGGCTCGGTTCGAAATACCGGAATTCACGCTGCCGGAATTATTATCGCACCGAATGATTTGACCGATATCATCCCGGTTGCTACGGCTAAAGATTCCGATCTTTTAGTAACGCAATTCGACGGACGTGTTATTGAAGATGCCGGTGTTATAAAGATGGACTTTCTCGGTCTGAAAACGCTTACCATCATCAAAAATGCCTTAATCTTAATCCAACAAAATCACGGTAGGGAAATAGATATTGATACCATTCCGCTCGACGATCAAAAAACTTTTGAACTGTACCAAAGAGGTGATACCAACGGAACATTTCAGTTTGAAAGCGACGGAATGCAGATGTACCTCCGAGAGTTGAAGCCGGATAAGTTCGAAGATTTAATTGCCATGAACGCCCTTTACCGTCCGGGACCGATCGAATATATTCCAAACTTTATTGCCCGAAAACACGGCCGAGAACAGGTAAGCTACGATTTGCCGGATATGGAAGAATATCTCGCCGACACGTACGGAATCACCGTTTACCAAGAGCAAGTAATGCTTCTTTCGCAGAAGCTGGCAAGTTTTACTAAAGGCGACGCGGATGTTCTCCGTAAAGCAATGGGTAAAAAAGACCGGAAAACGCTGGATAAGTTGAAACCTCAGTTTATCGAAAACGCAGGCAAATTAGGTCATGACGAAAAGAAACTAGAAAAGGTATGGACAGACTGGGAGGCTTTTGCTTCTTATGCGTTCAATAAATCGCACTCCACTTGCTATGCTTTTGTAGCTTACCAAACTGCTTTCCTCAAAGCTCATTATCCGGGCGAATACATGGCCGCAGTTTTAAATAATCAAAATAATATCGAGAAGATTTCTTTCTTTATGGAAGAAAGTAAGCAGATGGGAATCCCGGTTCTCGGTCCGGATATTAATGAATCAAACCTCAGTTTTGCAGTAAATAAAAAAGGCGAGATACGATTCGGTATGGCCGGAATGAAAGGAGTGGGAGAGAAGGCAGTAGAAAGCATAATCGAGGAGCGGGAGGCAAACGGCCCTTACAAAACTATAACTGATTTTGCAAAACGTTCAAATCCTCGAACAGTAAGTAAAAAGGTGTACGAAAACTTGGTTTACGGCGGTGCTTTCGATTGTTTTGGCTTCAATCGAGCACAGTTTTTTTGCCGGCCTGAAGGCGCTCTGCTCAACGGAATTGAGCGCTTAATAAAATACACCAACGATTTTCAGAACAGCTTAAATTCGTCGCAGGCTTCGCTCTTCGGCGGAACAACAGATGCTCACATCCAAGAACCGCAAATGCCGGAATGTCCCGAATGGGGAGTCATCGAAAAGCTTAAATACGAAAAGGATATGATCGGGATTTATCTTACCGGTCATCCTTTAGACAATTACCGGTTCGAGCTGGATAATTTCTGTTCGCATCGCGTAAAGCATTTGCAGCTCGTCAGCAAAGCAAAAAACGGCGAGATGCAAGAGGCCGACGCAGAAGAATTTAACAAAATAAAAAGTCGGGACATGGTTATCGGCGGACTGGTTTCCGGCGCTGCCCACCGAACAACAAAAACCGGCAAACCTTTCGGCTCTTTTATTCTGGAAGATTACAGCGATTCGTTCGAAATCGTTTTATTCGGAGATGATTATGTAAAGCTGAAATCGTTCTTCACCGACGGATACTTTCTTCAGGTAAAAGGAACAGTGTGCGAGCGTTTCAAGCAAAAGGACAATTGGGAGTTTAAGGTAAATCAAATTACGCTTCTTTCTGATTTACGGGATAAAATGTCAAAATGTCTCACCATTCAGTTGCCTTTGAACGAGCTGAATTCCGACATTATTATCGATATAGAAAAGCTACTGAAGCAGAACGAAGCCGATAATTCACAACGGAATTGCCGGCTTAGGTTTTCGGTAGTGGATAAGGATGAAAATTATGTATTGGAAATGCCGTCTAAGAATTGGACAATTTTCCCGAGCAATGAGTTTATCGAGCAGTTGAACGGGTTGAGTGGGGTGAGTTATCGATTGAATTAGGGCTTGGGCCTTCTATAGTTTGAGCGGAAAACTTTTAACTTCAGCGTTTTGCTGTGAATGAGCTGCGTAATTCGGTTTCTTCGTCAAAGTCGGCAGGTAACTTTACGGCACCTACGAGTTTCTTAAGTTTTGGCGACAGTTCAGGATTTTCACTTTCCGAAGTTAAATGTTCAAGGTAATTTTCCATCAGCTCAGATAAACTTCGTCCTGTTTGTTTAGCATAGGATTTAGCTCGTTCGACAACTGCTTTTTCAACAGTCAGAGTCAGCTTGGTTGTCATGATACGTATGTTTTTAACAAATTTACGTATTTGGGCCAAACTTTCAACAGGCTGAACTTTAAAGGCAGTTGAATGGGCTTCTCTATCACAGCGGTGGTGTAAATGCGAAAACGGAGGGAACACAAGTCGGTATGTAGGACAAGCTCCAGCGGACTGAACCTTGAGTTGCCAAAATTTGATACGGAGGTTTATCGGGTGGATGAACCTCCGTATCTGTAAAATATGTTAATACCTAATTGGTGAAAGGAGCTATTCAATTATGATTAACGAACCGCCGTATACAAGGTCTGCTTGGGCTATGGTGAACGAAGCCAAAGGGTTCGGTGGTTTAAAAGGCGAAGCTCAACGCTTACAAGCGTTAAGGACTTTTACTCGATTCGTGGAATTATAAATTGCAAACTATCTTTGGGGATATTAGATTTTGCATTCCAAAGTGCTGTAACATTAACTATCTTCCAACCATCTGATTGCTTTTCCATGATTCGGCTTTCTTGACTGATTTTATAGAATTTATTTTCTTGATCAGCATTATATTGTTTCCAAATTAAATAAGCCGTACTGTCATTGAAGAATTTGACTAGTGGCTTTTCCTTTTTAACTACGGGATGGATTACATTTTTTCCATTTTTATAATACTTTTCAATCCAATCTTTTCCTTGGGTGCTGATTTTATCCCAACCAATAGCAGCATCAAATGTACCGTCCTCATTATTCCACGCTTGCATTGCATATTTTTCATGGCTCCAATTGCTTGCCCAGCATTCATAATTGCCGGCAAAAAAACAATTGGTTTCGTTTTCGATAGTCTTCATGATTGCTTCTGTTTCAACAGCTTCATCAAAAGTACCTTTCGGTTGGTTTTCTACTTTCTTGTTTTCCGCTTGTTGGCAAGAAAAGAAAAAGAAGATAATCGTTGATGTAAAAATTGATGTCTTTTTCATTTTTTTTCATTAAGAAATTAAATATAAGTAAATATTTTTAATTGAAGTTCGGGCGTTTTCGACTGTATATTAATTAATCTTTCACGGTCTAAGTCTAGGCATGATCATATCAGCTATTGATTTGATTAGTTTCATCGATCCTCCAGACTTTTACGCTTCTATATGTGGTCGATGTTATCTTTTCTTTTTTTTTGGTTTGGTGCTATCACCTTATCACACCGACCTTTATCTCGCTTTTCCGGCCTTAGAAATGTTCAATAATCGAGAAGCCGAGTTTGCTTTTAAAAAAGGGCAAGGAAAATTCTTGCTTGAACAGCCTCGTCCTAATACAAATTCTTTTATAATCGAGTTGTGTTTTTCTATTTTGGTGCTAAACCGGTAAACGGAAAGAGCGTAATTGCCGGTATTTTAATCTTTTAATTTTTGGTTACTTTCAGCCTTTCGCTTTGCTGTTTTTATATGAAATGCATTTTTAAATTAATTCCTCTTTTACTCATCTTTTGTTTCGAAGGAATTGCAGGATTTTCCCAGGAGAAGCTTAATCAACCCAAGAAATTCTCTGAAAATGAATTAAAAGAGGATGTAATTTTTCTCAAGAAAGCTTTAAAAGAAGCTCATCCGAGTTTGTATTGATATTCTTCACCTGCCGAAGTCAACAGGGCCTTCAGCTCTTCTCTTAAATCAATTCGAAAACCTTTAACGGAGCAAGAATTCTATCATATCCTTTCCTGTGCGATAGCTTCGGTGCGATGCGGGCACACATCTGTGTTAATGTCTAAAACGTATCAACACGCTGTATCTCCGGATTTTCCGGTTGACTATTGGGTTGAGGGCGACCGAGCTTATGTTCTTAAAAA
>JAYULL010000168.1:0-6512 GCA_043763625.1 Sphingobacteriaceae bacterium | reverse complement strand
AGATAATGTTATCGCGAACCTTTCTACCAATAATGCCCGCGAGATTTACGCTAAGGTTGCCGGATTAAATATTTGGGAAAGCGAAAGCGGATTGCAACTTAACATCGGTGGTCGCGGATTAGATCCTAATCGGGCATCTAACTTCAACGTACGGCAAAACGGCCACGATATCAGTCCGGATGCTTTGGGCTACCCCGAAAGTTATTATACCCCGCCTGTTGAAGCTGTTGATGCAATAGAAATTGTTCGCGGAGCGGCATCCTTGCAGTATGGAACCCAGTTTGGTGGAATGATCAACTTTGCTTTAAAAACGCCTGTTCGGGATAAAAAATTTCAAATCCTCAGTCGACAAAGTGCCGGCTCGTACGGCTTATTTAACACCTTTAACAGTATAAGCGGAACCTCCGGCAAAGTAGGCTACTACGCCTATGCAAATTATAAACAAGGTGCCGGTTTTCGCCCGAATTCTGATTACCGCAACTTCTCGGGATACGCACATCTTGATTATCGTATTGACTCAACCGCGACCATCGGCTTACAATTTACTCACTTAAATTACTTGGCTCAACAGGCAGGCGGTTTGGATGATGCGATGTTTGAACAAGATCCGGCTTCGTCTAATCGCTCACGTAACTGGTTTGGCATTGATTGGAATTTATTAAACATTTTTTTGGATAAAAAAGTAGGAACTCGAGGTAACCTTAACTTAAGAGCTTTCGGTTTACTTGCTTCTCGCGATGCTTTAGGCTTTCAAAATTATCGCCCCTCGGTTGAGGACGATAACAGCAACCGGGATTATATTCAAGGCAGGTTTAAAAATGCCGGACTCGAAGCAAGGTATCTACATTCATATAAGCTATTTGGGTTGAAATCCGTTGGACTTATAGGAAGCCGAACTTATATTGTATCAAATACCGGCAAGCAGGGTTTCGGAAACAACGAAACAGGAGCCGACTTCGCCTTTATTAATCATCCCGAAAATTTAAAATCAGATTATAAGTATCCCAACTTTAACCAAGCGTTTTTTCTTGAGAACGTTTTCTACCTCTCAAATAAGTTTACGCTAACGCCGGGATTGCGCTACGAATACATCAACACACGTGCAAAAGGCAGTTACCGCGATGTTTTTAAGGATCTGGCGGGCAACATCATTTCCAATACGGTTAGCCGAAGTAATTCCGCCAAACCACGTTCCTTTATTATAGCCGGCTTGGGGGCAGAATACAAGAAAAATAACGGAAATAGCTTTTACGGAAATCTATCGCAAAACTTTCGGGCCATTACTTTCAGCGATATTCATATTACAAGTCCTTCTTTTGTAATCGATACTAATATTAGCGACGAGAAAGGGTTTAGTTTAGATGCCGGGCTCAGAAATCAAACACGATCCCGTTTTAAGTACGACGTGAGTGCTTTTCTTCTAAATTATAGTAACCGAATCGGAGAAACTCGTTTTCTCGATCCGGTTAGTCAACGCGAAAAGAGTAAACGAACAAATTTAGGACAAGCTTTTATTTATGGACTGGAAAGCTACGTTTGGGTCAAAGCATTTCAGCCTGAAATAGTACGAACCTTTGAGCCCGGGCTTGCTGTATTTTCCAATCTTTCCGTTATCCGCTCGGAGTATGTAAAAAGTGAATTGCCAGGCATTAAAGGCAACGAGGTAGAGTTTATTCCGGATATAAATTTTAAAGGAGGAGTAGAATTATTATGGAACCGGTTGAGCGCCCGGGTTCAGGCAACTTATCTCACAGAGCAATTTACCGATGCCACTAATGACCAAGACGGCGGCGCAGCTGCAGTGACGGGAATCATTCCTGCTTTTAAGGTATTTGATTTAGGGGCTTTTTATACTTGGAAATACCTACGATTTGAAGCAGGAATCAATAACATCACTAACGAATATTACTTTACAAGAAGAGCAACAGGATATCCCGGCCCCGGAATAATCCCCTCACAAAATCGCAGTTACTACGTAACAGTTCAACTAAGGTTACAAGATTTTTAATTTTACGAATCTACCAGACCTTTAAACGCAGGATTTTCGTTAATTTTCACGCCTAAATCCTCTACTTGTGTATATTATTGTGTAACATTTTATTCACAATCGACATTACATTTGTAATGTAGCACCTGCCTATGTTTAAATGTTAACTGTATGAAACCGAACGATTACTTAGTTTTAAAATCCGAAAACTCAAATCAGGGAAGAGGATATAAAGAGCGTGAAAATATGCAACAGTTTAACACATTTCTGATTTGCATGATAATCAGTCTGATCACAGCTGTAAGTCTCTACGTCTACTTTGCGTCCGTTTTATCACGGTATTAAAAAACTTCAAATTTTTCATCTACTGCTTTATACCGAAATTGATTAATTTGCCTTAATGAAAAAAGGGCGTTTAGAAGCTTTTAGCGATGGGGTAATTGCTATTATTATTACCATTATGGTATTGGAGCTTAAAGTACCTCATCAAGACAGTTTCGAATCATTAAAGCCTTTGGTACCTGTTTTCTTCAGCTATGTTTTGAGCTTTATTTATATCGGCATCTATTGGAACAATCATCACCATTTAATGCAACTCGTTAGTTGGGTAAACGGCAACATTCTGTGGGCCAATATGCACCTCTTATTTTGGCTTTCGCTAATACCTTTTGTAACAGCTTGGATGGGAGAAAATAACTTTAAAAATATACCTGTAGCGTGTTACGGCTTTGTATTGTTGATGAATGCCATCGCCTATACTATTCTTGCTAAACTTTTAACAAAACACAATCCGCACCTCGCAAATGCATTAGGTAAAGACACCAAGGGAAAAGTTTCCCTTGCAATTTATTTCATTGCTATGCTCTTGGCATACAAAAGTCCGCTTTTTGCTTTCGCTCTTTACATTGTAGTCGCAGCAATTTGGCTCATTCCTGATAAGAGAATCGAGAAAAGGATTATTGCACAGAAGGATTAAGCCCATACTTAATCTATAGAAGCCCCTGTCCGGAAAAGTCTATTCGTTGCGTCCTTAGAATTTACTGCCGGGAAAATAAAGGCTAAATATTCGTAACTCCTGCAATACGACGCTCGTATAGCCTATTCGCATTTCACCGCAAAAGCCTTATGAAAATATTTTCTCTATTGGGAAATAAAAGATATACGTTAATAATAGCTCTTATTATTGTTCAGGCTTCGGCTTGCTTAATAGCGGTAAATTATTATTCTATCAAACTTGTATCAGCAACCAGAGCCTACGTCAATGCGGAATCCCAGTATTCAAAAGCTCAGAAAAAGGCCACCCGATACTTAATCTCCTTTGTCGAAACACGACACTTGGAGTCTTATCATTTATTTAAAAAAGAACTTTCGATACCAATTGGTGACAAACTTGCTCGTACTGGCATGGAAAACGGGGATAAATACGCCGGGATAAAAAACAATTTGATTTCAGGCCGAAATCATTCCACAGATATTGACGATATGATTTGGTTGTTCAATACTTGCAGTCGGTGGCCGTCCTTCAATGATGCGATTAAAGAATGGGAAGCCGGCGACAAAGGCATTAGCAACTTGGACCAACTCGGAAGAGACCTTTATAAAAAACTGATTGACAAATCAGTTTTATTAAGTAAGGAAGAAGAGGAAAGCATTAAGTTAAATATCAACTTAATAGATACTCAAATAACGCAACATCAAGAAAAATTAGCAGATATACTGGGCAAAACAAGCAGAGTAATGACTTCTATGTTAATGTATTTTAATATTGTTTTCATTCTTCTGATATTAATAAGCGCAGGTGTGTTTGCCGGGGAAATGATCAGGCAGTTGATAGAATCGAAAAAGGTAATTGAACGGCAAAATGACGCAAAAGACGAGTTTATGAGCATAGCGAGTCATGAGCTTAAAACTCCTCTGACAAGTATGAAAGCTTCGCTTCAAATTCTAGAGCGTTTCGCTCGCACTTCTTCGGAGGGCCACCGTATTCATCCTTTTATATCCAATTCAACCAAACAAGTTAACCGCTTGATCGACCTGGTGAATGAGCTTTTAGATGTAACTAAGATTCAGCAAGGCAAGTTACAGCTAAATAAAACTATAGTTTCACTACCTGATTTAATAACCGAAGCGGTGGAGGAAGTTAAACCCACTTCGCGACATGAATACCTCATCCAAAAGATGCCTTCTGCTCATGTTTACACAGACAGAAGTCGAATTAGCCAAGTAATTGTCAACTTTTTAACCAACGCCGCGAAATACTCGCCCTCGCAAACAAAAATTATTATCGGTACTGAACTTAAAGAGAATACGATAAAAGTATTTGTTCAAGATTTCGGCGTAGGTGTGCAGGAAAATAAACTGCCACTTTTATTCGAAAGGTTTTATAGGGTTGAAGAAACTGAAAGTATCGTACAAGGTTTAGGATTAGGTTTATATATCTGTTGTGAAATTATTAAAAGCCACAACGGCCACATCGGTGCAAAAAGCGAGTTAGGCAAAGGAAGCACGTTTTGGTTCGACCTTCCTTTAGCCGGCATTTCTTAGCTTAAATTATTCGATGTAAGTTTCAAGTATTTTAAAGCCTGTTAATGTTTCAAGTTCAACGCTATCTATAGATGCCGGAATTAAAACGCACTCGCCTAATTTAACGGAAACCTCTCCCCCATTATACTTCAGAAAATAACTTCCCTCCACGCAAACGTGAATAACGAAGGAGTCAATAGAGGTATAATTACGCAGCGTGCTTTGATTAAATTCGAGAATGCCGGTGGTGAAATAAGGACAATTAACTACTGCAACAGCTTCATTTAATTTTCTTGGATAAGAGGTTTTATATTCTCCATAGTACTTATAGTCGATAGCAGCTACGGCTTGCTCGGTATGAAGGTCGCGTCTATTTCCCTCATCGTCAACTCTGTCGAAATCATAAATACGGTAAGTGATATCAGAAGTTTGTTGGATCTCGGCTATTAAAAGCCCCTTGCCGATAGTATGTACTCGGCCCGCAGGTAAGAAGAAAACATCCCCCGGTATAACGTTCTCCATGTTTAAAATGTCTGTTAATTTGCCCGAATTAAGTTTTTCCAAATAAGTTTGCTCATCCACCTCTCTGTTAAAACCTGAAATCAGTGTAGCATCACGGTCGGCATCTAAAACATACCACATTTCTGTTTTGCCGAAAGAATTATGCCGGGCCTTTGCCAATTCATCATTCGGATGCACCTGAATTGATAGATCTTCGGCAGCATCTATAAATTTAACAAGCAGCGGAAACTCGTCTCCATACCGGTCGTGAACTTTTTTCCCTAGCAGTTCTTCCTTATGAGTGTTTACTAAAGCATCCAACTTTCGCCCTTGCAATGCGCCGTTTACAACTTCCGAAACTTCATTTTTAACACCCGATATTTCCCAAGTTTCGCCGCAGTTAGGCAAAGGCGAGAAGTCTTTACCCAAGTAGGTATTAATCTTGTTGCCTCCCCAAATTTTATCTTTAAAAATAGTTTTAAATTTTAGCGGATATAATGAACTCATATATTTCAATTAAATGTACCGGATACCGAAACGTTCTTTAACATCGGCCACAAACTGTTTTACGATTTGCTCTTCATCTTTCGGGCAAATTATCAAGGTATTGTTTGCTTCCACGATGATATAATCATTCAGCTTGCTTAGCACAACTAACTTGTCGGCCGGAACATTTACCATACAACCCGACGAGTTATAGAAGAGAACTTTTTCGGGCGGGATCGCGGCATTCCCCTTATCGTCCTTTAGGCTTAATGTATAAACTGACGACCAAGTGCCTAAATCGGACCAACCGAAATCAGAGGGAATAACATACACATTACTTGCTTTTTCTAAGATAGCGTAATCAATAGAAATGTTAGGTGATTTTGCATATTCATTCTTCAAAAACTCGGTTTCAGCCGAAGTATTGTAGTTGGAACTGTCAGCAAAAATTCCCTCAATTTCAGGAGAATACTTTTTGAAGGCCTCGCCTATTGTCCGTGCCGACCAGATGAAAATTCCTGCGTTCCAAAAGTAGTTTCCTGAAGCAACGAACTCTTTCGCCAGCTCTAAATTCGGTTTTTCCATGAAGCGTTCTACCGGCGATATTGCTTCATCGCTAACTTCCGCAATCTTTATATACCCGTAGCCGGTATCAGGCCTTGAGGGCTTAATTCCCAAAGTAACTAAAGCATCGTTGTTTGCAGCATAATTTAAAGCTTGAGTAACCTTGCGGGCAAACTCTTCGGTATCTAAAATTAAATGATCTGAGGGCGCAACCAATATGTTCGCATTAGGGTTCAAGGCACTAATTTTATAGCAAGCATAAGCAATACAAGGTGCGGTATTACGCATTACAGGTTCTGCCAAGATTTGCTCCTGCGAGATACCCGGCAACTGTTCTTTAACTAATGAAACATACAGTTCGTTAGTTACTACAAAAATATTTTCAGCAGGAATAACTTTTTTAAGGCGGTCAAAGGTGCCTTGAATAAGTGTTTTACCGGTACCGACGATA
>JAYULL010000167.1:0-27470 GCA_043763625.1 Sphingobacteriaceae bacterium | reverse complement strand
CTGAAGTACGAGTGGTTCAAGAACACAACTTCCTATGCTATAAGTACAACTACAGCCGATATCGATTCACTCGAAGAAGGGGAGTATAAATTGACAGTTTCTAATGAAGGATGTTCGGAGACTTTCGGCCCCTTTAAAATAGAGCGGGAACAACCGGCAACAAGGCCCGACTTTAAAGTAACGAAAGTTTACCCTTGCGGGAATGAAAAAGGCAGACTGAGTGTAAACACAGCTAATCAAACCGGCTATATCCTTAAATGGACCACAAAAGACGAAAAAGAAATAGGCCGAGATACGGTAGCCGGTAATCTTCCTTCGGGTAAGTACAAACTCTACCTCTCCGATCCGGGAGGTTGTGTTTATTTGTACGACACGTACGATCTTATGTCGGTAACCCCGCTCGTACTCATAGATACTGACCGAAAGATTTCTCCCGACAGTTGCTCCAAGTCCACCGGCTCAATAAAGGGTTTAATTGTTTCTTTAGGAAAAGGGCCCTATAAATATAAGTGGAGCGACGAAACCGGAAAGCCTGTTTCCGATCAATTGGACTTAACAAAAACTCCGGCCGGAACGTATCGGCTCGAAGTATCGGACAGCACAGCCTGTTCCGCCGTCAGCGATCCTTTCACCATTGATCCTATTGAACTGTTTTCTCCCGCACCGAAACTAAAGAACATTCAACTCTGCACAACCGGTCCGGTAATGATCAAACCTGAAAATATTACAACCGGAACCTATAAGTTGTACGAAAGCGAAACCGGCCCTGATGCAATCGAAGAAAATACAAGCGGTACTTTCCAACTTGAAGCGAAAGCTTCAAAAACCTATTACTTAACCTATGCAAACGGGAGCTGCGAAAGCGAGAAAGTTCCCGTTAAGGTCACCATCTCCTCCTCCGATCTGAAATTCCCTGCAATGGTTTCCCCCAACGGCGACGGGATTAACGATACTTGGAAATTGCAGGGCATCGAAAATTATTCGAATGCGCTGGTCAGAATTTACAATCGTTTCGGCGGAATAGTTTTTCAATCCGTAGGTTATCCGGCTCCTTTCGACGGCACAAGCAACGGAAAGCCTTTACCGGGGGGTTCTTATTATTACATTATAGAGTTAAGTAAAGATTGTAAGTCGGTGAGCGGGAATTTGACGATAGTGAGATAAATTGATATTAAAAAAAATAACCTTGAAAAGAGTTTTACTTCTTCTGTTCTGCATCTTAACAATGATTACCGCACAAGCGGAAAACTTTGTGGTAACAAGTAATCAATTTGCAGGACCGGGAACTCTGCAAGAGGCATTAAAAAAAGCCCGCGACAACGGGGAAGCGGAGCAGGATTCCATTCTCTTCAAAATGCCGGGAACGATAGATTTCTCCCGAACTATTACGTTAACCGGTAATCTTTCTGCATTCCCCATAAGTTCTAATCTTGTAATTGATGGTTCTACACAACCCGGAGCCCCTTTCGGCGTAGGCAATGCTAAGGTTATTTTTGCCTTTAATTTTCCTGCTAGTTTACCTGCGGGAACGATAGATCAATTTGAGATTAAGGGATTTCAAGACCTATCTATCTTTGGAATTTACTTTAAGAATACCTCTGCCCTTCAAAAAGAAGGGTACGCTCCGATTGTAATAAGCGGGTCCGAAAGAATTACCATAGGAGCTCCCGGAAAGGGAAATGTTTTCTATAACTTCAGTCGCCCGCTCGATGTTTATTCCGAGAATGCCGGTAATTCCACTTCCGACATTACTGTGCAAACAAACGTTTTCAATTTGGGTCTAGATGGTAGGGTCGACGGGACAACTTATCAGGCCGGCGAGAACAATTCTGCTGTTACTCGCGATTTTCTGCCCGTTAGGTTCAGGCATGTAAACGGCACAATTAAAATAGGAGGAACAAATGCAGACGAAGGCAATGTCTTTGCTTCAGGTTTGCAAATTGAGGACATATTTGGCCCCGGTTCCGGCTACACCGGTTCCGACCCGGGTGTCCCGGCTAATTATGATATCGCTGAAAATAAATTCGGCATTGAGTATATCCGCGACTTGTCTACCTCGTTTGTGCATGTTTTTTCTGTCAAGGGCTTGGGTAATGAGGATAATTTGAAGATTTCCAGAAACAAATTTGGGGGCAAAAGAGCCGGAAAAGCTTTACTTGATTTAAATGATATTAAGGCTCGGGTTGAAGTGCAAGGAAACGTGATTGGAATAACCCGTACAAATATTGATCTCGGTTCCGACATCGGCATGTCGGTATCGCAAACAACGAATATTACTATTAAATGGAATACGTTGGCTTACCTCAATAAGCCTTTAGTACTTGATATCAATAAAGGGGTTATAATATCAGAAAATTCAATGTTTTGTAACTCGGGATTAGTACCCATGTATCAACAAAACATATCGGGAGTACCTACCGTTTCAGTTTTGGGTTCAGACATAAATTCAGTGTGGGGGCAAGCTGCACCGGCTTCTATTGTTGAACTTTTCTATGCTGATGATTGTGGCATGTGTAACCCTAAATACTTTGTTAATTCGGTAATTGCCAATGCCCAAGGCGAATGGAGATATCAGCACCACATATCCTTAGACGGAGCCATAGTTGCCTCTGCAACCTTAAATAACATTACAAGTGAGTTTACTAATGAAATCGAGAATGTAGAGGTAGATACCTCCGAAATGAAGATTATTGCTGAATGCGCAGGTTCCGAGAACGGAAAAATTTTAGGTATTAGAGTGCCTGATGTTGCAGAATACAAGATAGAATGGATAAATAGCCGTAGTGAATGCGGTTATGATCATCTGGACTTAGAAGGTTGTGGGTTAACAGGTGTCCCGGCGGGCAGGTACTGTATGAGGCTAAAGCGGGGAAACAACTGCCCGGCATATACAACTAAGTGGTTCGTAATTCCAGAGCTTAATCCGATTGCCATAAATGGAACGAAAGCAAAAATTACTACCGCTCAATGTGGGCAAGACAACGGTAAAATCGAGAAGCTGGAAGTAAGCAACGCAGCCAAATACGAATGGTTGGATTTGGAAGACAACGGAAGAGTAATTTCTTCCGGTACAGCTACTCCGGATTTAACTTCCGCTCCCGCCGGCTTGTTTCAATTAAGGGCAACGGGCGGAAGTTGTGAAGTGCTTAGCGCTCCATTTCGTATCGAACGTGACACTCCTCTCGGTACCCCTCAATTCGAAGTAAAAAAAGTTTACCCCTGCGGCAGCTCCGGCGGTTCACTTTCCATAGCTTTAAAAAGTGAATTCCCTAACTATTCGGTTCGCTGGATTACAGAAGCTAACGAAGAAGCGGGCCGCGACACTATCCTTCCAAATATCCCTGCCGGAACTTACAGGCTATTGCTTACCAACACTTCCGGATGTGAGTTTCTGTTCGGGAAATACCTTCTTACCCTACAGTCCGAAATCAAAATTTTAACCGACATAGTAAAAGCAACAAATGATACTTGTGGGAAAAGCACAGGCAAAATAATAAATATGGTGATAGACAGTGGTAAACCGCCGTACAAGTATAAATGGTTTAACCAAGATAATTTACTTGTAGGTACAAGCCTTGAACTGACAACAGTGAAAGCCGGAACTTATCGTCTGGAAGCAAGCGACAGCACAGCTTGTACCGATATCAGTCCTCCTTTCGAGATTCTTCCGGTTACTCAAGATTTCGACACTCCGGCGGTCAAAGACATTCAATTATGTACACCGGAACCTGTAGTTCTTGCGGTGCGGAATCCGCAAAAGGTCAGGTATTATTTATACGAACACGAGTCAGACACCTCTGCTTTACAGGAGAGTGATACAGGCGTATTTCAGGTTGCGCCGAAAACATCCGTAACTTATTACATTTCAGGTAAAAGCGGTACTTGCGAAAGTAAAAGAACTCCCGTTACCGTAACAATTTCTTTGGCGGATATCAAATTCCCGGGCTTACTCTCCCCCAACGGCGACGGCATAAACGACACTTGGAAATTAAACGGCATCGAGAATTATTCAAATTCGCTGGTCAGAATTTACAACCGCTTCGGCGGAATAGTTTTTCAATCTGTCGGTTATCCGGCTCCATTTGACGGCACAAGCAACGGCAAGCCCTTACCCGGCGGATCGTATTATTACATTATAGAATTAAGTAAAGACTGTAAGGCGGTGAGCGGGAATTTAACAATTGTTAGGTAATAAAAAAAGCCCCGAATTTCTTCGAAGCTTTTTTGTTTTTCATAGGTGGAAGGGTAAATTTTTAAGCAACCAGTTTTGTGTTGCGTGTATTAGGTAGATGAGTAATATTTTGATTATCCGGTTTTTTATCTGCTTTTAAATCAGAGGATATAAGTGAAAATAATTCTTTATCAAATTTTGCAATTAATTTTTGGGTAATGTTTACAGACTTTTTCATAACGGTTAGTTTAAGTTGACTTATTTTGAGTTTCTAATTTTTACTTTCGGCTTTTATCTTTGAACCGTTAAGTTCCTCTTTACTCTCTTCGCTTAAACTTTCTCTGCGTCGTTCGGCCTCTTTCTTCTGGCGTTCAAGCTGCTCCAAATCCCTTTTGTCCGAAGCACCCTCCGGATTTTTGGGATTATCCCAACTTTGTGATTCGTGTTGAACTCCGTCTTCAGTTTCTTTGGAATCTTCTTTTCCGAAATTCATAAGATTCATTTGATCGATTAATTGCTAATACGATACCAAAGAGTTAAAAAGGCCCGAGAATGTTAATAAGTTTTCTTAATTAGGTAGAAAAGAACCTGTTCCCGATTAATACTGATTAAACTCTAAAGCCATATTCTTTCAAATTCGGCTATTCCATTGTATCAAAAACTATACAAAAGACAGAATCACTGTCAATATGTTAGTATCAATTTCGGACATGAATGCCGGTAAATCTTAAATTTGGTTTCTTATAACCGCTCTTATTGAACATGGCAGAAGAAGTTAATTATAGTGAAGACAGCATCCGGTCGCTAGACTGGAAAGAACATATACGCTTACGCCCCGGAATGTATATCGGCAAACTTGGCGACGGGTCTGCATACGACGACGGAATTTATGTTTTGTTGAAAGAAATAGTGGATAACTCGATAGATGAATTTGTAATGGGTGCCGGACGAACTATCGATATTAATTTAGGCGAGCATAAAGCGGCCATTCGCGATTACGGCCGAGGCATTCCCTTAGGAAAAGTAATTGATTGCGTATCGAAAATAAACACAGGCGGGAAGTATGATTCAAAAGCTTTTCAGAAATCGGTAGGCTTAAACGGGGTAGGTACTAAAGCGGTAAATGCACTGTCTGCTAATTTCATTGTGCAGTCTTATCGCGACGGTAAAACTAAAATTGCCGAATTCGGCAAGGGCGAGTTGATACGAGAAGAACTGGAGAAAGAAACCACCCAACGAAACGGAACTGCAATAAATTTCATCCCCGACGAGTATATTTTCCGGCATTACCGCTTTATTCCGGAATTTGTGGAAAGCATGATCTGGAACTACGTGTTTCTGAATGCCGGGTTAACCATAAATTTTAACGGGAAGAAATATTTTTCTGAAAGAGGGCTGTATGATTTGCTGAGTAAAAATACCGATTCCGAACACATACGTTACCCGATAATTCACCTGAAAGGCGAAGATATAGAAATAGCAATCACCCACGGCCAGCAATACGGCGAAGAATATTACTCGTTTGTTAACGGCCAGCATACAACTCAAGGCGGAACGCACCAAGCAGCTTTTCGCGAAGCAGTTGTAAAAACAATCAGGGAATACTACAAGAAAGAGTTCGATGCTGCCGATGTACGTGCTTCGATTGTTGCCGCGGTTTCTATTCGGGTGCAAGAACCGGTTTTTGAATCGCAAACTAAAACCAAATTAGGCTCACAGAATATTGCACCGGAAGGTCCCTCTGTTCGGGGTTTTATAAATGATTTCATTAAGAAGGAATTAGACGACTACCTGCATAAACATCCGCAAACCGCCGACGGATTGTTAAAGCGTATTTTGCAATCGGAACGTGAGCGTAAAGACATTGCCGGAATTAAAAAGCTGGCGAATGAACGTGCAAAAAAAGCCTCGCTGCATAATCGAAAACTTCGCGATTGTAAAGTGCATTTTGAAGACAATCACGAGCGGAAGCAAGACACAACACTTTTTATTACAGAGGGAGATTCGGCAAGCGGATCGATCACGAAATCGAGAGACGTGCAAACTCAAGCGGTTTTCAGCTTAAAAGGAAAACCCTTGAATTGTTTCGGACTTACAAAAAAGGTAGTTTACGAAAACGAGGAATTCAATTTGCTGCAACATGCTCTAAACATTGAAGACGGTTTAGATAATTTACGTTATAATAATATTGTGATAGCCACTGATGCTGACGTTGACGGAATGCACATCCGTTTATTAATGATGACTTTCTTCCTGCAATTCTTCCCGGATTTAGTTAAAGCAGGCCACGTTTCCATTTTACAAACTCCACTTTTTCGTGTTCGGAATAAAAAAGAAACTATTTACTGCTACAGTCAGGAAGAAAAACAAAATGCTATCAATAGATTAGGAAACAAACCGGAAATAACCCGATTTAAAGGTTTGGGAGAAATCTCTCCGGACGAATTCGGACTGTTCATCGGGAAAGATATACGCCTTGATCCTGTAATTTTAAAGGACTCCAACATTCAAGGCCTGCTGAGTTACTTTATGGGTAAAAATACACCGGACCGGCAGCACCATATTGTTCAGAATTTAAGAGTAGAGAAAGACGATTCGCAAGAAGTGGCGAGTATTGAAACCTTGTCGGGAGAGGATGCGGCTTAAGAGTTTAAAGCGCGGAGGTGTTTATACGATAATTCATCGTATATATTTGATCGTAAATTTGCAGTATGAAGGTAACAGCAGTAATTGATGACAGAACGATTGAAGATGCGATGAAATATTCTAATTCTTCTACTATACAGATGCTTTAAAGGTAGCTCTGCGAGAATATATAAACATTCAAAAACTAAAACAATTAGGTCGAATGATAAAGGCTGATCCAATGGTCTTTAGTAATTCCGTAGAAGATATTAGAAATATCAACCGAGAATTAATAAGCTCAGAATTAGGAAAAATTATGGAAGTAAAACGCCCCCAACCTCTCCACCTTTGGATCCCGACTGTTCTCTTGTTACTCCTTGCGTATTTTATTTCGCTGTTGTTCCTGTTCCCGGTTTCCCAACGGTCCTTCTCTTAATTTGAGCTTGATGAAATGAAGCTTTCCAAAAGAATTTTGTCGACTATCGCGATTCTTCTACCTATGAATTCTATAGAACCGGCTTTTTGAAGTTCATTTAAAATGCGAAAAAGGGTTTCGTAGGTTGCTCCGGCATATGAGGCTAAATCTTGTCTCGAAAGTTCAATGAGGACTGCTCCGTGGCTGTCTACTCCGAATTTTTCCTGCAAAGTTAATAGGGCCAAAGCAACTCGGCCTTTTACAGACATGTGTGCAAGGTTTCGCATTTTACGTTCGGACTCTTGCAGTTCATCTGCAAAAAAGAGTAAAAGCTTGTAAGTGAACTCTGTGTTTACTTTCAATGAAGCATAAAAGAAGTCGATATCAATAAAACACACGGTGGAAGGTTCAAGAGCTGTTGCTGATACCGGATAATTTAAGTTAGTCCCTAAACCGCGATGACCTATTATAGCGCCTTCTTTAGCAAAACGAACTATAAGTTCTTTATCGTCTCCCCATCTTTTATGAACCTTAAATGTTCCTTGAGTAACAAAATAGACACCGGTTACTTGCTCCCCTTCTTTAAAAATTAATCCTCCTTTTTTAACCCTGTAACTTTTTCGCACCAGTTCTATCGCCGGAAGCCATTCTTTTAAGCAGTTATTACAAAAATAGCAGCTGTGTAAATCGAATTTTTGTTTGTTTTCCTTCATGAAATCGCAAATTTTCGAGAATCAGTTATAATTAACGTGATTCTAGTAGAAAAAATAGTTGTTTACTCAATATCTATTTACGGAATGGCCTTTTATCTTATTTATTGATCCAAATATCTCAAATAAAAATGTTTTTGTTTATTTTTAGGAATAATTTGTTGTCTATGTCATGTAAAATTTGGCTTTTTCTTAAATTAATCTCAAAAAATATATCCAACATCGTTACAATTTTGCAATAAAAGCATATTTAACTTAAAAAAATGTCAATAGTCGGAGATATTTTGCCTTTTTTATTACTTTTATTATAAAAGTTACGGTATTTATTAATATTACTTTCGCTATTTTATTAATTCAAATATATTTACCCCTATAGAAATGATAAAAAAATTAGAAAAGAAAGGAATGGAAATTTAGCCAATCACTATGTAGAAAATAATACAATTTCACGAGGAGGTCGCAGTCCGAAATGAAGTTTCAAATATCAATCGCTTTAACACTTAAAACTTTATCAGATGAATTCACCTTTATTCTCAAACCTTAAGGCAATGCCGGCCTTATTTGCCATCCTAATTGCAGGCACACTAAAAAGTAACGCTCAAATGACGTTAACCGGTCAAGTCCGCGTTCGCGGCGAAATCCGAGACGGTCTGGCCAATCTTGTCCCACAGGACTCTAAGCAGGCAGCTTTTCTATCTCAACGCACCCGGCTAAACTTCGGATATAAATGGGACAGAGTTCTTTTTGGCGCATCAGTACAGGATGTAAGGGTTTGGGGGCAGGATGCTTCGACTATTTCCAATGCCGACGGCAACCGGCTCATGTTGCACGAAGGCTGGGCCGAAATTACTTTAGCCAACAAAGCCGATACTACAATAGGTTTCAAACTTGTAGACAATTTATCGTTAAAACTTGGTAGGCAAGAGCTTATCTATGATGATGTCCGCTTATTAGGAAACTTAGATTGGTTACAGCAAGGCCGCCGGTTTGATATGGCACTCCTTAAAGTAGGGCATCAGGGTTGGCAGGTTGACTTAGGCTTTGCTTTCAATCAAAATACTGATGCCTTTAATACCGTAAATACCATATACGTTCCCGGAAATGTTCCCGCTTACGTCAAGGACTCGAAAGGTAATTTAGTTCCCACGCCTACCGGGTTAGTACCGATCACCTCCGGAGGAAACATCACTAATAACAGTTCAAAGGCGGGCGCTCCGGCATATTCAAATCCGCCAAGCACAAACGGTGCAAATCAAGATTATAAAACTTTTACAAGCCTATACATCAGCAGAAAGTATAACCAAACTAAATTTTCGGTACTGGTTTTCTACGATAACTTCGGCAAGTATCGATTAGATTCCGTAGCTACTTCAGGTGCCGGTACTCCTACTGCAGGGTACGTTTACGGTCGACGTTTCGATCAAACAGGCGTAAACAACCGCCTTACCTACGGACTGATGGTTAATCACACCTTAGGAAACGCTTCCGGCTTCGGTAAGATTGCTTTTCAAGGTGCTTATTACCAACAATCCGGCGACGACCGAGACGGAAACAAGTTAGACGCCCATCACTACACTATTTCTGCACTTTATTCCAAAGGTAAATTCTCTTTCGGACCGGGATATGATGTTTTATCGGGAAACGACGCCAATAAAATTAAGCCGGGAAAAAGCAATCGATTCGACCCGCTTTACGGAACTCCACATAAACACTGGGGCTATATGGATTACTTTTATGTCGGAACAGGTTCCCCTGCCGGCGGATTAAACAACGCATACTTTAAGGCGAAGTTTACTACTAACGATTTCTCACTGGGAGCTGACTATCATTACTTCGAACTGAATAATCCGATGAAAACTGCTTCAGGTGCTTCTCTTAAAAAGTATTTGGGCAGTGAAATAGACTTGATTGCGAACTATACGCTTAACAAGTTTACTAATGTAGAATTCGGCTATTCAATTATGAAAGCCTCAAACAGCCTTGCCGCTGCAAAGAGTCAAGATCTCACTAAATCTTACGACAAAACCGGCAAGTGGGCTTATTTGATGATTAATATAAAGCCTGACTTTTTCTACAGTAAACCGGTAGCCGTAAAGTAATCCTCGAAAACAGATCCTAGAATTAAAAAAATATGAAACATACGATAAAAGCATTTCTGACCATTTTAGTGCTGGTTTTAATAGACTTCCAAATTTCTCAAGCACAGAAAAAAGTTAAACTCGGATTTATTCCGCTTACCGATTGCGCACCGCTTGTAGCAGCAAAAGAGCTTGGGCTATTTAAAAAATACGGTGTTGATGTAGAACTGTCGAAGGAAGCATCATGGGCAAATATTCGTGATAAAGTATTGAACGGAGAATTAGACGGGGCGCATTGTCTTTTCTCGATGCCGCTTTCTGTTTATACCGGCATTGGCGGTAGGGCCGGCTCAGAAATGAAAATAGCTATGGTTCTTAACAACAACGGGCAAGCTATTACGCTATCAAAAGACTTCTGTGGATTGGTTGGTTTTAAAGAAGTAAATAAAGCTGCTGCTGCTGTAAAGAAAATTCAAGGCCGTAAGGAAGTTACGTTCGCTATGACTTTTCCGGGTGGAACCCACGACATTTGGTTGCGTAACTGGTTAGCTGCTGCCGGAATTAACTCTAAATCTGTAGGAATTATAACTATTCCGCCCCCGCAAATGGTTGCCAATATGCGGGTGGATAATATGGAAGGTTATTGCGTAGGCGAACCCTGGAACGGCCTTGCTGCCAACACCGGAGTAGGTTTTACCCATATCGCTACTCAAGATATTTGGAAACACCATCCCGAAAAAGCCCTAGTAGTAAATTCAAAATTTGCGGCTTCGGAAAAAGAGGATTTAAAGAAAGTGATGAAAGCTGTTATCGAAGCTTGCAAATGGCTGGATAACATGGGAAACCGAAAAAAAGCTGCCGGATGGCTAACAAAACCCTACTACGTTAACGCTCCGTTGCAAGTAATAGAGGCTCGGCTTTTAGGTTCGAACGATTTAGGTTGCGATTTGGGGGTACAAAAATACAAAGACGATTATATGACTTTTTATAATAACGGTATTGTAAACGCCCCTAAAAAAGTGTACGCTATGTGGTTTTTAGCCCAGTATGTACGTTTCGGAATGCTGAAAGCAGAGCCGGACTACAAAGGTATCAGCGAAAAATTAATATTAGACGACCTGTACGCGGAAGTGGCTAAAGAAATGAATGTGCCGGCACAATCGGACATGAAGCCTTTTAAAACTACTTACGACGTGCAGTTTGATCCGGCAAATATTGACAACTACCTTAAAACAACAAAACGATAAAATGAAAAAAGCAGAGTATTTAAACGCTTTGTCCGGAGTGCTTTTCTTCTTGGGAAGCATGGCAATACTAGCCGGCATTTGGGAATTAGTTGCAGTAGTTACTAAACGCGAAATCCCCGGTCCTGCATCAACTTGGGTAGTATTAAAGGAATTATTGACAGAACCTTTTTACGATCGCGGTCCTAATGATAAAGGAATCGGTAACCAATTGCTAAGTTCGCTGTATCGCGTATTTTTAGGATTCGGATTGGGTAGTTTGATAGCAATACCGCTTGGCCTTATTATGGGCTCATCAAAATTTACTATGCGTTTGTTTAATCCTATCGTACAAATCCTTCGTCCGGTTTCGCCATTAGCTTGGTTCCCTTTAGGTTTATTAGCTTTTAAAGCTGCAGAAGGCGCAACCGTTTTTATTATCATGATAACTTCGCTTTGGCCTACACTTATTAATACTTCTTTTGGTGTCGCCGGCTTGCCCGAAGATCATAAAAACGTGGGTAGAGCTTTCGGTTTTTCTAGATGGAAATACCTTACTCGCATAATGCTTCCGTACTCCATTCCGCATATCATTACCGGTTTACGCTTGTCAATCGGTGTGGCATGGATGGTAATCGTTGCCGGCGAAATGCTTTCGGGCGGTGTAGGGATCGGGTTTTTTGTATGGGACAGCTGGAATGCACTTTCGCTGGAACGAATTCTCGTCGCAATTTTAATTATCGGAACTGTAGGATTGCTGCTCGACAAAGCCTTTAATGCCTTTCAAAATCTTTTTGCCTGGGAAAATAAATAATTGTTGAATCGATAAAACAGAGAACTATGGTTAATGTAGAAGAACCGGTATTGTATGCAGCGTTAGCAACGGATATTATTACGGAGCTTAAGCAAACTTCTATCGAAATTAAAGATGTCACCGTTTCGTTTAAGGGTGCAAAGGGAGTTTATACAGCTATAAAAGATATCTCGCTGGAAGTTAAAAAAGGAGAGATAGTTACCCTAATCGGTCATTCCGGGTGCGGGAAATCAACGCTGATGAACACTATTTCCGGCATGGTAAAGCCGACTAGAGGCGAAGTAATTGCCAATGGAAATGTTATAAAAGGACCGGGACCGGATAGAGGAATCGTGTTTCAAAATTATTCTCTTCTGCCTTGGCTAAGTGTTTATAAAAACATCTATGAAGCGGTTGATTCGGTAATGAAAGACAAGACGGCGGCGGAAAAAAGAGCAATGGTGCAAAGCAATTTAGAAATGGTAAACCTGCTGCCGCATAAAGATAAATTGCCGGGGCAGCTATCCGGCGGAATGAAACAACGAGTTGCTATTGCCCGCGCCTTTGCTATAAACCCAAGTATATTATTATTAGACGAGCCGTTCGGTGCTCTTGATGCATTAACAAAAGGTTCGATGCATATTGAGCTGTTAAAGCTGTGGAACTTGGATAAGCGAAATAAAACCATTGTAATGGTAACCCATGATATAGAGGAAGCAATTTTCTTATCTGATAGAGTTGTAGTTATGAATGACGGGCCCGAGGCAACGATTAAAGAAATTGTCAATGTTAATCTTCCGCGGCCGCGAAATAAAAAGGACATAACTCACGATCCGGAATACGTTCGCATACATGATAAGCTATTGAGCTTGCTGTTCAACAAGTTTTCTATCGAGGATTAATTTAGACCGATTTCAAACGCTGACAGGGTTTGGAACCCCGTCAGCGTTAAACTTGAGGATTAAGCTTTGAAAATAGGTAAGAATATAAAACGAGCTTTTATAGTTGCTCTTTTGATCGGAAGCCTTTTAAATATGATAAACAGTTATGATGTTTTTCTTTCCGGCAAATTCGAGCTTAAGAATACTTTGCGGATAATTCTTACCTATATCACCCCGTTTTGCGTTTCGCTTTATTCTTCCGCCAAGGCAATGTCGAAGTAAAAACGATCAAAGCAAAAGAGGAACCTTTTTTAAAATCAGCCTCGCCGGAGTATAATTTATTTTCTCTATTTATAAGCTGTAGAAATCCTACTGATTTTCCAGCCCTTTTCTGTTTCTACAAGCGTTAAAAAGTTCTCCTTGATGAAGCTGCCGTAGTCCATATTTACTTTTGCAATTATCTGACTTGGTGTTTGTTTAACAATTTCGAAATCTGTTTTGCAGTCTTGTTCTACATGTGCACTTGAGCGAAGCGATTCAAGCACTTCGTTTTTTGAATACGAAAGCAACTTTTCGCCGCGTTTAGTAGTCATCTTTAAATCCTCGTCTAAAAAGGATGCGAAGCCTTTTATTTTCCCGTGGCAAAATGCATCGATGTAGGTTGAAATAACAGATTCAACTGCTTTTTCGTCATCGTCGTCTGATAGAGTAGTTGCATTGCCTGCTTGTTGGGCGCAAATAAAGCCTAAAGCCAAGATGAAGATTTTTAGAGTTTTCATATCGAATTTTTTTAATTTTTTTGGGGTTTAAGACCTATCAAGTTACAAAAGAAATGTCGAAATTTCGTTAAAAGAAAAAGCCGCCTTAATTGGAGTTAAGACGGCTTTTTCAGATTTCCGGTTATTAATGATGAGTATTTTTTTCGGCTTGGGTCACTTTATCACCGTTTTTAAAAGCTTCAATTCGCTTATTTGTGTATTCCAAAATCTTAGGCAACTTTGCTTTTTCTGCAAGTTCTTTTGCTCTATTCGAATCTACCGGAACCATCGGTTCTAAGGCATACCAAACCATTAGCGGCATGTTATGATCTGCTTTGTCTTCTTCTCTTTGCGATAAAGCTTCAATAACGTCCCATCGTTTTTCAGGCGATGTTCTCATAATGGCTGAAGTAAGATATAGTCTTACCAAAGCTGAACCGTCATTTTTAGCTAACTCCGCAAAACGAGTTAAAGCAGCGCTTGAAAGGTTCTTATCTTCGGCTAAAAGCTGTATGGCCCAGCTCCTTACATTCTCATCTTGGTTATTTAACAGCTCAAGCAAATCTTTTTCTTTTAGGCCTTTAGTAACATGCAAGGCCCATAATGCACGAAGCTTTCGAGTAACATCAGGGTTGGTATTTAAAATGTTCTTCAGCGCTTTGTGAACTCTCTTATTTGGGCCTCGCTCTTGCAAAACCTGTCTAGCAGTGCGTACGTACCATTCGTTTTTCTCCAATTGGTAGTTAACAAGCTCCATATCGCTCGCCTTCGACAAGTCTACTTTAACGAACTTATCGCTTTCGTGACTTATTCTGAAAATCCGCCCCATAGTTTTCTGGTGAACGTCGGGATTGGAGCTGTGACACTGATTTTTATCGTACCAGTCGATCGCATAAACAGATCCGCTCGGTCCGTATTTTAAGTTCAACCATTGCGACCAGGTATCATTTGTGAGCAAAAAATCCTTACCGTGAGCAGCTACATAGCCGGAACCGCTTCTTTTCAGGTTATCAATATTCACCCGGCTCCCGTGAATATTATTCATGAAGATATTATTGCGATACTCTTGCGGCCAAGCCGGATTACCGAGATAAATCATTGCCCCGGCGTGGGCATGTCCGCCCCCTGAAGCATCTGATCTAAAGTTGCCTGCATGTGGCCCGCGATCACCCATCCAATGCACATGGTCACCTATTTGTTTAATATCATCATACGTATAGGGATTAAAATGGCTTCCCGCTTGGCGCTGATACCTTGCTCCCTGAATCATTTGGAACATATGCGGAATCACGCACACTGTGACAAAAGACTGCCCGTAGTCGTTAAAATCTATTCCCCAAGGGTTACTGGTTCCTTCTGCAAAAAGTTCGAACTTTTTTGTAGTGGGATGGTAACGCCAAACACCTGCATTAAGCTTGGTTCGCTCGTTGTCCGGCGCTCCGGGTTTGCCAACGTTAGACTGAGTAAATACCCCGTGAGTTCCGTAAAGCCATCCGTCAGGCCCCCAACGTAAGTTATTCAACATTTCATGCGTATCTTGATAACCCCAGCCGTCCAAAAGAATTTGAGGCGGACCTGCGGGTTTGTCGTTTTTAGCATCAATAGGTATGTAAAGAAGATTTGGAGCAGAACCTACCCACAATCCTCCCATGCCGACTTCAATACCGCTTACCAAATTTAATCCTTCGGTAAATATTTTTCTACTGTCAAGGGTTCCGTTGCCGTCAGTGTCTTCAAAAATTAAAATACGGTCTTTTCCTTGTCCTTCAGGAGCCCTAACCGGATACGTATTAGCCTCAGCAACCCAAAGGCGGCCGCGAGCATCGATAGTGAAACTTATGGGACGAACAATTTGAGGCTCTGAGGCTGCTAAAGTAACGGTAAACCCGTTTTTTGCAGTCATCATTTTTGCTGCTTCCGGGCCCGAAAGGCCTGAATATTTAACGGCATCTAATGGGGGAAGAACAATGATATCGCTTTGTTTAAGCTCATTATCAAAAGTTGGCCGGGCCGAATAGAACTTGAAATCGTCGAAGTTAATATGCGCCCAAATATCATCGCCGATATAAGGTATTTGAGAAATCCCTGTTTCGTTATCAACTATCCTGATAAAGATTTCCTTATTGATTTGTTCCGATAAATCGACCACTACCGGTTGTAATGTAGCGCGACCGGAACCGGTAATTTGAAAAAAAACTTTTTTATCACTTGCTTGTACAAGCTCAACACGGGTATCATGTAAAACTCCGCCTGATACTTTAAAGGACGCGAAAGGTTGAGTAACGGCGAAAGTGCCGGAAGTAAGAGTTCCTGTTCTTTTATAATTTTTTGTTCCCCCGCTGCTTATAAAATGCTTGCCTGAAAGCCCAATGTGCATATCTTTTTCATGAAAAGGAGAGGGGTCTTGAGAAATAATCGGATTTTCGAAGGCGTCTCCTGTCGCTGTCCAGTCTTGCAATGAGCCTTTTTCAAAGTCTAAGTTTAATAGCCTGCCTGCTTTTTTAGGCAATGTTCCGGCAACGGTAACAGCTTCGCCAATAAACCCTTCTACTACTTCAAACTTTCCAACCATACCTGCCATTCTATGGCCCGGAACGGTGCAGTAGTACGTATCGCTTTTATCGGCTTTAAAAACTATACTCGCCGTATCTTTTTTCTGAACCAACACCTTACTCTTAATACCTAATTTTTCTAGCGCAATATCATGCGTCATAAATTCCGCATTGACGATTTTGATACGAACCAGATCGCCTTTATTTGCTTTAAGCGTGGGATTGCGTTTGCCGTCTGTGCTGATATACCCCAACATGGTGGTTTCGAGGGTATAGTCGCGGTCATAACGGACCTCTGTCTTCAACTTTTTCGGGATGTTCGGAAGAGCAAAACCCGAACCTGTAACTTTAAAAACGGAAAATATTGTTAACAGTACTACCGTTAGTAAACGAAATTTTATCATTATTTAGTTATCATTTTAATTTCAATAATTATTTAGCTGTCGGAAGCTCGGTGATGATAATATCTTTATAACACGCCATCACTTTTCCACCTCCGTGAACTTGAAATGCAATTAATCCGGAGCGATCAATAGTAGGGTCATCCTCTGTATAATCAACCGTTATTTCTCCGTTTAATTTCAGTTGAATTTTGGAGCCGTCACATCTGATTTCGTAGTCATTCCAATCATTTCTTTTTAGAATTCTTTTAATTTGATTGCTGTCGGCTGTGGCCAACAATTTATTCCTACGAGATTCGTCGTATAAACTTGCCCAAAAACCCTCACCCAAATCAGCTTGGTAGCCTTGCATCTCGAACGGAGGATTAACGATACGTTTACTTCTAAACTGTACTCCCGCATTTATAAAACCTTCGTTTCCGGTAATCTTAAATTTTAATTTTAATACAAAGTTTGAATAGCTTTTAGTTGTAGCAATGAACTCGTTGTGAGGAACGGTATTGTTGAGAGAACCTCCTGCTAAAATGCCGTTTTTTATTTGCCACGTGCTAACAGTATCACCTTCCAAGCCTTTAAATGTCTTTCCGTCAAACAGTTTAATATTCTTCGATTTATGTTGTCCGAAAATTGCAGGTGAGTAAAGAGTTACAGTAATGAAGATAATAGCCAAAAATTTATTCATGATTAATGTTTTAAAAGTTTATAACGAAATCGGTTATGAAGTAACGTATAATCGGTGATTAGAAATATACAATTATCGTTTTTTTTTATTAAAGTCGAATAGTCGATCTTGTCCGCTTCCGACTGAATTTTATCCTAATCTACTTTCTTGCAATAGAATGGAGATAAAATGAAGTTAACCTGACTAGGTGCCTTCTTCGGCATCGACCCAAATTCGTCCGTTTGCAATCAGCGTCATGTTATAACAGTAAAAAATCACGGAAATCACATCCTGTGTATAACTTCCTTTAACTATTTTTAATCGGTATATTATCTTTACCTTCTTAAGAGTTTTTAGAAAAGGATGAGCGACGAACCGGAAGAACAAGAATCAAATAGTCAGCCTGCAAAATCCGAAGAAACACCGCTCCATAACGTTACGCCAATTAACGGCTTATACGAAAACTGGTTTCTCGATTACGCTTCTTATGTAATTTTAGATCGTGCCGTTCCGCACATAAACGACGGATTGAAGCCGGTACAGCGCCGTATTCTCCATTCATTGAAAGAAATGGACGACGGCCGATTTAATAAGGCTGCCAACGTTATCGGCAATACGATGAAATATCATCCGCACGGCGATGCTTCTATCGGCGACGCCATGGTGCAAATCGGGCAGAAGAATTTACTGATTGATACCCAAGGAAATTGGGGCGACCCATTTACCGGAGATTCTGCTGCTGCTCCGCGTTACATCGAAGCTCGGCTCTCCAAGTTTGCCAACGAAGTAGTTTTTAATCCCGATACAACTGCGTGGCAATCCAGTTACGATGGTAGAAATAGAGAGCCTATTACGCTGCCGGTAAAGTTCCCGTTACTTTTAGCTCAAGGAGCGGAAGGCATTGCAGTTGGTTTGGCTACCAAAATTATGCCGCATAACTTTATCGAAATTATCGACGCTTCGATTGGAGTATTAAAAGGAACCCGCCCTAATCTTTTGCCGGATTTCCCGACCTCCGGTTTTGCAGATTGCTCAAATTATAACGAAGGACAACGTGGGGGCAAAATTCGAGTTCGAGCACGGATAATTGAAAAGGATAAGAAGACCCTCATTATAACTGAAATTCCTTTTTCTACAACAACAGGCGGACTTATCGACAGCATTATTTCCGCCAACGATAAGGGAAAAATTAAGATTAAGAAAATTGAAGATAACACAGCCCAATTTGTAGAAATAGCGGTCCATCTCGCTCCCGGAATTTCGCCGGACGTAACTATCGATGCGCTTTATGCTTTTACGGAGTGCGAGATATCTATCTCGCCGAATACTTGCGTAATTAAAGGCGACAAGCCGCATTTTATGAGTGTGAATGATATTCTTACCGAGAATACTTTTCACACCAAAAGCCTTTTAAAAGAAGAACTCGAAATTCGCTTACACGAGCTTCAAGAGAAGATATTTTTCAGTTCCTTGCTAAAGATTTTTATTCAGCAAGGAATGTATAAACATCCGGAATACGAAAGTTCCGGCAACTTCGAAACCGTAGTTGAAGTTTTACACCGACTTTTCGAACCGTTTAAAACGCAGCTTTATCGCGAAATACTATCCGAAGATTTTAAAAAGCTTATCGACAAACCGATGAGCAGCATCACCCGCTTTGACGTGAAGAAAGCCGACGAGCAAATGAATGCGCTCGAAGCCGAAATCAAGGAGGTAAACAGGCATTTGAAACACCTTACGGAATATACTATTGCTTGGTTCGAACGATTAAAAGAGAAGTACGGGAAAGACCAGGGACGGAAAACAGAATTAAGAACATTCGACCGGGTAGAAGCATCTCAGGTAGCACTCGCCAACGTTAAACTGTATGTCAATCGAGTCGACGGATTTATCGGAACAGGTCTTCGAAAGGATGAATTCGTTTGCGATTGCTCGGATTTAGACGAAATTATCGTTTTCCGCGAAGACGGGAAATTTGTAGTAACAAAAGTGCAGGATAAGGTTTTTGTAGGGAAGGATATTTTGTTTGCCGGTGTGTTTAAGAAAAACGACGAACGCACAGTTTATAACCTGACTTATCGAGACGGACAAAGCGGGGCTTCGTACATTAAGCGTTTCTCGGTTATTGGTATCACCCGAGATAAAGAATACGATTTAACCAAAGGAACCAAAGGCTCGAAAGTGCTATACTTTACTGCTAACCCTAACGGGGAAGCCGAAGTAGTTAACATTCAGTTGAAGCCCCATTCGAAACTTCGTAAGCTGCAGTTCGACCAAGACTTTGCTGAAATAGCCATCAAAGGCCGCAGTTCGATGGGGAATACTGTGACGAAATATCCGGTTAAGAAAGTGATTCTGAAATCAAAAGGAGTTTCAACTTTGGCGGGAAGAAAAATTTGGTTTGATGAAATTTTGAAGCGCCTAAATGTAGACGGGCGTGGTAAATATTTAGGAGAATTTGATGGTGCGGATAAAATTTTGACTGTTTTAAGTACCGGCATCTACGAGTTAACCTCGTTCGATTTAAGCAATCATTTCGATGATAAGATGCTGCAGATTGAGAAGTATAATCCAAAGCAAGTTTATACCGCAATCCATCTCGACGGAAAGTCCAAAAATTATTATGTAAAGCGTTTTATGTTTGATGATATTGCTGTCGGCCGGCAGGCAAGTATTATTAATGAAGAGTCGGGTTCAAGGTTGGTATTACTTACAAAGGCGACAAACCCCGTTGCAGAACTGGAAGTTTTAAAAGGCAAATCGCAAACGCCGGAGATATTTGAGCAAGATCTTAATGAACTGGTTGATGTAAAAGGAATGCGAGCACAAGGGAATCGCTTAAGTCAGCACGAAGTTCAAAAAATTACCTTGATTTCGAGGGAGTCGGAAGAACCGGAAAAAGAAATCGGAGGAGAGTTGCCGGAAGAACCGGAAGCCGCCGGAGAAGTTGAAGCAGATTTGGACGTGCAGGAAGAAGTTCCGGTAAAAAAAGAAGTATCTTTCGAAATAACGAACCCGGATGAGATTGAAATAGACGATAAGGGGCAGTTGGGGTTGTTTTAGAAGTTTTGATGGAACAATATATCCGGTGAAACCGGCAATTTAGAATTATAAAAAAACCACATCCCTCCGACTGTTGTTATCGCTTTGTTTTTGCCGCTGCTATCGGTGGCATTTCAGATAAGTTCGCCGGAAAAGATTTCTGCCGGCAACAAAAAATATAGAGAACTAGGCTTGCTGCGGCGGGAAGACGGAAAGGAACATGAAATTCCGCAAGATTTTGCGGACATGTTAGGGTGGAAAGAGATGGCAGAAAATGTTTATAAAGCTTATTAAACGATATCTGCAAATCAAAGAAAGACAACTCTTGTTATTTGTGATAACTACGGGCAAGCAGGAGCGGTTAATTATTATTCTAGGGGAAAATTACCGCCCGCAGTTTGTTTTAATGCGGACTATATACATTGGTTTCCTTCCTTAAAAGGCATTAAACATTTTATAGTGGTGGGTGATGAAAGCAGCCCTGAAGACATTGCGAGGATTAAATCCTTCAAGAAAATAGGCATTATTCAAACACCTTACGCCAGAGAAAAAGGAACAGGAATTTTCTTACTTTCTTATCCCGATAAGTAAATAATCGAGGTATTGGAAGAACGGGTGTGGCCACGGGAGTAATCAGCCTAACAATTCCGGCTTAATCTTATCCCTAAACTTCTCCGCAAACTTGGTCAGCTTCGGCTGAATAACAAAAGAGCAATACGACTGATTCGGGTTATTATTAAAGTAGTTTTGATGATAATTTTCAGCGGGGTAAAACTCCGCAACAGGTTCAACCGCAGTTACAATTTGTTTGTCGTATACCAATTCCTTTGTTAACTCATCTATCATTCTATTGGCTTGCTCTTTCTGGTCTTGGCTGTAGTAAAAAACCACAGAACGGTATTGTGTACCTATATCATTCCCTTGCCTGTTCAAGGTTGTCGGGTCGTGCGTTTTAAATAGTACAAGAAGAAGCTCGTTGTACGATATTACTTCATTCTCAAACTCAATTTGAATAACTTCTACATGGTTTGTAGTCCCGGAACAGACTTCTTCATAGGTAGGATTTTCAATCGTGCCGCCCATATATCCTGAGGTAACTTTTGATACTCCTTTAAGACTTTTAAAAATTGCTTCAACACACCAGAAACATCCTGCTCCGAATGTTGCGTTTTGTAATGCCATGTTGTAACAAACGAAATTTTTCCTCAAATAGTTTTTAAACTGAAATTGCCCTTTGTCAGGGCAATTCAATCTCATATATAATTCTTTCTACCGTTACCGGACATAAACCTTTACTGATACTGGATGTATACCGGTTGAGGTTTTAACTTTATCAGCTCTTCCGGCGTCATCATCCGGTTTGGAGATTTCTTCAAGTCATTTTTATAAAAAAGCTTAAAGCCGGTAAATTGAACAGGTTCCTTTCGGATATGGTTACGGTAAGTGCCTAATTTCAATTCAGGTTCGCCCCATCCGTCCATGTGCATTACAAATTGTACCTCGGGATGTAATTTAATATTTTGATAATTCGTAACCATCCCTTGAGTAAAACGATGCAATACAAATACTTTAGGAGGAAGATTGTTTTCCCGAACAATTTTTGCCAAGTAGTTAGTTGCGAAATTTATCTCTTCCGCATCATACGTTCCAATTTTTCTTCCGGGAGGAACTCCTTTTTTACGCATGGCGAATTCAGGATCAATTCCCAAATGAACGTTCGGCATTTTCAAATATTTGTCAAACCTCCCGATCTCTTTTTGAATAGTGCTTAAGCCAATCTGTATATCCAAAAACAAGATGGCGTTCTCCATCTTGGCGATAGCCAGTGCCGAGTCAATTTGTTTTTCAGGCATCCGATTTACATATGCCCCGTCTTTGCCGGGTAAACCTGCAGCCACAGTAGCAATATAATGAATTCCCTTTTGTACCGGAGTTTTAGGGTCGACTTTCTCCCAATGCTTAACCTCAGCATTTAGTCTCCGCCACATTTCTTTTGGAGCGTATTCGCCCAAAGCCCCCATTTTTTTGGAGTGCATATTTCCGTAATACACAACAATTCTTTTAAAAGGAAGAATTGCGCCGGGCAAGGGATAAGGCTGCTTTTTAACGGGCCATAATCCTGTAGTATCACCGTTTGCGTTTTCTCTTACTCGTTGGTTATATTTTGCTGTATCCGCAGGAGGATATGAAGAAGCATCAGCAGTAGTAGCGTCAATCTTCTTGGTAGTGTCTGCTTGTGCTTGTGCGGGGATTTTTCCCTTCTCGGTCTTGTTTGCGTTGCTGTTTCCGCAACCTGCCAAAACGGTAAATACAGTTGCAGTAACGGCTAATAAAATTGCCGGTTTTTTGCCTTTGTTCATAAACTCGATTGCTCTTTTTAGATGTTTTTTACTTTGATATCGCAAGTACTTAAAACCGATATAAAAGGTTACAATTATCCTTCGTTTTTAAAAAACTTTCCGAATACTCCCAGCGGTAATTTAACCCCTGATTCAGCCTGCAAATATAGCTCTCCGGTTTCAAGGTTTTCAACTTGTGGAAAAGAAGAACGAATCAGGTTTTCAACAATTACTGATGAGAATCCTAGGGAATAAGTATTTAAAATCAAGAAATGCTCTTTTTCATCTAAAAGTTGAACAACATCCTGCATCATTTCTTGAATGTGATCTTCCAATTTCCACTTTTCGCCATTTGGTCCGTGGCCGTATGCGGGGGGGTCTAAGATAATGCCGTTATATTTTTTACCGCGCTTTAGTTCACGTTTTACAAATTTAAGTGCGTCTTCAACTACCCAACGGGTATCCTTTAATCCCGAAATTTCTTGATTTTCGTTCGCCCAAGAGATTACTTGTTTAATTGAATCAACATGAGTAGTGTCGGCCCCGGTAGCTCGGGCAATTAAGGAGGCGGCGCCGGTATAAGCAAAAAGGTTGAGGACTTTCGGTTGAGGAGCTTTAAACTTTTTTAAGGTTGAGGAGATATAATCCCAATTCACAGCCTGTTCCGGGAAAACTCCTAAGTGTTTAAAGGAAGTTAAACCCAATCGGAGTTTTATTGCCACTTCCAGATTTTCATAAGTGATGTGCCAGCGATCCGAAATTTTTGTATCTTTTTTTATCCACTCACCGGAGGTGGCAGAACGTCCTTTAAATTTTATGTGATGAAGCTTTTGCCATTCGCTTTCAAGTAGTACTTTTTTCCAGACGGCTTGGGGCTCCGGCCGGATTAAAATCACATCGCCGAATCGTTCTAATTTCTCGAAGTCTCCGCAATCGATCAAGGCATAATCTTTCCAATATTGAGGAGTAAGGAGTTGGATGCTCCCGCCACCCTCGGTCCATAAAAGGGACTTCCCGGCTGCAAAAGGTACAGAGTCCTTGCTGGTTTTTGTCATCTCCGACAAAGATAAAACTTGTATCTACAGTGCGTTAGTAAAAAAGTCTTTAAGAATTTAGGTTAAAGTTTGTCTTTAGCAGCTTGTGTAAACTTACTTGCAAATACAAAGTCGTTAAGTTCTTTATTATCGGTATGAGCGATTTCCTTATTAGAACCTTCCCATTCTAACTGTCCGTTAAACAGAAAAATAACACTGTCGCCGATGCCCATTACAGAGTTCATATCATGGGTTACAACAACGGTGGTGATTTTATATTCTACGGTGATTTCGTTTATTAATTCGTCAATAACTATAGCAGTTTTAGGATCCAAGCCGGAGTTCGGTTCATCTACAAACAAATATTTCGGCTGCATGGAGATTGCTCTGGCTATTCCAACCCGTTTTTTCATCCCCCCTGATAACTCTGCCGGAAACAGTTTATTCTTTCCCTCAAGATTAACGCGATCTAAACAAAAGTTTACACGATCTAATTTTTCGCGTCGGCGTTGGTCGGTAAACATGTTTAGCGGAAACATAATATTTTCTTCAACCGTCATGGAGTCAAATAAAGCCGAACTTTGAAAAAGCATGCCTATCTCTTTACGAATTTCGATTTTTTCCTCAAAATTCATTCGGGTGAAATCTCTGCCGTCGTAAATAACCGATCCCTGTTCGGGTTCGTGCAAGCCAACCATGCATTTAAGTAAAGTAGTCTTCCCGGAACCCGAACCTCCGATTATCAAATTGTTAATTCCCTCGCGAAACTGCGCCGAAATGCCCATGAGCACGGGATTATCGCCAAACGTTTTATGTATGTTTTTAATTTCTATCATAATAGCAGTTGAGCAATAACGTAATCAGCACATAAAATAGAGATACAACTTACAACAACGGCCCGAGTGCTCGAAATGCCCACTTCTAAAGCTCCGCCGTCCGTATAAAATCCTTGGTAAGCCGAAACAGATGTAATAATAAAGGCGAAAACTATCGCTTTAACCATGCAAACGACTACAGTGAACGGAATAAAATCTGTACTTAAACCTAAGAGATAGTCAGTAGCGGACACCGCTCCGGAGAGAGTTCCGGCTAAAAAGCCGCCGAAGATACTAAGACCCGCCGAGATGATGACCAGCAGAGGTATCATGGTAACCGCTCCGGTTATTTTAGGTAAAATAAGGTATCCCGGAGAATTAATTCCCATAATTTCCAACGCGTCGATTTGTTCGGTTACCCGCATTGTTCCTATCTGCGAAGCAACGCTCGAACCTACTTTTCCTGCTAAAACAATCGCCGAAATTGTCGGGCTCAACTCAAGTATCGTAGAGTCGCGAACAATTGAACCGATAATTGATTTTGGAATTAAATCGCTTACAAGCTGAAAAGCAGTTTGAACGGTGGTAACCATTCCTAAAAAAACAGAAATGATGGAAATAATTCCTATTGAACCTACTCCTATCGAGTTCATTTCTTTAAAAATCTCTTTTCGATAGATGTTCCACTTTTCAGGTTTGCGAAACACAGCTTTTAAAAGCAGGATATATCTGCCGAGGGGATGAAAAATCATTCGTAATAATTTTTGTCTAAATTACAGTTTTTTGAATTTCAAGTTAAAGAGTACTTAATTTAAAACTAATGAACGCAATTATAACAGGTGCGACAAAAGGCATCGGAAAAGCTATCGCTCTAAAATTGGCACACGCCGGGTATAACTTGGCTTTGTGTTCACGCTCCCAACAAGACATCGATATTTTTTGCAAATACTTAGAGAGCCGGTTTCAAATCAAAGCAATAGGGCTCGAAACTGATCTGTCTAACCCCGACGAGATACACCGTTTTGTAAACTACGTTCAACAACACTTCGAAACCTCGGATGTTTTGGTAAATAATGCCGGCGTGTACTATCCCGCAACGCTTTTAGAGGAGAATGAGCACTTGTTGTTGTCTCAAATGCAAATTAACTTATATGCTCCTTATTATTTGTGCAAGTTCTTTGGCAGGATAATGAAAGAGAAGGGCAAAGGCAACATTATAAACATCTGTTCGGTAGCTTCAAAAAAGCCGGTGGTTGCGGCAGGTTCTTATTCTGTAACAAAAGCTGCATTGCTCTGTCTAACCTCAGTATTGCGTGAAGAACTAATGCAGGATAATGTGAAAGTAACGGCTATCGTACCGGGCTCAACTTTAACAGAATCTTGGGGCGAAACAAGCTTAGATAAAAAACTTTTTATTGATCCTGAAGATATCGCCGAGGCAGTTTTACAATGTCTGCGTTTAAGCAACGGCGCTAATTTAGACGAAATAGTAATCAGTCCGGTAAAAGGACAAATTTAAAGTTAAAAGATTATGGAAAAGAAATTACAGCGAATTGAACACGGGAAAGTTTTAGGCGGGGTAGCAACAGGGCTTGCCGAATACCTGGATATGGATGTCACTATCGTTCGCATCATCTTTATTTTATTGGGAGTTTTCGGCTTCTCGGGAGTGTTAATTTATATAGTACTGTGGATTGCTCTGCCCGAAAGAACAATTTTTAATTTTACAACCAATTCTTCGGGTATTGAGCCACAAGCTTTTACCGCTCCGGGAGCTGAACCTTTTGTTGGTTCAAGTTCTAAAAAGAAACCCGGCAACGGAAGAATTGTAGGGGGACTGATTTTAGTAGGTATGGGAAGCTATTTTTTACTAAGGGAATTTGATTTTATTCCTGAATGGTTCCGCTTGCACAGATTGTGGCCCTTAATATTTATAGTCATGGGCCTTATACTCCTTTTAAAATCGGGCAAGAAAAAGCACCTTGAAACAGCTGATTATAAACGGGCAAGTTCAGAAACCGAGTGGGACAAAAAACAACCCGATTCAGATGTAAATTCAAATACTACTCCGCTTTAAATATAAGAATCACATGAAAACAGAAAATATTATATGGGGATTGGTGCTAGTGTTTGTAGGTGTAATTCTGCTGCTTGATAACTTTGGTATAATTGATTTTTACTGGCAAACTGTTTGGCAATTTTGGCCGCTTATTTTAATTATAATAGGAGCTAATATGATCTTTGCCGGCAAAAATTCCGGCGCAAGTTCTGCTGTAGCCATATCTATCACAGTTGCTGCTTTAGGTTTTATTGCCTATCATGGCATTAACCACAAAGATGACAGAAGTGAGGGTTGGAACTTTAATTGGCACAATAAACACCGCGATCGAGATAAAGGTAAAGTGGAAAAAAGCGACGCGTGGAATGATCCTAATAATACGTTCACAGAGCCGTATAACGACTCAGTAAGCAGCGCTAAACTTTTTATCTCCGGCGGAGCAACCTATTACGAGCTTAAAAACACTACAACTAATTTGTTCGATGCAGATGTGCATGATAGCCAAGGATCATACACCTTGAAAAGTATAGACGAAAACGGGGTTAAACGCCTGGACTTTAAAATGAACAGCGACAGCCGGAAATGGGATATGGACGAGAATCATAATCGTACGGAGATAAAACTGAATCAAAAACCTAGTTGGGATATTGTTCTTGAAACCGGTGCCGGGAAAACCGAGTTTGATTTAACGCCTTTTAAAATTAACAATCTTGAGTTGAAAGGCGGCGCAGCTTCCTTTGATGTTAAATTGGGCGAACCTCGATCTATAACAAACGTCAAGGCCGAAACCGGCGTTGCTTCAATTGATATAGCTGTTCCTCGAGGTGTAGGCTGTCGGATTAAACTTGAATCCGGATTGTCGTCAAAGGATTTTGATGATTTTAAACAACAACCCGACGGTACTTATACTACC
>JAYULL010000166.1:0-6722 GCA_043763625.1 Sphingobacteriaceae bacterium | reverse complement strand
TCTTTTTGTCAAAAGCGGTACATAAGGGCAATAAGGTTGAGTAATCTTTTTCGGCAGATACCAGCATGTTTTCGGCACTGACGGTTCCGCTTCGGTTCCACCAAGGACGCAAGTTTTTTCCGAAATATTGAACTGAATATTCATCGTCATACCCCACAATTACATGTTTGGTGTTAGAAACTGTTTTTCCTAAATTATAAACCAAGCCCACAAAACTTTTTCCGGCACTTTCTTCGCCGGAGGGCCGGTTAATCAGCGGTTTATTACTTGCAAAGGCCAACAAATTGTGTAAGCCGTTGGCCGAACGAACTCCGCTTTTCTGAGGAGCAGCTAAATAAGCATATCCCCAGTCGATACGTAGATCATCACCCTTTTTAGCTAAAATTTCTTGGGTTGTTGTGCTCACAGATTGTATTAAAAGACCGGTGCTTGTTGCCGATTGAACACGCACTTTCTGACTTGGTTGATTTGCGCTTAACATTCCTGAAAAACCAAACAGGAGTTGAACATCATGAGGTTTACTGTCTTTAGATTTTACGTTAAAAGTAATATACGAAGCCGGGCGAACCAGAACGTCTAACTTATCGGTAAGCAGTGGCGATGTAAAGGTTACTTTAACATCAGCCTTAGCAGTAGTTAAGGCGTAGTGGGTTTGCGTTGCATCTACATTTACCGAAATTTGATTTGCCGGAGTAACTTTTGCAAGTTGTAGGTTTTCTATTAATCCGACATCGATAAACTCGCCTCCGGCAGGGCTTACACAATGGACAGCCATCAAATTTTTCCCGGGCTTTAATGCCCGCAGGGCTTCAGCAAATATATTTTTTGTTACGTAGCCGGTAGTGAAACCTTTTGTTTCGAATGCTTTTACACCGTTAAGGTAAACTTCAACATCATCATCGTAGCTGATGTTTAGTTTTAAATTGTTATAGTTTCCGGTTGCTAAAATAAACTCTCTTCTGTACCAAACTTCTTTATTGAACTTGCCGGGAGCGGCAATACTGTTACTTGAAGCTCCATCGCCGAAAGGTGCATTTCCGGTATCCCAGCCTAAACCCTTAAAATTTGGACTTTCCCAACCTTCGGCAGGTTTGCTATGTATATATTTCACGGGATAAGCGCCTGCTTCGCCGGTAGGAACAACATCCTTAGTTTGAGAAGGCATCCGGCCTATCAGTTGGTAAGCAACTCCGTCTATTTTCAAAATTCCGACCAAAGAATTGTTGTGTCCGGTCCAATGCTTTGTCTCGGCCGCATTAATTTTATCGTCAAACGACCAAATGCTGAAATACGGATCGTGGGTGATTAGCGGATAAGCAGTGGGGCGAAGGTTTTGCGATCGGGCAGTAAAAAACAATGCGGCGAGTAAAGCCGGCAAAAATAGTTTTTTCATTGATGTTACCAGGTTAGTTTAAGCCTGTAATATTACCCTGTTTTTTTAACATGTTCAATTAAACAATACAATTGTGACTATTTAGTACACTATTTTATGGTAATTAAAAAATTACGAGAAGCCTTTAATCGATGCTTTTTTGTTTGCAAACCCGGCTCTAGCGCAAGACGTTTTAGGCGAGTTGAATTAATGATTAGAGTAATGACCGCTTAAGGTGAACGTTAATAATACAGGTTCTCCACCTTTATGATGGTTAGTTAAAAGTAAAGCCGCTTCCTTTCCGAGGGGCTTTTTTCGACCCTTAGAAACTTTATTCGAATAGACAATTCATAAAACGAAGTTGAAGCGAAATTGTATTTGTTGAAAGAAAGATGTAAGACACCCGGGATTGATGATGAAAAGGTTACTGACTATAATTTTTGCACTGGCTTCTATGTGGGCTCAGGCTCAAGAAGAAATGGATGCCGACCGGCCCGACCAAAGCGAAAACGCTCATGTGCTCGAAGCGGGAGAATTTCAGGTTGAAACGGGGTTACTAGTTGATAACTACGAAGAGGGTGAATCATCTATAATTGAATCGGCGCTTTTGCGATATGGCGTTACAAAAGGCTTAGAAGCTCGATTAAATTTTTAAGACGGCAAAGAACCGTCGCGATTTTTTAATGAGACAGCTCAGGGCCGTTACCCTTTAGCTTTAAGCGCAAAATTGGGCTTGCTTGATAAGCACAAGTGGTTGCCGGATATTAGTTTGGTGAGCTATGTCAATCTTCCGTTCGTTTTTATCCGCGATGAAAATGAATTTTGGGCACCTGCATTTATTGCCGATTTAGAACGTAAAATAAACAAGTTCATTGTTGCCGGAAATACGGGAATAAAGTGGCATGCTTTCGAATCAGGGCATGATTGGCAGAGCTCCGGTTCGGTGAATTATGAGGTAGCAAAAAAATTAAGGTGTTCGGGGAGTATTACGGGCAATATCAAAAAGGAGAGCCGCCAATGCAAAGTGCCGACGCCGGTTTACTTTTTTCTTATTACCGAAAATATTCAGCTTGATTTAGCTGCCGGAAGCACCATATTTTATAGGGAGCGGAATTCATTTGCTTCGTTCGGATTTTCTTTCCGCTTGCCCGCAAAAAAATCGGATAAATAAACAGTTATAGATGTTGGATTGTCTCTTTAAATGCAGTAAAATAAGATCGGCCTTACCCACGGCATATTTTTCGGGCAAATATTGCGTTATTAGCAGCGTATTGCTTTGCTTATTTTTGCTATGAATAAATTCTTGTGCCTTACCTGTTCTTTTGCTTTTATCTTAACCGGATGTTCTTCTTTATACATGCCCAACACCCCAAGTACTCCAATGCTGACAAAGCAAAACGAAACGTATGTAGCCGGACACGTTACGCTTCGCGGAAATTTGAGTTTTAATTCTGCCTATGCGGTTTCTGATAATATTGCTGTTATGGCAAACGGTTCTTTTATGGATAATAATAGAACCAGAAAAGAATTCAAGCAAAACTTGATAGAAGCAGCAGGAGGGTATTTTACAACTTTCGGAAAAAGTAAGAATCGGATATTGGAAGTTTATGCGGGTTATGGGGCCGGCGACAGTAAATACGATTTGAGGCATCGTACTCAAGACGGAGTAATCGAATACGAAACACGGAGAGCAAATTTCGATAAATACTTTGCACAAGTAAATTACAGCAGTTCAAGAAAAAATGCGTTGAAACTATTTAAAAAGAAATACTCGCTTAATTACGGGACAGCATTACGGGCAAGTTATCTGACACTAAACCGGCTCAGGATAAACGGTGTAGCTGCACTTTTGGAAGACAACTTTTTTTTAGAACCGATTTTTTATACTCGGCTGGCTGTTAGTGAGGTTCTTCAGTTGCAATTTACAAGCGGCAGCAACTTTGGATTAATGAACGGTAAATACTTAACAGCAGGGAATTCGGTTTTGAGTGGAGGATTTTCGTTGAACTTGAATAAGTAGGGTTTGCATAGTAATTAGTAGTTTATCATTAGCGGATAGAGCCGCCGGGATAGATAAGCTTATTTTATTCCACCTGCCCGCTTACTTGTTTCGGTTCCGGAAAAAATTCTATTCCGTCGCCGGTTTTAAAAAAGGAATTAACTGTTACCGGCAGCCTGCCGTTTGTTCCGGCCCGGCCGGTAAGTACATTAACACTTGCCTTATACATTTCTTCGGTGTTTTGGTAATTCACAATCAGCGTTTTACTTTGCTCTATTCCCGGGAGGCCGGCAATGGTATAAGGGTTAGCGAATAAAACGGTTACCGTGTTTAACCTTGCGGCTTCAGCAATAAAAAGTTTAAGTTCATTGTTATAGTCGAGGGTGCTTAAAGGGCGTTTTCGATAGTCGTGAATGGCCATTATAATTTGCTCATAACCTTTAAGCTCTTTCAGCATACCGGCAATATCTAACGAACCGGCAATTTTTGATAGAATGAAGTTAGTGGAGTTTGGAAATTTTAATTTCATATCTTCTTGAAAAGAAGATACTCGGGTAACCCCCAAACTTATAACTGCTGTTTTCTTGTTTAAATCCAGAGCTTTTAATAAACTGTCGCTATTTAAAACAGTAACGGCTGCGGCGGCTAAGCGTTGTTTAAGAGCAAAAGTTTCCGGGCGATTAAGAAATCCGGCTACGTTAGCGGTATCAACAGGTTGGAAATTATTCAATCCCGCCCAATATTTTGCTGCCAGCACTTTTTTTACGCTTGCGTTTATTTGATCTTTACTTATTCTTTTTTTCTTAACTGCTTTCCTTATCAGTTTAATTGCTCGGGCACTGTTTTCAGAAAGTTCGAGCACATCATTACCTGCCGCCAAAGCTCTTATATCGGCTTCTCCTTCCGGGAAGAATTTAACAACGCCTTTCATTTCCATAGCGTCGGTAAAAACGAGCCCTTTAAATGCTAACTCTGTTTTTAAAATACCGGTAATTATAGGTTTTGATAGCGTGGAAGGGAGATTTTCGGTTCTATCTAAAGCTGGAATATTCATGTGGGCAACCATTACTCCGCTTGCTCCTTTTTTTATCAGTTCCCGAAAAGGATACATTTCTAAAGAATCCAGTCGGTTTCTGTCGAACTTGAGTTGAGGCAAAGCCAAATGAGAATCAACATCAGTATCGCCGTGTCCGGGAAAATGCTTTAGAGAAACAAGCAAACCTTCGTCTTGCATGCCTTTTGTGTAGGCCCACGCTTTTGCAGCCACGTTATATTTATTGTCGCCGAAAGAGCGATAATTTATTACCGGATTGGCGGGATTGTTATTAATGTCAACAACCGGAGCAAAGTTTACGTGCATGCCGAGGCGTCTAAAATCTTTTGCTACCTCGCGGCCCGTTTCATAAACTAAAGGCGTATCCTTCAATGCTCCTAAAGTCATCTGAAACGGGTAAGAAACCGCGCTGTCTAAACGCATGCCCAAACCCCATTCGCCATCCATAGCAATAAGCAGCGGAATGTGCGAAAGGCTTTGATAGTAGTTAGTTAAAGCGGCCTGCCTTGCAGGTCCGCCTTGAAAAAACACCAGTCCGCCTACACGCTGCTTTTTAATTACTTCTGCAACAGAATCTTCGTAAGCTTTACCCTTATTTGTATGTGCCCGCACCATCAGTAATTGTGCGATTCGTTCTTTTTTGTTGAGCTTCCGAAAAACAGAATCAACCCACTTGTTAGGATATTCTAAACTTTTAATAAACGGAACCCGGGTTTGAGCTCCCGAAGAAATTGTGAGAAACAGAAGTGAAAGTAAAGCCTGAGTTTTGAGTTTAAGCATGCATGCCGGAAAACGTAAAAGTAAGCAGAAAATTATTTCCGGAGATACCGGCTTATCGTCGGTATCCGTTCAGTTGGCCCGTTATTCGCTCTTCGAGGTCATTGTCCACATTTCCGGGGTTATCAATTAAGGTCCAATTTCCGTCGAGTTCAGATTTAAAGACAGCAATTAATTTGTCTTTTGCCAAAATCTCGAATTTTTTTTCTTCAACATACTCTTGAACGAAATAGTCCACAATTGAGCCGTCTTTTTGCATTACTTCCAGATTATAGCTGTCCATATTACTTGTTTTACATTATAACCCTACGGCCGGAAAGTTGTTTTCGGGTAAATATTAAGGCTGCCCCGTAGAGGTATGGTCGGGAGCGGGCCCTTTCATCAGCCACATCAGCTCGATGTTGCGTTTACATTCCTTCTCCGGTTGCCCGGAAGAGACGGTTTGCAGATTTGCGATGGGCGGGATTTTTATAACAAATGGTCATTCATAGCACAAAACTTTCGGCTACCACAAATTGTCTCCGGAGCACGAAATCCCGCCCATTGCAAATTTGCTGTTATGCGTTCGTGCTATCCTTTTCTACAGCCTTTACAACACCCACAATTGAAATCGTCATTAACATAGTCCCTAATGTCCAAAAAATCTCTGGTTTACCAATGAGTTGTCCGGTTGCAATGAATGGAAAACAAATTATAAGCAGTATTCCTGCCCATTTTGGAGCGAGATTGGTCAACAAAAGTGCAACACCCCCAATGATAAAGGCTAATGGAGCAGCTATATTTTGTAATAGAAGTGGTATATGCCAGACCGAAACGTTGTCCCAAGCCGCCCATACCGTATTGGAGTCAAATCCGGATTCAACAAATGCTTGTTGTAATAGCCTCATACTTGAAACGAATACTAATGATGATGCTCCTAAAATTCCTAGAATAGTTACCAGAATGCTAACCTTCAAAAACCGTTTAGCAAGTGTTTGCCCAAGGAAGGTAAAAGTAGCTATAAAGAAGGGTGCTCCCAATGTCATTACAAAACCTTCATAATTACTATTAGTATATGTCTTATCAGGTATTATTCCAACACCTGCTGTTACAAATAAAGATGCAATAAAAAGACTTGCCGGCCCTGCCAAGGCAAGATAGGGAAGAGCTTTTTTCCAAATTGATGTCCAATTGTTTAGTTGATTTTCCATTTTACTTTTTTTCCCTACTCTAATCGGTTTTCGGCTTACCCAACTTTGTTTTGTTAAAGTTCATTTCTTGAAGTCAGTTTGAAGTTAGCACTGTCCCTAAGCATGACGCATAACGTTTTGCAGCTTGCAGAAGTGGCGGATTAAGGAAGCCTAAACTTTCGGTTAAACACTGGCTCTGCAAGTACAAAACCAACTTTAAATTAATCCCAAAAACCGCCATTTTTGTAAACTGATGTTGCACTAAACCTTCGGTAGTTTTTCAAAGCGCCTATCCTGTAAATAGCAGAACTAGATTAAGTTTATTGTTATGAAAAAAAAGACACTCCAAAC
>JAYULL010000165.1:0-6791 GCA_043763625.1 Sphingobacteriaceae bacterium | reverse complement strand
GCATGTTGAAAAAAGTTTTAACACCGAGTTCTTTGCGTATCGGCGCTACAGTTTTCATTGCAGGATGAAACAAAGGCGCATGAAGAAAACAAATACCGGCGTCATCTAAGCTTTTCTTTAATGTATCATTATCATTGGTGAATCTATAACCTAAAAACTCCATTACATTGGAGGAACCGCATCCGGAAGAAACTCCGTAGTTGCCGTGTTTTGCAACGTTATAGCCGGCTCCCGCTACTATAAAGGACGCAAGCGTAGAGATATTAAACGTATCCTTTCCGTCTCCTCCGGTCCCGCATAAATCAATAAGTTCGCCTTCAAAGTCGACTTTTACGCATAATTCAAGCATTGCATCGCGAAAGCCCTCTAGTTCTTCTACAGTAATACTTCGCATACAATAAACAGCCATAAAAGCAGCAACTTGCGAATTATTATACTTACCGGTAGCAATGCCCGTTAAAATATTCTGAGCTTCGCTCTTATTAAAGGTTTTGTGACTGAAAAGGCGATTTAAAATTTCTTTCATTTTTGATAATAAAAAAGGGCTGCATTTCGGCAACCCTTCCAATTTCTATATGTTAAATTCTACAAATACAGGGATAGCCAACAAATTAGTTGAAGTGCCACCACCAAATTTTGTGTAGATTATTTCTCATCTTTCTTATTAAACAAATATGGATAATCTTTTCTTTACGTGCAAACCTTTTATAATTTTAGGGAGTGAAGAATAAAAACTTAAGAAGATATATCAAGCTTAAATATGGCCTATCCAATTCTGCACTGATAGGTCTCGGCGTACTTCTGGCTGCCTTCGGTCTAAACGGCTTCCTTGTGCCCAATGGCTTTATAGATGGTGGTGTAACCGGAATTTCATTGCTTTTAACAAATCTTACCGGAGTTCCTGTTTCTATTTGGCTGGTTATATTTAACATTCCGTTTATTTTTATCGGATCAAAGCACATCGGTAAAAACTTCGCCTTTACTACACTCGCTGCAATTATTCTTTTAGCCTTCATTATCTATTTCTTCGAATTTCCGGTGATTACTGACGACAAACTTTTGATAGCTATTTTCGGCGGCTTTTTCTTGGGAGCCGGAATAGGGTTGGCAATGCGGGGCGGCTGCGTATTGGACGGAACCGAAATTCTGGCTGTTTACATCAACAGAAGAAGCGTGTTAAGTATCGGCGATATTATACTCATAATTAATGTAATTATATTTCTGGTTGCCGCATACTTTTTGAGCTTGGAGAGCGCACTTTATTCTATCCTCACCTATCTTTCCGCTTCAAAAACCATAGATTTTATTATTCAGGGAATTGAAGAATACACCGGCGTTACCATCATCTCGCCAAAAAGTAACGAAATACGCGAAGTTATAATCAACAAACTTGGCCGAGGAGTGACTATCTATAAAGGCGAACGCGGCTTCGGCAGCACGGGCCACCGCAATAAAGAGTTAAACATTATTTTTACAGTTATTACCCGACTCGAAGTAGCTAAGCTGAAACAAGAAGTTGAACAAATAGACCGAAAAGCGTTTATGGTAATGAATGTAATTACCGAAACAAAAGGCGGAATTATTAAACGAAGGCCCTTACACCAGGTATGATAAATGAGAAAAATGATATATCAGGCAATGATGTAGGATTTGGCACAGGCCCGACGGTAAATAATCGGAGGATGTTGAATAAAGACGGGTCCTCTAACGTTAACCGAAAAGGCTTACCTTTTTTTCGCACTTCCGATACTTATAATTCGCTTATCACAATGAGTTGGAGGAAATTTATCGGAATTGTATTCACCGGCTATCTCATTATCAATGCTTTTTTCGCAACAGTGTATTTAACGATCGGGGTAGAAAATCTCCACGGTATTCAGGGTGTTAATAAGGTTGGACATTTTTTTGACGCATTCTTTTTTTCTGCGCAAACCGTATCTACTGTCGGTTACGGACATATTTATCCCGTCGGGATTTTAACAAGCTCGGTTGCCGCTTTCGAATCGATGTTGGGCTTGTTGGCCTTTGCTTTAGCCACGGGTTTACTTTACGGACGTTTTTCCAGGCCATACGCAAAAATCATTTACAGCAATAAAATATTGGTGTCGCCCTACCAAAACGGCACGGGCCTGATGTTCAGAATGGCAAACTATCGCCGGAACCAGCTGATAGAATTAGAGGTACAGCTTTTACTCTCGCTAAATGTTGAAGAAGCCGGAAAGAAAGTAAGAAAATTTTTGAATTTAGAACTAGAAAGAAGCCGAATTCAACTTCTCACCCTCAGTTGGACGGTTGTTCATCCGGTTGTTAAAGAAAGTCCAATTTACGGTTTAAATTTGGAAGATTTGAAAAAGGGAAACGCGGAATTTTTGGTAATGATAAAAGCTTTCGACGATACTTTTTCGCAGACAGTACACTCTCGAACTTCTTATCACCACGGCGAAATTGTTTGGGGTGCTAAATTTGTTCCGGTTTTTGCACCGGATGAAAAAGGGATATTAACCTTAGATTTGGGGTTGTTGGACGTTTATAGAGAAATAAATTAAGTTTAGAAGATATTGCAGATTTAACAGTGCGTCCCCGAGCTGTACTTCCGGAAAAGATTGTTAACTATTACCTGAATAATAAACGAATATTCCTGTAGTTCTCCCCGCTATTTGAGCTTGCAAAAAACTTTACCCGGTTTAAGGAAAGTAAGAAGAATATACGCACTTTATGAAAGAGTATTTAGCATAAACTGTATTCATCTCCAATAGCAGATGAATTAAAATATTTTTACGGACAAATTATGACTTTTTATCCCACCTATACGGCCCGTATTTTTGCTAATTTATTATACCGGTCCAATATTTCCCTACACCCTTTCCGCCGTTTCCTGCAGTACTCTTACAAGAATCTCCAGATTGATCGGTTTAGAGATATAATCGTTCATGCCGGCTTTTATACATTCTTCCCGATCTTCGGGTAAGGCATTGGCGGTCATGGCGACGATGATTGGTTGGTGAGTCGAGTTCTTTCTGATGTATCCGGTTGCCTCCAGTCCGTCCATCTCCGGCATGAGTACATCCATCAAAATCAAATCGTATGATTTTTTTGCTAACATATCTACCGCCTCCCTACCGTTATTTGCTACCTCAGGGCTGAACCCCAGTTTGGTTAATACTCTTACTGCCAGCTTTTGATTGATCAGATTATCCTCCGCTAAAAGAATATTTAAGGGATAAGCCGAAGCGAAATCTTCCGACAGTAGAGAAGGTTTCTTTTGTTCATCTTGCTTAATTTCCGCAGCGCTGCCTTCTTTCAATTCTTGCTGCACCAGGTTAAATAAATGAGCCTGTTTTACAGGTTTTGTTAATACGGCATTAAAAAGTTGAGGATATTTTGAACGTGTTTCGTCGCCCACGGAACTTAGAAGAATTATGGGAAGTTGTTTTTGTTTAGCTTTAATGGCCCGAGCGGTTTCCATCCCGTCCATATCCGGCATTTGCATGTCGGTTATCACCAAATTAAAACCCGGCTCTGCCTCCAGTATTTCTAAAGCTTGTTTACCGGATGAAGCTAAGGCGGGCACAAGTTTCCACTGCTCCAACTGTATGCGAAGTATATCGAGATTAGTGAAGTTATCGTCAATTACCAGTACTTTTTTGCCCTCGTTTACTGCGGTGTTAAAGTGTGCATATTGCCTGCTGCTTTGCTCTCCTATTTTAACTTGGATAGTGAAGGTAAAAGTCGTTCCAACTCCTATTTCGCTCTCTACTTCTATTACTCCGCCCATTAATTTTACCAAACGTTCGCTAATAGCGAGTCCTAAGCCTGTACCTCCGTATTTGCGAGTGGTTGAACTGTCAACTTGAGTGAAGGCTTTAAATAATCGCGGCAGTTTATTTTCCGGAATTCCGATGCCGCTGTCCTTAATTTCAAATGCTAATTCTATATTATTTTTAACTGCTTTAGCCAAATGCACTTTTACAAACACTTCGCCTTTGTGCGTAAACTTTAAAGCGTTGCTTACTACGTTGATGATAACTTGCCTAAGCCGAATACTGTCTCCCACAATTTGCGTAGGAACCATGTGATCAATTTGATAAACCAAGTCGAGGCCCTGTTCGGCCGCTTTTCCGGCAAATAAATCCATTACATCTTCTACACACTTTCGTAAATCGAAATCAAGATGTTCAATCTCCATATTGCCCGACTCAATTTTAGAAAAATCTAAAATGTCATTTATAACGGCGAGCAAAGCATTGCCACTGGTTTGGATAGTTTTTACATAATCCTCTTGTTCCGTATCCAATTTTGTTTCCGACAGCAAAGAGGCCATTCCGATAACGCCGTTCATAGGGGTACGAATTTCATGGCTCATTGTAGCTAAGAAAACTGTTTTTGCGCGGTTAGCTCTATCCGAATTTTCGCGTTCTTCGGCTAATTGGCGATTCAGTACTTCGAGCTTACCGGTATTGGCGTGAAGCTCCTCGTTTACCGACTGCAAATTTTCGGTTTGCACCTGAAGTTCTTTCGACTGTGCTTGCAATGCTTTCGACTTTCCGCACAGTTCTTTACTGAGTGCTTCAGCGGTATTTTTCTGTTCAAGAATAGTTTCTTGATATTTCAAATTGAACTGAATCCCACGATGCGAAAAACCTGCGGTCATTATCAAAGCAGATATACTGTTTATCGCATACAGAAGCGTGTATTGGCTATCGGTAATATTCTCCCGGGTACTTCTCTCATCAGCAAACAAAAAACAAACAGCGTAAGAAATCGAAGTAATAAGAAAATAAAAGATCATTTCCTTTTTATATGGCTTAGTTGTATCAACTATATAGGGAATGGAAACGAAAAAGGCGAAGAAGTATAAATATCCTCCGGCTTTAAGGCCTTGCAGAAATACCATTATAACAAGAAAAAGATTAACAATAAGTGTATTAAGCGGCTTTTCGTTTTTTATTAATCCTCTCTTCTTCAGGAGTAAAACAAGACTTATTGTAACACAAAAGCCAATTACTTGGGCCGTTAAATAATAAAATCCGATGTAGAAATAGTAAGCAGCTAATGCCAGGCCGGAAAAAACAGATATTAAAACAAACTGCGCTATTTTTTTTGAGTCGTCTTTTAGTGAAACTTCGGGCTTTAAAGCTGTATTAGAATGCATCTACAGCTGTACGTGTAGAAAAACAGGAAGTTACCCGGAAATTGAAATGAAATGCCTGTTTTCTTAGGACAGCAATTTCAAAAAGCGCAAATTGTTATGCTTGTTCTTTTGATGTCCAATAAAGGTCATACCAATCTTGTCGGTCAAGTTCAATATTAAAGGCATTAGCAATATTTTCAATACGCTTTAAGTTTACGGTACCCACCAGCGGCAATGCACCTAATGCAACTAACCATGCAACAGCAATTGATTCTATATCTACTCCGTATTTTTCTGCAATTTCAGTAAGCTTTTCTCTTACTTCTACTGCTTTCCGGTCAGTTCCGATTGCAATACGCCCCGCTGCTAAAGGCGAAGAAGCTAAGGGTCGCATATAACGCTGTTTTATATAATCTAAACGCCCGTTTTCTAAAGCCGAAAGATTAAGAAGATTAAGTTCAATATGATTGGTAACTATGGGCTCTTTTAAATATGATGACAGTAACTGATGCTCAAAAACCGTAAAATTAGCAACTCCTATATTTTTTATTTTTCCTGAAGATTTTAATTCTTTAAGCGTTAAAGCTGTTTCTTCTAAATTAGAAAGAGGATCTAAGTGATCTAACAGGAAAATATCAATGTAATCCGTTTGCAGATTTTTAAGAGATTTATCTACACTCTTTCGGATATGCTCGGAAGAAGAATTATATTCTTTAACCCTTATATCGGGTAAAGACGAATGCGGTGTAACAGAACCGCACTTAGTAAATAAAACGATGTCTTCCCTTTTAACTGTAGCTGATCTAATTGCCCTCCCGAATAACTCTTCGCATTGATAAGAGCCGTAAAAGTCGGCGTGATCGAATGTGTTGATTCCTAAGTCCAAACATTTATTAATGATCTTATCCATGGTTTGAGAAGTCACATCTTTCTCTTCATTCCAACGATAAAAACCATAAATAGCCGGCGACACTTTAGGTCCGGCATCACTGAGATAAATTTTCTCCATGGGATGTAAATTAACGCAAATGAAGCTAAAGTATCAATCAATTTCTTGAAATTGGTTTAAAGTTATTTTTAATGGTAGAAATTATGTTTAGTGTTTAATTTGCGAAACTAACTAACAAAGTAATATGGAACAGAATATAGGAATAGGTTCAAGAGTTTTACACGAAAAATACGGTAAAGGAGTAGTAATAAACGTTCGATCTAACGTTTTCTCAGTCACTTTTATCGACAGCGGTTATAAAGAAATATCGGTAAAAGAAACTTTAGAAGTATTAGATGATATGGTTCCGGATACCGACACGGTTAGTTTATATGAAGTTGAACAAACGCTTAAGAAAATTTTACAACGTTGGTCGGATATTTCGGAAATCGTTCCCTTGGGCGATAAATGGAAAGGCGGGAAAATGATACTTCAACCCGGCAGCAATGGTCTAGCTTCAAAAGAAGTACCGATAGACGTTTTTTTTAACAAGCTTGTAATGGTTCGAGATCGGCTTCGAGTACTTGAACAGCGTGTTAATGCAAGCAATATTGAGAATGAGGAAAAAGTTAATCTTCAACAATATATTACGCGGATTTACGGCAGCTTGACTACTTTTAACATATTGTTTAAATTTAAAGAAGATCAATTTATCGGCGAGAAAGGCACTTG
>JAYULL010000164.1:0-6794 GCA_043763625.1 Sphingobacteriaceae bacterium | reverse complement strand
AAAAAAAGAAAAATAAAAAGGAAGCGAATAATATGAATTGGAATAAACTTACACCCGACGAAGAACGTGTAATCGTTCATAAGGGAACCGAATATCCCGGAACCGGAAAGCTGTTAGATAACAAAGACAAAGGCACCTATACTTGCAAACGGTGCGATGCTGCGTTGTACACTTCGGATAGTAAATTCGATTCGCATTGCGGCTGGCCGAGTTTTGATGATGAAATTAAAGGAGCCGTTAAACGCATCCGTGATAAAGACGGAATGCGTACTGAGATAGTTTGTAATAATTGCGGTGCTCACTTAGGACATGTGTTTTTAGGTGAAGGTTTTACTAAAAAAGATACTCGGCACTGCGTAAACTCAATTTCGATGAATTTTGTTCCGGCTAAGGACGAGGCAAAATAGTAAGATAAAAATTTTTGTGAAAGTGCCCTGCAGGAATGCCCGGCACTTTTTTTTGTCATTTTTAGTTTGAATAGAGACCTATTTTTTCTTTTATATTTGGTTGGTAATAAGTCTGATATAAGTTTACCGAGTAAAAAGTCTTGATTCTATAACCGATAAATTGGGATCATTCTGAAGATGTCTTAAGCAGAAAATTAATATTGCATGTTTAAAATACGGGCAACCGTTTCCGGGGATAGAGAAAGGATTTCCGATCTATACAAAGAGGTATCAAAACAGCGTAAAGGAATAGCCGCTTGCGAAGAGGAAATAACACATTACTACCTCGACACAATTTACAATAAAGCTAAACACGAAGGAATACAATTAGTTGCCCAACTCGAAAGCGGACTAGTCGCAGCTGAAATCCATTGTTCAAAATTAGGGCCGAAGGTTTTTAATCATGTATTAGGCGATTTGACTTTTGTAGTTCATTCCGAATACCAGGGAAAAGGGCTGGGAAAATTAATCTTTACGGAGCTTTTGAAAATTGTTATTGAAACTCGACCGGAAATATTAAGGGTAGAACTTATAGCAAGAGAATCGAATACAAACGCGATTAGTTTGTATAAAAAATTGGGATTTGTTGTTGAAGGAAGATTTGAAAAGCGCATTAAAAATGAAGACGGAAGTTTGGAAGCGGATATCCCCATGGCGTGGATAAGAAAGTAGATTCTATTTGTTGTATACTTTCAAATCCATATGAAATACAGCAATTACCATCTTATTTTTACTTTTTAACTTAGCTTCCTCAGCTCAATCCTTATCCCGCCAGTAAAAAAATGAAACTGTTTTCCGGGTGATTAAAAAGTATTTTAATGCAAAGCAAACCGATTCTCTTTATGCATTGGGAGGGGAACAATCTAAGGCAGCCTTAACCCCGGAAAGTTTCGGACAAGTTTCAAACACACAACTATACCCCTTAGGAGAGATTAAGGAATCGTCACAAATTGGATTTAACGATAATATAAGTATTTACAAATTAAGGTTTAACTCCGCTGTGCTGCAAATGCTTATCGGTCCTGACGACGGCGACAAACTTCAAACTTTTCTATTTCAACCTTATAGTAGAATTACCAATCTAACTTCACCAACGAAATACCTTGTCGGGGAAGTAGAAATTTAATTGTCAGATTTCCTTTTTCCGGTCTAAGTGTTTGCACTGCATGTAGCTGTTTAAGACTGCCCGCCGCTTCTAACTGCTTGATTTGCTCGGGGGTGGGATTTTGAGGTGATCCCATCTTTTTCCAAACTTCGTACGAGTTACTGTTTTCGCTGTCTATTCTATAATGCGTGAAACTGACTTTTTTTGCAGGAACGTTTTTGATATTTAAGATAACGTTCTCGACGGGTGCAGGCAAGTCATTGTCATGATAGTTCCAAACCATTATTGCTGCTTGCTTGCCGGTACTGCTTGCCAGCGCATTTACATCCGGTTTCGTTCCGCGGATACTCGAATCGCGAACAGCTTTCCAATCGTAAGCCAAATCTCCCTCTACAGCTAATCGATTTCCTTTCATCTTACCGAACATGCGAAAAACATTTAGTACAGGTTTATCCACACCGTTTGTTGCTAAATCCCGAAAACCGTAAAACCAAGGTTGATTTTCGAATTCGAACGACCAAGAAACTGCACCTTTGAAATTGATTTTATAGTGGTCCGCCATCGCATATTTTCTCGCAAAAGCAGCAGCTGTATAACTTGAATACATGGTGCCGTTCCTATACGCATTTTCCGGGTTTGTTTTCATTCCGCAAGCGGCGCAACCTTCCGGATCGGATTCTCCTATTATGATCGGAAGGCTATTCAACTCCTTAAAGGATGCAACTATTTCAAAACCGGCAGAGATATCTCTCATCTGTTGACCGAGATTCATTTGAACTGCACCGTTAATTACTTTTGGTGCTCCTTTGGCATGGAATGCAATAAAATCAATCGGAGAACCTTTTTTGCCTGTCACATAGTTGGTGCCCGAGATACAATGATTAAGAAACGTTTTTAAAAATTCGGCACTTGTTTTCGATGCCGGGCCTGTAGAATGCGGACCGCCTACAAGAGCCCTAGGTAATACTTTTTTTACGGCATGTACCGAGTAATCATAAAGTTTGCAATATTCATCAACCGTTCCGCCCCAATAGCCGATGTTCGGCTCATTCCACAATTCCCAATACCAACTTTCTACTTCTTTTTTTCCGTAACGCTGAACGGAATGTTTTACCCATTCCTCAATCAAAGTTGCCCATTTCGAATAGTCTTTCGGAGGGTATCGCCAGCCTGTAAAAATTGTAGAGTAAGTTACTCCGGGTTTCCAAAAGTGTCGGTAAGGCTCAGGTTTTGTTGATAAAGCTTGCGGCATAAATCCCATTTGCGCCATCGGCTTAATCCCTCGTTCAATATAAGTATCAAAAATCTTATCTATAATGGTCCAGTTATAAACGGCATTTCCGTTTTGGTCTTCGGTATATGCATTGGTAGATCCCCACTTTAAATCGGCTGTACCGTTTCCGGTTGTTAATAAGTTATGCGCCCTTATATAAACCGGTACCGGACTTAAAGCTGCAATTTCAGAAAGTAACTTTTTTCCGTCTTTCATATAGGTGTAATTCGGTTCGTCGTAACCGAACCATGCCCAAACCGGATCCATCCTCGCAATCTTTTTATTCAAATCAATCTGAATTTGTATCGTGTCCGAAGTATTCGGAAAAGCTTTTACATTAAGAGCGAATAGTAAGATAAGTGCAGGCACACACGAGAATTTGGTTAGGCTTTTCATTTTCTAGTTAGAATAAAATTAAATATAGAAACTTTGAGCATTAAAATTCACGTTTTGATTATATGCCGGATTTAAGGAAGGAGTCCGGAAAGGCTTGAACAAAAAATCCCGGCACATGGCCGGGATTTAAAATCTAAATTATTACGCTACTAAACTTTTTTATTTATAATCGAATTTCACGGTTGCTGTAACTGTGTTACCTTCTTTTTCTGTTGCAGTTAACGGGTAACCGTTAGAATCGTAAGTGTAAGTAGTTATAGTTTCGAAATCCAATATGGTTCCGGGTCCGTCATATTTATGGCCGGTAATTTCGTTTTTAGCATTGAACATAACTGATAAGCCGTACGGGTCGATAATGTATTTAAAGGCGGGACTTGCAAACGGATTTTTCTTGCTTCCGTAAGTGTAAAAAAGTGTGGTAGTCATGTCCGGCAAACCTGTTAGTTCGGTTTTAACTTTTGACACATTATTATCGGCATAAGTAATAGTTGATTTTGCGTATTCAACGATACCCGCTTTCTGGAGGATTTGAGTAACCACGCCGTTGGAAACAGTATAAATTAAATTTAAGGTGTCTTGTCCTACATTGTTTTCATAAGTAATAAACGAACCGGTTTTCGGAACATTATTTTGATAAGTGATCTGGAAAATCGTTTTGTCATTCCCTTCAATATGTTCCATCTTGTTTAAGTTCCCGGAGGCGTCGTAAGTAAAGTTTGTAACCTCGGCATTGTTATTAATCTTCATTGAAGTAAGCCTGTTACTGTTATCGAATGTTAGATTTGAGATGCTAGTCGAATCTCCACCCGGAGTTTTGTCGGTCCGAGTAACTTTTGATAATACTTTTCCTTTTCCCGGGTTTGGATCGGGGTCGTTGTTATCATCTTCTTTACATGAACCAAGTGCGCTTAATGCTGCTACAAATAATACAAATAATTGCTTTTTCATAAAATTTAATAATTAATAGTTAATATAATGTGTATAATTTTTCCTATTCATGCTCTACAAGCCGAAGCACTTGTTTTTATAATTTTCCAAATATTTATCCCGCCGTAATAGCGAGGATGGTTGTAAGAATAAAGAGGGCTAAACAAATCAGAGCATCGTCTTTCCTTTTTCTGCTGATGGATACCTTCGCTGTAGATGTCTCGTTGTGCACTTCTTAACCTTTTATAAACCGTACGGCGCCTTTGTATACCGCGATACAGTAGCTTTAAAAAAAAATAAAAAAACCCGATAAAAAAAGGTTCAACCTTTGATTATGAATAGTTATAAAATTGTTTATTGCAAGATAAAATGAGTTCCGGTTTAACTAACTCATTGTTTTATACCTTTTGCGAGTTCACTTTGCGATTTCAAAACTTCGTCTCCGTCCTCTTAACGAATCAAATAAGCGGGTTCTTCTTTGGTTGCGTTCTGTTTTACTTTGGTTCCTTTGATCTCAATCTCAACCGGTTTTTCAAATTTTCAATAACCCTTCCTTCTCCTTCACCGCGCCCCCATTTCCAATTAACCTTGTCTCCTTTTTTCATAGTATAAGTTTTAAGGTGTTATTCAAATAGAATACCAAAAAAGCAACTTATGTGCAGTAGGTATCGGCGTTTTAGGCGGTGGGATTTATGGTTTAATGATTACTCAAAACTTTAGAAATTGATTGAGAGAATTATCAAAGTTGCTAAGCGGCTGCGCTCATAAGGTTATATATGACGAAACTATAAGATGTTCGGATAAGATAAAGCGTAGGTCGGCGATGAAAAAGGAAAGGTATTTTATGTAAAAAAGGATTTTAAAACTCTTTCAAAATTCTGAGTTCTTTCGGATAGTAGTTGTTAATTCGGTTGGGGAGGATTTTAGCAAGACCCAAAGCAAAGTTATCAAAGCAGATAACTGCCCACCCGGTGTAACAAGTATCAATTTTTATTTCATCCTTTCTTAAAAAATGTAAAGATTCAGAAAGAGTTAGATTAAAACGCTTTGCTGAAGGACTGAGAATAAGGCTTAGTGCAAGTTCATGATCCGGAATTAAAGTATTTTTGTTCAGCTTGCCCGCCAGCACCCCTGCTTTTTTTAGATATAAATTTAATTTGAGAAAATTTATATCCGCCTCATGTTCCTTGTCAATAACATGAAATCCTTCTATAGATTCGATTAGACCAAAATCACCTGCAATCCAATTTTCAATTACTGATTTAGCCGGCGGAATGTTTTTTTCACCTTTCGTAAACCGTATAGTGGGAGACGATGTTACTTCCGACTTTTTAAAACAGGCTGTAAAAAAGCCTTCTCCTTGTAGGTTATTCGGATAAAAACGGTAGCCGTAGCATTTGTTTCGAGATTGAGTTTCAACTATATTCCACTCCGGCTTTAATTCAATTTTCATTGATTCCAAATCAAATTTTTCTGTCAGCCAATCGCAAATATCTTCGTTCTCTTTTCGGGAATACGAACATGTCGAATAAATAAGGATACCACCTTCTTTTAAAGCGGGATAGACGTCGGCCAGAATGCGTCGCTGTCTTTGCGAACATAGCTCCACATTGTTTTCCGACCAGTGATTTATAGCTTCAGGGTCTTTCCTAAACATTCCCGAGCCCGAGCAGGGGGCATCAATAACCACAACATCAAAATAACCCTTGATTTTTGTGCCGAATTCTCGAGGATCGTTATTGGTTACCACGCTGTTTGCTACACCCCATTTTGTCAGATTATCAGCCAGAACAGGTACCCGCGTTTTAATTATTTCATTCGAAACTAATAAACTCTTTTTAGAAATAGAGGAAGCGAGTAAAGTACTTTTACCTCCGGGAGCAGCGCAGAGATCAAGTACTTTCAAATTTTCGGCTAGTCCTGCCGTATGCCTCAGTGCATGGGTTAAAAACATAGACGACGCTTCTTGTACATAGTAGCACCCGGCATGAAAATAAGGGTCGGCTATAAAGGAAGGCCTCACCGGTAAATATTTCCCCTCAGCATTCCAAGGAACAACTTGTTGGTCGTCGAAATTTGATATGTATTTAAATGGATTTATCCGGAGTGAAGTAATTTGCTCCAGGCTTTCGTGCACCTCAAGAAAGCTTTGTGTATCTAATGAGTTATCACCTATGGTTTTAATTAAAGCTTCCGGTATTGAAGTATTCATCTTTCAAAAGTAGCATAATAAGAATTACGGTATCCTCGTGTTAATACGAATGGATAAGTAAAGAAAAGTAGAACTTATCCCTTGCTGTCGGCAATTTATTTAGTACACCTACTGTTAAATAAACAGGAGTCCGAAATCGCTTCGTAAGAGTACAGCAACGAGTAAGATGACGTCGAGAATACGGGTCATCTGTCCCCGGGATTTTTTCATTTTTTTTTGTAGGATACGAAGTGTTGTTAACTTTGGAGTTCCAAAACGTAGAGAATTAGAGAGGGGTTTCGTTGGGCAATGTATCGGAGGAATTATAGATTCGGTATTGAAACTACAATAGGGGGGTGGGAATGCGTCAAAATATTTTCATTTTCCCTTGCGGGATTCAAAAAAAGAGTTCACTTTTGCACCCCGAATCGCAAGGATTCGGGGTGGGAGTTGAAA
>JAYULL010000163.1:0-88958 GCA_043763625.1 Sphingobacteriaceae bacterium | reverse complement strand
TTAATTTATCCTGATTATTCCAAAATGAATTGCCTACAGGGAACTGTGGTAGTGAATTTTAAACTTACGGGAAGTGGTCGGGTTTTTAATTCGGGGATAGAATCCGGCTTTGGAACAGATTTGGATGAAGAAGCTTTACGGATTATACGGCTTACTTCCGGCAAATGGTCGGTACCTACCGACCATTTGCCGGAAGTAAGCTGTATAATCCGTAAAGCTTCTTCATCCAAATCTGTTCCAAAGCCGGATTCTATCCCGGAATTAAAAACCCGACCACTTCCCGTAAGTTTAAAATTCACTACCACAGTTCCCTGTAGGCAATTCATTTTGGAATAATCAGGATAAATTAAACTGTTCGCGATAAAAGTACCCAATGCTTTTTGTCCGCCTTTAAATTCGGGCTGTGCAATCGCTATGCCAACACATAAGCAGAAAAAAACAATAAGTTCTAATTTAATCGCTTTCATTACCTAATCCTCTTTCTCAGGCTGGCGGGGCTCTTTACTTATTTTGTCAAAAATTTTATCCATGCGTTCCACATACTCATTAGTATCATCAACAAAAAATTCCAACTGAGGAACTATTCTAGCTTGATCTTTAATTAGGCCTCCTAATTTATACCGAATTTCACTTGCATGCGCTTTTATAGTATTTAGAGCAAGCGTTGGATTTGTGTTGTTAAAAAAACTTAAAAAGACGCGAGCAATGGCTAAATCCGGCGTTACCCTTACTTTTGTTATAGTTACAAGGGTATTTGGTAAAAAGCTCATTCCTTCTCTCTGAAATATCCCTGCCAAGTCTTTTTGGATTACCCCTGCAAATTTCTGTTGTCGTTTACTTTCCATGTTGATTATTAGTATAGCAGTTTATCATACGGATATCGTTGCGTGTGTATATCCTTTATATTATTGTAAAGGAGGTCTCTAAATTCTTCGATATTCTCTTTATTCAAAGCCGAAATAAAAATTGCAGGAGCGTTATTTTTATTCATCCAACTTTTTCTAAAATCGTTAAGACTTAAAGGGTCGCTCTCTGTACTATCAAATTCTTCGGGTTTAAATGCATCAATCTTATTAAAAACCGTTACTACTTGTTTATCTCCGGCTCCTAAATCTTTTAATGTTTCATTTACGGTTCTAATTTGGTCCTCGAAATTTGTATGAGAAATGTCTACAACATGAACCAATATATCGGCTTCACGAACTTCATCAAGCGTAGATTTAAAACATTCAACTAAGTGATGAGGAAGTTTACGGATAAAACCTACAGTATCAGAAAGTAGAAAAGGCAGATTTTCTATAACGACTTTCCTCACGGTTGTATCAAGAGTTGCAAAAAGCTTGTTTTCGGCAAATACATCAGATTTTGAAATCATATTCATAATCGTTGATTTACCCACGTTCGTATAACCTACTAATGCTACACGAACTAGTTCGACACGGTTTTTACGCTGTGTTTCATTTTGTTTATCAATTTGTTTAAGCTTTTCTTTCAACAACGAAATCTTATTTAAAATAATTCGCCTGTCGCTCTCAATCTGGGTTTCTCCCGGCCCACGCATCCCGATACCGCCTTTTTGACGTTCTAAATGGGTCCACATTCTTGTCAATCGAGGCAGCAGGTATTGAAGCTGAGCAAGTTCAACTTGAGTTTTAGCCTGCGATGTTTGCGCCCGGCCTGCAAAAATGTCTAGGATAAGATTACTCCGGTCAAGGATTTTCACTTCAAGCTCACGCTCAATATTCCTAACTTGCGATGGAGAAAGTTCATCGTCAAAAACCACAATATCAATTTCTTCTGCTTTAACAAAAGCCTTTATTTCTTCCAGCTTGCCCGTACCGACGAAAGTTGCTCGTTCCGGTCTAAGCATTTTTTGTGTAAAATGTTTAACTGTTAATCCACCTGCGGTTTCAACTAAAAATTGAAGTTCTTCCAAATATTCGCGTTCTCTTTCTTCAGTCTCGTTAGGTGTAGTTATCCCTACCAAAACTGCCTTTTCCGGTTTTATCGAAGTATCGTAGAATTGGTTTCTTGCCATAAGAGTATAACCGGTAAAGATACAAGTTTGTTGAAGGTGGCGAAAGAATGATGTACTTATAAATGGGATAAGTAATTGAGCTAGTAAACAGGTGAATTTCTAACACTAAAGCAGCACGAGCTGTTGCTGAAACAACTATATTATTTTAATTACTTCTTAATCGCGGAAAATTTGCAATCTACTTTTATTATTCAATATAATTCCCTAATATTGCAGTCCGATTTTTACGGGTTAAAAATCAGCTTTAAATGCTTATAACCATGGATTTAGTCAAATTTGTTGAAGAGCAGGCGGTAGTTAAAAAAGAGATACCTGCATTCAAAGCCGGGGATACTGTCAGTGTACATTATAAGATTCGCGAAGGAAATAAAGAGCGTATTCAGATTTATCAGGGGGTAGTTATTCAGAGAAACGGTATCGGTTCTACAGAAACTTTTACTGTTCGTAAAGTTTCGAACGGAATTGGAGTTGAACGTATCTTTCCTGTGAATTCGCCGAATATAGATAAAATAGAAGTCAACAGCCATGGTAAAGTTCGCAGAGCTAAGCTGTTCTACCTGCGTGCCTTAACCGGGAAAGCAGCTCGTATAAAGTCTAAAAGAGTTTAATTCTCGCAGAAACAATATAAAAAGCCTTCCTTATTTTTGAGGAGGGCTTTGTTTTTTGATGCTTCTCTCCTGCGCTTATTGCATCTATACTTTTTCATTATATAACCTGCAAGACCGCTAAATTATTCTATCTTTGCATCCCGACGATAGAGTCGGATATTCCTCCACCCTTTAAAGTCGTAGTAAATTTTTGTCTTACAAAATTGACTTTATAACGTAAATGCCAAGAGACACTTCCATTAAATCTGTGCTGATCATCGGATCAGGACCCATCATTATCGGCCAAGCTGTAGAATTTGACTACGCGGGCTCACAAGCTGCTTTGTCCCTAAAAGACGAAGGAATCGAAGTATCGATAATCAATTCAAATCCGGCAACAATTATGACGGATAAGGTTATTGGGGATAATGTTTACCTGTGGCCTTTGAATTGCGAAAGCATTGAGCAAATACTAAAAGAGCGCAAAATCGATGCTGTACTGCCAACTATGGGTGGGCAAACTGCACTTAACCTTTGTAAAGAAGCAGAGGAACTAGGTATTTGGGAAAAATACGGTGTAAAAATAATAGGTGTTGATGTAGCCGCGATTGAGAAAACAGAAAACAGGGAAGAGTTTCGCAAGTTGATGGTAGAAATAGGGGTCGGTGTTGCTAAATCAAAAATTGCCAACTCGTTTTTAGAAGGAAAAGAAGCTGCTCAAGAAATTGGCTTTCCGTTGGTAATACGCCCTTCATATACGTTAGGGGGCACGGGAGGCGGTTTTGTTCATAGAAAGGAAGATTTTGATCACGCTTTAAGTCGCGGGTTACAGGCTTCGCCTACCCATGAAGTATTAGTAGAAAAAGCGGTTTTAGGTTGGAAAGAATTTGAGCTTGAGTTACTACGAGACGGCAAAGATAATGTGATTATTATTTGTTCGATTGAGAATTTTGACCCGATGGGTATTCATACAGGAGACTCAATTACCGTTGCTCCGGCAATGACCCTCAGCGATCGTTGCTACCAAGAGATGCGAAATCACGCGATTAAGATGATGCGGGCCATCGGAAATTTTGCCGGGGGCTGTAATGTTCAATTCTCTGTTGATCCCGCTACTGAAAATATTATTGCTATCGAAATTAACCCGAGAGTATCGCGTTCTTCTGCCTTAGCTTCAAAAGCAACCGGTTATCCTATTGCTAAAATTGCTGCAAAGTTGGCTATCGGGTATAACCTCGATGAAATAGAAAATCAAATTACAAAAACCACCTCTGCCTATTTTGAACCTACTTTAGACTACGTAATCGTTAAAATCCCTCGATGGAATTTCGATAAGTTTAAAGGTGCCAATAAAGAATTAGGGCTGCAGATGAAAGCTGTTGGCGAAGTTATGGGCATCGGTCGAACGTTTATAGAGGCGCTTCAAAAAGCTTGTCAAAGTTTAGAGATCGGTCGTGCCGGATTAGGTGCTGACGGACGTCAAAGCCGAAATCTCGAGGATATAATGTATAGTTTAGAGCATCCCAGTTGGGACAGGCTTTTTCACATAAAGGACGCATTTAGTTTAGGAGTTCCGTTAGAATCTATTCGTAAAGCAACTAAAATCGACAAATGGTTTCTGATACAAATTCAAGAACTGATTACACTCGAGCAGGAATTAAAGCGGTATTCGCTGAATAACATTCCTAAAGATTTCTTCTGCATACTTAAACAAAAAGGCTTTTCCGATATTCAAATTGCATGGCTCTTAAGCAACGTTACAGAAGATGACGTTTATAAAAGGCGCAAAGAACTCGGTATCAAGAGAACCTATAAAATGGTTGACACTTGCGCAGCGGAGTTTCCGGCGAAAACGCCTTATTACTACTCCACTTTCGAGGAAGAAAACGAGTCAGTAGTTTCGGAGAAGAAGAAGATTATAGTATTGGGTTCGGGTCCTAACCGGATTGGGCAAGGTATCGAGTTTGATTATTCCTGTGTACATGGATTACTGGCGGCTAAGGAAGCAGGTTTTGAAGCAATAATGATTAACTGTAATCCTGAAACAGTTTCTACCGACTTCAATATGGCCGATAAACTATATTTTGAGCCGGTATTTTGGGAGCATGTATTCGAAATTATTGAACTTGAAAAACCGGAGGGAGTTATTGTTCAGTTAGGGGGGCAAACTGCTCTAAAGATGGCTGAAAAGCTTCATCAAAACGGAATTAAAATAATAGGAACTTCTTTTGATAATATGGACATCGCCGAGGATCGCGGCCGATTCTCGGACCTTTTAAAGGACCTTAACATTCCTTACCCCAGATACGGAGTAGCAGAAACTGCCGAAGAAGCGTTAGAGGTTGCTCATAAAGTCGGTTATCCTGTACTGGTTCGCCCCAGCTATGTATTAGGCGGACAAGGGATGAGTATTGTAATTAACGACGAAGACCTTGAAAACGCGGTTGTAAAGCTTTTAGGTGATCTTCCTGGAAATCGTGTTTTGATTGATCATTTCTTAGATCGTGCTGAGGAAGCAGAATCTGATTCTATCAGCGACGGCGAGGATGTACATATAGTTGGCATGATGGAGCACATTGAGCCTGCAGGTATTCACTCAGGAGACTCTAGTGCTGTTCTGCCACCTTTTAATTTGTCTGAGAACGTAATCCGGCAAATGGAAGAGTATACGATTAAACTTGCCAAGGCACTTAATGTACGAGGCCTGCTAAATATCCAGTTTGCTATTAAAGAAGAAAAGGTTTACGTAATTGAAGCTAACCCCAGAGCTTCTCGCACAGTTCCCTTTATTGCCAAAGCTTATGACGTGCCGTATATAAATATTGCAGCAAAAGTGATGCTAGGTGTAAATATGCTTAAGGATTTTAAGATAGAAAGAAAACTGCAGGGATTTGCCATTAAAGAACCTGTTTTCTCTTTTGATAAATTCCCGGAGGTAGAAAAAGAGTTAGGTCCGGAGATGAAATCTACCGGCGAAGCTATACGATTTATCAAAGATTTAAATGATCCTTATTTCGTAAAGCTATACAAAGAGAAATCGATGTATTTGAGTAAGTAAATCGAATTTAATGAAAGCAAAGCCGTCTAAAGACAGACCGTTTTAGATGAATTTGTTTAAGAGAATTTAGAGGGATAGGTATTATCTATACCCGGAGGATATGTTCTCGATGGCGAATTATTTTAAGTAGCAGCAGCTAAGGCGAGGGTATTTCTTGAAACGACGGCAATTGTTTTTTTACTCGGAACCCGAAGCATAGGTTTTTTCCTTTCTTATTAAGCTGCTGTTTAGCTCGGGCCAGCCTCCAAATTTGTCTTTCGTTTAATCAGTGTGATCGCAGCTTTTTGAAACGTCGGGTGGAACTCATTATAGGCAGTATTCTCGCAGAACTTTGCTTATCGTAGTTTTTACGTTTTAGAAATTTATCTGTGCCTGTAGTCTTAATAGATTTCCTTTCTGAAGATTATCTTGATGCGAGAAATCTTCAAATTTACGGGAGGAAATAGTGTATTGGGCGACAAGTTCGAACTGTTTAACCGGCTGCCATTCTATCCCTAATTCTAACTCCTTAACTCGATAACTTCTTGTGTCTTGCTCGTGTTTTTTACCTCCATCGTAGTAGTGTAAACGTGTAAACGGAATCAGTAACTGGCTTTTTATTTTAGTGAGGTAGGAAAACGTCGCGTAAGCACCTTGGAGTCTTCGTATTTCGATTGAATCGGTAGCAGTGTTAAATTCCGGACCATTTCCTACATTGTATTCTGCTTGAATACCAAAAGGTTTCGGATATAAAACAAATGTCGCGGCAATTCTTTCATCCGTGTAATTCCGACCCTGTATAAATTTGGCTCCTGCTTTTATTTGGTCTTCCGCTACTACATATTTACCGGTATAAGTTTGCAGAGAAGGTTCAATTATCTGATTACCAAATTGAAAAGGATAGGTTAATCTGGCTACAACGTGTTGATTGTTATTTAGCTCAGGCTTATTTGCTGTTTGCCCGTTGAAAATACCAAAACCGAATATTCCGTAATCGCCTGAACCTTTTAATCCCTCATCTACTAACCTCTTAAAAAGTTTTCTTTTTTCTTCAGGAGCCCAGTAAAAAAATACGCCTAAGTCTCTTTCATTAGCAAAAGCGCTGTTGGTGGCATCAGCCCGATCTAAAGGAAGGCGGTTTTGACTTGATTGCATGTTTTCAAATCCGAAGGGGATTTTACTTTGGCCTATTCTAAACCTGAATTCATTCTTTTTATCGATCCCCAAGTCAAAGTATGCATCGCGAATTTGTGCGAAATGAAGACTTGTAGAAGAGGCCGAGCTTGCAAAATCAGGCTGAACATAAAAATATACTTGTTTGCTGATTTGTCCTGAAAAGATTATCCGTATCCGCCTTAAAAAAAAACCTCCGTTTTCGCCCCAACTTTTGTCGCCTTGCTCATTGCGAAGTTGCCCGTTGGTTTCCAGAAGCCTATTATAACGAGCCTGAACATATCCGCGGATATTGAGAGTTTCGAACCATTTTTTATGTGTTTCCTTTTTAACTGCTGCAGTATCTTGAGCATAAATTCTACCGGCACAAAAAATTGCAAGAAGGAGCAAAACCTTTTTCATATTATCTTAATGTTAATTTACAGCGCAAAGGTGTTAAGATAGTATTACGTACAAATTATATTCATGTTAATTTAATGTTAAGTATTACTGAGTTGCTACTTAAATAAAAAAAGCCAACTATCGAAGCCGGCTTTCAATTTGCTAATGTTGACCCTAAGCCTACACTTCGCTTTTAGCTGTTTTTTTACCGTGTTTAAGCACTTTTGCTTCTAAGTAGAAAATAATTTCTTCAGCAATATTAGTAATATGATCTCCGACGCGTTCTAATTTGCGTATGATAGTGAGAAGATACAGGGCTTGGTGAGTGTTGTCGATATTCTGTTTTATATACGAGGCTATAACATCTGTAGCTGATTTGTTGATATCGTCCAGAACGGTATCCTGCTTAAAAATAGAGCGAGCAAGTTTTGCATCGCCTTCAGTGTATGCTACTGTTGCGGCGTTCAGCATTATTTTTGCGGTTTCTGCCATTTCCTTAAACCTTGAAAGTTTTAAAAGCTTACTGTCAAAACCTTTATCGGCTAATACTACATAGTTTGAAATCCCTTCAGCATTGTCGCCTATCCGTTCGAAGTTTGAATTGATTTTTAAAGTTGCGAAAACAAAACGCATGTCTGATGCAAACGGATTTAAAAGCGCCAGAATATTTTCGCAATCTTTATCAATTGCAAGCTCGTAGGCGTTTACTCGCTTTTCGTTAAATATAACTTCTCGGGCAAGGTCTATGTCTTCACCTTCAAAAGCCGCCAAACTTTTTTCTATTTGCGAGCTAACTAACAACGACATGTCTGTCATTTGCTGTTTTAATTTCAGAAGCTCTTCTTCCAAATGCGTCATTATACTATTTTTTAATGCTTTAAATCATGTTCAAGCTAACCAAAGCGCCCTGTGATGTAATTCTGTGTTTGCTCCTTACCGGGATTAGTAAAGATTTTTGCCGTATCGTCATACTCAATCAACTCACCTAAATAAAAGAACGCAGTTTTATCACTTACACGTGCCGCCTGCTGCATATTATGTGTAACAATCACAATTGTATATTTGCTTTTAAGCTCGTAAATAAGCTCCTCTATTTTAGTTGTTGATAAAGGGTCGAGTGCCGAAGCAGGCTCATCCATTAAGACAACCGAGGGTTCTACGGCAAGTGTACGTGCAATGCATAGTCGCTGTTGTTGTCCTCCTGATAAAGCTAAAGCAGACTTTTTCAAATCATCTTTTACCTCTCCCCATAAGGCAGCATGTTTTAGCGAGCGCTCTACTGCCTCATCTAAAATTGACTTGTTTTTTACCCCGTTAATTTTTAAACCAAACGCTACATTCTCATAAATCGTTTTCGGAAAAGGATTCGGTTTTTGAAACACCATTCCGATCTTCTTACGATGCTCGTCAACGTTGAGTTTGCTTTTATAAATGTCTTTCCCATCCATTAATATTTCTCCGTCAATCTTTACGTTATCAATTAAATCGTTCATACGATTAAAGCAACGCAAGAATGTAGATTTCCCGCAGCCTGAAGGACCGATAAAAGCTGTTACTGTATTGGCTTTTATTGCCATACCTATATTTTTTAAAGCATGGTTGTTACCGTAATATAGGTTTACATTTTTTGCCTCAAGCTTATTCATTCATCTTATTTTAAAACCTTGTCTTTTTATTAAAGCTGTTCCGCAAGTACACCGCTATACCGTTCATTAAAAATGTAAACATCAACAAAATTAGAATTGCGGCAGCGGCGTTAGTTACGAAACCGGACTGGGGGCGTGTTACCCAATTAAAAATTTGAATAGGCAGAACGGTAAATTCGTCAAGCGGTCCGGAAGGAACGAACGGAACATAAACCAGCGCTCCGATTACGATTAGTGGTGCAGTTTCGCCGATAGCTCTAGAAACTGCTAAAATTAATCCCGTCATTACTCCTCCGAAAGAAGAGGGGAGAACAACACTCCAAACAGTTTGCCATTTAGTTGCCCCTAATCCGTAAGAAGCTTCTCTAAGTGATTTAGGAACGGCTTTTATCGCTTCGCGAGTTGCCACAATAATTATCGGGAGAATTAAGAGAGATAAAGTTAAACTTCCGGCAAGAATACTGTTTCCTAACTTGAAGAGACGTACAAAAACTTCTAAACCTAATATACCGTAGATAATAGAAGGAACACCAGCCAAATTCGATATGTTAATTTCAATAAAATTGGCAAGTCTGTTCTTGCGGCCGTATTCCTGCAAGTAGATTCCGGCAGCTATCCCGATAGGAAAAGATATTAAAACGGTCAAGACTAGAATCCAAACCATTCCGAAAAGGGCAGTATAAATTCCGGCTTTTGCCGGATTGCGAGACGGGAGGTTGGTAATAAAGTTCCAATCAATGCGAGCAGCGCCTTTTGATATTACATAGTAAAGTAATACCACTAAAAAAATCAATCCCAAACAAGTGCATCCCAGTGCAAAGTATTTGAACAGAGTATCTTTAATTCTGTTAATTTTTAGCTCATTCATACTTCTGGTGGTATTTATGCTTTATCCAAAAGCTTATATTATTTAGAATAAAGGTAAAAATGAAGAGCGTCATACCTGCAGAAAAAATTGTGCGATATTCTAAGGAGTTATGCGGAACATCGCCCATGCTCACTTGCACAATGTAAGTAGTAATAGTTTCTACCGAACTTAAAGGATTGAAAGTAAGCTTAGGTTCCTGTCCTGCAGCAACTGCTACTATCATAGTTTCGCCTACTGCTCTCGAAATAGCAAGAATAATAGAAACTGTAATTCCCGACGATGCTGCCGGTACCATAACTCTAAAAGCGGTTTGAAGTCGAGTGGCCCCCATTCCGTATGAAGCTTCTCGCAGTGATTTAGGCACTGCTCGTAAGGCGTCTTCACTTAAAGAGGAGATGTAGGGTATAATCATTACTCCCATCACCAAACCTGCAGAAAGGGCATTAAACCCTGATAGCCCGGGGATGAAAGTCTGCAAGAAGGGAGAAACAAAGGTTAGAGCAAAAAAGCCGTAAACCACGGTTGGGATGGCAGCTAAAATTTCCAATATAGGTTTTACTATTGCAGTAAATTGCTGATGTGCATATTCGTTAAGGTATACTGCTATGGTTAATCCCAGTGGTAAAGCTACCGCGATTGCTATTGTTGTTGTTAATAAAGTTCCGCACACCAAGGGCAAAATGCCGAACTTTTTATTTGCAAAAAGAGGGGTCCATTCAGTTCCGGTGAAAAATTCGATGATCGATACTTCTTTGAAAAAATCAATGCTTTCTGAAGCTAAAACAAGGATAATACCGATAGTAGTAAATACGGTGACTAAGCTTGCGGCAAGCAAAAAGCCTTCTATAATTTTTTCCCTGATTTTAAACATGCCGGCCCTGATAATTCGTATTTCTTAACGAAACAACAAAGGTTTATTTTTTCGCTTCAATTTGCAGTAGATCACTCATTTTTACGCCAACAGTATTTTTACCTCCCTCGAAAAGTGTTCCGGTAATTTTTTTGTCAAATCGTTCTTGAGCAAGTTTATACACCTCTGCCTCAAGCGGGACAGCCCCTATTTCTTTGGCAAGTTCCGGCGACTTCTGCAAGTAAAATTTTATAAATGATTTCATCTCCGGCCTATCTGCTGTTTTCGCATTGATGTAAATAAACAGTGGGCGAGAAAGAGGTTGATAAGTTCCGTTGCTCACAGTTTCTGCACTTGGAGCAATGGGACCTTTACCGTTATCGTCTTTTCCGTCTTCAATCGGGATAAGCTTTAGTTTATCGGCATTTGTTTCATAATATGCCAGTCCGAAATAACCCAAAGCGTTTGGGTCTGAAGAAACTCCTTTTACCAATATATTATCATCTTCGCTCGGGTTATAATCTCCTCTTGATGATTTTGCTTTTCCTACTATCGCTTCCGTAAAATAATCGTAAGTTCCGGAAGATGTTCCCGCACCGTATAAATTAATAGGCTGGTTAGGAAAACTTGATCGAATTTGGTTCCACGTTTTGATTTTACCCTGAGCTTCGGGCTCCCAAAGCTTTTTTAATTCTGCAACAGTCAAGTAGTCGACGAACTTGTTCTGTTTGTTTACAACTACAGCTAATCCGTCATATGAAACAGGGAGTTCTATATAATCCACATTATTTTGCTTACACAAATCAATTTCCTCTTTTTTTATCGGGCGAGAAGCATCATTTATGTCAATCTCTCCTCTCGAAAACTTCTTAAATCCGCCACCCGTACCTGACTCGCCTACAGTTACTCTTACATCCGCAGCTTCTGTTCTAAACTCTTCTGCAATTGCCTCAGTTAGCGGATAAACTGTGCTTGATCCGTCAATCTTAATCTCTCCTGCTGCAGCCTTGCCGGAAGAAGTATTTTCATTTTTCTGCTTACCGCCGCCGCATGCCGCTATCAAAAGTGATAGAGATAGTAATAAGATATTTGTTTTCATATAATTTCTACTTTACCGGCAAAGATGTTAAGTATGGATTATATCAAGATTAACCCAATGTTAATTTAATGTAAATAAACCGATGGCTTAACAGGACGAAAATATTTAATGCATTAATGTTGTAGTATATTTTACGTTATTATATCTTTGCAAACCCAAAAGTAAGAGGTTTGGGATGTAGTTAGAAGGGAAAAGGTAAAATTAAAATCTTGCAAACGCACAGCTTTTTGAACTTTTACTTCTAAATCGTATGATTTTGAGGCCCGTTCGTCTAGGGGTTAGGACGCAAGATTTTCATTCTTGAAACAGGGGTTCGATTCCCCTACGGGCTACTTCCTTTTTAGGTTAAAGAGGAAAGGTTAAAAGTTAAAATCTTCTAGATTTTAGATTTTTTCTGTATAATTTAAATTTTCACGGCCCGTTCGTCTAGGGGTTAGGACGTTAGATTTTCATTCTAGAAACAGGGGTTCGATTCCCCTACGGGCTACAAAAAAAAACTGCAAACGAAAAGTTTTGCAGTTTTTTTTGGTATTTATCTTGTAAATGCTACCTATTTTATTTTCGCTTTATCCTACTTCCAACCCCCTCCCAAGTTCCTGTAAATTCCGGTAACTGCCTTGAGTTGTTCTTTTTTAGTTTCTATTAATTCAAGCCTGGCTTCCAAGGCGTCGCGTTGGGTCATTAAAACTTCAAGATAGTCGGCCCGAGCAGACTTAAATAAGTCGTTCGAAATGTTAATTGACCTTGTGAGCGCTTCAACTTGCTTCGCCTTCAACACATAGCTTTTACCTAAGTTTTCAATCTTGGCAAGTCGGTTAGAAACTTCGAGATAAGCATTTAACACAGTGCGTTGATAGTTATACAAGGCTTGCAATTGCCGTGAATTTGCACTGTAAAACTCCGCCTTAATGGCGTTTCTATTTATTAGCGGGCCGGCAAGATCACCTGTAAGCGAATAAAGTAATGATTCGGGGAGCTTTACCAAATAGGAAGGCTTAAAGGCTTGAAGACCAAGTGCTCCCGTAATACCTAAAGAGGGGTAAAACTCGGCTCTTGCAACTTTTACATCCAGTTTTGCTGCCGTCAATTCAAGCTCGGCCCGTTTAATATCCGGACGATTGGCTAATAGCTGAGACGGGATTCCGGCGGAAGCGGCATTAGGTGTCAGGTTTAAAAAGTCGCTTTTGTCTCGAGGAATTTCTCCGCAGTATCGACCTGATAAAAAGTTAATTTCATTCTCGGTTTCTTTTATCTGTTGAAGAATATCAAACTCTAAACTCTGCGTTTTTAAGACCTCGGCTTCAAATTTTTGAACAGCTAATTCCGTAATCCGAGCCGCCTCTTTTTGGGCCTTTACAATTTCTAATGCATTTTTCTGCAGTTGAATATTTTGGCGAACAATTGCTAATTGATTATCCAAAGCCAACAATTCGTAATAAGAACCTGCAACTTCCGAAATCAAATTAGTTAGTACAAAGTTCTTTCCTTCAATGGTTGCTAAATAACGCGTAATTGCAGCTTTTTTAGCATTGCGAAGTTTCTTCCAAATGTCTACTTCCCAGTTAGCGGAAAACGAAGCGCCAAAATCCGGCAAGGGATCAGGCACGTCTTTTCCAGGGGTGATTTCGGTAGAAGCATCTCCGGCGCCTTGGCTAGTGTAACGTCCTACTTTCTCGATTCCCGCTCCAACTCTTGCTGCAACCATCGGCAGCAATTGCCCTTTTCGAACTCTGATGTCGTTCTTCGCAATCTCAATTTCCTGTAAAGTAATCAGCAGCTCTTGATTATTTTTTAAAGCAGTATCTATGAGGCTAATCAGGTTTTTGTCCGTAAAGAAATTGCGCCATTGAACAGTTGAAATATTTGCGGTATCTGAACTTACTCCGTAAGATGCCGGAAAAGGCCCCGTCTCAGTCGATTCCACAATCTTGGGCACTTTACAACCCGTAGCAATAAGTGACAATCCTAAGAAACCGGCACTCGTATATCTTTTGATTTTAAACATAAACATCCATTTTTTCCGTGTAACGATCAATTTCCTCTGTGAGCGGGTTTTCTTCTTCATCTATGAAATTATGGCGTTGAGCAATGCTTCCGAAGATATAATACAAACCCGGTACGATGAGAACGCCGAATATTGTTCCGAAGAGCATACCGCCTAAAGCGGCAGAACCGATGGTTCGATTACCCAAAGCTCCGGGCCCCTGAGCAAAAACCAGAGGAATTAAGCCGGCGATAAACGCAAATGAAGTCATTAAAATCGGCCGGAACCGGGTCACAGCCCCTTGAATGGCAGCTTTTAAAACAGTTTCGCCCGAGCGATGCTTTTGAACTGCAACCTCTACTATTAAAACTGCATTTTTACCTAACAAGCCGATAAGCATTACCAAGGCAACCTGAGCGTAAATGTTGTTCTCCAATCCCATTATTTTGAGTAGGAAAAATGAGCCGAAGACTCCGGTCGGAAGCGATAAAATCACTGCGAAGGGAAGGATAAAACTTTCATATTGTGCGGCTAAGATCAAATACACAAATCCCAAGCAGATCAAGAAAATATAAATCGCCTCATTGCCTCTTGCTACCTCGTCGGCAGAAATGCCTGCCCAATCGATCCCAAAACCTCTAGGTAAAGTTTTTTCCGCTACTTCGTTAATCGCTTTAATTGCAGTGCCGCTACTGTATCCCGGCGCGGCTGAGCCGCTTATCTCGGACGCGTTATACATGTTGTGGCGCGTAATTTCAGATAAGCCGTAAACCTTTTCCATTTTCATAAATGCGGAGAAAGGAACCATTTCGTTTTTATCGTTTTTTACATACAGCTTCAAAATATCTTCCGGGAGAGCCCGATATTGTGGAAGTGCTTGTACCATAACCTTATACTGCCGGCCGTATTTTATAAAGCTGGTTTCGTAGTTACTGCCGATTAAAGTTGACAGTGTATTCATCGCGTTTTGAATCGTAACACCCTTTTGCTGTGCAATGTCATTGTCAACACGAAGCATATATTGCGGGAAACTGGCACTGTAAAAAGTAAACACTGATGATAGCTCGGGTCGCTTGCTCAATTCTTTTACAAAATCCAGACTTGCTTTTTCCATTTTTTTAAAGTCTCCGGTTCCTGCTTTATCCAGCAAACGCAACTCGAACCCCCCGGCAGCGCCGTAGCCCGGCACCGCAGGAGGCGGAAAGAATTCGATTGTAGCACCGAGAATCTCTTTAGATTTATCCTCAAGTTCAGTCATGATTTCTTGAACGGAATGTTTTCGGTCTTCCCAACTTTTTAAATTGACCAAACAAGTTCCGGTATTTGCGCCCGTTCCTTCGGTTAAAATTTCATATCCTGCGAGTGATGATACGGACTGAACGCCTTCTATATCCCCGGCAATTTTTTGCAGCTTTTCCGCAACTTGATTTGTTCGTTCGAGCGATGATCCTGGAGGAGTTTGAATTACAGCATAAAACATTCCTTGATCCTCGTTCGGTATAAAACCTGAAGGAAGGTTTGCGCTTAGAAGCCAGGTTCCGGCGCAAAAGGCACTCAGCATAGTAAAAGTTATTGCGCTGCGGTTAACAATTCTACCTAAAAGATTGGTATATCTCCCGGTAACACGGTTAAACCAATTGTTAAATCTGCCAACTATCTTATCCACAGGCGACTTTTTCTTCGGTTTACCATGATTGTTTTTCAGCATGATGGCGCACAATGCCGGTGTAAGGGTTAGCGCTACAACTCCCGAAAGAATGATAGAAGTTGCCATGGTGATAGAAAACTGACGATAAAATATCCCGACAGGACCCGACATAAAAGCGACCGGAACAAATACCGCAGCCATAACAAATGTGATAGCGATAATCGCTCCACTGATTTCATGCATAGCTTCCATTGTAGCTTTAAGCGGCGAGAGATGCTTAGTTTCCATTTTCGCGTACACAGCTTCAATAACTACAATGGCATTATCCACCACGATACCGATAGCTAAAACCAATGCAAACAGCGTAATCAGGTTTAACGTAATACCGAACATTTGCATGAAAACGAATGTACCGATGAGCGAAACAGGAACGGCAATTGCCGGAATTAACGTAGAGCGCCAATCGCCCAGAAAGAGAAACACTACTAAACCCACTAAGATGAAGGCTTCACCCAAGGTATGAATCACTTTTTCTATTGATGCATTCAAGAACTTAGATATATCGTAGCTAATTTCGTAATCCATGCCTTTGGGGAAGGAATTTGCTTTAATCGCTTTCAGCTTATCTTTTACATTTTGAATTACCTGACTTGCATTACTTCCGTAGGATTGTTTTATTACAATAGCGGCAGAAGAGCGGCCGTTAAGGGTTGAGTAAAGGTCGTACATAGAACTCCCAAATTCAATACTTGCAACGTCTTTCAAACGTAGTAATTCGCCGCTTTCCCCGGCTCTTAGTACAATGTTTTCGTATTCTTCTTTGTTGCTAAGCCTCCCGGGGTATTTCAACACGTACTCGAATGCCTGCGAACGCTTGCCGGAACTTTCGCCTGTTTTACCGGGCGATGCTTCTAAGCTTTGTTCGTCTAAGGCTTTCATCACCTCTTCGGCTGAGATTTTATAGGCCAGCATACGGTCGGGCTTAAGCCAAATTCGCATTGCATACTCCCGGTTTCCGAGAATATCGGCAAAACCTACTCCGTTAACGCGTTTCAGTTCAGACAAGATGTTGATATCGGCAAAGTTGAACAAGAACTTTTGGTCTGTGTTCGGGTCTTCACTGTACAAGTTGATATACATCAACATATTAGACTCTTCTCGAGTGATTTTTACACCTTCGCGAACCACCAAGGGCGGAAGCTTATTTACCACTGATGCAACACGATTTTGAACGTTTACTGCGGCTAGATTTGGGTCGGTTCCTAAATTAAAAATTACTTGTATGGTTGCTTCACCGTCGTTTCCGGCATCCGAAGCCATATACTTCATTCCAGGTACACCGTTTATTGCACGCTCTAACGGAATAAGTACAGCTTTGGTCATCAGCTCTCCATTTGCTCCGGGATATTCGGCAGTAACGTTGACCTTTGGCGGCGAAATAGCCGGAAATTGTGTTACCGGAAGTCCGGTTATAGCCAGAAATCCCAAAAACACAATAAGAAGTGATATTACTATTGACAGAACGGGCCTGTGTATAAATTTGTTAAACATGATTTACTCTTTTAGTAATCGAATCATTATTCAGCTTTTAATTTTAACTCAGCTACAACTTTCTGAGGCTCGATAAAATCGTATTCAATTTTATCGTCGTCTTTTACTTTTTGCACCCCTTCAAGTAAAATCTTATCCCTTTCAGAAAGTCCGTTTGCAACGATGTATAAGTCAGGCATCTTGTAGCTTACAGTAATATTTCTCGACCTCACTACGCCGGTTTTATCCACTACAAAAACGTACTTTTTATCTTGTATCTCGTAAGTTGCTTTTTGCGGAATAAGTAAAGTGTTTTTAAGGGGAACAAGCATCTGAATTTTACCTGTTTCGCCGTTTCTTAACAGCCTATCGGGATTAGGGAAGCTAGCCCTAAAAGCAATATTTCCGGTTTCGTTGTCGAATTCGCTTTCTATAGTTTCTACTACGCCTTGGTATTTTAATGGTTGGTTGTTAGCTAAAAGCAAGCTTACCGTTCTTGCTCCTCGATTTGCTTTGTTTGTTTCATAGTCTAAATACTCAGGCTCTGATACGTTGAAGTAGGCAAACATTTTACTGTTATCAGAGAGGCTGGTCAGTAACTCGCCCTCGTCGATAAGACTTCCAAGCTTTTTCGGAATTCGGTCGATAGTGCCGTCGAAGGGTGCTTTAATCTCGGTAAATGAGAGGTGTAGTTTCGCCAGCGCCACTTCGGCGTTTACCTGTTCAAGTTTAGCTTGCGCCAAAGCCAATTCATTTTTTGAAACTACATTTTTATCAGCAAGAGTTTTGGTATTCTGTAATTCAATTTCTGCGGCTTTAGCTTCGGCCTTGGCCTTTAGAAATTCAGCCTCATAAATTTTCGGCATAATTCTAAACAACAGTTGGCCCGCTTTCACAAATTGCCCTTCGTCAACGTAAATATTCTGCAGGTAACCTTTTTCCTGCGCCCTGATTTCGATGTTTCGTACCGATCGTATTTGCGAAACATACTCCTTAGTATACGTAGTATCCATTTTTAAAGGAGTAGTAACCGCGTATTTGCCGGCTTCTTGTTTTTCCTCTTTTTTAGTCGTACAGCTTGTATAGCAAAGTATGGCAAACAAGCTTGCGAAAATGACTGTTTTCTTCATTGTATTTACATGATTAAGTTTTGGATATGAGATGGCGGATCTTGAAAAAGAACCCGAATAGGTTATAAGGCAAAAGCTATTATTGCGCAAATAGAATCAAACTACATGCAATTGCAAACCGCTTAAGTAACCGGATGCTCAGGAATCAAATCCTCAGAGCTCTTTGCTTAATGTATTTATGAGAGGAGGTATCGGGGAATCGATTGCAAAAAGCCGGAAAATTCTTTAAGCAGCGGTAGAAATATGCTAAAGAAGAAGCGGAACAGATAGCTATGAAAAACCTTACTGCTAATACATATTTTGATGCAGATATGAGTTCTTCATCATCATCCTCGTTTTCTACGCTTATAAATTCCTCTCTCTTTTCGCCCGAATTGTTATTTCTTATTAAAGAGAGACTCGCGGTTAAATTCTTAAAGTTGGTTTGTGGCGATGTGCAGCTATTAAGAGCAGATAAAGAAAATATTCCTTGAAAATTATTTTTGGTATTTAAAAAACAGAATGTAGCTAAAAGGAGTAAACACAGTGACATGAAAAATATAGCAACGGCTCTCATATCTTGGACCCAAAAATAATATCAATTACCATATTTGGTGTTACTTTAACGTTTTTTAACAATAGAAGTTCGGCAAATCTGACTCAGGCAGTAGAATGTAGGTGAATATATATTCCCATTTTCTCTCCCACAGATGCCTATATTCGTTTAATTGATTGTTGGTGAATAATGTTGAATTTCAGCTTTTATTATGCAGACCGCTAAGGCAATTATTATTGGTGCCGGCGTTGCCGGAATTGCTTCTGCAATCCGTTTGGCATTAAAAGGCTTTGACGTCAAGGTTTTTGAAGCCAATTCCTATCCCGGCGGAAAACTAAGCGAACTACAATTCGAGGGCTTTCGTTTTGACGCAGGACCGAGCCTTTTTACCATGCCGCAATATGTTGATGAACTCTTTGCGCTTGCAAAAAAGAATCCGAGAGATTATTTCAACTACCAACAGTTGGACTTGGTTTGCCGGTATTTATATGAGGATAGAACGTTGTTTGACGCGTTCGCAGACGAAGAAAAGTTAGCCCGAGAGTTTGAAATCAAGACTACAGATACGGCTGAATCAATTAAGAAGTTTCTAAAAAAGAGTCGAGAGATATATGACATTACCGATCATATCTTCTTGCAGAAATCCTTGCACAAAATTTCAAGCTACATTAACGTCAAAACACTCTCTTCCCTGCTGCACTTCCTAAAAATTGATCCGTTTAGAAGTATGAACAAAGCTAATAAAGGCTTTTTTAGAGACAGTAAAACTATTGAATATTTCAACAGATATGCCACGTATAACGGTTCTAATCCGTATCAAGCCCCCGCTACATTAAATGTTATTCCTCATTTAGAGCATTTCTACGGAGCCTTCTTTCCGGTTAAAGGCATGTACAGCATTGTTTTGAGTCTGGTAAAATTAGCTGAGGAACTTGGGGTAAAATTTACCTACAATACTAAGGTTGCTGAAATAAAACTTGACGGCAAAACAGTGACCGGAATAACGACTGAGCAAGGAGAATTCGTTACGGGAAACATCCTCATTTCCAATATGGATGTATATTTCACCTATACAAAGCTGTTGCGAAGTAGGGTGTCACCCGCAAAAGTAATTCGTCAAGAAAGGAGCAGTTCGGCCTTAATATTTTATTGGGGCATCAAAAAGAAGTTCAAGCAATTAAAGCTTCACAACATCTTTTTCAGCAAAAATTATTGCGAAGAGTTTGATTTTATTTGGAAGAGAAAAAGCATTTACAACGACCCGACGGTTTATATCAATATAAGCTCAAAGCTAAAAGAGGATGATGCACCAAATGACAGTGAAAATTGGTTCGTAATGATTAATGTTCCGCCAAATGTGGGCCAAGACTGGGATGAGCTTATACAGCATGCGCGAAGGAACATACTGGAAAAGCTGTCTCGCGTATTAGAGACGCCGGTTGAAGACTACCTGGTTTTTGAGAAAATTTTGGATCCGAGAGATATTGAAGATAAAACTTCTTCTTATCAGGGGTCGCTCTACGGCACGAGTTCTAACAACAAATATGCAGCATTTCTTCGCCACGCAAATTTCTCTTCAAAAATTAAGGGATTGTATTTTGCGGGAGGAAGCGTTCATCCGGGAGGAGGAATTCCTTTGGCACTGCTTTCGGCGAAAATTGCATGTAATTTGGTTCCATAATATTTTAGCACATTTAGTGTTTAAATAACATGCTCAAGCCGAAGCAAAATACTTTTATTTACCGCTTTTTTTCATGGTACATAAACCGGCTTATAAAAAAGGACTTTAAAGAGTTTAATTATAACCGGGTTGAAATCGATATTGATAAAGCAGTACTTGTTCTTTCTAACCACTTTTCGTGGTGGGATGGCTTTTTGATTTTTCAACTGAACCGATTAGTGGTTAAGAAGAAGTTTTATGTGATGGTGTCTGAAGAGAATTACAATAAAATCGGTTTTTTAAAGCATATGGGCGCTTTTTCCATCGGCAGAAATTCTAAAGATGTTTTAAACTCGCTGAAGTTTGCAGGCGAGCTGCTAAATAATCCGGGAAATTTGCTTCTGATTTTTCCGCAAGGAAAACTTTTTTCAAATCATGTATGCGAAATTGAATTTCAAAAAGGCCTTTCAAAAATTGTGGAGCACTCAAACAAAACCTTTCAATATCTCTTTGTTAGCATGTTTTTTGATTATTTTCAACATCGAAACCCAACTATAACAGCATATTTGAAAAAGCAAAATTGTATTAAAACCGACAATTCTCCGGACATTAGCACAATTTATAATTTACATCATCAAGATTCGCTGACCACGCAAATCGCACGAGTAATTTAAAATGATTTTATACTACGTGATCTTCTTCTTCCTTATTATTCGTTTCGCGATAACGCTATTTAATTTTATTTCTAATCCTAAACTCACAACATCTGTAACGCAATTTTCTGACCCGGTTTCTATCCTTATTCCGGCACGTAACGAGGAGAAAAACATCGTCCGTTTGTTGCAATCCATACAAGAGCAAGATTATCAAAACTACGAGGTAATAGTTTTAGACGACGACTCAGAGGATCGAACTTTTGAGGCCTGTAGTGTGTTTGCTGAAAAGGATAAACGTTTTCAAGTTTTAAAAGGCGAGCCTTTGCGAGCGGGCTGGCTCGGGAAAAATTTTGCTTGCCACCAGTTGGCTAAACAGGCAAAAGGCAAATACCTGTTGTTTTTAGACGCCGACGAAAAAGTTAAAGAAGGTTTAATAAACAATTCAATAAATCGGATGAAAATAAGTCATCTAGCCTTATTAAGCCTTTTTACCAATCAAATAATGATTACTACAGGTGAGTATGCTGTAGTTCCCTTAATGCATTTTTTATTGTTGAACTTATTGCCGCTTAGGCTTGTAAGGCTGTCTAAGAGTGCCTCTTTTTCTGCCGCGAGCGGACAGTTCATGCTGTTTGAAGCAAGTATTTACCGAAACGAACAATGGCATAAGCGTGTGAAGGATAAAGTGGTTGAGGATATTGAAATCATGAAAATTTTAAAGCAGAGAGGTTACGTTGCAGAAACGCTATTAGCAAACGGGTATGTAAAATGCAGAATGTATACGGGCTATCGCGATGCAGTTTCCGGTTTCAGTAAAAATCTCTTAGCCGGTTTTAACAATAACATTGCAGCATTAATATGCTACTTATTACTGGTTATACTCGGCCCTGTTTTTATTGCATTATACTTAAATTGGAGCCTCTTGTTTTTTTATATCACCTTAATAGTGCTTACGCGACTTATGATTTCATTAATGAGCGGGCAAAGAGCGGCATTTAATATTCTTTTACATCCGGTTCAAATGATTTCTTTATTAGTAATAGCCGCAGTTTCAGTTCAAAAATATCTAACCAAGTCCATAACGTGGAAAGGTCGTACTATAATTAATGAGAATTAAAACCACTGTTTTTTGCAGTATTTTAATTGTACTGTTTCATGGTGTAGGCTTAGCGGGATTTTTAATCCCCACCCTAACTACTTTGTTTATAAAGCTCATCCCCTTTCACTTGGTATTGATGTTTGCCCTTATAATAATAAGTCATCAAAAAAAGAATACAGATTTCGGACTTTTTGTAGTAATAAGCTGCCTTGCCGGTTTTTTAGTTGAACTTGTCGGTGTATCAACAGGAGTAATTTTCGGCTCGTACCGGTATGGTTCGGCGCTGGGTTTAAAAGTTACGGGCGTTCCCCCTGTAATTGGTTTAAATTGGTTTATCCTAATTTATTCTACCGGAATGTTAGTGCGCAATTTTCAAATTAAGAGCTATTTCATTCGTTCACTGGTCGGGGCAGGGTTTCTTGTGCTTCTCGATATATTAATTGAGCCGATTGCAATTAAATTTGATTATTGGCAGTGGGATTCGATGGCGGTCCCTTTTATCAACTATGTCGCATGGTTTGTATTCTCTTTTATAATGCTCCGCATTTTTTTTGAACTGCGTTTTCACAAACGAAATATTGCCGGAAGCATAATGTTTGTTATCCAACTGCTTTTCTTTGCAGCCCTGAATCTTTGGGCCTTTTAAAAGAAAACAATTAGTAATTTTACTCGATTTATAAGTATGTCGTATCATTTAAAGGTTACAATAGATAAATCTTCCGGATTTTGTTTTGGTGTTGTATACGCAATAGATATGGCCGAAGAAATATTGCATGAAGACGGATATTTGTATTGTCTTGGCGACATTGTGCATAACGACGAAGAGGTAGAGCGGTTGAAAGCCAAGGGCCTTCGAATAATTGATCATGCGGATTTGGCAACTTTACAAAACGAAAAAGTTTTGATTAGAGCCCACGGCGAGGCGCCGGAAACCTACCGAACTGCTCTCAATAATAACATCACTTTGATTGATGCTTCTTGCCCGGTTGTTTTAAAGCTTCAAAACCGAATTAAAAATTCTTATGATGCTTCTGAAAAGATTCTGATTTTCGGTAAGCACGGCCACGCCGAAGTTATAGGCTTAGAGGGACAAACCGATAATACTGCCTTGGTTTTTCAAAGCTTAGAAGAGTTAGACGAAGTAGAGCTGCCCCAAAAAATTACTTTGTACAGCCAAACAACAAAAAGTACTGATAAATTCTACGCGATAAAAGACGAGTTAATAAGTCGAGGCTACGAGTTAAAAGCAAACGACACCATTTGCCGGCAAGTATCCAACAGAAACGAAGAGCTGAGAAATTTTGTAGGAGATTTCGATAAGATCATTTTTGTTTCGGGAAAAAAATCGTCTAACGGGAGGGTACTTTTTGAGGTTTGTAAGCAATATAATCCGAATACTTACTTTGTCTCCAGTCCTGCCGAACTCGAATACTCGATGTTCGACCCTTACGACACTGTAGGGATATGCGGGGCAACTTCAACCCCAATGTGGTTAATGGAACAGGTCAAGGAGCTTTTAGAAAAATTTTAAATTCCGAGATGGCAAAATATCCCTCAAACCTCGGAGTATTAATTGCCTTGGTGATTATATTCTGTTGGTTTACATCCCTTTTTTTTCTGCTTCGTTGGGATTTTTCATTTACTAATCCATGGGCTTATTTAATGGCTTTGGTCCAAATGCACTTATATACCGGGCTTTTCATTACCGCTCATGATTCAATGCACGGGATTATTTCGCCTAATCGGAAAATTAATACTACCCTAGGTTGGATTTGCACTTTGCTCTACGCGGTTTTCCCGTACAATAGACTTTACGGAAAGCATCATCAACACCACAGGCATGTACACACGGATGATGACCCTGATTATCACCAAGGAAGTTTTCTAAAGTGGTATTTCAGCTTTATCTTCGAATACATTTCTTGGTGGCAAATACTTACTATGGCTGTAATTTTCAATGTGCTTAAGATTTGGATTCAAGAAGCCAACCTGGTCTTGTTTTGGGTAATTCCGGCATTGCTCAGCACGTTGCAATTATTTTATTTCGGTACTTGGCTCCCACACCATGGCGAGCATCAGAACCGGCATCAATCCCGAACACAGCAGAAAAACCATTTGTTTGCTTTTTTGAGCTGCTATTTTTTCGGCTACCATTACGAACACCACGACTCGCCTTCTACACCTTGGTGGCAATTGTGGAAGTTGAAGAATTAGTCAGCAATTAGTCAATAGAAATTATTGGACCACAAGTGCAAAAATATTTTCACGAATATTGGAGCGAGATTTAAATTCTGAGATGAAGAAAAAAGGAATTTTTTTAGTGAATTTAGGAACGCCGGATAGCCCGGAAAAGCCGGATGTACGAAAATATTTGGACGAGTTTTTAATGGATGAACGCGTTATAGATATTAATACTGTAAAGCGTAATTTATTGGTTAGAGGTATTATTATTCCTTTTCGCACGTCTAATTCATCAAAAATTTATAAAAAAGTTTGGACTGAAAACGGGTCGCCTTTACTCTACTACAGTGTAAAAGCCAAAGAGCTTTTACAAGAAAAATTAGGCGAGGAATATGTCGTAGAACTTGCCATGCGCTACCAGAGCCCCTCCATCGAAAAGAGCTTACAAAAGCTTCGCGAATTAAATTTAGACAGCATAAAAGTAATTCCCATGTTCCCTCAATACGCTTCGGCATCAACGGGTTCGGTTTATCAAAAGATAATGGGCATTGTGGGCAAGTGGCAAACTGTACCGAATATCTCGTTTATCAATTCATTTCATAATGATGCCGGAATGATAGGGGTTTTCGCCGACAATGCTGCTAAATATGAACCCGATTCATTTGATCATATTATTTTCAGCTTTCACGGATTACCTCAACGGCAAATGATAAAAGCGGATTTTTCCGGCAATCATTGCTTAAAGGCTGCCGATTGTTGCTCTCAACTCACTGAAGTAAATAAATACTGCTACTCTGCTCAATGTCATGATACTGCTCGACTAATAGCAGAAAAAATGAACTTATCAAAAGATCGTTACACCGTTGCTTTTCAATCTCGATTAGGTAAGGAGCCCTGGATACAGCCTTTTACACCTGACACCATTCGCGAGCAAGCAAAAAAGGGGGCCAAGCGATTATTGGTGTTAAGTCCGGCCTTTGTAGCAGATTGTTTAGAAACGCTGTATGAAATTTCCGAGGAATACAACGACGACTTTAAAGCTTTAGGGGGAGAAAAAGTACAGTTAGTCGAGAGTTTGAACGATAATCCGAAGTGGATTGAGGCTTTGGCGGGAATTGCGAAGGGTATTTAGGTTAAATCTCCAAAAACTGTTTTCTTAACTTGCGGCCACTCATCTGATAAAATACTGTAGTAAATTGAGTCCCGTCGCCTTCCGTTTTGCATAATCATATGGCTACGCAAAATACCTTCTTCTACGCCGCCGACCTTTTCTATTGCCCTTCGCGATCGCAGATTAATAACATCGGTTTTTAATTCTACGCGTTTCATATTTAAAGCTTCAAACGCATAAGTAAATAACAAAAATTTAGCCTCACGATTTAAACCGGTAGAATGAAACTTCTTCCCCATCCAAGTATGACCTATTTCGATTCTTTCATCCTTAAAACTAATATTCAAAAAGCTTGTAGAGCCGGCAAGTTCTTTAGTCTTTTTGTCGATTATCGTAAACGGGTAGCGTACTTCCTTCCTGAATTCGTCACAAGCTTGCGCTATCCAATGTTGCAAGTTTTCTTTTAAGCTTAAGTCTTCGGCGTACCACTTCCAAGTGTCTTTATCGCCGGCAATAGCATAAAATCCGGTGAAGTCTTTCCGCTTTAACGGCCTAAGCAATGTGTTTTTTGTTTCAAAAACTGTCTCCTTAATAAACATTCGCCGAAATTTTGTGTAAAATAATTTCGGTCGCACCGATTTTTTCGGCCACGTAATTCGCTGCCTTTATTCCAGGTTCTTCAATTTTTTCGGGTGTTTGCAGTTTAGATACTACAACTTGCAATTCGTCAAAACTAGTGATACTAAAGCCGGCACCTCTATTTATAAGCTCTTTTGCTTCCGGGAATTTTTTATACTTCGGTCCGAATAAGACCGGCATGCCAAAAGCCGCCGCTTCTAGCGTATTATGAATCCCCGCACCGAATCCGCCCCCGATATAAGAAATGTTTCCGTACCGGTACAAAGCAGACAACAGGCCGATGTTGTCGATAATAAGGATTGACGCTTGCGCTAATCTCTTCTCCTCGGCTTCCGAAAATCTAATCGCTTTGCCGTTAGGTAGCATGTGAATTAAATCTTTTATTTTTTCTTCTTTAATTTCATGCGGGGCAATTATAAACTTCCAATCCGGCATCTTTCCGGCAAGTTCCGCTATTAATTTTTCGTCAGTTGGCCATGTACTTCCGGCAATAAAAACCTTATTATTTCCGCAAAAGCAGCTTATCAGATCATTCTCTTCGATATCTTTTGCATTTTGATACACGCGATCAAATCTGGTATCACCGCTGACGGTAACCTTCGTGATGCCAATCTCACTTAGGAATAGTTTACTCTGCTCGTCTTGCACGAAAATGTGCGAAATAAAGGCGAGCATTTTTCGGTTTAGTGCTCCGTACCATCTAAAAAAGGATTGGTTTTTTCTGAATATTGCTGAAATTACGAAAGTCGGTATTTGCCTTTTATTGAGTTCGTTAAAGTAATGATACCAGTATTCGTACTTGGTAAAAACAGCAAATTCCGGGTTAATCAAAGTAACGAATCTCTTAGCATTTGCTGTAGTATCTAAAGGCAAATACACAACCAAATCCGCTAAAGCATAATTTTTCCTGACTTCATAACCCGAAGATGAGAAAAAACTAATTACAATTTTTTTCTCGGGAAATTTACCTTTTAACGCTTCCAAGACCGGTCTTCCCTGTTCAAATTCACCTAAGGAAGCAAAATGAAACCAAATTGGCTTGTTTACAGTAAAAGGTTCTATTTTTTGAAAGATATTTCTCCGCCCATCAATCCAAAGTTTCGCTTTTCTATTAAAGAATGAGAAAAGAAATATTAACAAATAATAAAGTTTGATGCTAAAATCATAAACGAAAAGCATGTTTATTGCATAATTACTATCTTCGCCCGAGAGAGCGTTAAAAATATAAAATATAATTTAATTACATATGAAAATAGCAGTTGTTGGAACCGGATACGTAGGACTGGTCACCGGGACATGTTTAGCAGAAACCGGAAATACTGTGACCTGTGTAGACATCAATGAGGAAAAAGTTCAAAAAATGAAACAGGGTCAGGTTCCAATTTATGAGCCCGGTTTAGAATTTCTTTTTCATAGAAACATTGAGCAAGGAAGGCTGGAATTTACGACAGATTTAGCTAAAGCTATTGTAGATGCAAAGATTATATTCTTGGCACTTCCAACCCCTCCGGGTGGAGACGGCTCCGCCGATTTAAGTTTTGTATTAGGCGCATCCAAAGACATCGCCAAACTTATTACCGATTATAAAGTGGTTGTTACTAAGTCGACTGTACCTGTAGGAACCGCAGATAAAGTAACTGCTGTTTTTAAAGAAAATACTTCAGTGGTAGTAGATGTGGTTTCTAATCCGGAATTTTTACGAGAAGGTGTTGCGGTGGAAGATTTTATGAAGCCTGATCGGGTGGTTGTGGGTACTCGAAGCGATCGGGCACGCAAATTAATGGAAGAACTTTACGGCCCTTATGTTCGTTCCGGAAATCCCATAATTTTCATGGATGAGCGCTCCTCTGAACTTACCAAGTACGCGGCCAATTCCTTTTTGGCCACCAAAATCACTTTCATGAATGAGGTTGCAAATCTTTGTGAACTTGTAGGAGCTGATGTAGATATGGTACGACGCGGTATAGGAGCGGATAGCCGCATAGGAAAACGCTTTCTATTCCCGGGTGTAGGATACGGAGGAAGTTGCTTTCCTAAAGATGTTCAAGCTTTAGCGAAATCGGCCGATGAAGCGAAATACGATTTCAAAATTTTGAAGTCAGTGATGGAAGTTAACGAGAATCAAAAAACGGTTATTGTTGCCAAAATGCGTAAATATTATAACGGCGATCTTAAAGGCAAGAAATTTGCCCTGTGGGGATTGGCTTTTAAGCCTGAAACCGATGATATCCGCGAAGCGCCGGCTCTTTATATAATTGATGAATTAGTTAAAGAAGGAGCACATGTTGTTGCTTACGATCCTGAAGCAATAGAAAACGTTAAAAAAATTAAAGGTGATATTATTGAATATGCTGCCGACCCTTATGTAGCACTTCAAAATGCCGATGCCTTGATCATTGTAACCGAATGGTCACTATTCCGTACTCCTGATTTCGAAAAAATCGAAAAATCTTTAAAATCAAAGGTTATTTTTGACGGACGCAATTTATACGATCTACAAAAAATGATAGATTGTGGTTACTATTACAACAGTATCGGAAGAAAAATTATAGAAGCATAATGGCTGAAAAAAAACGTGTACTCATTACCGGTGCTGCCGGTTTTCTAGGTTCTCATCTTTGTGATAGGTTCATCAAAGAGGGGTTTGATGTGGTCGCGATGGACAACTTAATAACCGGAGACCTTAGAAATATTGAACATCTCTTTAAGCTGCCGAATTTTGAGTTTTATCATAATGATGTATCAAACTTTGTACACGTTCCCGGACAGTTGGACTATATACTTCACTTTGCTTCCCCGGCAAGCCCTATAGATTACCTGAAGATCCCGATTCAAACCTTGAAAGTAGGCTCATTAGGAACGCATAACTTGTTAGGGTTGGCTCGTGAAAAGCACGCAAGAATTTTAGTTGCTTCAACTTCTGAAGTTTATGGGGACCCGAGTGTAAACCCTCAACCCGAGGAGTATTGGGGGAATGTAAATCCTGTAGGACCAAGAGGAGTTTACGATGAAGCTAAGCGTTTTCAAGAAGCCATTACAATGGCTTACCATACCTTTCACGGAGTTGAAACCCGCATCGTTAGAATTTTCAACACTTACGGCCCCCGGATGCGACTCAATGACGGACGAGTTTTACCTGCGTTTATCGGGCAGGCCATACGAGGCGAAGATTTAACAGTTTTTGGAGACGGATCGCAGACACGTTCTTTTTGCTATGTCGAAGATCTGATTGAAGGAATTTATCGATTATTGTTCTCTGATTATACTTCTCCTGTTAATATCGGAAACCCCGACGAGATCACTATTAAAGAGTTCGGCGAAGAGATTATAAAATTAACAGGTACAAAACAAAAATTAATCACCCAACCCCTACCTACCGACGATCCTAAACAACGCAGGCCGGATATCACCAAGGCCAGAGAAATTTTAGGCTGGGAACCCAAAGTTTCAAGAGCTGAAGGGCTTAAAATAACCTATGAATATTTCAAATCTTTACCTCAAGAAGTTATAGATAAAGTTGAGCACAAAGATTTTAAAAAATACTCTCGCTAACTATGAGTAAAAAAATACTTGTAACGGGCGGAACAGGATTTATCGGTTCGCATACTGTTGTTGAATTAATATCGGCAGGCTTCATCCCTGTTATTGTTGATAATCTTAGCAATTCAAATATTAAAATTTTAGATCAGCTTGAAAGAATAACCGGTGTGAGACCGGAGGTTCATCAGTTTGATTTGTGTGATCAGGCGATAACAACCGAATTTGTAAAAGCTGAATCCCAAATAGCAGGGGTTATTCATTTTGCAGCTTCAAAAGCTGTCGGAGAATCGGTTGAGCTACCGCTAAAATATTATAAGAATAATTTTTACTCACTTATTAATCTACTTGATGCTTTTGCCGGTAGGGAAGTAAATTTTGTATTTTCTTCAAGCTGTACAGTTTACGGACAGCCCGATGTTTTGCCGGTTACAGAAACTGCTCAGGTAAAAAAGGCAGAGTCGCCATATGGCAATACAAAACAAATAGCCGAAGAAATTTTGCAGGATGTGGCAAAGGTTAATGAAAACTATAGGATAATCTCCTTACGCTATTTTAATCCTGTCGGCGCTCACTCTTCAGCGTTGATTGGAGAGTTGCCTCTTGGAGTTCCTCAAAACCTTGTTCCGTTTATCACTCAGAGTGCTATCGGCTTACGCGGCCCTATTACCGTTTACGGAAATGACTACGATACATCTGACGGCAGTTGTATAAGAGATTATATTCATGTAGTTGATCTTGCAAAAGCACACGTTGCTGCTATCAAGCACATGGATGAAAAGCAGCAAGCCAAATATGATGTATTTAATATAGGAACCGGAAAAGGTTCTTCGGTCCTAGAGGTAATAAATGCTTTTGAGCAGGCTACAGGTGTAAAGCTGCGTTACCAAATTGGAGACCGAAGAGCCGGAGACATAGAAAAAGTTTGGGGCGATGTAGCCAAGGCAGAAAAGGAATTGGGTTGGAAAGCTGAGCTTGATGTTACCGAAATGATGCGGTCTGCTTGGGCTTGGGAAAATTATATAAAAGAAAATCCGTTTTAGAAAAAGCTATGAGCTATCAGCTGATAGCTCATAGCTGATAGGTCCATTATGAAAAAAATTCTCATCACCGGTGGTGCCGGATTTATAGGATCGCATGTTGTACGGCGTTTTGTAACTAATTATCCGGATTATCAAATCGTTAATCTAGATAAACTCACTTATGCCGGAAACCTCGCAAATCTTAAAGACATTGAACACTTGCCTAATTACAGGTTTGTAAAGGGCGATATTGTGGATGCCGGCTTTATCGATACACTGTTTTCTGAGGAGCAATTTGACCACGTAATACATTTGGCGGCTGAATCTCATGTAGACAGATCCATTACTAGTCCGCTTGATTTTGTAATGACGAATGTAGTAGGTACCGTAAACCTGCTGAACGGAGCGAAAAAATATTGGAAAGACAATTTTTCTACGAACCGCTTCTATCACGTTTCTACAGATGAGGTTTACGGAACATTAGGCGAAACAGGTATGTTTACCGAAGAAACCGCCTACGATCCGCATAGTCCGTATTCAGCTTCCAAAGCAAGTTCAGATCATTTTGTTCGTGCCTATTGCGATACATATGGTTTAAATGCCGTTATTTCAAATTGTTCTAACAATTACGGCTCTTATCACTTCCCCGAAAAATTAATTCCCTTAGCGATAAATAATATCAAGAATAATAAACCTGTTCCCGTTTACGGAAAAGGCGAAAATATTAGGGATTGGCTTTGGGTTGAAGATCATGCAAGAGCAATTGATGTAATTTTTCATACCGCCGACTCGGGCTCTACCTATAACATTGGCGGGCATAATGAATGGAAAAATATTGATCTTATCCGCCTTTTATGTAGAATAATGGATGAAAAACTAGGACGCGAAGCGGGAACATCAGAAAAGCTGGTAACCTTTGTAACTGACCGAGCAGGTCACGACCTACGTTATGCTATCGATTCGTCTAAACTTCAAAAGGAATTAGGCTGGAAACCAAGCTTACAATTCGAAGAAGGATTAGAAAAAACAGTGGAATGGTATTTGCGAAACGAAGAGTGGCTTAATGATGTAACTTCGGGCCATTATCAATCATACTATCGTGAACAATACCAAGACCGCTAATGCTTTTTGACCTGTTTAAAAAGAAACAGAAGAAAACCCCTGATTTTGATTTTTCATCAATAAAAGTTGACCTGCATTCCCATCTGATTCCGGCAATTGACGACGGCTCGCAAAGCTTGGAAGATTCCATTGATCTTATATTACAACTTAAAAGTCTGGGTTTCGAAAAGATAATTACTACCCCGCATATAATGGCCGACTTCTATCGCAACACACCCGAAATTATAAATAAAGGTTTAGATATAATGAGAGAAGAACTTGCGAAGCAAAATATCAATATTGAGATTAATGCTGCGGCAGAATATTATTTAGACGAAACGCTGGAAGCTAAAGTCGAAAAAAAGGAAGTGCTTACTCTCGGTAACGATTTTCTTTTATTTGAAATCTCGTTTGTTAACTGCCCGGCTTCGTTTTTCGATATTATTAAGAAGATGCAAGACAAAGGTTATAAACCGGTTCTTGCCCATCCTGAGCGCTATCCATTCTTCGCCGGATCAATTGAAAATTTTCAAAAGATAAAAGAAACGGGCTGTTACCTGCAACTCAACACCATATCCTTAACAGGATATTACGGCAAACCCACTCAAAAAACAGCCGAAGAACTTGTAGACAAATATTTGATTGACTTTATCGGAAGCGACATGCATCACGATAAGCATGCTTCAGCGCTTAGAGATGCTTTAACCTTTCCGTACGTAGAAAGGCTGGTCAAAGATTATCAATTACAGAATATTCTATTGTATGATTAATGTTGGTTGCAGGTAATTATTCGTATCGAAGTGCCTCTACCGGATCTAAACGAGATGCTTTTGCCGCCGGGTAAAAGCCGGCTACTATTCCCACTAAAATACAAATTCCGCTACCTAGAGCCATCCACCCCCAAGGAATCATAAAACCGGCTCCCAATTTAAGAGCAATAAGATTGCCGATTAATATTCCCAACAGAATACCTGAAAATCCGCCGATAAGGCAAATAATAACAGCTTCTAACAGAAATTGCCGACGGATAATAAAAGGAGTAGCACCTATTGCCTTTCGAATTCCGATTTCACGAGTACGCTCTGTAACCGAGACTAACATTATATTCATGAGGCCGATAGAGGCGCCTACAATAGTAATCACGCCAATTACGATTGCTGCCAATGTGATATATTTCAAGTTCTCCAACAGGGTTTGAGCAATAGCATCGCTTTTAGTAATTTCAAAATTATCTTCTCTTCCGGCAGATAGTCCTCGAATCTTTCTAAACAGAGCAGTTGCTTCACCTGCTGCCGCATCGGTTCGCTGCGGATCATCAGTCATTACTGATATAGTATAAGATGGATTGGATATATTTGAAATTTGTTTTGCCTTAAGCAAGGGAATAACACAAACCTTATCTCCGCCAAACCCCACGCTTGAGCCCTTTTCGGCAAACAAACCTATAATCTTAAAACGATTACTGCCAATGGTGATGAACTTATCAATGGGATCTGTATTAGGGAACAGACGCGTTTTTATCTCGTTGCCGATCATCACTGAATTAGCCGCGAACTCCAGTTCGCCTTGCGAAAAATTTCTTCCGGCTGCAAGTTTATATCCTCCGGTTAAAGTGTACTCGGCATCTGCGCCTAGAACCGAGATGTTGGGATTCGTTTTATCATTTCCCACTTTTACAACTCCCGCATAGCTGGCAAACACATTCACCGAAACCAAAGCCGGAAACGAAAACCTGCTTTTAAAAGTAACCGCTTCAATGAAGTTAATGGGCTTATATCGTTTAGCCCTTCTCCCTTCTCCGCCTATACGTATGCCCGTTCCTCGGTTACGTATGGTAAAAGAATTAGCTCCCATACTCGAAAAGGTATTATTCAAGGAGCCTTTAATTGCGTCTATGGAAGTTAAAATGCCTACTAAGGCGGTTAAGCCTATGGCAATGATTAAAGCCGTAAGAAATGTGCGCAGTTTATTGCTGCTGATAGATTGTAAGGCAACTTTAATTATTTCTTTATTGCTTACTCGGTGGGCCATACGGTAATAAAAAAATCCTGCAGTGTTAAGACAGCAGGATTTATATAATTGTTACGTTTTTAAGAAATGTTTTATACGGAAAAGCTTGTGCCGCATCCGCAAGTGCTTGCCGCGTTTGGATTGTTAAAAGTAAATCCCCGAGCGTTTAACCCGTTTTGATAGTCTATTTCCATTCCTGCCAAGTATAACCCGTGGGCTTTGTGCATAAACACTCTCACGCCGCTTATGTCAAACTCCTGATCGCCTTCCTTCTTTTGGTCGAAACCCAAAATATAATTCATGCCCGCACAACCGCCGCCTTCAACACCTATGCGCAATCCAAAGTCGTCTGTAAACTCTTGTTGCTCTCTAAGTTTTTTTACTTCTTTAAGTGCGCCTTCTGAAAAAGTAACGGGGGCTGAAATTGTACTTGTCTCCATACTTAAAACTTCATTTTACTATACAAAGATATAGTTATATTGCTCAAATTTGTTCTGCAAACGGTATTTTGACCCTGTATTTATAAACGTATCTCAATGGATTATTTGACATTTTTTTTAGACTTTTTAAAATTGACTTTCGCCGGCCTCACCGTTTTCTTTGTCGCGTGGTTTTTCATTAGAGAGCATTTGAGCAACTCTAACCGGAGGGAGTTGTTGGAGGTTAAGAAAGAACAATTAAAGCAAACACTGCCTTTACAACTTCAGGCTTACGAACGAATAGTAATCTTTATAGAAAGAATAAATCCGGCAAACATTTTAATCCGACTGCATGTGCCTGGAACAACAGCAAGAGAATTGCAAAACCAAGTACTTGCGGATATACGAGCAGAGTACCAGCATAATATTACTCAGCAAATTTATTTAAGTGATCAAGCATGGCAAGTTGTTAAGCGACTTAAAGAAGATACAATAAGTTTAATAAAAAATGGAGCAGACGGTTTGCCGCCTGAAACTTCGTCAGTAGAACTTAGCAAGGCAATTCTTACTCATCTTTCTAAGCTCGAGGTTAACCCTTATGATGCAGGGATCGGGCTTGTTAAAAATGAATTGCAAAGGTTTTTTTAGAAAAAAAAAAAGACGCCGTACAAATCAGGAAGAAAATTGTTTTAAAAAAGTTTTGGCCCGGAGTAACTCTCCTTTCAGTGAGGCGATTAAAAGTATGTAGATTATGATGGTTTACTTACAGCTTTACAACAGGAAAACAGAATATTTAGTTGCCCGTGAGAACTTTACGTCTATTTTCTATTTTTAACTTTTTTTAATAACTTTTTTTTTGAAACTTCGGTGTTCCGAAAGGGGATTAAGATTTTAATCTTCATCTGTTGTAAATCAAATTATTAGGAAATAAACTCTATGGAAAAAACGAGCACGAGCGTATGGAATAATTGCCTCCAAATAATAAAGGACAACATCCCGGCCCAGAGTTTCAAAACCTGGTTCGAGCCTATAAAGGCTTTGCGTTTGGAAGGGAACGTACTTACCATACAAGTGCCAAGCTTATTTTTCTACGAGTGGCTTGAGGAACATTATGTAGGCCTTTTACGTAAGACTGTAAAAAAGCAGTTGGGCGAAGAAGGACGCCTGGAATACAACATAGTGGTTGAAAAATCTTCTAACAACAAACCGTTTACCACAAACATGCCTTCGAGCGGTAACGGTGCAGAAGGGAAAAATCAATCGATACCTATGCCTATAGCATTGAATAGAGACATAAAAAATCCTTTTGTAATTCCGGGACTAAAGAAACTGCAGGTTGACCCGCAGTTAAACCCGAATTATTGCTTCGATAATTTCGTTGAAGGAGATTGTAACCGCTTAGCTCGCTCTGCCGGTTATGCAGTTGCAGGAAAACCGGGAGGAACTTCTTTTAATCCATTAATGGTTTATGGAGGCGTGGGTTTAGGCAAAACACATTTGGTTCAAGCAATAGGTAACGAAATAAAAAGGGCTCTCCCGGATAAACTTGTTTTGTATGTTTCGTGCGAAAAGTTTACCCAACAGTTTGTTGATGCCCTAAAAAATAACAACATAAACGATTTTGTTAATTTTTATCAAGCAATGGATATTCTGATTATGGACGACGTTCATAACTTTGCAGGTAAAGAGAAAACACAAGATATTTTCTTCCATATTTTTAATCATCTTCACCAATCAGGCAAGCAATTAATTGTAACATCAGATAAGGCACCGAAGGATTTAGCCGGACTCGAAGAACGTTTACTTAGCCGCTTTAAATGGGGCCTTTCAGCCGATTTACAAGTACCGGATTTGGAAACTCGCATGGCTATTTTGAAAAAGAAAATGTATTCTGACGGTATTGAACTTCCGGGCGAGGTTATTGAATATGTTGCTCACAACATCGATAACAATGTACGGGAACTCGAAGGCGCAATGGTTTCTTTGCTTGCTCAATCTACTCTCAACAAAAAGGAGATTGATCTGGGTTTAGCCAAATCAATGTTGAAGAATTTTGTTAAGAATACTTCACGGGAGATTTCGATGGAATACATTCAAAAGTTGGTATGCGAGTACTTTGAAGTTCCGATAGAAATGGTAAAGTCTCAAACACGTAAACGCGAAATAGTTCAAGCCAGGCAAATCTCAATGTATTTGGCTAAAAGCCATACCAAAACCTCTCTTAAATCTATCGGTGCATTTTTTGGAGGAAGAGACCATTCCACTGTTATTTATGCCTGCCAAACAGTAGAAGATTTAATTGATACCGATAAGAAATTTAAAGCCTACGTTGCCGATATTCAGAAGAAATTGAAGATGAGTTAATTGAAGAAACAAGAATTTGGGAAACCCGAGAAGGCCGCCTTTCTCGGGTTTTTTGTTTCGAGGAATTTCTATATCTTGGATTCAAATCCTTAACCTATGCTTAAACACTTTTTTTGAGTAGTAAATACGCAAAACAAGCTATCCTAATTTATTCATGAAGTTAATTCTTATTGCTTGCCTGTCGGCTCTTTTAGCAACTTTGTCTCAAGCGCAGACTATCAAATTTCCTGCGGACTCCCTGCCGGCTCTATTGAAAATTGCTGAGGCTGAGAAAAAGGCGATTTTCATTCTACTTAACTCCGATAATTCTTCCACATTTCCTCGTGTCGTTAAATTAGAATCAGACAAGAAAGCTGCCACATTTTTCAATAGCAATTTTATAAACTATAGGCCGGAATGCAATACTGCCGAGTTTAATGAACTTGTTAAAAAATATTTTGTAATTAAATTCCCCGCATACCTCTATTTAGACGAGAAGGGAAATCTCCTGAATAGTTCAGCGGGGTTGGCGTTATCGGGCGAACGATACATCGAAGATGCGAAAGCGGCTCTCGACAAAAAGGAAAGCGGGAAAACGTTGAGTTGGTATAATGAGTCTTACGCAAACGGTAATAGGTCTAGAGAGTTTTTAGGAGAATACATTAGTGAAAGAATGAAACTTGGCTTAATAGACAATTACAAACTAATAGATGACTATGCTTTTCAGTTAACTTTAGGCGATTTCGAAAATTTCGAAATGGTAGCTTTTCTGTTAAATGCGGGACCTGTGGCGTATGGTAGAGTGCATAAACAAATGTCACCCAAGTTAACCGACTGTATTTTCAAAACCCTTCCCGAGCAAAAAAGATATGAAATAAACAATAAGATAATTCATAATACTAAACTGGCGGCAGTTGAGAAAAAAAGCTTGGACATCGCGAAAAACGGAGCAGGTTTTGCCGGATCAACTTGGGGAGGGAATTTTAGAAGGGCCGAAATGGCGTATCAGTCTAACATCATCGAATATTATAGAGAAGTAAAAGACACCGCTAATTTCCTTAAAACCTTAGATCTGTTTATTTACAATTTCTACATGAACCTGAGCGCAGATTCCATAAAAAAGCTTTCGCCGAACTTAAAGAATATGGAAAAGAAAGCTATGCTATTATTGACAAGAAATATCCCTACCGATACCGCAGATAAGGGCAGACTCCTTTTAGCGGGTGCGAACGCTCATCCCAACACTGTGCCTGATGAATTAAATAACGCCGCTTGGGACTTCTATTTGTATGGTAAAAACAATAGAAATTACCTGAATAAAGCTGCTGAGTGGAGCAAGCGTTCGCTTGACTTCTATCAAAAACCGGAATATTACGATACATTGGCTCATCTGCTTTATGGATTGGAGGACTTTGCGGGAGCTGAAATAACGCAAATGAAAGCTATTAAGGAAGCTAAGAAACAACAACAGGAATCGGATAAATTTCGAGACGAGTTAAATAAAATTAAGGAACGAAGATTGTAAAGTGTTATAACATCCCCAACTTCTTCAACCCATAGAAAACAGCACTAACATGCAATGCCTGCCCGAAATGATTTTGATACAAAAGCTCCTTTAATTCGTCAACGGAAACTGTTTCAACCAAAATTTGCTCGCGGCCGTCCAAATGCTGCTCGCGGACTTTCTTTCCACCTCGAGCTATGTAAGAAAAGGTTTTATTGCCTGCAGTTGACGGATTAGCGTAAAGTGTTGAAGTAAGTTCAATGCAATCGAACTCGTAACCCGTTTCTTCGGAAAGCTCTCGTTTTATTGCTTCTTCCGGCGTTTCCCCCGAATCGATACATCCTCCGGGAAGTTCTAAAATAACTTCGCCTGATGCATGTCGATATTGTCGAATTAGTATTGCTTGATTATCTGCTGTAAAAGCAAGGGCATTGACCCAATCGGGATACTCGAGAACGTAATAATCGTCAATAAGAGTTCCGTCGGGCATTTTGCAAGTATCAACCCGTAAGGTTGCCCATTGCTCTCTAACCAAATATTTCGAGTCGAGCTTCTCCCATTTCAAATCATCACTCATACTGCTCGGTATTCAAAAAATTATCAATCATTTCGCGACGACTGAAATTTTCCATTGACAGGGTATGATGCTCCCGCTCCAAAATGTTATAGATCACCAAAACCTTATGCAAAACGGTGTGTGTATCCGGAATTGTATTGAATGGATAAACGCTTTCAAACAGAAATTGAGCAAGCAAGTCGAGTTTTTCAGTTTCATAGTTCTTGCTTTTGATATCCCGGTCAAAGTCTTCTACCGATAGATCTTGAATTATTGCCGGATCAAGTGCGAAAACGTCCTTTAAAGTATTCTGAGAAAGTTGAAGTGCTTCATCTACATCACCTTGGCTTTTTAACTTTAATACCTTCGCTAAAACCTGAGCCAGCTTCTGTATCGCGGCCATAAGAAAATCTTTGCGTATCATTTAAGAGTTATAGAGCCCCACCTAAATCCTCCCCAGTAGGGAGGACTTTTGATACTGCTGTTAAGTTATAATTATTTATTATTTCGGTTCGGATGCGTTAAACAGTCGACCGTATTTGGCTTTGCATGCTCGTCAATCCAACCTACCAATCTCCGCTTGCCCCGCCGCCGCCGAACCCACCTCCACCAAAGCCGCCGAAGCCGCCGCCTCCACCACCGCCGCCGAAACCGCCGAAGCCACCGCCGCTACTTCGTCCGCCGCTACCCATTCCCGAAAGCAATGTCCACCAAAGTAAGTTTGATCCTCCACGGCTTCCTATTACACGTCCGCCGCCACCACCGCCGCCTTTTCTAAATAAAAATAGGGCGGCGATAATACCGATAACGATCAAACCGAAAGGGATTTTCTTGCCTTCTTTTTGGGCTTGCCGAGGATTTTCGTTTTTGTACTCGCCTTTTGTGTACGAAATAATGGCATTGGTTCCGGCATCCAGCCCTTCAAAATAATTACCCTGTTTGAAATTGGGCTTAATCCGGTTGTCGATGATTTGTTTTGCTATAATATCCGGCAAGGCGCCTTCAACGCCGTAACCGGTTTGAATCGTTACTTTCCTGTCGCCCAATGAGGCCAACAGTATTATACCGTTATCCTTTTTAGCTCGCCCTACTCCCCACTTTTGGCCCAAGCGACTCGCGAAATCAGCAGCGTCATAACCCTCTAACGAATTAATTAAAACCACCGCAATTTGCGTAGAAGTAGAATCATCAAAAGCTACCAACTTGCGCTCTAAAACTGATTTTTGCTCTTCAGTAAGTGTATTTGTATAATCGTTTACTAAAGTCGTCGGCTTTTCCGGAAGCTTTTGAGCTTCGGCATTAAAAGCAACAACTGCACAAAAGAATAATAAGAGATATTGAAAGTTTTTAAGCACTGAGTTTTTATTAATTATTGTCCGTCCATATAGGCTATGTCGTCCGAAAGCTCGTTTTTGTCGTTATCTAAGCTTGGAAAATATGTTTTCAACTGCTCGGCTGCCAGCCTTACGCCGATAATAATTCCACCGGCAAAGTTGCCGAGCTTAAATTCTGCCCGCATCTCATCTTTAGTTGCGTCCCAGAAGTTTTCAGGCACCACTTTATTAATGCCGGCATCGCCGATTATGGCAAACTTGTGATCTTCAGTTGCGATATAAATTAGCACTCCGTTTCGAAGTGCTGTTTTATCCATACCTAACTTATGAAAATATTTAGCAGCACGGTCGAGCACGTCGGCCGAACAGGTTTTTTCAATACATATTCTGATTTCGCCTGATGTAGCTTTTTCGGCAGATGCTACTGCCGCTTGAATTTGCTTTTCTTCGTCTTCGCTAAACTTCATTAGAATTGCACTTTAGGTGCTTTTTCAGAACCTGCTTCAGCGGCAAAATAACCTTTCTTTTCGAAACCGAACCAGCCGGCTGTTAAGTTATTCGGGAAGCGGCGCAAAGTTGAATTGTATTGCGTAGTTACCTCGTTAAATCGTTGACGTTCAACCGTAATTCTGTTTTCGGTACCTTCCAACTGCGCTTGCAAGCCTAAAAAGTTCTGATTAGATTTCAAATCCGGATAGTTTTCTACTATCGACATTAATTTTCCCAAGGCCTGAGATAATTGACCTTGAGTATCTTGAAATCTCTTTATATTTTCAGGGGTTAAAGAGTTTGCATCTACACGGATTTGAGTGGCTTTAGCACGTGCTTCGATTACTGCAGTAAGTGTTTCCTTTTCGAAATTAGCGGCTCCTTTAACGGTATTCACCAAATTCGGAATCAAATCAGCACGGCGTTGATAAACGTTTTGAACTTGTCCCCACTGTCCCTGTACCTGCTCATCTAAATTAACAAGTGTGTTGTAACCGCAAGAACTTAAAGATATTGAAGCAAAAATTGCTACCAGAATTATTTGAAATTTTCTTTTCATGATTAGGGTTAAATAAATTTAATTATACGTTAGAGTTCAATTACTGTGCCTATGTTACAGTTACACGATTTTAATAACAAAATGTCAGATATTATGATTTAAAAAATTTAATCATCTAACTTTAAGTTCTCTTTAGAAACTTTAATTAGATGAAACGGATTTCGTATTTACTTGGTTTTATGATTTTTTTTTCAAGCTTTCGCGATAATAAACCTCTTCGAGTGGTGTTCTTCGGCGATTCAATAACTCAGGCCGGCGTAAGCCCCGATGGCTATATAACAGTGATGCAAAATATGCTGAAAGAAAAAGGCAAAGACAAAAATTATGAACTTTTCGGAGCAGGAGTCGGCGGAAATAAAATTTACGATTTGTACTTACGATACGAAGAAGACGTTTTGGCAAAAAAGCCTGATGTGGTTGTTATTTGGGTTGGTGTAAATGATGTATGGCACAAGCGAACGTATCAAACAGGAACTGATGCCGACAAGTTTGAAGGCTTTTACATCAAGTTAATTAAGAAACTTCAGTCTCAAAATATTAAAGTAGTAGTTTGCACTCCGGCAGCAGTGGGCGAAAAAATAGATTACAGCAATGAACTCGACGGCGACTTAAATAAGTACTCGGACATCATAAGAAATATCGCAAAAAACAATAATGCGCAAGTTGTCGATTTCCGCAAAGCCTTTCATGATTACCTGTTAAAAAATAATCCCGAGAACAAAGAAAAAGGCATCCTTACCGGCGACGGTGTTCATTTAACGCCTGCGGGAAATAAATTTGTTGCCGAGATGCTGTATAAGATTTTGGTGATGTAGAAGTTAAGGACGCACTCCATTCAACTTTATTATTCTTCAATCCGTTATTTCTTAACTTTGTGCTTCCGGGATAAAAACCCGGCAAGTATGACAAAGGAAATTGAATTAGTTTTACTTCCCGAAGAAGTAAACGACGAAACCGTATTAGGAAAAAAAGCCGCAACATCGCTTAAAATTTCCACCCGAAAAATTACTCATGTAAAACTATTAAAACGCTCTATCGACGCTCGCGGAAAGCAAGTTGTTTATCGTGTAAAGGTGTTAGTTTTTATAGAAGAAGAACCGGTTCCGGAAATCTTTAATCTAAATTTTCCTTCTGTAACAGACAAAAAATCGGTTCTGATAATCGGCGCCGGTCCTGCCGGGTTATTTGCGGCTCTGCGCTGTATAGAATTAGGCTTAAAACCGATAATTATTGAACGCGGCAAAAATGTAAAACAACGACGTCGCGATTTGGCGGCAATAAATAAACATGGGCTTATCGATCCCGAATCTAACTATTGCTTTGGCGAAGGCGGTGCCGGAACATACTCAGACGGTAAGCTCTACACTCGCTCAAACAAACGCGGTGATGTAAATTATGTATTAAAGGTTTTAGTCGCCCATGGCGCTACCGAAGAGATTTTAATTGATGCACGCCCCCATATCGGGACTAATAAGCTTCCGCAAATCATTACTTCAATGCGAGACAGCATTTTAAATGCCGGGGGCGAAATTCATTTCAATTCTAAATTAACAGTTCTTATTATTGAAGGCGGAAGCATGAAAGGGATAAAGACAAGCAACGAGAATATCTTTCATGCCGGTGCTTTAATTTTAGCAACCGGGCATTCTGCAAGAGATATCTATTACTTGCTAGAGAAACAAAAAATTTTACTAGAACCGAAACCTTTTGCGCTGGGAGTACGAATAGAACATCCACAAGAAGTAATTGATAAAGTACTATATGGATGCGATGTGCGTGGCGACTACTTGCCGCCGGCATATTACAGCTTAGTTGAACAAGTTGGCGGAAGAGGCGTTTTCTCGTTTTGTATGTGTCCGGGCGGTATAATAGCGCCTTGCTCAACCGACTTTAACGAGATTGTGGTAAACGGATGGTCGCCTTCAAAGCGGAATAATCCCTATGCAAATTCCGGGACGGTAGTGCAAATTAATTTGGAAGATGTAAAAGGTTCAATGGATAATCCTTTAAAGCTTTTAGAATTTCAAAAAGAGATCGAATACAAAGCATTTACAGCAGGCGGAGGAAATTTAGCTGCGCCGGCACAACGTATGGCAGATTTTGTTGAAGGAAGAACCTCGCAAGATTTACCCAAGAACTCTTACCTTCCGGGATTAAATAGCGCAGAGCTTAAAGAAGTGTTACCGGATTTAGTTTATCAATCGCTGAAAAAAGCTTTACCGCTTTTTGGCAGAAAAATGAAAGGTTATTTTACTAACGAAGCTGTTTTAGTAGGAGTTGAATCGCGAACATCATCACCCGTAAGGATTCCTCGAGACAAAGAGACTTTGCAACATCCCCAAATAAAAGGCTTGTTTCCCTGCGGAGAAGGAGCGGGCTATGCGGGCGGAATTGTATCAGCAGCAATTGACGGAATGAATTGCGCAGAAGCGGCAATTAAATTAATAAATTAGTACTTCTTTAACCTGCATGAACTTCCGGAAAATAGAAACAAACAAATAGTCGGTTTAAAAGTCTATTTGGAATGAAACGTACATTAATTCTTGGTGCTACACCTAATTCAAGCCGCTATGCTTATCTCGCTTCAAATAAACTGGTAAAACACGGTCATGAGATTATAAATGTAGGAATAAAGGAAGGCGAAGTAGCCGGAGTTCCTATTGAAAAGCCGGAAATTATCCATGAAGATGTAGACACGATTACGATGTATGTAGGTCCGCGTAATCAAACTTCTTTGTATGATTACATTCTCAACACAAATCCTAAGCGAATCATTTTTAATCCCGGTGCCGAAAATCCGGAACTTGAAGCTAAAGCTCGGGAACAGGGTATAGAAACGATGGAAGCGTGTACACTTGTCCTGCTTTCGACCGGGCAATATTAAATTGCTATTCTGTTTCTGCACTGAAAAGGAAATTTCTATATTGCTTTTCCGGCTTTTTTTAAATGATTAAACACGAGACAATTTCCTGCGAACGTTGTACAGCCATTATTGAATGTAAGGCTAATTCCTACACAAAATGCCAATGTTCGAAAGTGCCATTGTCGATAAATGAAATGCAGTACGTTAGCGAAAACTACGAAGGATGCCTGTGTGCAAAATGCTTGGGCGAGTTAAAGGATGAGTACTTGGAAACGCTGAAATAATATCCATCTTTAGTATATCCTAATCTTCTTATGAAATATTTACTGGTCTTATATTTAATTGCTTTACCCGTTGTTTTAAATGCTCAGATAAAAGATACTATTTATAAAAAGCGCCTTAAAACAGGGGAAGTCCACGCCGTTGTTTATATAGATAAAGACAAGAATTCGCCTTACTATAAAAGGCTGGAAACCCGGGATGTTATTGACAAACATTTAAAAGACTATACCGATTCGCTGAAAGTAAAATACAAAGTTGAATTCGCACGGAACATTAAAGTTAAAGGATTACCGCAAAAGTGGATAAGTTTAGAGAAATACAAAGGCAACTACTACACTTACTTTCCTTGTGATTTTTGCTCAAGCAATTACTTCATCAAATTTTCCGGGAATATGATGTATTGGTTTAGTAGCGAAAACGATGTATCATTAATAATCGTTGCGGAACAAGTAAATCCCAAAACTTATCAAATTGATACGAAAAGTGTTTCAAGCCCATCCCGGTTGTCCAAAATATCTGTCATCAACAGAGAAAAAGGTATTGCAGTTTTTGAGTTTTATAATACATATCTCCATGAAAAGTTTTACAAACTAATGGTCGACGCCACTAAAAAAGCCCGTCAATAATCTTTCCCGTCAATCTCACCTAATTGCTTCTCGACTTTCTATCTTTGAATATGGACATAGAAGAACGCAAAGCGAAATCGGAAACACATACCTTTCAACCTGTTTTTGCAACAGATACCAACCATTACGATACCTTACACGGGGGCGTGGCCATGCACATGATGGACAATGCTGCCTTTATCGCCGCAACGCGTTTTTGTCGATTGCCAATGGTTACTGTATCATCCGATAAAATTGACTTTAATAAACCTATTCCTTCGGGCACTTTAATCGAACTTGTTGCACGGGTACAATCGGTGGGGAGAACAAGTATTAAAGTAAGTGTGGATATTTATATAGAACAAATGTATTCTGAACACCGCGAGTTAGCGATACAGGGCCAATTTACCTTTGTGGCCCTCGGCGAAAATAAAAAGCCGGTATCCATTATGGAACACTTGAAGAAGCAGGTTAAAGAATAGCCGTTCAGTTTTTTGCTACCGTGTCTTTTGAGTTGCTTATAATTTCATCATAAGCGAAAATTTATCCCGTCGTTTTAATCTTCAACTCATTTAGCTGTGTATCAGCAATCGTTGAGGGGGAATCAATCATGACATCTCTGCCCGAGTTGTTTTTAGGAAATGCAATAACGTCGCGAATAGAATCTAAGCCGGCAAATATGGAAACTAAACGGTCAAATCCGAAAGCAATTCCTCCATGTGGCGGAGCGCCGAATTCAAATGCATCCATTAAAAAGCCAAACTGCTTTTGTGCCTCTTCTTGGCTGAAGCCCAAATGCTTAAACATCAAAGCTTGCAACTGCCGGTCGTGAATACGGATTGAACCTCCGCCTATCTCTGTTCCGTTAATTACCATATCGTAAGCATTGGCCCTAACTTCTCCCGGTTTGGAATCAAGTAAAGCAATATCCTCAGGTTTCGGAGAAGTAAAAGGATGGTGCATTGCATGATAACGTCCTGATTCTTCATCCCACTCCAACAACGGGAAATCAAGTACCCAAAGCGGAGCAAACTTACTTTTATCACGCAATCCTAATCTGTTTCCCATTTCTAAGCGGAGTTCGCTAAGTTGCTTACGTACTTTTTCTGTGGGACCGGCCATTATAAGCACTAAATCTCCCGAATCTGATTCGAATACTTCAGACCATTTTTTTAATTGATCTTCATTGTAAAATTTATCAACTGAAGATTTTATGGAACCGTCGTCGTTATGTCGGTAGTAAATCAAGCCGGTTGCACCAATTTGCGGCCTTTTTACAAAATCGGTTAATTCGTCTATTTGCTTTCGTGTATAAGCGGCGCAGCCTTTTGCATTGATACCTACCACTAATTCCGCGTTATCAAACACCGGAAATCCAAAACCTCGCACTAGGTCTTCCTCGCGATCGGAGAGGGTTGGAGTTAAGTTTACAAACTTCATCCCGAAACGGGTATCCGGCTTATCAGAACCGTATAAACGCATAGCTTCTGCATAGTCCATCCGCGGAACTTCGCCTAAATCAAATCCTTTTACATTTTTAAACACTTGTTGGATAAGTCCTTCAAATACGTTTAAAATATCTTCCTGCTCAATGAATGACATTTCACAGTCTATTTGCGTAAACTCCGGTTGACGATCCGCTCGTAAATCTTCGTCCCTAAAGCATTTTACAATTTGGAAGTAACGGTCAAAGCCGGAAACCATCAACAATTGTTTAAACGTTTGCGGCGATTGAGGCAGCGCGTAAAACTCTCCCGGGTTCATTCTACTCGGAACCACAAAATCGCGAGCACCTTCCGGAGTTGATTTGATAAGAACAGGAGTTTCTACTTCAATGAAATTTAACTCGTCTAAATACTTTCTTACTTCTTGCGCCATTTTGTGACGCAGAACCAAATTATTTCGAACGGGGTTACGGCGAAGGTCTAAGTATCGATACTTCAGGCGAAGGTCGTCACCTCCGTCGGTTTCATCTTCTATTAAAAAAGGAGGTAGTTTTGCAGAATTAAGTATCTCGAGTGATGCAACTTTAATTTCAATTTCTCCCGTAGGAAGTTTCAGGTTTTTACTAGTCCGCTCTACTACAGTTCCGGCAACTTTAATCACATACTCCCGACTAAGTTGCCGAGCCTGAGAACACAAACCGGAATTAGCATCCGGATTAAAAACAAGCTGAGTAATTCCGTAGCGATCGCGAACATCTATGAAGGTCATACCCCCTAAGTCGCGTGATTTTTGTACCCACCCGCTTAATGTTACTTGTTTTCCCAGGTCGTTTAAAGTTAATTCTCCGCAAGTATGTGTTCTGTGCATTTTCTAAAATTTCGATTTGCAAAAGTAGAATTTTAAGTTATAATTGGGGTTGGCTTTGTAGACTACCTCCTTCGGGCACCGAAACCACCTCTTTTAAATGGTGCTCCAAATGCTTTAGATAATCCTGAATTAAAAACAAAAGAGTTTGGCTTTCTCCCGATTTCAATCTGCATGTTTTTAAAAGATTCTCGTTGGTGATATTAGAGATTACGTAAACTATATGCCTATTGTAGAATTCCCAAAGGTTAATCAGAAGCTTAATATCTCCATGTTGATAATGCTGAACCTTCACCCATTCATTTTGATCGTAACTTATAACCGGTTCAACTTCTGCTTGTGCCCTAACAAATCGCTGGTGATTGTTGGCTGCAGAGTCTATTAAATGTCCTAAAATTTCCTTCTTCGACCATTTACCTGTTCCCCGGCGCAGTTCCAACTCTTCCGAAGAAATTTCATGAATAACGTTAGGTATAACAGTGCAAAGATGTAAAATCCTCAAACAAACGTCGTTTATCACGACTGTTCCTCCCGTCTTGTTCCTTCGTAGAGTTCGTATTCCAATAATCTGCAGTCCAATTTACCGTTGTAAAATTCTATTCTTCTCGATGCTCTTAGGCCAATCTTCTTAGCCAAATCGGGGTTTCCTGTAAAAATATATCCGTGATAACTTTTACATTCTTTCTTCATGAAATCGCCCATTCTTTTATATGTGGCTTCAAGCTTAGTGTGTACACCTAAACGCTCTCCGTATTCCGGGTTAAACACTACTACGCCGCCGCCTTCCGGAACAGGAGTTTCGGCAAAGTCGCATACTTCAAAATCAATCAGTTGGTCTACACCTGCCGTTTTCGCATTTTTGCGAGCAATATCAATAGCATCCTCAGAAAGGTCGGTAGCTATAATTTTTAAAGCCGTTTGCTTGTTTACTTGATCTTTCAATTTACGCCTTTCTGCGAAGAATATCTGCTCATCGTATCCTAAAATGTGCATGAAAGCATAGTTCATTCTAAAAAGGCCGGGGCGGCGATTGGTAGCCAACAAAGCAGCTTCTATAGCTAAGGTGCCGGAACCGCACATCGGATTAACAAAAGTGCTATGGCTATCCCACCGGGTTGCCATTATAGTAGCAGCAGCCAAAGCTTCAAGCATCGGTGCTTTTCCCGGGATCTTCCTGTATCCGTGTTTGGCTAAAGTTTCGCCTGATGTATCAATAAAAATTTCAGCTTTGGTTTCTTGCCAATATAAATGTATTGCTGCCCTATTTTGTTCGGGTCCGGAATCCGGACGTATTCCTTTTTTCTCTTTAATACGATCTACTATTGCATCTTTAACTTTCAAGTTGGCAAATAAGGGCGTAGTGATGTGCTCGTTATTGACGTTAGAAGTAACCGAAAAATATCCGGCAAAATCAATCAATTCTTCCCAAGGTATTTCCAGCAATTCTTTATATAACCGGGCAGGATTTTCAGCTTCGAAACTTTTTATTAAATATAAAATTTGACTTGCGCAGCGTAAATTTAAGTTTAGCGGAATGCAATCTGTTACCGTACCTTCCAGCTCGACTCCGGTGCTGAAAACACGGACCGGCTTATATCCTAAATTCTCTGTTTCTTGTGCCAAATAAGGCATTAAACGGTTGTTGCAAGTGATGATAATCTTGCTTTTGGTGTGGAAAACTTCCATATTATTGTGCGAAGTTAATCAATTAAAATTGGCAGATTTGACTTTGTAATTTAATAAACGATTATGGATATAAAGGGAAAAGTACACGAAATATCGCCTGTACAAAACGTAACAGACACATTTAAAAAGAGAGAATTAATTATAGAGTTTGCGGAAAATCCGCAATACCCCGAATTTATAAAATTTGAAGCTCTTCAGGATAAAGTGAACTTGTTTGACAACGTTAAAGCCGGAGATCAGGTAGAGATTTTCTTTAATCTTCGCGGGCGCCCCTGGACTGATAAAAGTGGTAAAACTTCGTACTTTAATACCTTAGTGGTTTGGCGACTTAATGTTTTAAGCGGAGCCCAACCTGAACAGCAACAGCCTGAGTATGCATCTCAAGTTGATATTAGTGCCGCTCCTGACGAAGACGATTTACCGTTTTAAACCCGCGGTGCAAACCAAATTGCGATCAAGCAACTGAATATGAATAAATTAATCTTATCGCTTTTAGTATTCGTTTTAGCGGGCAGCAGTTGCAAAAAGGAAAAGAAAACTGATTGTGATTTTAGCAGCGAATTGCAACAGCTTAAAGACTTGGAAAACACCTATAAAAGTAACCCTACCGCAGAATATTGTGAAGCGAGTAAGAAATTTATGCTGAAATTGTTAAACCAAGCCGAAGATTGTCCTGAAGCAAATAAACAAGAAATAGCACGCGTCAGGCAACTTATTGCCGCGGAAGGCTGTTCGGGATTGATACCAAAATAATATGGCAATAAAATTAAGATAAGAAGTCGTTTCAGTAAATCAATTCGAGGCGGTTTCTTACTTCTCTAATTTCCGCTTCGGCTTTCTCCAATATTATTCTGCAGAATAGGAGGAATAAGATGGAACTATTTAAGTGCATCGGATAATTTTGTTCCCCTGCTCAGACTAAACAGACTCATTTAGTGAAACATGGGCCTCTTCAAGAAAGCTTTTCAAGTAGTGGCGCCGGGATTTGAACTGATTTCCGCCTCTCGACAGATAAAAGCCCGACAAACTATTTCTTAGTTGCTTTCTTTTTTCTCAAACAAAAACTCTTCCCGGTGCGAATTTCAATTTCTTCTCGTGTTTCATCGCTTCTATTTTTTCTTCGAATTCTTTAGTAAAAAACCCCCGGGGCTAAATTTTATCGTTCGCTCTTTTGTTCCTACGGCTTTTTAAAATTTAAGTCTTTCTACCAAGTTTGAAGTTTAGCCAAGGTAGAAGATCTTGTTTGGCTAGCGGAATAGAAAAAAAAAACCATGAAGGGCTTAGGACTTGAAAATTAAAAAAGGCTGAAGAACTTAATCTTCAACCTCAATGTAGCGGGGACCAGACTCGAACTGATGACCTTCGGGTTATGAGCCCGACGAGCTACCAACTGCTCCACCCCGCATTTTCAACAATTTTGGGCTCTCAAGTTACGCTGAGTTGCTTTTAAATTGGACTGCAAAGATATATTTCGTTTCTTTGCAGTCCAAATATTTTTTAAAATAATTTTTCATGTCGCATAAGGCCGGATTTGTGAGTTTAATAGGGAAACCGAACGCAGGAAAATCAACTCTGATGAATGCTCTTGTCGGAGAAAAAATGTCTATAATAACTCCGAAAGCGCAAACCACTAGACATCGGATTCTCGGCATTGTAAATGACGAGAACAGTCAAATTATCTTTGCTGACACTCCCGGGGTTATTAAACCGCATTACGGCCTGCAGGAATCAATGATGGAAGTCGTTAAGGGTTCTCTTGTAGACGCGGATCTGGTATTATTTGTTACCGATATTAACGAGCGATACGATGAAAGCGATGTTGTTGAGCAAATAAGGAAAGTAGCATCGCCGGTGGCGGTAATTGTAAATAAAATCGATAAATCAAGCGAAGAGGCCGTAAAAGCAAAAATTACTTATTGGGAAGAAACACTAAGTCCGAAGGTTGTTTTTGCGGTATCTGCCCTTAAAGAACATAATGTAGAGGCGGTAATGCAATTTGTTTTAGACAACCTGCCCGATCATCCTGCTTACTACGACAAAGAAACTCTAACAGACCGAACCGAGCGTTTTTTCATTTCTGAAATTATAAGAGAAAAGATATTTAAACTTTACGAAAAAGAAATTCCGTATAGCACCGAAGTAATTATAACTGCTTTTAAGGACGAACCCGAAATTATCAGAATAAGTGCCGAAATTATTGTGGAACGCGATTCCCAGAAGAATATATTAATTGGTAAGGGTGGAGAAATGATGAAGAAAGTGGGTACTTACGCCAGAAAAGACGCAGAAGAATTTCTTCACAAAAAAATTTTTCTCGAGTTATTTGTTAAGGTAATTGCAGATTGGCGCAACCGGAAGAATTATTTGAAGAGTTTCGGATATGAGGGATAAAATATCTACGATTTTGATTTACGGTTTATCCCTTATCCTTAAATCGTGTTTGTATCTATTCGGTAATTAAAGTAAGAGTTGAAATCATAACTCGTAAATCAACAATCATAATTTAAAATGAGTAACATAGTAGCAATAGTAGGTAGGCCGAATGTCGGCAAATCTACTTTATATAACCGTTTAACAGAAAGTCGAAAAGCCATTGTGGATGATATGAGCGGTGTAACCCGCGACAGGCATTACGGCGTAGCAGAGTGGACTGATAAAACTTTTACCGTTATTGATACCGGTGGCTATGTAGCTAATTCCGAAGATGTTTTTGAGGCCGCTATTCGTGAACAGGTAATGATTGCAATTGAAGAGGCGTCCGTTATTCTTTTTATGGTTGATGTAACTACCGGAATAACCGATTTTGACGACGATATTGCCAAGGTTTTAAGAAAAAGCTCGAAGCCTGTATTTGTAGTAGTAAATAAGGTTGATAATAATCAGCGACAAAACGATACTTACGTTTTCCACAGCTTCGGTTTAGGCGAAATCTTTCCACTATCATCGATGACCGGTTCAGGCACAGGGGAGCTGTTAGACGAAGTGATTAAGCACTTTCAAGAGCAGCCCGAAGATGATAGTAAATTGCCCAAATATGCAATCGTAGGTCGGCCGAACGTGGGGAAGTCTTCGTTGATAAATGCATTAATAGGTAAGGAGCGAAATATAGTAACACCGATTGCCGGAACAACTCGAGATTCTATTCACATTCATTACAATCAATTCGGGCACGAATTTATGTTGATAGATACTGCCGGTTTGCGTAAAAAAACCAAGGTTAAAGAAAATATCGAGTTTTATTCGGTAATGCGAACTATAAAAGCTTTAGAAGAGGCTGACGTGGTAATTCTGATGATTGATGCGGTAGAAGGAATAGAGTCGCAGGATATCAACATTTTTCATTTGGCTGAAAAAAATAAAAAGGGAATTGTCATACTCGTTAACAAATGGGATTTGGTTGAAAAAAATCAAAAAACAGCCAAGGCATTTGAAGATGAAATACGAGAACGACTGGCACCGTTTACCGATATACCCATAATTTTTACATCAGTAGTTGAAAAGCAAAGAATTTTTAAAGCGTTAGAAGCGGCATCTAAGGTGTACGAAAACAAATTCAAAAAAGTACCCACATCAAAGCTTAACGATGTGATGTTACCCGTTATTGAATTTTATCCTCCGCCTGCTTTGAAAGGGAAATTTGTAAAAATTAAATATGTAACTCAAATAAATGCCTCATCGCCCATGTTCGCCTTCTTCTGTAATCTTCCGCAGTACATAAAAGAACCTTACCGGCGATTTATTGAAAACAAATTGAGGGAGAATTTTGATTTTACAGGAGTACCGGTTCAAATTTTCTTTAGGCAAAAATAAGATGAAAAGATTGCTAATTGCTTTAATATTTTCAATCACAATGCTTGCAGCTTGTAATAATAATGCATCAACAGATAAAGACCGACAAGATTCTCTTGCTGCAGATCAGGCTGCCGATTCTATGCTCAATGCTGCTACTTCCGCAGATACCTTAGCTCCTAACGAAACAGTAAGTGACAGTGAGGGAGTTGACAGTTTAAAATTGCCAAACACTAAGTAGTTATTTTAATATTTCAAGCGATCGAGCGATTACTTTGTCGGAAGCATTTTGGACCTTATAGAACATCTCGTTGCCAAAATAGTAGCGACCTATTAAAGCTTTAAGTTCGGTGTTAATTACCGCCTTTGTAATCTCTATTGTTTCCGGATCCGCTTTTATTCCTTCTGCAGAAGCAAGGGAGACGATTTTGTCATACTGCTTCGCATTTAAGTTAAAGCTTTCGATAAATTTTTCAGGACTTGATTGAACGTTTCCTTTCACCAGATCCTTGAATAGAAACTCATCCAAGATGCCTTTTTCGTTAAGCTCATAATAAAAATCGGTATAAGCGGTAGTATCTATCGGGACGTAGATATCCGGCATAATCCCACCACCGGCATACATCAATCTGCCTCCGGAAGTTTTGTAAGCCTTGTTTTTATCGAATACGGTATCATTTACATGTCCGTTCGATTTTAACTCACCGCTCAAATAGCGCTCGTTCAATTCATGGTAATACGCTGAATTGCCTTTTTTGTATGGCTTTTGAATTGATCGTCCGGAAGGAGTGTAATATCTGGCTACTGTTAAATTCATACTTGAACCGTCTCCGAAATTGAATTGCTCCTGCACCAAACCCTTTCCGTACGATCTCCGTCCTATAATTATTCCTCGGTCTAAATCTTGCACTGCCCCGGCAACAATTTCACTTGCGGAGGCTGTGTTTTCATCAATTAAAACTACAAGCTTTCCTTTTTCGAAAAAGCCGGAACTAGTAGCAAAATAGTCAGTGCGAGGTTCATGTGAGCCTTTGGTATAAACAATCAGCTTTTTATCGGGAAGAAATTGATCTGCAATTGCAGTCGCAGCATTTAAGTAACCCCCACCGTTTTTGCGAAGGTCAAGCACTAGACTATGCATTCCGTGTTTTTGCAATCGGCTTAAAGCTCCCGTAAAGTCTTTATCAGTATTTGTACCGAAACGACTTATCCGAATGTAGCCCGTTTGCTTGTTAAGCATGTAAGCTACATCAATACTGCTTATTATAATTTTATCTCTTTTAACAGAAACTGTTTTTAGGGTTCTAGTGTTGACCGGAACGGTAAGCAAATTAACCCTTGTTCCTGCTCGGCCTCGCACTAAATCGATAAAGCTGCCTTCCTCAATTCCTTTGCCTGAAACAGGTCTGTTATCAATTTTTACTATTCGGTCTCCGGCTTTAATACCAGCTTGTTGTGCAGGCCCTCCTATAGTTACGCCGGTAACCAAAACTGTGTCATTAACCAAATGGTATTCAATTCCGATACCGTAAAAAGAACCTTCCAGATCTTGATTTAAATAGTTTGATTCACTCGGGGCAAGATAAGTAGAGTGAGGGTCGAGTCGTTTTAATATTTCTGATATCGCAAGCTTTTGAAGCGAATCGGTTTTTACCGGGTCAACATACTTGTCTTGGATTATTTTTAAAACCCGATCAATTTTATCCACCCGGCCTTCACCGAAAAAAGGCATAAAACTTCCGTTTTTTGTGCTATTATTTTCCTTAGAAAATTTGGGACCCAAAATCATTCCCAAAATAAGAGCCAAAGCGTAAAAAGACGCTATAGTAAGATTTTTAACAGTAGATGATCGCATTCCTTAAAACCGCAATAAAAATACACTTAACACTTTATATGACCGCAACATATTTTTAAATTATAAAATTTCTCTACATCGGTTTTCCCTTCGGAATTTAATTGCGAAGTTTACCTAAAACACGAAATGGAGCGAATTACAGAACAGGACTCGAGATATCAAGATTTAGAAAAAAAATCGGTGAGCGAACTGCTGCACGGGATAAACAAGGAAGATAAAACTGTACCTTTTGCAGTAGAAAAAGCCATTCCTCAGATTGAGAAGCTTATAGAAGTTACGATTGAGAAAATGAAGACAGGCGGAAGATTGTTCTACATCGGTGCCGGCACAAGCGGGCGATTGGGGATTGTTGATGCCTCAGAATGCCCGCCTACATACGGCGTCCCCTTTGATTGGGTAATCGGTATTATAGCCGGAGGCGATGGAGCGATAAGAAAAGCTGTGGAATTTGCCGAGGACGACACTGAGCAAGCTTGGAAAGATTTACAAGAATATACTGTCGCCCCTAAGGATGTTTTGATAGGGATTGCGGCTTCCGGAACTACTCCTTATGTAATCGGAGGTTTAAAAAAGGCTAATAAAGCCGGTCTGGTTACCGGATGTATTGTATGCAATACCGGTAGTCCGGTTGCTGCTGAATCGAAATTTCCGGTAGAAGTTGTTGTCGGCCCGGAGTTCGTCACAGGTTCTACGAGGATGAAATCCGGAACTGCTCAAAAGTTAGTACTGAATATGATAACCACTGCCGTTATGATTCGGTTGGGCCGGATTAAGGGTAATAAAATGTTTGATATGCAGTTAACTAATAATAAGCTGGTTGGCAGAGCAGTAAATATGGTTATGCGAGAAACAGGGACAAGTCAAGAACAAGCTCAAAAGCTATTGGATGAAAATGGAAATGTGCGGAAAGCAGTAGAAGCCTATAACCTGTTGAAGCATTAGAATTATTAATTTGAAAAGGAGCCGGAGATGCATGAGATAGAACCATTTTACAGGTGGCGCGACTACTATGTTGCTGCGGAAGATGAACGCTCGCCTTTTTATGATACCCAATACAGCGAGTTTGAGTTCGATAAAAAGATATACAACTTTTATATCCACCCGCAGTGGGATGAGTTTGGTTCGCAAACCTTATACCTAAAAGTTTTATTTGTCGACTATGATAGAGGATACTCGATTATAGAATTTATCGGAGAATGGAATGACGCGATTTATAACGATATAATGCTTCTTAAACGCGAAATTTTAGAACTGATGTTGGATCAGGGGATCAATAAATTTATCCTTATCGGCGAAAACATTTTAAATTTTCACTCGTCCGATGATTTGTATTACGAAGAATGGTTTCAGGATGTAGAAGAGGGTTGGATTGCCGGAATCAATTTTAGAGACCACGTTATCGGCGAATTTAAACATAGCCATATAGACTACTATATAAATTTCGGCGGCCAATTGGATCAATTAGCTTGGCGGGGCTTAAAGCCCATTCAGTTTTTCAAGCAAGTAGAAGAGCAAATGGTTAAGAGGTTGAATTAAAATTTATTCTTATTTTGCTTAAAATATTTTTAAATGGAAAGTAACAGTCCTGATTATTCTTACAAAAACGTAATTCAACTTGAGTCTACAGACTCAAAGAAGTTTATGTCTAATGTCTTTCTCTGGATGTTTATTGCCTTGAGCATTTCGGCAGCAGCAGCATACTTTTTTGCAACTAGCGAAAACTTGATCAAATTATTAGTCGACTTCGATACGGGCCGTACAACTCTTTGGGGTAAAGTTGCAATGTTTTCTCCCATCGCATTCGTATTAATAATGTCTTTCGGTATTAACAAGCTATCTTATTCGGCACTTTCGTTTTTGTTTATTGCCTATGCTACAGTTACCGGAATCAGTTTAAGCTTTATTTTGCTTGCTTATACCGCCTCCTCAGTTTTAGGTTGTTTCATTACAGCTTCTTTACTATTTGGAGTTATGGCGGTAGCAGGATATACTACTAATCAGGATTTAACAAAATTCGGTTCTATTTTAATTATGCTTTTAGTAGGAATAGTTATTGCCTCTATCGTTAACTTTTTTCTTGGAAGCGACCAATTGGGATATATAATCAGTTTTGTGGGAGTAGCTGTCTTCGTGGGACTCACCGCTTACGATGTGCAAAAACTGAAACGAATTTCCGAAGGAATTGAGTACGGCGATGCTTCCTCGAAAAAAACGGCACTCATGGGTGCACTCACCCTGTATCTTGATTTCATAAACATGTTTTTATTTCTGCTGAGGCTTTTCGGCAGAAGGAAATAATCAGGAAGCTCCTGCGGGAGCTTTTTTGTTTGACCGATTCTTGATTCCTACTGAAAAAAACAGCATTTTTGTATTGCTTATTGAGAAAGACGGAGGGAATAGACCCAACGATGTCTTAGCAACCTGTGCTGACAAGGTGCTAAATTCTATCCGCCGAAATGCGGAGAAGATAAGTGAAGTCAAAAACAATAACCGACTTTTCGAAAATAAGCTGTTAGAGTTGTAAGTTCTACATGATAAGTTTTAAGTCTACACACTTATTCCTATCCCGTTAATACTTACTAAATAAAACTTATAACATAAAACTCGCAAATGAATATAAGAGAGGAACTGGAAAAACGAATTTTGGTAATTGACGGCGCAATGGGAACTATGATTCAGCGCTATCAATTAACGGAAGAAGATTTTCGCGGAGATCGGTTTAAAAACCACGCTTGCGATTTAAAAGGCAATAATGACCTTCTTAATATCACTCGCCCCGACGTTATAAAGGAAATCCACTTGGCTTATCTGGAGGCGGGAGCGGATATAATTGAAACAAATACTTTCAGTACGCAACGGATTTCAATGGCGGATTACCAATTGGAAGACTTATCATACGAAATGAGCTATGAAGGAGCACGTATTGCAAGGGAAGCAGCTGACGAGTTTATGGCCAAAAATCCGGGTAAACCGAAGTTTGTTGCCGGAGCAATGGGGCCGACTACAAAAATGGCATCTATGTCTCCTGATGTAAATGATCCCGGTTATCGTGCTGTTTCTTTTGATGAATTAAAAGCAGCATTTTCCGAACAAGTAAAAGGCTTGGTCGATGGCGGTGCAGATGTTCTATTATTGGAGACTATAACGGATACGTTGATTACTAAAGCAGCGATTTTCGCTATTAAAGAATACGAAGAAGAGCTAAAAAAGTCCCTCTCTGCCGGAGAGGGATTTAGGGTGAGGCCTCTCGAAATAATGATTTCCGGCACCATCACTGATGCGAGCGGAAGAACTTTATCAGGACAAACGGTAGAAGCTTTTTTGAATTCTCTCAGTCATGCAAACCTCTTAAGTATTGGTTTGAACTGTGCTTTGGGAGCTAAAGAAATGCGTCCTCATATCGAGGAGTTGTCACAAAAAGCAGGATGCTATATTTCAGCTTATCCAAATGCCGGCCTGCCGAATGAATTTGGGCAATACGATGAGGTACCGCACGAAACTGCGCATTTGCTGGAAGATTTCATCGCTAACGGTTTTGTCAACATCGTGGGCGGCTGCTGCGGCACTACTCCGGAGCATATTAAATGTATTGCCGAAAAGGCTTCAAAATATTCTCCTCACAGGATCCCGAAAGTTGAACCTTATTTACGCTTAAGCGGATTAGAACCGGTAACGATTACGCCGGAAAGCATTTTTGTAAATATCGGTGAGCGTACCAATATTACCGGTTCCCCGAAGTTTTCGAAGCTTATTTTGAGCGGCGATTTTGACGCTGCCCTTTCTGTTGCCAGGCAGCAAGTTGAAGGCGGAGCTCAGGTAATCGACGTGAATATGGATGAAGGGATGCTCGATTCGGAAGCAGCGATGACTAAATTCTTAAATCTTATCGCTTCAGAACCGGATATTTCCAAACTTCCGATAATGGTCGATTCGTCAAAGTGGACCGTTATAGAAGCCGGATTAAAGTGTTTGCAAGGCAAAGGAATTGTAAACTCGATTTCACTTAAAGAAGGTGAAGAAAAGTTCAAAGAAAGTGCAGCAAAAATAGTAAAGTACGGCGCAGCAGTTGTTGTGATGGCTTTTGACGAGCATGGTCAAGCTGATAGTTTTGAACGACGAAAAGAAATCTGTCAACGGTCCTATGATATTTTAGTAAATGAAGTAGGTTTTCCTCCTCAAGATATCATTTTTGATCCGAATATTTTAACTGTTGCTACCGGATTAGAAGAGCACAACAATTATGCTGTTGATTTTATAAACGCTACTCGTTGGATAAAAGAAAATCTGCACTACGCGAAAGTTAGCGGTGGTGTTTCTAATATTTCATTTTCCTTCCGGGGAAACAATGTCGTACGTGAAGCGATGCACTCGGCATTCCTGTATCATGCTATAAAAGCAGGGTTAGATATGGGAATTGTAAATGCCGGAATGCTGGAGGTTTACGAACAAATCCCTAAAGAATTATTAGAAAGAGTAGAAGATGTGTTGCTGAACCGACGTGACGATGCTACCGAACGACTGGTAGAATTCGCCGAAACCGTTAAGGCAAAAGGCAAAGAAGCTGTAAAAGATGAAGAGTGGCGGAAGGCAACTGTTGAATTTCGTTTATCCCATTCGCTTGTAAAAGGAATTATAGATTATTTAGATAGTGATGTTGAAGAGGCTCGTCAAAAGTACGACAAACCACTGCAAGTGATAGAAGGTCCTTTAATGGCCGGGATGAACATAGTAGGAGATTTGTTCGGGGCCGGAAAAATGTTTCTTCCACAGGTGGTAAAATCCGCCCGGGTGATGAAGAAAGCTGTTGCTTACCTTTTACCTTATATTGAAGAAGAGAAGCTCAAAAACCCTGACGGACAATCGTCTAGTTCTGCGGGAAAGGTATTGCTTGCTACAGTTAAAGGCGACGTTCACGACATAGGAAAAAATATTGTGGGGGTAGTTCTGGCTTGTAATAACTTCGAAGTTATCGACTTGGGAGTAATGGTTCCGGCTCACGAAATCATTCGCCGTGCTCGAGAAGAAAAGGTAGACATCATCGGTTTAAGCGGATTGATTACTCCGTCGTTAGACGAAATGGTGCATTTTGCTAAAGAAATGGAGCGTGAAGGATTTACAATTCCGCTACTTATCGGCGGAGCAACAACTTCTCGCATTCATGCCGCCGTAAAGGTTGCACCTAATTACTCCGGCCCTGCCGTTCATGTGTTGGATGCTTCAAGAAGCGTTACGGTTTGCAGCACATTAATGAACGGTGAAAATCGCGGTTCTTATATTAATAACATCCGAGAAGAGTACGATAAAGCAAGAGAAGCACATCTAAATAAACGTTCCGACAAACGTTTTAAAAATATTATTGAAGCTCGTTCCGGCAAATATCAGATTAATCTAAACAGCTCTATTACACCTAAACCAACTTTTTTAGGGACTAAAATATTTGATAATTTTCCGCTTGAGCACTTGTTGGATTATATCGATTGGACACCTTTTTTCCATACTTGGGAACTTCGCGGAAGCTATCCTAAAATTTTTGAGGATAAGGTTGTAGGTATCGAAGCCAAAAAATTATTTGACGATGCTCAAAATCTTCTGAAACAAATTGTAGACAAACAATTACTGAAAGCAAAAGGAGTTATCGGCTTTTGGGCCGCAAATTCTGTCGGCGATGATATTGAGCTTTATACCGACGATTCCCGAAAAGAAATTTTAACTCGAATTCATACGCTTCGTCAGCAATCAGAAAAAGCACAAGGCGAACCGTATTATGCACTTTCGGACTTTGTAGCCCCAAAAGAAACCGGAATTGAAGATTATTGGGGCGGTTTTGCAGTTACTACAGGAATAGGTTGCGATGAACTTGTTTCCGAGTTTGAAAAGAATCACGACGACTACAACAGCATCATGGCCAAGGCCTTAGCTGATCGCTTAGCTGAAGCTTTCGCAGAAAAAATGCATGAGTTGGTTCGTAAGGAATATTGGGGTTATGCAAAAGATGAAAACTTAAGGAGCGAAGAGTTGATTAGGGAGAAATATCAGGGCATTCGTCCGGCACCGGGTTATCCCGCATGCCCGGATCATACTGAAAAGCGAACTCTTTTCGACTTACTTAAAGCGGAAGAAGCTACGGGAATTTACTTAACCGAAAGTTTTGCGATGCACCCCACCGCCGCAGTAAGCGGATTTTACTTCGCCAATCCTGAATCTCGCTATTTCGGCTTGGGAAAAATTCAAAAAGACCAAGTTGAAGATTATGCTAAGCGGAAAAATATGCTTTTGGAAGATGTTGAGAGGTGGTTGAGTCCGAATTTGGGGTATTGATATTTTAAGGGTTTTATGGGGAATTGTTCTTTAAAAGAACATTTCTTATACTTGGCGAAAATTAACGCCATGTATAAATTTTTACTTTCTTTTATTTTACTATTGCCGGTAGTGGCATTCTCACAAAGCAATTACAAAAAGGGCTTTGTCATTAATCAAAACTCCGATACTGTTCGAGGTTATATTAATTATCAAGAGTGGCAGAGAAATCCTTCTTCTATCGCTTTTAAAAGTAAATTAGACGCAAGTGCCGAAAAATTTACGGTACTCGATATTGAGTATTTCGAAATCGAAGGTGTCGACGCTTATCAGCGATTTAAAGTTGCTATAAGTTTAGATATTTTACTGCCGGACCGTTTCAGAAATCCGATAGACACCACTATTAAAACTGATGTGGTATTTCTGAAAATAATTCAAAAAGGAGAAAACATTACGTTGTTCTCCTATACGGATGCGATCAAGTCCAGATACTATTATTTGCATAGCAAGAATGCAGTTCCTTTGGAACTAAGAAACAAGGTTCAGATTGACCCTCAAGAGAATACATATGTTACAATTCAACAGTTATATAAAAACCAGTTACTGTATCTGGCGGAGTTGTTTAACGTTTCGTCTTCCTTTCTCCAAAAAAGAATCAAAAAAAGCTCATATACCTTAAAAGACATCGCAGACGTTATCGGGATAATTAATAATCTTCAAGAAGATGGTGAAAATTATAAGAGATCTGAAACTCGATTTTCCCTTGGTATTGGTGCAACTAAAGGTTTAATGAAATACGCAGGAGATAACTTACTTGCAAAACAAGTGACAAGCAGGGGTACATTCTTACCCTCGGGGGAGGTTGGAATAGATTTGATCTTGAATCATGCGGCACAAAGATTTATTTTACGAGCCGGACTGATGTACCATACTGCAAAATCGGAGGTGCGTAGAACCGGAAATACCGGCTATCATTTACTGGATGCACAAACGATTTCTTTTATTCCGCAGTTTATAGCAAATGTTTATAACTCAAACCCTATAAGTGTATTTTTTGCTGCGGGACCTGCTTTGAACTATTCAAGTTATGGACGAAACGAGCAGGTAATACTTGGTTCGACCCCGAAAGAGTTAAAAATGAAGGCCCTTTGGGCAGGAGCGAATCTAAAAGCGGGAATAACGATAAAAAGAAAAGTTGAGCTCTTTTACTCAACACACATTCCCTTGACGGCTGTTTACGACGTAATTACTGTTTCAATTAAAACGCCTTCGGCTACTGCCGGAATTAACTACCTCTTTTAAGGGAATAGAATTGTTGCATTTTCACAGAAAAGCATTTCTCTTTTTGAATAATGATTTTCTGTGAGATGAAACTAAAGATTAAGATATTCTGTGGGAGAGTAGATCGGTAAGAAAGGAAGCCCTTGCCTTCTTAAATCCTTATCATTAGTGACAAAAAAATCTACTTTGTGATGCATTGCAGTGTAATACTGCAATGCATCTTCTATATTCTTGAATTTTGAATTAACTGCATTTATTGCGATTTCTTTATTACAATCAATAATATTAATATCAATTAGAAGATTTGAAATGATAGTCTTTACAACTGTATGTTCATGAACCTTACCTAAATAATAAATAATGATGTGAAGAATAGTGGGGGTAATAAAAACTTTAATTTCTTTATCCATCATTTGTTTGAAGAGTTTTTCTGCCGGTTCAGAGCCTTTTCTCTGAAGAAGGAAATCTGAACAAACATTAGCGTCAAGAAAGATTTTAAAAACCATATTTTGAGGAGTTATCTTCCGGATATTGCCTCGTTAAATCTACCTCATCAAATTTGTTGCTTTTTGGTAAGCTTTTAATCAAATCGCTTTTGGTAGTAGGTTTCTTGGTTAAACGTGCGAAGTATTGTTCCACAAGTTCAGAAACACTCACCTTTTTTTCAGATGCGTACTCTTTAATCCGACTTAGTAGTCCTTCCTCAATCGTTAAATTGACTCTCGTTTTCATAAATCAAAGATCCGCACTTAAATAATTTATGCGTATGTCAATTTTCTAACAAAAACTTCTTAAATCCTTCAAAATCAATTCCCATTGAAACGGCTTGCTTGTCTTTTGCTTCCAGCGATTTTACTTGTTCAGGAATTTCTATTAGAGCAGACATTTCTTTGTTATACACATCAGGAAATTTGCAAGGGTGAGCAGTGGCGAGAAATAGGTAAGAGAAATCCCTATTCGGGTTTTCTGTTTTATGGGCCTCTGCAGCGAGTTCAGCTATAGCAGTGTGTGGGCAAACAATATACCCGGTTTCGGTAAAGATTTTATTTACTGCTTCTTCTGTTTCCGCATCTGTAAATCGAAATCCGGTAACTATCTTTTTCAACTCTTCCGGCTTTTCTCCAAACATATCCAAAATTCTTACCCAATTGCTCGGATTACCGACGTCCATTGCGTTAGAGAGTGTTGCAACGGAAGGTTTAGCCTGATAAATGCCGGTTTTTAGATATTCAGGTACTGTATCGTTTACGTTAGTGGCAGCTAAAAATTGTTTAACAGGAAGTCCCATTCTCCAAGCTAAAATTCCTGCACCGATATTACCGAAATTACCGCTGGGGACCGAAAATACCACTTCGCCTTTTCCTTCTCTTTTTAGCTGAGCGTAAGCATTGAAGTAATAAAAGGTCTGTGGAATTAAGCGAGCGATATTAATAGAATTTGCGGAGGTTAAACGAAATTCTTTATTTAGTTCATTGTCAAGAAATGCTTGCTTGACTAGTGCCTGGCAATCGTCAAAAGTTCCGTCGATTTCTATTGCTCGAATATTTTGCCCGTGGGTAGTTAGCTGCAGTTCTTGAATCGGGCTAACTTTTCCTTTAGGATAAAGAATAGTAACTCGAGTATTCGGCACGCCTAAAAACCCTAAAGCAACTGCTCCTCCCGTGTCTCCGGAGGTGGCTACCAGAACGTTTAGTTCTTTTTCTCCTTCTAAAAGAAAATGACTCATCACCCGGCTCATAAATCTGGCGCCAAAATCTTTAAAAGCTAAAGAGGGCCCATGAAACAATTCAAGTGCGTAAAAATCTTCTCTAATCTTTCTTAGAGGTGCATCGAAATTTATTGCATCATAGATAATCGCTTCCAAATCAGGCGAAGAAATAGAGTCTTTCAGCAAAGCGTGAGCAACCTCAAAAGCAATTTGCTGCAAAGTAAGCGAAGGCAATTTTTCAATAAAAGAAGCGTCCAACTTTGGAATTGCGACCGGCATATATAAGCCTTTATCCTGTGGAAGACTGTTGAAAACAGCATCTTTAAAAGAAATCCTCAACGTTTTGTCGTTCGTGCTGTATAATTTCATTGACGATTTTTAGAACTAAAATTTACGATTTATCCCCTAATCTAACACCTTTGGGCCTTGAGCATTAATTGGCGATACATAAGTTTTACAAGCAATACTTAAAGTATTCAAATGGGTTTTTATTACCTGTGTTATTTTTTCGCCAGCTTCTTTTGTGGTAGAAAAGGCAAAGACTGATGGACCCGATCCTGAGATTCCAAAGCTGATTGCCCCATTTTCATGAGCAAGTTCTCTCATTTTATAAAAGTCAGGTATCAAGATGGACCGAGTAGGTTCAATCAACACATCCTTCATGCTCCTACCGATTAAATTTATATCACCTAAAAATAACCCGCTTACCAGGCCGGCAATATTTCCCCATTGCGTTACTGCGTCTTTCAATAAAACCTTGCTTTTTATCATTTGCCGTGCATCCCGAGTAGGAACATCAACTTCCGGAAAAACAATGGCTGCGTACAAGTCTTTTGGGAAAGGCAGCTTAATCACATCCAAGGGCTCGTAGCTGCGTATCAAGACGAAACCTCCGAAAAGTGCCGGAGCAACGTTGTCAGCGTGCCCGTATCCGCAAGCTAATTCCTCGCCCTTCGTTGCAAAAGGAAGTAGTTGGTGCGGGGTTAATTGATTATTTAATAACGTGTTAATGGCAAACAAGCCGGCAACAGTACTAGCCGAACTGGAACCAAGCCCGCTGCCGATCGGCATTTTTTTGTGAAGCTCTATTTCTAACCCGATATCTGTTCTGCCAATGTGTTGTAAATAATGTTGTACACTGGCACTTACGGTGTTCTTGTCAGCTTCAATAGGTAAGCGCCCCTCATCACCGGTGATTTTTGTAATTGTGATTCCGGGAGATTGCTTTAGTCGCATAATCACTTCATCTCCGGGGGCGTCCACGGCGAATCCCATTATATCAAATCCGCAAACTACGTTAGCTACAGTTGCCGGCGCAAAAACTTTTATTGAGTCTTTCATATATTAAGTCGGAAAGTCCGAAAAGTTTTTAGAAATAGTTAGGATAATTAGCGCCTACGTTTACAATATCGGCAAAAACACCGGCAGCAGTAACTTCGGCTCCGGCTCCCGGGCCTTTTATCACCAAAGGACGGTCTTTATATCGCTCCGTTGTAAAAGAAATAATATTGTCGCTGCCGGAAAGCATGTAAAATGCATGCGTTTCATCTACCATTTGCAAAGAGATAGAAACTCCGTTTTCATCCAACACACCGATGTAACGTAAAACTTTCCCTTGATCTGAAGCTTCTTTTTTTAGTATTTCGAAGTGGCTGTTGTTGTTTTGCAATTCTTTGTAAAAATCCTCCACATTCTTAGCTTTTAGGCAAGCGGGTGGTAACATACTTTCTATTGTGACATCAGTTGGTTCTAGTTGATTTCCGGCATCCCGAGCCAAAATCAACATTTTTCGCATAAAATCTACTCCGCTTAAATCATCTCGCGGATCGGGTTCGGTATAGCCTTTTTCTTGTGCTTCTTTAACAACGTCGTGGAAATTAGCGTCACCTTTAAAATTGTTAAAAATAAAAGATATCGTCCCGGAAAGTATAGCTTCAATTTTTAGTATCCGATCGCCGCTTACCATTAAATCTTTTAATGTTCTTATTATCGGTAAACCGGCACCTACGTTTGTTTCGTAGTAGAAATCCACGCCATAAACCTGCGATAAATCTTTAAAGTTTTTGTACTGGATATACGAAGAAGAGTTGCCTATTTTATTGCAGGTTACGACAGAAATATTTGACTTAAACACCTGTTCGTACATTGCAATAGGTTTTAAGCTTGCTGTATTATCAACAAAAATTGCGTTTGGAAGATTCATCCCTTTCATTCTGGCAACGAACGTCGATAAATCTGCTTCTTCCCCTTCTTGCTCTAAAGTCTCTTTCCAATCATCTAAAGTTAGTCCGCCTTCTTTAAACAGCATTTTTCTACTGTTGCTGATACCTACAACATTAATCTCTACTCCATTTTGAATATGAAGAAATTCGCGGTTTTGTTCTATTTGGCGGAACAATGTAGAACCGATATTTCCTGTTCCCAGACAAAAGATATTTAAATTCTTCCTTCGTTCGGTATAAAAAGCGTCGTGAACCGCATTTAGAGCTTTGGCCAAATCGTGCCTGGAGATAATTACTGAAATATTATATTCTGACGAACCTTGGGCTATCGCTCTAACATTAATACCGTTTCTGCCTAAAGCATGAAACAAGGTGCCGGAAATACCGGGCGTTTGCTTCATGTTTTCGCCAACAATAGCTAAAACTGACAGGTTTTCTTCAATTACCGGCTCGTCTAATTTCTTCGCTTCGAGCTCTAATTCAAATTCTTGTTCGATTAATTTTAACGCTTTCAAAGCCTCAGAAGGATTTACGGCAAACGTAATGCTGTGCTCGGAGGACGATTGCGTAATAAGGATAACGTTGATTTGCTCGCGAGCCAAAAGTGAAAACAGCCGCCCGCTAAAGCCCGCTTTACCCACCATCCCGCTGCCTACCAGATTTATTACGCTTATATCGTTGATCGAAGAAATGCCTTTTATACTTGTATCTAAAGATTTTACGGTATGACGAATAACAGTTCCCTCAAATTCCGGCTGGAAAGTGTTGCGAATAACAATCGGAATTTTCTTTAAAAACGCCGGAATCATCGTTGGCGGATAGATAACCTTTGCTCCGAAATAGGAAAGTTCCATCGCCTCGGTGTACGAAAGTTCTTTTAAAGGAAAAGCCTTCTTTACAATCCGCGGATCTGCCGTCATCATGCCGTTAACGTCGGTCCAAATTTCTATTTCTTGGCAATTTAGAGCTGACCCGATAATAGCGGCAGTATAATCGCTACCGCCACGGCCCAAAGTAGTTATTCTTCCCTCCGCATTGCTCGCTATAAATCCGGTAACAAAAATCAGCTTACTTTTATTAAGCCGATAAAAGTCTCGGATTAAAATTTCCGTTAGCTCTGTATTCACTTTAGCTTGTCCGAATGAACTGTCTGTTTTTACTAAAGTTGAGGCATCTGCATATGCAACCTCGGGAAAATGCTGCTCAGCTATTTTACTTACTAAAAATGTTGAGCATCTTTCGCCGTAACTTAAAATCAAATCACGTGTTCTTGCTGTAAGCTCTTGTATGCTGAAAACTCCCTGCAAAAGGTCTTCCAGCTCATTAAAAAAAATTTTCAGTTTAGTAAAAACCGGGTTTTGTTTGGGGATGTCTAACAAGGCTTTTATAACGTCGAAATGTTTACTTTCAAGCTCCAGAAGATGTTTTGAGAAGTTTTTTCCTTTAGCAGCTTCTTCCGCCATTTCTGACAAAAGGTTTGTCACTCCGCTCATTGCTGATAAAACAACGACAGGATTCTCTCCGGCTGCTGATTCATTTTTCAAAATTTCAAGCAAAGTGCGAATGCTTTCTACCGATCCTACAGACGTTCCCCCAAACTTTAATACTTTCATTTACGTGTAATTTTAAATAAAAGCGCCTTCCCCGTGAAGGAGGAAGGCGCTCTATGGTTATATTTTTATTACACCTAGTTACGATCTTCCTCCTGCCGGTTTGGGCGTGGTTGTAGTGGTGGTAATCGTAGTTGTGGTATAAATTGTGTTCATTGCTTTAATTCGGGCGTAAAATAAGCAGTTAAATTTGATAATTGCAAACAATCCGTTTAAATTTTGGGATTTAGTTAGAACTGCGGTTAACCTTAATTTTTAACTTTACGCATCTTAAATGAATGGCTTAGTAATAAAATCAACGGGCAGTTGGTATCAGGTATTATCTGAAACGGGAGATACGGTCGACTGCCGGATTAAGGGAATATTCAGAACAAAGGATATTAAAACTACAAATCCTATTGCAGTTGGAGACAAAGTGGAGTTTGAACCGGAACCCGATCAAACCACGGGTGTTATAACAGCACTAGAAGAACGTAGAAATTACATTATTCGTAAGTCAGTAAATCTTTCTAAGCAAGCCCAAATCATCGCCGCTAATTTAGATCAAGCTTTTTTGGTTGTCACGTTGGCTTCGCCCCGTACTTCCTTAGGTTTTATAGATCGTTTTTTGGTAACTGCCGAAGCTTATGATATTCCTGCCGGACTTATATTTAATAAGCTTGATTTATTTAGTGATGAGGGATTAGAAGTACTCGCCGATTTTAAAGCTATTTATGAAAATATAAATTATCCCTGCTACGAGGTTTCGGCATTAAATGGAGAGAATATCAGTAGTGTAAATAGCCTTTTACAGGAAAAAGTAACTTTACTTTCGGGACATTCAGGTGCCGGAAAATCAACTTTGATAAATGCTATTTTGCCTGAAGCATATTTAAAAACCGGGAAGGTTTCAGACTGGAGCGATAAAGGGAAGCATACCACCACTTTTGCGGAAATGCATGTTCTTCCGAATGGGGGATTTATAATTGACACGCCCGGAATACGTGAATTAGGAGTGATAGACATTGAGAAACAGGAGCTGAGCTATTACTTTCCTGAAATGAGAGAGCGGAAGGAGATATGTAAATTTTATAACTGCCGCCATATTAATGAACCGGGGTGCGCAATTTTAGAAGCTGTTACAGAGGGTAAAATTGCTTCTTCGCGATACGAGAGTTATTTAAGTATTTATCACGGGAATGACACGAGAACTTAATTTAGATGCAAGAGTCTTGACGCAGGGACCGAGGCAAATGAACCGGGATAAAGGAGCAGACATGAAAGGCTGATGGCTAAAGGGATTTCGAATATCTTTTTTTCTTCCCTTGATTCTCAAATCTATATAGCAGTCTTTATTCTTATCCGGCAAATCTAACATCTAAATAATGCGAGCAGTTATTCAAAGAGTTTCGGAAGCATCAGTTTCCGTTAATCAACAGGTAGTCGGACAAATTCAAATAGGATTTCTTATTCTTTTAGGGATTGAAGAGAGTGACACTGAAGAAGACGCAATTTGGTTGGCACAAAAGATAACAAAAATGCGCATCTTCTCGGACGAGGCGGGATTGATGAATAAAGCTTTAAACGAAGTTGAGGGAAATATTCTTTTAATCTCTCAATTTACACTGCATGCCCACACTAAAAAAGGTAGTCGACCGAGCTTTATTCGTGCTGCTCGTCCCGAAAAGGCAATGGCGCTTTATGAGCTTATGAAAGCAGAATTAGAAAGCCGACCGGGTGATAAAATAGAAACCGGCGAATTTGGTGCAGATATGAAAGTAAGCATAGTAAACGACGGACCGGTAACGATAGTAATGGATACGAAAGACAAAGACAATCATTAAATATGACTATTGAAGAAGCACAGCAACTTGTCGACAACTGGATTAAAACTACCGGTGTTCGCTATTTTAACGAGTTAACAAATACTGCAATTTTAATGGAAGAAGTTGGGGAAGTTGCCCGTATCATGTCTCGTAAGTATGGCGAACAATCATTTAAAGAATCAGATGAAAAGGTTGATTTAGGAGATGAAATGGCTGATGTACTTTTCGTTTTAATTTGCCTTGCTAATCAAACGGGGATAGATCTTACCAAAGCTTTGTATAAAAACCTGAAAAAGAAAAATATCCGCGACAGCGAAAGGCATAAGAATAACGAAAAGTTGACGTAGCACCCTACCTAGATTAGCTTTACCAGCTTGTCTCCTTTAAGTATAGGTATAGCAGTCGTTATGTTCTCATTCAAACAAAAGGCAATATCTTCTTCAATTCCTAAACTTTTTAAACGTTCGCTGTGCGATGTTTTTTTAAGGTAACCTCGTAAGTCGTTTTTTGCTAATCCGTACAAGTCTTCCGCTGCAAGACTCCCGTCATCTAAAATAAAATTGTCGCTTTTTAAGTGGTGAACAACAGCTCCGGCAAATAAGGTGTCTTCTAAATTGAAATTATTCTTCCATCCTGAACATAAAAGAAAAATATCTTCCTTTTGGACTTTAAGCCAGCTGCAAATGGATGCTAGATTTAAAAAAGAACCGATAACAACTTTTTTTGCTGTTCGCGATTCATGTAACGCGTAAGTGCCGTTTGTAGTTGTCAACACAATTGTTTTTCCTTTAACCTTTTCTGTGGTGTAAGAAAAAGGCGAGTTCCCGAAATCAAAACCTTCAACCACTTTACCGTCGCGTTCTGCCGCGAGCAGATAATCTGTATTGCAATATGACTTGCAGGTTTCTACCGATGCTACCGGAATTATTGCTTCGGCGCCGTTTTCAATGCCGTAGCATATAGAAGAAGTGGCTCTGAAAATATCGATTACAACAACAATGCTAGTTTTGATATCATATAAGTGTAGGAGGGCGGGAGTTAAGCAGACTTCTATTTTTCGTGGCGTCATTCAGATTTGTAAAAAGGAAGCTTAACAACCTTAGCTTTAATTTTATTATTGCGAATATGTATAAAGATTTCCGTTCCGGGAATAGAATATGCGGTTTTAACATATCCCATCCCAATTGGTTTTTGCAACGTCGGCGACTGAGTTCCCGAAGTTACTTTTCCGATTATATTACCTGCTTCATCTGTTATTTCATAATTATGTCTGGGTATTCCCCTTTCAATCATTTCGAACCCCACAAGCTTTCTTTCAACGCCTTGCTCTTTTTGCTTTTTTAGATTTTCTGAGTTAACAAAATCTTTGGTGAATTTGGTTATCCAACCCAGCCCGGCTTCTAAAGGCGAAGTTGTATCATCAATATCATTACCATATAAACAAAAGCCGGCTTCTAAACGCAAAGTATCACGCGCTCCCAAACCTATCGGTTTTATCCCGTAAGGTTTTCCGGCTTCAAAAATTGCTTTCCAAATGTATTCGGCATTTTTGTTATCAAAGTAAATCTCGAAGCCTCCGGAGCCGGTATATCCTGTGGCAGAAATTAAAACATTTTCTATCCCGGCAAATACTCCCTTTTTAAAAGAGTAATATTCCATTCCGGCTAAATCTATTTCTGTCAGATTTTGAAGAGTGGCCGCTGCTTTCGGTCCTTGAATAGCTAATAATGAGGTTCGGTCTGAAATATCTTTAATCTCAACTCCAAAAGAATTATAATTTGATATCCGGTCAAAATCTTTTTGAATGTTTGAGGCGTTAACGACAAGCATGTAAGTATTGGCGTTTATTCTATAAACCAAGAGGTCATCAACAATTCCCCCTGTTTCATTAGGCAGGCAGGTGTATTGTACTTTTCCGTCTATTAGTTTGGAGGAATCATTGGAAGTCACTTTTTGAATAAGGTCGAGAGCATTTTCTCCTTTCAAAATAAACTCGCCCATGTGGCTTACATCAAACACACCTACTCCTCTTCTTACAGTTTCATGCTCGATATTTATACCATCGTATTGCACAGGCAAATTAAAACCCGCAAAGGGAACAAGTTTAGCTCCTAAGGCTTCATGAATGCGGGTTAATGCTGTATTCTTCATAAAAATTTAGCAAAAATAACAAAAGCAGAACCGGAAAAATTATGTTATTTAATTATTAGATAACCGCTTCTTGAAACAAATCCAACTGAGGGTCGCTAACGCGAAAAGTAAGTCTATGGAAGGGCGAAAATCCAAGCTCTAAAACTGCCTTCCGATGCCTGGGTGTTGCATAGCCTTTATTGTTACACCAGTCATATTGCGGATGCAGTTCGGCCAATTGATGCATATAATCGTCCCGATAAGTTTTTGCTAAAACAGAAGCAGCAGCAATTGAAAAATATTTACCGTCGCCTTTTACGATACATTGATGAGGAATTTCCTTATACTTTTTGAATCGGTTGCCGTCAACTAGAATTAATCCCGGATTTACGGAGAGTTGATCAAGAGCTTTATGCATTGCCAAAAAAGAAGCATTAAGGATATTGATACGGTCAATCTCGTCATGATCAACTTTAGCTACCGCGTAGGCTATTGCTTTTGATTCTATTAAAGGACGCAGTTGGTATCGTTCTTCTGCTGTTAATTGCTTGGAATCTGTAAGGAGGTCGTTGTCAAAATCCGAAGGAAGGACAACCGTGGCGGCAAAAACAGGCCCTGCAAGACAGCCTCTTCCGGCTTCATCGCAGCCGGCTTCTATTAATTCTTGTTGAAAATATGCTAATAACATGGAAGCGATCCCGACAATCAAATATACCCAAGAAGATTTATGGCGTATAAAGTTTATAAAATTTTAATTGTGAGAAGAGTAACATCGTCTGAATTGAGCCGAGCTTTTCTCTGCGATTGGACGTCGAACATTACATTCTCATTGATTTCACTTACCGAGAGGTGTTCATGAATTCGCAAGTAATTTATGAGCTCTTCGTCTGTAATAAAAACTTCTTCGTCAGGACTCTCTATTAATCCGTCTGTATAATTAAAAATAAGGCTTTTTTCGTTTAACTTGATCTCGCCGGTTCTAATAAAGGGAAGCTCGTCGAAAATGCCGAGTAATGTAGTGCCGTCTCTTAAAAAAAGGTTCTCATTTCCGGTAAGCAGAACTGGCGGATTGTGGCCGGCATTTATATAATGCATCATTCGATTGGCCTTGTTAAATAAACCTATAAATAAGGTGATAAATCGCTCTCCGTTAGTATTAGAAACTACAATTTTGTTTAATTTTTTAACCAACGTTTCCAGATTGTGCCCAACCGAAACCCAAGCACGTAAGCTTGCCTGAAGGGTTGCCATTAGCAAAGCAGCTGAAATTCCTTTGCCTGACACATCAGCGATGCACCAAATGAATTCATTTTCGTTAAGTCGGATAAAGTCAAAATAGTCTCCTCCTATGTTTTGATGAGGAAGATATGTTGCGCTCACTTCAAAAAAATCACTTTTTGGTAGTTTTAAAGGAACAAGCATGCTTTGAACCTCACTGGCCAATTCAACGTCGCGTTGTAAACGTTCGCGAATAACAAGCTCCTTAAACAGCTTTTTATTTTCCAAGGCAACAACAATAATGTTAATAAGCGTTTGGATGAAGTTTAGATCGTTATTTACAAGTTCAGGGGTGGTAGTAAACTCGCCGATAAGCACGAAGGCTAAGGCATCCCTTTTGTGTCGAACCGGAATAAAATAGTCATATTGGCTTAGAACTTCGTCGGAATGCCGGGCTAGAGGAGTAATAGAGCGCAAACTTTGGAGCATTTGGCAAACATCTTGCAGTACTTTCGGGCTTTCGAATACACCTCCAAAACGCGTAGCGCAAAAAAACACGTCACCGTTCTTTACTAAAAGTCTCATTCTTCCTATTCGAAGATTGGTTTTTAGCACCATTTCAAGCATCTCGAACAGGATGGATGAAGGGCTGTTTCGATTAATTGCAAGTGTTACTTCCAGCAGCGCGTTGAGCTCTATTTGCCTCTTTAACAAGAGTTGAACCAGTTCGTTTTCTTCTGAACCTGCGTTTTTTTTATCGAATGCTTCCAACGGGAATCGGCTTATAAATCAGTTTGTATTCGAATAATTATTAAAACTTTAAAATGATTATAGTTTCCGGCTTTCGCAATTATATGAGGCAATTTACAAAAACTATTTACTAACATCTATTTTACTTTTCGGCCTTTCCAAATGTATTTTCCCGAGTTTCCGGCAATGCCGATATATATCATATATACAATGTGAATAACGGTAAGTATCGGTACATAACGAACTAAATTTGTCCTTCCGATAAACGTAAGCATTAAATTAATAAAAAGCATTTCAACCAGAAATTTGCTTATTAATGAAAATAAAGCTATTAATAAATACTCCGGAAAAAAGATTCCTGCAATAATATTAATGAATATTAAAAGATTAAACAGCCAAATCAAAACCCCCAGTGCTACAATGCTTTTATTTTTATACTTGGTGCTTTTCGATGCCCAGCGTTTGCGCTGTCGTATAAACTCAGGTAAGTTGGATTTAGCGTGGGTATAAACAATTGCATCAACTGATTTACAAAACCCGATTGAACTTGGATACGCTGAGGCTACCTTATGCATAAAGAGCTCGTCATCACCCGAAGCTAAATCATCTATCCCTTGAAACCCTTTAAGTTCTGTAAATACTTGTTTAGTATATGCTAAGTTCGCACCATTACATGTGGCCGGCATTTTATTGCCGATTGATGCAGCGCCCAAACCTATTAAATACAAAAACTCTACGGTCTGCAACTTTTCAAATTTCTTTTTTTCTTCAAAGAATGTTACCGGCGAAGAAATGAGTTTCCAACCGAACTGCTCATAGAAAGAAACTATCGTGGACAGCCAATCGGGACTCATGTAACAGTCTGCATCAGTTGTTACTAAAAGTTCTCCTGTTGCAAGTTTTACACCTTCTGATATTGCCTTTTTTTTGTAAGAATTTAGTATTGCAGTTTCACTAAGCTTTAATAGCCTTACCCCTTGATTAATGTAACCGGAGATTATAGAGGCGGTGTGGTCAGTAGAGTGGTCGTCGACAATAATGATTTCAAGCAGATTCTTAGGATAATTTTGTTTTATTAATGCCCGGATTGTTCGATCAATATTATCTTCTTCGTTTCGTGCTGCAATCAAAACGGTTACCCGAGTTTTTGGGCTTATCCTTTCCGGAGAAAAATGCTCCACTTTTAACCACCCGCTGCGAAAATAGAACACCCCTGCTACATAAAACAGGGTAAGTGTAACAGTTATAGCACTAATTATTATTATCAAAAAATTTTAATTTAAAAACAAACACACTACCCAGTATAGCAGGAATAATAAGATTTATAAGCCAAATACAAGCTGTTGCCGCCATAATAGCTACAGATTCTGTGGTTATAAAACCAAAGAAATAAGTGGCAGTAAGGCTGCGAACTCCTATATCTAAGAGGTCTAATGAAGGTAGCGCCGATTGGATAAAAAACAAAATAAAAATCATCATTACCATAGGGAAAATGAGCATTTCCGGTAATAAAAGATTTATTATTAAACAGTATTGCGAAGTAAATACCGCAAATCGGGCGAAGCAATAAATGAAAATTTCCAATAGATATTTTCGCCGAAAGCGCATCAATACGAAAAAGAATTTATGCAGTTTTTTGAGGAATTTAATTTGAACCAGCCAAGTATAAATCACTCGTATATTGAAATAAAAGAGCAGAAAGAATAGACAAAAAATGGCTGTAATAAAACCCAGCGAAAGCTCTAACCAAGGATTTAATTGGTAAAACTTCCAAACAAACCAAAGAATTGCACATGCTCCGAATATATTGGTGATTACCATTTGGCCCACGGCTCCAACACCCATGGCGATGGCGCCTAATATTCTTCGTCGCGGAGCCAAGAAAAATATCCTTCCGCCATATTCACCTATACGGTTGGGTGTGAAAATGGCTAGTGTTAATCCGCAAAAAACAGATTCCACTGCCTTATAGAAACTTATCCGCTGAATTCTTTTAATCAAAGAACGCCATTTGGCTGCTTCTAAGAACCAGTTAACAAACATTAAAAGAAAAACAAGGATTAAAATAGCGCCCACCCGTCGCGGAGGGATTCGCGACAACAGGGCTTTGAAATTATCCAAATTACTGTTGTTGCTCAGCTTTTGGTAAATGAAGGCTGCGGCAAATACAAGAATTAAAATCTTAACGATTAGGCTTAATGCCTTTTTGGTATCCGGTTTCAAATTGATCTTCTCGTGCAATTTTACAAAACAAATGGCAAACGGCAATTTTCGGATGTCTTAAAAAGCGTATAATTGTTTTAATGCAAAAAGAAAAAGCAAATGAGCGTGTAATTTTAGGTATCGATCCCGGAACCACTGTTATGGGATACGGATTGATTTGCGAGGCGAGGACGCAGATTGAACTGTTGAGTTTAGGGATAGTTAAGCTGGATCATTTAGATGATCATCCGTTAAAGCTCCAACGCATATTTGAAAAAACGGTTGCTTTAATAGATCAATATCATCCGGATTGTTTAGCGATTGAGGCTCCGTTTTACGGGAAAAATATTCAAGTGATGCTAAAATTGGGACGGGCTCAAGGTGTAGCTATGGCGGCGGCTTTATCGAGAAACCTTTCAATTTGCGAATATTCTCCTCGAAAAATAAAACAGGCAATTACCGGCAATGGAAATGCAACTAAAGAGCAAGTTGCGGCTATGCTGCAGAATTTGTTGAAGTTTAAAGAAACGCCCGAATTTTTAGACGCTACTGACGGACTTGCGGCAGCCGTTTGCCATTCCTTTCAAAAAATAACAATAAGCGGGAACAAAAAAAACTACTCCGGCTGGGAATCTTTTGCTAAAGACAATTTAAAAAGAGTAGGAGGGATGCCGGTAAAAAAAGACAAATAGACTCGGTTTATGCAGTACTTAGCTCTGCCTGTATTTTTCGCTGAACATGTTGAAGTTCTTCTTTGGTTGGGTTAAGCTTTTGGCGGGTAAAATTTAGATCCGCTATTGAATTCATCGGAACCAAATGGATATGAACGTGAGGAACTTCAAGCCCTATTACTGCAACACCTATGCGTTTGCACGGCACTGCTTTTTTTAAACCTTCGGCAACCTTTTTCGCAAATACGTTCAAATCGATATAGGTTTTATCATCGAGATCAAAGATATAATCTACTTCTTTTTTCGGTATTACCAGTACGTGTCCTTCAACAAGTGGGTTAATATCTAAAAAAGCCAGGTAGTTATCTGTTTCGGCTACTTTATATGCCGGAATTTCCCCTGTTACTATTCTTGAAAATAGTGTTGCCATTTACGTTTATCTCGATATTTCAAGAATTTCGAATTCCATTTTTCCCGCCGGAACTGCAATCTCAGCTTTTTCGCCTACCGATTTTCCCAACAAACCTTTAGCAATAGGCGATTTAACTGAAATTTTACCCGACTTCAGATCTGCTTCGCTTTCAGAAACTAACTGATAAGTCATCGTTGCGCCGTTTTTTATGTTCTTTATTTTTACGATCGAAAGCGCCAGTACTTTTGATGTGTCTAATTTAGATTCGTCTATTATACGGGCATTTGCATATGTTTCGTCAAGCTTAGAAATTTTTGCTTCATGATGTCCTTGGGCTTCTTTAGCTGCATCATACTCGGCGTTTTCCGACAAGTCGCCTTTGTCACGTGCTTCAGCAATTGCTTTTGCAATTTGTGCCCTACCTTCAGTCTTTAGAAAGTGTAATTCTTCTTTTAATTTTTCTATTCCTGCTTTAGTATAATATGTTACTTCAGACATACCTAAATCTTTTATCAACTCTATAAAAAACAAACAAGACTATATCAACACGGGCTGACATAGTCTTGTTTGCATCAGTACGAAGATAGTACGCTCGGCCAAAAATTGCAAATTTTTATTTTGGCAAGGCTTAAGTCGTGGCTTAAATATTTTGGAATTCTCCTGCTAAGATAAAGTTATATAACTCTTTTATAGGATGAGTCAAGGTTTTTCCAATCTTTATTTGGTGTTTGTTGCATATTTCTTTCAAAGTATTTTGAAAGTAAAAAGCAATAGACCCTACAAAATGGCAAGGGAAAGCACGATAATCTTCAAAGGCTTTTTTATTTAGTACTATAAACTCTTCAAAGCCTTCTCTTATTAAGCTTTCAATATAGGGATGCCCTTTATGTTTACTCATAAAACGAGCGAAGTACGATAGATATAAATTTGCCGAAGGCTTCTGATAAACGTTTTTGATAACGTTTTCTTTATCAACATTATACGATTCTTTGAAGTCGCTATACAAATCCTTTGGCATGCTTTCGTATAAAAAGGCTGTAACCAGTTTTTTCCCGAAATAGGTTCCTGAGCCTTCGTCACCTAAAATATAACCTAAGCCTTGTTTGCATTTATGAATCTCCTCCCCATCAAAAAAAGCAATGTTAGACCCGGTACCTAAAATGCTAATAAGACCTTTGCTTTTACCGCAAGTAGCATAAGCTCGACCTAAAACATCATTTTCAACATTTATGAAAGCATTTTTAAAGAATCGCGATAAGGCATTTGAAACGATTTCGCGTTTATCGGGGTTGGTGCAACCCGCACCGAAAAAATGAACTTCGCTTACTTCGCCGGCAAACTGTTCAATTTCGGAAGTTTGTTGCAAAATTTTGGCAATCTCTTTTTCACTTTGCAAAAAAGGATTTATGCCTTTTGTATGAAATTCCAGGTATTGAGAATTAGCTAGCTGTAAAATCCAATCAGTTTTAGAGGAACCGCTGTCAGCAACTAAAATCATCTTTATATTTCTTCAAGCACGGTATTGGTAAGAGGTTTCCCGATAAATTTAGAAACGAGGCTATTGCCTGCTATTTCTTTTAAATCTTCGGGATCGAGTGATGAAGATAATACATAAATTTTGATTCCTAGTGCAGGTAAGCCTTCTATACCGTTTAATTCTTTTAAGAATTCAAAACCGCTCATATTAGGCATCCTGATATCCAAGAAGAGTACTTCGGGAACATTTTTTCCCTCCGTAATACATTTTCGCATGTAATTTATAGCTTCATGGGGCGAATCGATCACCACTATATTGTCTGCAAAACCGCTTTTCTCGATAATTTTACGATTTATCAAATTGTCTATATAGCTGTCATCAACTAACAGAACATTTTTGTATTTATAGTCGTCCATGAATCACTATTTTCTTTGTAAGAAACTTTTGTACGAAAAAATATCGCATAAGTTTTATATTATAAAAATAATATTTATTCCGCAAACTTGTAGAGATTATAATCTTTGATTTCCTGCGATTTCTTTTAATGAAATTTCAGCGATTTTTGCTTGATATTGGGCGTTACTGAATCTAACTGTTGCTTCCACGAAATTACGCTGCGCTTCTCTAAACTCAATCGGTGCAATGCTCCCTAAACGGAATTTTTCTAAAGTAATATCCAAGTTCTGCTTCGCAATTTTTTGGTTGGCCTCTTCTAATTTTACAAGCTCTAAATTTGTAATATAATTATGAAATAATGAAAATAATTGCGAATTAATATTTCCTGAAATTCTTTGATAATCAATAACCGCATTTTCAATTTCTAAAGCAGCGTTTTTCTCGTTTTTTCGTTGCTGCAAGCCGCCGAAGATATTTAGAGTTCCGGTTAAACCGTAGTTAAAACCTTGCCCTTTAGATTGGGTAGCAAAACTCAACTCTGATTTAGAGCGGTTGAAATTATATCCGGAAAATACACTGACCGAGGGATAACGACTTGCTTTTACTTGGCTTAAGTTAAGCTCTGCAATGCGCCTGCTTATGAGCGAAGATTGCAAAGTAGGATTTTGTTTCCCTGCATGATCGCTTAGCGTTTTAAGGTCTAAACTCTTATCAATACCAATCGAATCGGTAACTGTAAAAACGGCATTAACATTTCGAGCCAATAGCTCATTCAAACTAATTTGAGTTCTTCTGAACGTGTCTTTTTGCCGAAGCAGATTAGTAGTATCAGTATTTAAATCTACCCTCGCTGCCAGAACCTCTAGTCGGGATGCTTTACCCATTTTAAAACGGGTTTGAGCTGTTTTTACTCGAAATCTTGAAATGCCGAGAGCTGTATCAGTAGCGTTTATTTGCTTTTGCTGCTGCACCAGATCGTAGTATGTTGTTACAACATCCGAAATGGTATTTAAAACTGTTAAACGCAAGTTCGATTCGCCCAACTTTTGAAATTCTTTTAGCTGATCGAAGCGGGCAAACATGGCAAAGCCGTCAAACACAAGCCAATTTAGGTTTACGCCGTAGCTTGTACTGGAGTTCTTAGCGTCGTTACGGCTTTCGGAGTTTCCGGTACTTCTAAGTGTTTGCTCTGTATTTTGGATATTATTGTTAGTGCTCAAGTTTCCGGTTACGCGTGGCAAAAGTGCAGGAAGGGCATAGTCAAGATCATTTTTATTGATTTGTAAATTGTTGGAAACGAGCTTGATATTATAATTTTTTTCTAAAGCAATTCTAACAGCTTCTTCTAAGGTAAGCCTAGATTGAGCCGGTGATTTTGCAAACCCGGCAACGGTAAATATTATAAGTAAGGTATAAAACCTGATATTTAAAAAATAGGACATGGGCATTTATTTACTACACTTGATAGGCCGATTCAAGTTCTTTTCGATTCATATTTTCCGATTCAATTTGGGGTTTAGGCTTATGCTTTCGCGACCACATGGAGTAAATTGCCGGAATTACATAGAGGGTAAGAATAAGCGAAAATGTAGTTCCGCCAACAATTACTACTCCCATACCTATTCGGCTTTTTGCGGCAGCCCCTAAGGCCAAGGCTATAGGCAAAGCTCCTAAAGCAATTGCCAAACTGGTCATCAAAATGGGCCGAAGGCGAGCTTCCGCAGCCTCTCGAATTGCTCGCTCAATTGGTTTTCCTTGTTCTTTGAGTTGGTTGGCGAATTCCACAATCAGTATCCCGTTTTTAGTTACCAGTCCAATAAGCATAATTGTACCTATCTGACTAAATATATTCCAGGTTTGACCAAAAAGCCACAATGAAAGTAAGGCTCCGGCAACAGCCATCGGCACAGTTAAAATGATAATAAAAGGATCAATAAAGCTCTCGAATTGGGCTGCTAAGATTAAATAAACCAGAAGCAAAGCTAATCCGAATGCAAAAAGAGTATTAGAGGAACTTTCTTTAAAGTCGCGGGACTCACCGCTTAAATCAGTGGAAAAATCTTTATCCAGCACTTTTCCCGCAATTGCGTTCATTGCGTCAATTCCTTCGCCTATACTTTTTCCGGGAGCAAGCCCCGCAGACACGGTGGCAGAGGTGAATCGGTTGTTGTGGTAAAGCTGGGGCGGACTGCTTTGCTCTTCCATATTCACCAGGTTGTCTAGCTGAATAAGTTCTCCTGAACTGCTTCTAACAAATGTTGACGTCAAATCAAAAGGATCATTCCGGTTAATACGATCGTATTGCCCGATAATTTGGTACTGCTTGCCGTTCATCAGAAAGTATCCGAACCTTTGTCCGCTTAGCGAAAATTGCAAGGTCTGCGCTACATCTAAAACCGAAACTCCTAAATTTTTAGCTTTTTCTCTGTCGATAGATACATTAAGTTCAGGTTTATTGAATTTAAGATTAACGTCAGAAACAGTAAAAGTGCGATTTTTAGCAACTTCGTCCATAAATACCGGAAGCTTTTCGCGAAGGCGTTCAAAGTTGGGCGCTTGAATAATGTAGCTGATCGGCAAGCCTCCGCGGCGGCCGACAGATATAGTTGGTTGCTGAGTAACAAAAGTTTTGGCCTCGCTGTAACCCTTGGTAGCTTTTGTTAGGCCGTCAGCAATTTCCTGTTGTGATCGGGGTCTATCGCCCGGATCTTTTAACCGTATTCTGAAAAATCCTGTATTTGTTGCTCCCGATCCGGCAAATCCGGGTGCAGTAACCGTAAGACTAACTTTCTTTTCCGGAACGGAGTCTGTAATGAGCTTATTCAATTTAAGTATAAATTCATCTGTATATTCGTATGAAGCCCCTTCCGATGCGGTAACCATCCCGTTTACAGCGCTCCTGTCGTCGTAGGGAGCCGTTTCTTTTTGAATTATTAACCAAAAAAGTACTATCAATCCTAAACAACCGGCGATAATCGGGAAAGCTAACCAACGTTTTTTCATAAAGCGATCCAAAGACTCTGCATAGCCCGTAGTCATCTTAACAAAATACGGTTCAGTAAGATCGTAGAACTTCGACTTTTTCTGATTTGCCTTCATTAAATATGCATTAAGCATAGGCGTGAGGGTTAAGGATACAAAAGCAGAAATTAATACCGCTGCGCCAATCACCACTCCAAACTCCCGGAAAAGCCTTCCAACAAAACCCTCTAGAAAAATTACCGGTAAAAAAACGGCGGCCAGAGTAATAGAAATAGAAATTACGGCTCCAAAAATCTCGTTTGCCCCCTTTATTGCGGCTTCAAACGGAGAATAGCCTTCTTCAACTTTTTTAAATATGTTTTCGGTTACCACGATACCGTCATCCACTACCAACCCGGTTGCTAAAACGATAGCAAGAAGAGTAAGCACATTAACAGAAAAGCCGCACAAGTACATGATAAAAAATGTGGCCACCAGCGACACAGGAATATCAATTAAGGGCCGGAAGGCAATACTCCAATCTCTAAAAAACAAGTAAATAATAAGAATTACAAGTATCAGAGAAAGCGCAATTGTTTCGCCTACTTCGGTAACCGAGCGTTTAATAAATATGGTGTTATCTAAAGCAATATCCAACTTAAAGTCTTTGGGAAGCTCTACCTTCAATTGCTCGTAGCGTTTATAAAACTCTTTGGCGATGTCTAAATAGTTGGCACCGGGCTGCGGAATCAGCGCCAACCCGATCATCGGCTTTCCGGATTTACGCAAAATGCTTTCTTCATTTTCGGGACCCAAAACTGCATTCCCTACATCTTGCAAACGAATAATATTGTCGCCCGATGATTTAATAATCAGGTTGTTAAACTGCTCTTCGTTAGACAGGTTGCCCATTGTTTTTACGGTAAGCTCGGTTGCATTGCCGTAAATTTTGCCCGACGGTAACTCGACATTCTCTCGGTCTAACGCATTTTTTATGTCCAAAGCGGTAAGTCCGTAAGAGGCAAGCTTTGTAGGGTCAATCCAAAGCCTCATGGCATATCTCTTTTGCCCCCAAATTTGGATTGTGCTTACGCCCGGGATAGTTTGTAAGCGCTGGGCAATAACGTTTTCGCCGTAATCGCTCACTTCCAATTGATTTCGCCTGTTGCTCTCAACAGTCATGGATATTATCGCGTCGGAATTGGCGTCGGCTTTAGACACAACAGGGGCACCGTCTATATCTTTAGGAAGCATTCTAACCGCTTGAGATACCTTATCGCGTACATCATTAGCCGCTTCTTCTAAGTTCTTCTCCAAATTAAACTCAACAGTTACCACACTCGAGCCTTGATTGCTCGAAGAAGAAATATTTTTTATCCCGTCTATACTGTTAATTGCTTTCTCTAAAGGCTCGGTAATTTGCGATTCGATGATATCTGAATTTGCTCCCGGATAGGAAGTTCTTACCGAAACTATCGGCGGGTCTATAGACGGGAATTCGCGTACTCCTAAAAACTTAAACCCTATAACCCCAAAAAGTATCAGCGCTAAGTTCATCACAATAGCTAATACAGGTCTTTTTATGCTTGTTGTAGATAAACTCATAATTTATTTTGCCTGAACCTGAACAACTACAGGCACATCCGCTTTTAGCGACATTGTTCCGGAGGTTATAACCGTATCCCCGGCTTTTATTCCGGATTGTATTAAAACATCACGATTAGTTCTTGCACCGGTTTCAACCATTACTTCTTTTGCTTTTCCGTTTTCGGCTACAAATACTTTTCGGCCTTTTAGTACCGGAATAACGGCCTCAGAAGGAACCAAAATAGCATCTTTAATATTTGAAAGGGTAAGTTCTACTTTAGCGAACGATCCCGGAAGTAATTCTCCGTGACTGTTATCCGCTCTTGCTCTTAACTGTAACGTTCGAGTTGCTTCGTTTATTCCGGGCTCTATAGCATAAACCGTAGCCGAATATTTTTTATCGGAACCGGCAACCGTAAATTTTATTTGATTCCCTTGTTTTACTTCCGAAGAATATTTTTCGGGAATTGAAAAAGTTATTTTAACAGGATTAATGTTTACCAAATTTGCTACCACAGTAGTGGGAGTTAGATACTCGCCTGCCGAAATAGCCCTCAAGCCGATTCTGCCCGAAAAAGGTGCCCTAACTCTTGTTTTGGCTATCTGAGCTCGAATCAGCTGTGTTTGTGCTTGTAATGATCGTAAATCTGCAAGAGCCACATCGTATTCTTCTCTGCTGATCGCTTCTTTTTGCAAAAGTAGTTTTGCACGATTTTCAGTTTCTTTAGCAAGTTTTTGTTTCGTTAACGCTTGAGTTAATTGTGCTTGAAGCTCTGAGTCGTCAATGCGAAATAAAATTTGCCCTTTACTTACATTACCCCCTTCCTTAAAAGACAGTTCGCGAACAATCCCTTGCACTTCACTTCTAATTTGTACTTGCTCGTTTGCTTCAACCGACCCCGATACCGCTAACGAGTTTGCAAAATTTGTCGGTTTTACCACTACTCCGTTAACTTGAACCGGGGGCATCCCTCCATTTGCTCTCCCCGGAGCACCTCCGGCTGCCGGCATACTTCCTTTATCATTGCCTTTACCCTTATAAATTCGATAAAAAACCAATGCAGCAAACCCGACAATAAGTAAAGTATAAATAACGTGTTTCAGTTTCATGAAAGGGTTTTCTTACAAATGCTCAAATTTATTGACTTAAATGTTTAACCGGATATTTGGCAGCTTTTCAAATCGGACTTTCGAAGAATATTACCTTGTAATTACTCTCTTTGATCGAATCTGTTTCAACAAGAACGTAAAAATAAGTTTCATGATGTTAAGGCTTCCGGTGTATTAAGTATTTTACAGGTTCAGGAAATTTAATCAAACATTAAATCCGGAAAAAGTATTTTTGCCGGATGCCTGCAGTTATTACATCATTAAAAAGAGCTTTTTGTTTTATTACTATTATTACCCTTATGGCCTCTGCAAACGCAAAACCTAAAATTAATTTCGAGCTTTCATTTATCGAGCCCCAAGCACATTATGTAGAGGTTTCCATGAATATAACGGGTTTAAAAAAAGATTTTATCGATATAAAAATGCCGGTTTGGACGCCGGGATCATACTTAATAAGAGAATTTTCTAAAAATGTAGAAAACCTTACTGCCTCTTCCAAATCGGGAGGAGCTTTATCGGCATTAAAAATCAAGAAAAACGCTTGGCGCATACATTCCGGCAACGCTAATGAAGTAACCGTAAAGTACCGCGTGTATGCTAACGAAATTTCGGTACGAACAAGTTTTGTTGATGCAACGCATGCTTTTATTTCGCCTACCGGGATTTTTATGTTTGTGGACGGAATGATTTCTAATCCGGCAACAGTAACCGTTAATCCGCTTAAAAGCTGGAGTAAAATATCTACCGGATTAGAACCTGCTTCCGGCAAAACAAATACCTATTATGCTTCTGATTTTGACGTTCTTTTCGACTCCCCGATAGAAATCGGCAATCAAGATATTTTTGAATTTGATGCCGCAGGAGTAAAACACGAAGTAGCGATGTACGGCAGCGGAAGCTATAACAAGGATCGCCTTAAAGCCGACATGATAAAAATTGTTGATGAAGCCACAAAAATCTTCGGCGAAAATCCGAATAAGCGTTATGTTTTTATCGTTCACAACTTCGGTGCAGGCGGCGGCGGGCTGGAACATTTAAACTCAACTGTGCTGGGCACTTCTCGAAACGCCTATTCGACAGACGAAGGCTATAAAGGCTTTTTAGGTTTGGTTGCTCATGAGTATTTTCATTTATGGAACGTTAAGCGCCTACGTCCGAAGGCTCTCGGTCCCTTTGATTACGACAACGAAAACTATACTACTGACTTATGGATAGCAGAAGGCTTTACAGCTTATTACGATAATTTAATTCTTCGTCGTGCCGGAATTTATTCTCCGGAAGAGTATCTTAACATTATTCAAGGCGATATTAACGCTGTTGAAAACCAACCGGGAAATCGAGTTCAACCGGTGAGCGAAGCTAGTTTTGATGCTTGGATTAAATATTATCGTCCGAACGAAAATTCGCGAAACTCAACCATATCTTACTATGACAAGGGCTCACTTATCGCCCTTGTTTTTGATCTTGAAATTCTTAAGGCAACTCAGGGGGAAAAAGGATTGGATGATGTAATGAAAGCCGCTTACGACGAGTATTACAAAAAGCAAAAACGCGGGTATACCGATGCCGAGTTTAAAGCGGTAGCAGAAAAGGTTGCCGGAAAAAGCTTGAATAAAATTTATACAGACTACATTAACGGAACCAAATCAATAAACTTTATTGAGTATTTGGGTCATGCCGGAATATATGTTAAAAACGATAATGCGGGAAGAACAGAGCCTTATTTAGGAATAGGTTCAGCTTTGAGAGACGGGAAAGTGGTTGTAACTGCAGTATCTCGCGGAAGCGCAGCTTGGAAAGGGGGACTCAATACAAATGACGAAATCATTGCAATAGATAACAATCGAGTTTCAGGGCTTACCGATATCGATAAATATATCCCTTCCAAAAAAGTAGGCGATGTTTTAATATTTGTGGTGTCGCGAGACGGAATGTTGCATGAGTTAGAAGTAACACTTCAAAATACGCCGAATGCGAAATACAGGTTAGAGGTTGATGAATCTGCAACGGCGGAGCAAATGGCGGTGAGAAAAAGGTGGCTGCATCTAAATTAAAAGAACAAGAATTCTCGTAAAGAAACGTTACATCTACTTATACGCTAACATGTCCACATTTGCCGAAGACTTCATCGAAACCTCTGAAAGTAAAGCTTTTGATCTTAACCATCGTCGCATAATTAATTTCAACATCGGCAGATATAATACTGCCGTAGAAAGAGGTTTAACTAAGTTTTTCAATCTCGAGAACTCAAAAAAGAAGGCGCATACTATTAAGTGGAAGGCGATAGAGAACTTAGACAAGATGCTGCTTGAGTTCGAGTCTAATTTTATAAAACGCGGCGGTAAAGTTATTTGGGCCAATGATGCAGAAGAAGCCCAACGCGAAATTCTGAGCATCCTGCAAAAGGCAAAAGCTAAATCGGTAATAAAATCAAAGTCGATGACAACGGAAGAAATTCACTTGAATGAGTTTCTTCATGAGCATCAAATAGAAGCTTTGGAGAGCGATTTGGGCGAATACATCGTGCAGCTTCTCGGCCAAAAACCCTATCACATTGTTACGCCGGCAATGCATTTAAGCAAAGAGGATATTGCCAAGCTTTTTCATCAACGATTTAAAACAGATATAAACGCAACGCCCGAGCAGCTCACGTTAAAAGCACGTGAATTGCTTCGTGAAAAATATACAACAGCCGACGTGGGCATTTCAGGAGGTAATTTTTTAATTGCCGATACCGGAAGCATCGCGATAACAGAAAACGAAGGTAATGCCCGTTTAACTACTACGTTTCCTAAAATTCATATCGCTATTGTCGGCATCGAAAAGGTTATTCCTTCCATTTCAGACCTCGACCTATTTTGGCCCCTGCTGGCAAGCCACGGAACAGGCCAAAATTTAACTGTTTATAACACTATTCTCAGCGGACCGAGACAGGAAGCCGAGACCGACGGCCCTCAAGAGATGTATGTGGTGCTGTTGGATAATGGCCGAACTAGCCTTCTCGCACAAAAAGAGCAAAGGCAAGGTTTATATTGCATTCGTTGCGGAGCTTGTTTAAACGCTTGTCCAATTTATAAAAACATAGGCGGCCATACTTACGAAACCACCTACAGCGGACCAATCGGTTCAGTGATTACCCCCCATATGGAAGGGATGGAAACCTTCAAACACCTCAGCTATGCTTCGAGCTTATGCGGCAAGTGCTCAGAGGTTTGTCCGGTCAAAATTGATATTCACAAAATGCTTTTACTTAACCGGCGAGACTCGGTTAAAGAAGGCCTTGCAACAAAAAAAGAAGCTTGGGGCTGGAAAGGCTGGACCAAGGGCATGCTGAAGCGAAGTACAATGGATATGTTTAGCGGCAACCGAAAGAACTTTTTTTTAAAACTCTTCTTTAAGAAAACCTGGGGAAAGTTTAGAGAGATGCCTAAAGTAGCGCCGAAATCGTTTAGCAAGCAGTGGACGGAGAGAAACGGCTGAGTGTTACCTGCCGGTTCGGGATAAAGGACGGAGGATTAAGACAGAAGGACGGAGAGAGCAAAAATATTATTGTTTATTTAAAAAGGGGGCACACCGGTTTTTAAACTAAGATGTGTTAATTAAGCTTTCTTCGGTTTGCTTGCGAGTATCGAAGTTTAAAAAATTGTTATACAGAGCGCCACACCCAAAGCCCTTTGATGAATTGGAGATTTATATTTATTCCTCAATGTTTAAAAAATAAACGAAGCGGTTTTCGGGAAAACTTTCGCAGCACCTCAAAAGGAAGGGATAAACGCTCTTGGAATATTCATGTTCTTCCGGCTTGGTTCTGAGTTCATGCCTCCTCTGGATGAAGGTTCATTGCTTTTTATGCCGGTAACTATGCCTGATATCTCCAATTCGGAAAATAACAACGAAGAAACTTGCGTGTAGGCGGTTCTTTTCGTTACACCGGCACATAAGGGACTTGAACCCTCCGGCTTTTAGGAATTCCTCCTATATTTACTATTCAAGGCACACACTCAGGCTCTTGCAAAAATGGCAGGTGATGGTATTCTCGAAATTTTCTACATTTAAATAAGTTTTGTAACCGGCGACAATGAAGATCTTTCTATCCGCCATCTTCGCAAATCTCCAACCGTTATGTGCTAAACAGCAATCGTTCACTTAATATATGTTTTTTGAAATACGAATGGAGATCAGAGACCATTATAAAAACGGGGCGCATCCGAAAAGCCATAAGAGTAGGGAAATTTAAAATTAACAAATATGAAAAAGTACTTGATCAAAGGAACTTATAATTCCGATGGAACAAAGGGGTTAATTCAAGAAGGCGGGTCTGGACGCAGAACTGCCATTGAAAAAATGTTGGAAGGAATGGGTGGTAAAATGGAGTCATTTTATTATGCGTTTGGCGAGGAAGATGTATATGTTATTGTTGAACTTCCTGATGATATTTCTGCAGTGGCTGTTGGATTAACAGTCAATGGTGCAGGTCTTGTTAAGATCTCAATGACTTCATTACTTACCGCCGCGGATATTGACGCGGCATCAAAAAAATCTGTTAGTTACCGGGCACCCGGTAAAAACTAACGCTAGTATTTTGTTCAATAAAAGTAGCCTTCTCAATTGTTTGTAATAATTGAGAAAGCTTTTTTTGGTAGCTAGCCTTCCGACCGGGGTTTATAGAGCAAGCAAGACTCAACTTGGGATGACCCATTCACCGTAACACACTTGTTGATTTCGGAAGTTGACGGTAAGTTCAAATCGTTCAACAGATCAGCGACTTCCGCGAAGCCCGACTTTACCGACGCGGCAATTGAACTTGCAATAGATGTGAACAGCATTGATACAGACAACGAAAAAGGAAACGGGCATTTAAAATCTGACGATTTCTTCAACGCAGAGAAATAACCCCAAATGAAGTTTAAAAGCACTTCGTTTAAAAAGAAATCAGCGAACATATACACCTTAGCCGGCAACTTAACAATTCGTGACATAACTAAACCTGTTAATTTTGAGGTGG
>JAYULL010000162.1:0-27856 GCA_043763625.1 Sphingobacteriaceae bacterium | reverse complement strand
GTAAAAACCGGAAATTCCTTTCGGGAATTGCTTGCCTAACTCCTTTTTATAGGTCCCGGCCTGTAGCCACTTGCCAAAATTACTCTCCTCGCTTTGAGCTACTTGCCGGATTTTGTCTTGTTGGCGCTTCTCTTCAGTTTTTAGAAAGTTCAAAATTCCATCCTGTTTTTTTTGTGAGATTAACATGGTAGGCACCGGCATGGCGTTGTCCCAAGAAATCTGTCCGGCTTCTTTCAAGTTGTTAAAATAACTGAACATGCGGTAATAATCCTTTTGCGAAATAGGATCGAACTTATGATCGTGGCACTTAGCGCAGCCTATCGTGAGTGCCATAAAAGCCTGAGCAGTAGTATTTAAACGGTCGGAAACATATTCAACACGAAACTCTTCTTCCACAATTCCGCCTTCCATATTTGCCTGATTATTACGATTAAAAGCGGTTGCTATCAGCTGATCACGATTAGGACGCGGCAATAAATCTCCGGCTAACTGCCAAACAATAAAATCGTTGTAAGGAAGGTTTCGATTGAAAGCTTTTATAACCCAATCCCGCCAAGGCGACATATCACGAAGTCGGTCTACCGTATAGCCATGCGAATCGGCGAAACGTGCAACATCAAGCCAGTCAACCGCCATGCGCTCGCCGTAATGCGGAGAAGCTAATAATCGGTCTACCTGCTTTTCGTAGGCATCAGGTGATTTGTCCTTTATAAAATCATCAATCTCTTTAAGGGTCGGAGGCAAACCCGTTAAATCTAAGCTTAGTCGCCGGAGCAATAATTCTTTATTTGCCTGAGGCGAAGGTTGTAATTTCTCCTTTTCCAAACGCTGCAGCACAAAGGCATCAATCGGGTTTTTAACCCACCCGTCGTTTTTAACTTCGGGAATTTTCTCTTTAACCGGTCTTATAAACGCCCAGTGCGGTTCGTACTCAGCACCGTTTTCAATCCATTTTATTAAGACAGCTTTTTCATAAGGGGTTAAAGTAAGATGCGATGACGGTTCCGGCATTACATAATCCGGATCTTTAGAAATAATCCGATGATATAATTCGCTGTTCTTCAAATTGCCCGGAACAATAGCTTTTTTATCAGGATTTTCCGGTAAATCTGCAAATGCAACTTCCGGAATATCTAAGCGTAGTCCTGCTTTCAGTTTTCCTTTATCCGGACCGTGACACGAAAAACACCGGTCGGAAAGAATTGGTTTTACGTCTTTATTAAAGTTTACTTCCTCAGGCAAAATTTTGTAAGCCTGCGCCACATCCTCAGGCAAGGTTGGCGAACACGACGCCAGAGTCATTATTAGGGGCACAAATAATAAGAAATGTTTTAACATGATTGCTTCAGCAAACTGATGCTAAATATCGTGGTTTCAGCTGCATTCAAAAGAACATAAACGCTAGTATTTTTTGTACATTTCCGACCTTACATTGAGACGATGAATAAGATTCTGCAAGAATTAAAAGTAAGCCTGCTTAATACGGATCATCTTTTTTTAGATCACAATTGGGATTACGATAATGTGATAAGCCCGTTTAGCAGGATGTATTTCATAAAGAGCGGAGCCGCCAAGGTTTACCATAGCAACAAAGTTTTTGATTTAAACCCGGGATATTGCTACCTGATTCCGAGCTATACCTACAGCAGGTACAAATGCGACAATGCGTTTGAACAATACTATATTCATTTCTTGGAAGAAGTAGGCAAAGGATTGTCTATATATAATCTTCAAAATTTCATTTACGAAAGTCCGGCAAAAGGGATCACGGAAGCGCTGTTCCGGCGTCTGCTGGAAATTAATCCTCACCGAAAACTGATCAAAAGAGACCCTAAAGATTACGACAGTCAATCTACAGTTACCCAATACGAGCAATTGAATGAAAGTTTAAGTCCGGCAAAATTTGTTGAAACACAAGGAATTATTACTGCACTCCTATCCCTATTTATAAATCCCGGCGCCGGTACTCGAAATACAAAACCGGGGAAAATAACGGATACGCTTTATTACATAAGCGAACATTTAAATCAACCCCTGACTATCGAACAATTAGCAGAGCGATGCCACCTTCATCCCGATTATTTTTCACGGCTGTTTAAGGAGCATACCCGTAGCAGACCTTTACAATACATCCAAAACAAAAGGATTGAACGGGCGCAATTGCTTTTGACCACAACAAACCACTCACTTCAACAGATTGCGGATATGATCGGGCTTCCTAACATTTCGTACTTCAACAGGCTTTTTTTGCGATACATAAAAAAAACACCGGGAGCCTACCGCAAAGAAAATTTGGGAATTTGAGAAATCTCAAGATTAGACGTAGGGGTAAAAGAATAAAAGGTTGTCTCATTCCAAATTGAACTAATAATGAAAGTTATAGCGTATACAAAAAAACTTAGACCCGTATTTTTAAACATCTTTTTATTTGCAGCATTGTTTTTAGTTTTTCCTCAAAAATCAAAGGCTCAGTATTTGCAAACCGTTACGGGACAGATTACAGACAAGGAAACCAAAAAACCTGTTGCCGATGTTAGTGTTACGCTTAACAGATTAACAGACGCAACTACTAAAACTGACGACAACGGATATTTTACAATTGAAAAAATTCCGGTAGGACGAATTGATATTAGGTTTACCAAAATAGGTTTTGTTCCCTCAAGTCTTTTCAATGTTCAAATTTCTTCGGGGAAAGAAACTGTTTTAAATATTGAAATGGAACTTTCGCTTACCAACCTTGATGAAGTTGTAGTAAGAAGCACAAAAAAACCGGCAAAAGAACGACCGCTGAATGATATGGCGCAAGTAAGCAGCCGCATGTTTTCTGTCGAAGAAACCCAACGTTATGCCGGAAGTGTCGACGATCCTTCTCGCGCCGTATCAGTTTATCCCGGAGTACAAACCGGCAGCGCCGAAAGCAATCAGATTATTATCAGAGGAAACTCTTCGAGAGGGTTGTTGTGGCGAATAAACGGAATGGAAACTTACAATCCTAACCACTATTCGCAAGAAGGATCAAGCTTTGGAGGTATAAGTATGATCACGAGCTCCGTTCTCGCAAACTCGGATTTTTCGACCGGAGCTTTTGCCGCAGAATACGGAAACGCACTTTCGGGAGTGTTTGATATCCGGCTTCGGAAAGGAAATCCCGACAAAAGAGAATATAATTTTCAAGCAGGAACTTTAGGTGTAGAAGCGGGAGCAGAAGGGCCTTTTTCCTCCAAAAGCAAGGCTTCTTACTTGTTCAAGTATCGGTATTCGTCGTTGGCACTCGCACAAAAAGCAAGTTTACTAGATTTTGCACCTTCTTATCAGGATTTAATCTTTAACATAAATGCTCCCGGTAAAAACGGCACATTCACTTTTTACGGTATCGGAGGCGACGGAACAAGTAATACTAAAGCCGAAAAAGATTCCACATTTTGGAAAGAAGATAAATTTAGACGCTTCAGTGATAAGTCTAACAGTAAAGTGGGTATTTCGGGTATTACTTACACCAGGAATTTGAAGCAAGGCTATATCTATTCAGGCTTGTCTTACAACATCAGCCGAAATTCATACCGGTCGGATTCTTTAAAAAACGATTTTACAGCCGAACCCAAAAATGAAGAAAGGTTTACAAATGCTGCAATCCGCTTAAGCAGCTTTGTAAATTATCGACTCGGCACCAAAAACACGATTCGGACAGGAGGAGATGTTTCATTTCTTCGATTTAAAAACTTTGTTATAGATATTAATGACACCATTCCCGGCAAGCGAGAAGTTTTGTTAGACAGCAAAGGTAACACCTCATATTTTCAAGCTTTCGCCGAGTGGAAATATCGCCCCTTTAATGCCGTTACGTTTGTTTCCGGTTTACATTATTTGCGTTATAACCTTAACGGAAATCATGTTTTCGAGCCTCGTTTCAGCGCTTCATTTAAAGTTACCGGAAATAAAAGTATATCTGCCGGATACGGTTTACACAGTCGGGCTGAGGCACCGTCAACTTATTTTACTCAAATTGTTGACGGTACAGGCAACCTTGCGCTCTCCAATAAAAGCCTTGACTTAAGCAAGGCTCATCATTTTGTAATGGCTTATGATTGGACCCTTTCTTCTAAACTTCGCTTTAAGGCCGAAACCTATTACCAATCGCTATTTGACGTCCCGGTAGGATATAATGATGATGCTACTTATTCTACAATAAATGCAGTCGGATTTAATTATAACCGAGACCGATTTTATAACACAGGAAAAGGCAAAAACTACGGTTTAGAGTTTACGCTCGAACGTTTTTTTAATAAAGGATCTTACTATTTACTTACAGGTTCTGTGTTTCGCTCGCTGTATACAGATATAACGGGACGCGAGCATTCTACCGGTTTCGACAGAAAATACCTGGTAACTTTTGCCGGAGGTAAAGAATGGGGAGTAGGGCGCAACAAACAAAATTTAATACAATTGAATTTTAAAATGGTAGTTGGCGGGCCGGCACGTTTCACTCCGCTTGATTTACAGCAATCGAAATTAAAAGGATACACTGTTTTGGATTACAACAAGGCATTTACATTAGAAGATGATTTTTATTTTAAACCGGACTTAAAGATCGCCTTTAAGAAAAACCGGAAAGCAAGCAATTGGAGTGCAGGCTTGGACATTGTAAATGTTACCGGAAAAACATACTTAACCGGCCAAAGCTATAACGAAGTAAAAGGTGAAATCAGAAATTCTTACGATGCCTTGGGTATTTTCCCTAATCTATTCTACAGGTGGGAGTTTTAGCAGATTGAGTCGTCTCTTTGTCCCCCGCGTTGGCGGACATCTTTCACCTGAAGCAACGGAGCGCATAGTTGAAGTTCTCGCTTATCCAACGTTTTTATTATTATAAACGTTCTGTAAAGACAAAGTCGAAAGTAATATGCACTAATAGACCATTTTCTTTAACAAACCGGGTTAAGGCTGTCCTCTCATTCTGTTAAATTCTGTTAAAATTTCTTTCTACTAATCTTTTTACACGAAAAATTAAAATCTATATTCTATTTTCGGCAATACCTATACCTAAATCATGAAGCTGAAAAAATATTGGCCCATACTTGCCGGAATCGTCGCACTCATTATTATTTACTTTTTATTTTTTAATAAAAAAGAAGAAGGTCAAAAAATAACCGTCGAAGTAAGAAAGGGAACCTTTAAGGACCAAGTAGAATCAAGCGGCGAATTGCAAGCAGAATTTTCTGAAGATATTGTTGGTCCGTCCGGTTTGTTTCGATTTGGAATATATGAAGTAAAAGTTGAAAATATTGCGCCTGAAGGAACGGAAGTAAAAAAAGGGGATTTTATTGCTTCCTTAGATAAGTCGCAATTAACGACCCAAATCAACCAAGCACAGGTGGAATTACAAAAAGCTTCTGCACAGCTTTCTCAGTATGCTATTGATAGTGCTTTGAATTTAAGTCAAGCTCGTGTCAATATTAGAAACATCGCTTTTGAGATCGAAAAGAAAACCTTGATTGTGCAGCAAAGTAAATATGAGCCACCCGCAACCATAAAAGATGCGGAACTCGAACTTGAAAAATCTAAACGAGAGCTAATAAAATTGCGAGAAGATTATATATTACGAACTAGACAAGAAAGCACAAAATTAAACTCAGCGGGACTCGATGTTAAGGTTCAGCAGGACCGAATAAATAATTTAGAAGCAGTGCAAAAAAGCTTTTTAATTAATGCTCCAAAAAATGGACTTTTAGTTTACAAAACTGATGGTTACGGTAGGAAAATTCAGGCGGGTTCATCTGTAAGTTTGTGGGATCCTAAAGTAGCTACATTACCTGATCTATCAAGTATGTTAACAAAAACTTATATAAACGAAGTCGATATACGCAAAATAAAAAAAGATCAAAAAGTTGAAGTGGGTTTTGATGCATTTCCTAACATTACGCTCCCCGGGCACGTGTTTACGGTTGCTAACATGGGCGAAAATCAATCAAATTCCGACAGCAAAGTTTTTGAAGTAATGATAAAGCTGGATAAACTCCATCCCGCAATTAAACCCGGCATGAGCACTAAAAATGCTATCCTAATTACCGAACAAAAAAATAAATTGAAAGTACCGCTAGACGCTATTTTTACGGATAAGAACCTAAGCTATGCTTATGTAAAAGCCGGTTCAGGCATTGATAAAAAGGAAGTTAAAATAGGATTAAGTAATGAAAACGAGGCTGTTGTAGAGAAAGGCTTGAACACAGACGACGAAGTGTATTTGCTTGAACCTGAATCGGCCAAAAAGAAATCTGTTATTCGTTTATCGAAATAATCTCCGCTTGATTATGAAACGTCTATTAAGCGACCGAGATCTGAACACGCTTGAAATTGCCATATCATCTATAATGGCTAACAAGATGCGATCTACGCTAACCGCTCTCGGAATTATTTTCGGAGTTGCGGCAATCATTACCATGTTGGCAATCGGTAAAGGAGCCGAGGCGGAAATTTTAGAGCAGCTCGAAGCAACCGGAGTTAACAATATTATCATTAACGCCAAAGAGCCGGGAGAACAAAGTCAAAATCAAAGCCAAGGTCAACAACAGCAGGGAACCTCCGGAACCTCAAGTCAGCCTGCCGGGAAACAAGAACCTAAAGGAAAAAACTATTCTAAAGGGTTGAGTTTAAGCGATGCAGAAAGCATCAAAAATTTAGTTAACTCGATAGAAGCAATAAGTACAGAAGGACAGCACAACACAAGAATAATTAGCGAAGGACAAAATTTAGACGTTAAAATTGTTGGTATTACGGAAGACTTTCCCGCCATTAATAATATCACATTAGACAAAGGCAGCTGGTTTAACCGGGAGCAAACGGCTGCCGGCTTAGGGGTTTGTATTATCGGAAGCGATATTAAAAAACGCTTTTTCACCACCGGCGACGCACTGGGAAATTACATTAAGTGCGGTAAGCAATGGCTTAAAGTTGTTGGCGTTACCGCAGAAAAAGCAACAAACAAAACGGCAGAAGAAGCTTTTAAAATCCGGAACGTGAACTTGGATATTTACGTGCCGATACAGACTTTGCTTACACGGTTTGAAGACGCTACACGAATAAAGCCGGTTAGAAACGGAGAAGGATCAGACGGCCGAGGGCCCGGAAGTATTCACCAAGTAAAACGCATCACCGTCAAGGTAAACTCAACCGGCGATTTAGCCGAAACCGGCAACGTGATTAAAAAAATTCTGGAAAGAAGACACAGCAAGGTTGAAGACTTCGAAGTTGTGGTGCCGGAACTACTCCTTAAGCAACAGCAAAAAACCAAAGAAATGTTCAGCTTAGTTTTAAGCATAATTGCCGGAATTTCTTTATTGGTAGGGGGCATCGGTATCATGAATATTATGTTGGCTTCCGTTCTTGAACGTACAAAAGAAATCGGCACGAGGATGGCAATTGGTGCTCAGAAGAAAGATATTGTAAAGCAGTTTTTGTTTGAGGCCGTATTAATCAGCCTGAGTGGCGGCTTTATCGGGGTTTTTCTCGGTGTTGCCGGAGCCTTGATTGCCGACAAGGTTGCTGATATTCACACTATCATTTCTAATACATCTATCCTAATTTCATTTATTGTTTCAACCGGCGTCGGAATCATCTTCGGCTATTCACCTGCAAAAAAAGCCGCAAGGCAAAATCCTATCGACTCTCTTCGTTATGAATAAAAAACTTGTTTTGGTTCTCTTAGGAGGACTTACTTTGCCGGGAAAAATTCGTGCGCAAACGGAGGTATTGAATTTAAAAGACGTTGTTACGCTTGCACAAAAGCAGTCCCCCTCCTATTTCAGTGCAAAAAACCAAGCCTTAAGCGGTTTGTATTCTTATAAAGTCTACAAAGCGGGTCTACTGCCACGCATTACATTACAAAGCACGGTAACCGATTATTCAAAGACAATTGAAAGAGTCCAACAACCGGACGGTACCTATGAATTTAGAAATTTCCAACAAAATTTCAGTCAACTCGGGGTTAACGCAACACAAAACATAAGCCTTACCGGTGGTACCTTAGGTCTATTTTCAAGTTTGCAGCGTAATGATGTATTCAGACCGGATAAGCGGCTTGATTATTATGCAATTCCTTATTCGATTTATTACAATCAGCCTGTTTTGCTCTACAACAGTTTAAAGTGGCAAAATAGAATTGAACCTTTGCGTTTGCAAGAGTCTACAAAGGAGTTTACCGAAAACATGGAGGGTGTTTCGATAGACGCCAATCGGCTTTACTTCAATGCTCTGGGCGCCCAAATTGATCATTCAATTGCTGAAGTAAATGTTGCAAATACCGACACCCTTTATAAAATTGCGGTGGGTCGGTATAGTTTGGGAAAGATTGCGGAGAACGATTTGTTACAAATGGAACTGGGATTTTTAAATGCTAAAAATCAGTTGGAGCGCCGAAAGCTTGGCAAAGAAGCAGCTTATCAAGAATTGAAACGATTTTTAGGTGTAGATATAAAAAAGGATATTGAACTTAGTGTGCCGGTTGATGTACCAAACATTAATGTTTCTATAGAAAAAGCACTAGCCGAAGCAAATAGTAATCGACCTGCAGTACTTTCTTTTAGAAGGCGCAGGCTGGAAGCCGAGCAAAATATCGCAGAAGCAAGAAGCCAAAACGGCCTTAATTTTAACGTCCAAGCCAATCTTGGCCAATCTCAACAAGGTCGTATTTTGAGCGATGTGTATCGCAATAGTTTACCTCAGCAAAATGTGCAAGTGGGATTAAATGTACCGTTAGTAGATTGGGGACAAGCACGAGCTCGCGTAAAGCAGGCAAAAGCAAATCGAGACTTGACAGAAGTAAATGTAAAGCAAGAAGAAATAAACTTCGAGCAAGAGATCTACCTTCAAGTAATGCAGTTTAATATCCAAAATCAGCAACTCATTATTGCTGCAAAGGCAGACACAATTGCCCAAAAACGTTATGAAGTCACCAAGCAGCGTTACCTGATCGGGAAAATCAGCATAACTGATTTAAACCTTGCACAAAACGAAAAAGACGACGCGAAGCAGCGTTATATTCAGTCGCTTGAAACGTATTGGCGTTCATATTTTACAATTCGCCGCTTAACTCTCTACGACTTTGTTTCCGGAAAAAGAATAAGTTTCGTTGTGGATGAAAAGTAGGAGTTAGGAGATTTTAGTATTGGGTATTTAAGATGCAGTCTCCCGCTTTCGCAAATCTCAACACTTGGAGCTTACTCAAAAGCTAAATCCAACAACTCCGTATAAAAGTCTTGAATATTAATCCCGGCAGCAGCAACCTGTTGCGGAATAAAACTGGTTTGAGTTTGTCCGGGAATAGTATTGATTTCAACAAAGTAGAAGTTTCCCGTTTCATTTTCTAAAAAGTAATCAATCCGAACCATGCCCTTGCAGTTCAGCTTTTGATAAACTTCAGTGACGATAGCTTCTACCCTTTTGCGTTGTTCCGCAGTCATTCGGGCAGGAGTAATTTCTTCGGTAACTCCCGGTGTATATTTTGCCTCAAAATCAAAAAATTCTTTCGAGCTTATTACTTCTGTTGCAGGCAGAACAATTATACCGTTTTTGCCTGAATAAATTCCAACCGTAAATTCCCTTCCGGTAATAAATTCTTCAACTATCACTTGAGTGTCTTCCGCGAAAGCTCTTTTTAAAGCCTCAGGTAGTTCTTCGGGTGTTTTTACCTTACTCATCCCAATACTGCTTCCGCCTGTATTGGTTTTAACGAACAGCGGCAATTTTAAGGCGGTATTAATTTTTTCGATGTTGCCGGCAGACTCCGAAAGCAGTTGAACACTCCTTGCTATATATAATGCCGGCACGTTGGCAACAACCGCTTTTGTGTAAGCCTTGTTCATGGTTAAAGCCGAGGTTAAAGCGTCGCAGCCTACGTAGGGAATATCAAGCATTTCGAAATAGCTTTGCAGCTTCCCGTCTTCACCGGGCGATCCGTGAAGCATAATAAACACGCCGTCGAATCTAAGCTTACCCTCGACCAATGGGATTGAAAAGTCATTCTTGTCGACTGCTATTTTATTGTTATTCGCATCTGCATAATACCAGCCCTCACGCGAAATCACAACTTGGTATACCAGGTACTTCTCTCTATCAATATTTTTAGAAACGAAATCGGCACTTTTAAATGATATGACCGACTCCCCGGTAAAACCGCCGGTAACCAAAGCAATAGTTTTCATCGGCGTAAAAATATGCTTTTTGTGCGTAGATCATCGGTTCGCTGTAATCCTATCTTAAATTTTAATTAAGTTTGCCTTCCGGTTTTCGGCCTTGTTATTTTGATTAATGAATAAGTTTTTTGCTTATATAAAAACGGATACTTTTCGTAAAAATCTGCTAATAGCCATAGGCTCTGTAGCTGCATTTATAGCCTTAATTTTTATAAGCCTTCGGTTTTATACGCGCCACGGCGAGAGTATCCCGGTTCCGGGTCTTAAAGGCTTACCGGTAGAAAAAGCGGTTCAGATTCTCGAATCTCAAGGTTTTAAATATCAATTAGATTCAGTTTACCTACAGGATAAAGCGCCGGGTTTGGTAGTTGAGCAAGATCCTGATCCTAACACCAGTGTAAAACTTAATCGCACCATTTATCTCACCATCATCACCAGAAATGCACCCGATGTGGATTTCCCTGAGATTACAGGTCTAAGTTTTTTAGAGGCGAAGACGATGCTGGAAAACTTTGCACTTAAATTAGGTGATACTACTTATGCTTCTGACATTGCCCGAGACAGAGTTTTAGAAGTTAAATTTGGCGGAGTTCCGGTAAAGAAAGGCCAATCAGTACCAAAGGGTTCCAAGATCGATTTGATTTTGGGCGACGGAAAAGGAGCGAGTGAAGTTGATTTGCCGGATCTTATAGGCAACACCTTGAGCGAAGCCTCATTTGCCTTGAGAGGCTCATCCCTCGAATTAGGAGCAATTTCCTATGAGGGAACTCTAATCGATACCGTGGGAGCCAAGGTTATAAAGCAATTTCCGGCCCTAAGCGACTCGCTCACCAAAGTAACAATCGGCACACGAGTTGATATAATCTTGTCTAACGATCCTCCCCCTGTTAATCCGGCACCATGAACATCACTGCGAAAGAATTAAAAGAGCGACTTGCTTCCGGCCACAGCCTGAAGTTAATTGACGTTCGGGAAGAATTAGAATATCATACATTTAACATCGGCGGAGATAACATACCCCTTGGCAAATTGCCGCAACAATCGGAGGATTTGGATTTTGATAAATCAGGCGAAATAATTGTGCTCTGTCAACGAGGCATAAGAAGTCGAACCGGTCAACAAATTTTACAAAGCGCCGGTTTTACTAATGTAAAAAACCTCGAAGGAGGTTTATTAGCCTACAGAAAACATCAACTAAATTTTAAACTCTAAACCTCTCTTTAGGTTATAATTAATTATAAGATTATCGAATGACTGAGAAAAAGCCGAAAGGAAATTTAACTCCTAAAATTTTTATTGCTCTTGCCATCATTATCCTCGTCGCGTTAGCCTTTACCGGTTTAAATTACTATCGAAAATATTTTGTCGGCAATGTAAATGACGAGGGCTTTCTACTTATACGCACCGGGTCGGAATTTGGAGCCGTGCTCGATTCTGTCAATCTAAAAGTATTAGTGAAAGACACAGCCTCGTTTCGCGAAGCTGCGGTAAACATGAATTTTCCCGGAAAGGTTAAACCGGGAAGGTATAAATTGACCAAAGGCATGAGCAACAGGCGAATTATTAACATGCTGAAAGCCGGCAATCAGGAACCTGTAAAGCTCCGGTTCCACAATCTGCGACTTAAAGAAGATTTTGCCAAATATGTCTCCGGGCAAATAGAAGCCGATTCCACTTCAATTATACATTTACTCAACTCCGAAAACTTTGTAAGCAAATATGGTTTCAATACCGAAAATGTGTACACCATGTTTTTGCCCAACTCTTACGAAATGTACTGGAATACCTCTGCCGATAAATTTTTTAAACGGATGTATGATGAGTATCAAAAGTTTTGGAATTCGGGAAGAAAAACTAAAGCCGAAGCCATCAGTCTAAGCCCGATTCAGGTAAGTATTTTGGCTGCCATTGTAGATGCAGAAGCTTTGCACAACGATGAGATGCCTACGATTGCGGGCCTATATCTTAACCGATACAAACGCGGGCAACGCCTTCAGGCCGACCCTACGGTAATATTTGCAAATCGCGATTTCACCATTCGACGAGTTTTAAACAAGCACTTAAGAACCGAATCAGAGTACAATACTTATCTGCATGCAGGACTTCCGCCGGGGCCCATTATGATGCCCAGTACAAGCGCTGTGGACGCAGTACTTAATTTTAAAAAGCATAGTTACATTTACATGTGTGCAAAAGAGGATTTTTCGGGATACCATAATTTTGCCGTTACGCAAGAAGAACATAGCGTAAATGCAAGAAAATTTCAACAGGCATTAAATCAACGGAACATTAAAAAGTAATGTACGTTTACGAAACCAAAATCCGCGTACGCTATGGCGAAACAGACCAAATGGGCTACATGTACTACGGCAATTATGCCGAGTTCTATGAAGTTGGGCGGGTTGAAATGCTGCGCAGTTTGGGAATGACCTATAGAGGGATGGAAGAAGCCGGAATTATAATGCCTGTTTTAGAAATGCAGTGCAAATACCTGAAGCCGGCCCGGTACGACGAAGAAATTACCGTAAAGGTTATTTTAGAAAAAATGCCCGGAGTAAAAATTCGGTTTAAATACGAACTGTTTAACGAAAGAGTGCAATTGATAAATGAAGGAGAAACAACACTTGCTTTTATAGACAGCAAAAGAAACAGACCTTGCTTGCCGCCACCGGAGTTTCTAGATAAATTAAAGCAGTATTTTTAATCAACAATGCACGGTGTACACAAGTTCTTGTTGAGATTTAATTGGTATCGCCGGTTCTTAGAATGGACAAAAGTTATTGTGCTGCCGGGCTTCGGGTCTTTGCCCATCTACACCATTGCGACTTTCTTTTTTCAGGAAATTTCTAAAGACTCGTTATTAAGTAAAGCCTCTTCGTTGGCGTATAACTTTATGCTGGCAATCTTTCCGGCAATCATTTTTATTTTCACCCTGATACCTTATATGCCTATAGAGCATTTTCAGGACCAGTTGCTCTCCCTTATCCAACCTGCATTTCCAAACAGTGCATATATTACCCTAAAATCAACACTGGAAGATATAATCAAAAACCAAAACGGAGGGCTGCTGTCTTTCGGTTTTTTTGCCGCTTTATTTTTCTCTACCAACGGTGTGCATCACCTGATGCAGGCTTTTAATAAATCGTCCTTACAAATTGAATCCCGAACGTGGCTTATCCAACGCCTTGTATCGCTTACGCTTACTTTATTAATTGTATTTGCACTTATTTTCGGTTTAACTATTATCACTGCAGGAGAATTTATTATTTCCTTTTTAGAGGGTGAGCTGAAGTTTAACGCAGCTTTTTGGGCTTGGCTGATAAGAATAGTTCGGTGGACCATTTTGGTTATTATGTATTTTGTCACTATATCACTATTATACCGATACGGGCCTGCAAATGCCAAGAAGTGGCGATTTTTCAGTGCCGGCTCTTGGCTTGCTACAATTTTAGCAGTTTTAACTTTTTGGGGATTCGGTTTCTACATCAACAATTTCGGAACATATAATAAAATTTACGGGTCGATAGGCACATTAATTGTATTAATGATTTGGCTTTATCTTAACTCTTTAATTATTCTGTTGGGCTTTGAACTTAACGCCAGCATAGATCTTTCTAAACGCAGTATTAAAATTGTAAAACCGAAGTTCAATACCTTTAAATCGCAAGAACCGGAAGAAAGTTTGCAAAAAAACCGATTGCACCGGTCCTAATTAAAACTTTATATTTTCATAATCAACGGTTTAAATTCCTCATGTGTTTTTTTAGGGATTGTTATTTGCAGTTTGAGCCCAAGTTTGTACTTTTGCCCTCGGAGAGTTGGCAGAGTGGTCGATTGCGGCAGTCTTGAAAACTGTTGAACTGTTAAAGGTTCCTGGGGTTCGAATCCCTAACTCTCCGCATATAAATTATTAAACCCCTGTAAATTAAGACCTTACAGGGGTTTAATAATTTAAGGGGACAATATGGGGGACTAGAAATAATCCGAGATTTTTGTCGAAGAGTAGGAAAGATGTTTAATACTTATAAATATGTTCATTCAAATACTCTGAACAATGATAAAGTTATAATTTAGATATTAAATACTTTGTGAAAAGCACTCTCTCTATATTTAAAGAAAAGTTAGATAACACTAACAATTTGGATCGAAACTCCCTTGTAGCATTAATTAAAAATTATGTTCAAGACCTTAGAATACAAAACTTATTGAAACTTACGATCAACTCGGGTGTGTTTCAATAATTCATGTCGACCAACCAAATTGACAGAGAGTTCGTTGTTAGGCAGGAAGCGAATTGCTTTTTGTTTTTGTTTGACATAGTTTTTATTTTCCTAAAGATAAGCTAATCGAAACAACTTACACTTAAAAAATTAGTCTTTCAGCCTTGAAGTATAAATTGCCGTCAACGTGATTTATTCCAAGGGCTGTCAACCAGATAACGCTTTGCGAACGATTTTAATCGTTTTTTGAGAATGATACCTTGTAATATTAAGTGTCTACATCTAAGTTTTGCTAGGCTATGATAAAAAGCCTCTCTGTATACAACGTTCCTTCTTCATTAAGAATTGAGACCCGTTGCGATGTTTTAAACTTCTTCATGTGTTTGTATAGCGGGAGAATAAAAGTTTTCAGCTTAAATAAATTGAAAGTGACAATCTAAATTAACAGTGTCTAAAAAATGGTAAGCCAATATTTTCGGGGAAGCTTACAGTACGAGATTAAAATGCCTTAAAACGAATTACCAAATTTTTCTTAAACAGCGATCCAATCTTTAACCGCCTATAGAAAGCCTTCGAAATTTAGAATCAAAAAATTGCTTAAACAACATAAGTCGACTAATACTATTGTAGTAGGCTTTATCGCGTTGCTTCTCGATTATATTCAACCGAATGAACAGGTCTGATATCACCGAAAATGTCTTTGTGATAGTTTAAACATTCGCTGCTGAAAGAATAAGTTAACCGATCAGTTCGATAAGGATTATTTGTAATCCACTCCGGTGTTCTGAGGCGGAGAACCTCTTTCTGATTTCGCATTAGGCTTATTACTACCGGTCCGGGTTTGGAAACAAAAATTGAAGAAGTTAAACCCTTTTCTACAGCAACCGTTTTACCGTTTACCGTTGAAAAAGCCGCTAACGGAATTATAGTTACCACTTCAATCGAATCTTCTACTGGCATTTTTTCTGCCTCTTTCTCAAATTCTACTACCGGAATATTAAAAGGCGAAGGCTTAACTGAATTTGTATACTTTTTGAAGAAAGTGATAGCTACATCTCTATTAGTAAATGCAGACGGTTCTTGTTTCCAAATGCTTTTATAATAATTAAGCAGTACCGAAAATCCATAATTCCGGTTTATTTCGGGTGCGAGATGATGGCCCTCAGGATAGTCGTTCCAAGTGATAAGATTGATTATTTGAACTTCCTCTGCTATGCTGAATTCTAAAAGTTTTCTAAAATTGAATGAAAGCCCGGTGGGTATATATTTTCGTTCTAAATGATTAACTCCGGCCTTGGAAGCTTCCGGTGCCTGCAGGATATTCCAGGTTCCGGGTTTTAAAACTTTTGACGTGTAGAAATCGCAAAACGCCGAGCCCGCAAAATTCCGGCTCCTAATTTTGCACTGACTACTTACTAACTTTCCAAAATAATCGCTTTTATAAGGGAGAGTCCAAACCCATAGTGAAGGAAAATAATCCAGCCATGAATCAAGTTCTTCTATTGACAACCGTTCGTTTAAGCTAGGAATACACGCCAGCTTGTCATCAATTTCCTTGCCCAATTTTTTGAAAGCACGGGCGTAGTAATATTGTTTGGGCAAACTTTTATCGTTCAGCGGGACATCCGCGAGCTGTTCCCCGTACCATAAATATGTAATTAATCTTCCATCAGGGGTTCGCAGCCAATGTCTGCTATCTTTCCCAACAACTTTCATAATGCCGTTTATTCTTTCGGCAAACTCTGCAATCTTTTCGTTTTCAGTTCTCCCGGAAGGATGGGATATGCATAAAGAAAATTTAAATGAAATGTTCTCTTTCTCTGCGACCCGGAAATACGCCTCAATAATTTCGTCCCACTGCTTAACCCCGAGGATATAGTAAAACTGAAATCCATCTATACCGCAGCGTTTTGCAGCTCTCATTTCAAATTCTACAGCTTCGTCAAGAGTTTTTTCTTTCAAAAAACTATCAGAAGTAACGTAAACCTGTGTCAAACCCCCAATTGACGCGGTAATATTATTTTTAGGAGAATAGTATTCAGGCTTGGCGCTATCTTCGAGTTCGTGGCCTTTGTAGCGAATCATACCTGTCATGCAATGAGCCATAACTAGTTTTTCGTTACTTATCGGTAAGCTGTATTCCGGAAGATTTTTAAGATTCTCCTGCGCTAACAAAACCTTGCTTACGAAAAAAGTAGTTACAATGATTATTATCTTGAGTTTCATAGAATATCAAAATATTTGGTTGCCGGGAGGATTTAAAACTCGAGTTCTTTCACTTTTGTTATCGTCAACTAATCTTTAAATGCCTTTGTTTTTGGGGAGTATTATACATCATTCGATTTAAAGGAATAAGCACCGAGAAATGCCAATCTAGTAATCAAATTTTTTCGAATTGCTGTACGGCTATTCCCGGTAATTATCGCCCTCGAGTCCGATGGCTCGATATGCCACGCCCCTACTTCACTTGCCTTAAGATTTTTAAAACTATCCTTAATTTTCAACTTGATATCTCCTTTTAAAATAAGATAGTATTAAGCCCCATACCATTTGATAACATTAAAACCAAGGCTTATTAAACAGGAGTAATACTGCTTTATGGCTGTAATCAAAACCCATTATAAAAATCTTAATGCGTTTAGTTAATTTCTTGACACTGAAAAGGGCTTATCTTGTGGTAATAACCCCCTGGTTTCATTCTCTTTCTCACCCATGGTGAATCTTAAAACCCCTCCACTCACGATATTATCGTGAGTGATATAATTCTTCGAGAACTTCATTCCGTTTAATGTGGCAGTCCGGATATAAACATTTTTTGCAGAATTGTTAAGGGCTTCCATAACGAATTTCTTTCCATTTTCTAAAGTAATAGTTACTTTCTTAAATACCGGACTACCTATTACATATTGATCTGTTCCGGGACAAACACTATATAATCCTAAAGCGCTTAAAACATACCAGGAGGACGTTTGGCCCTGATCCTCATCACCGGGGTAGCCATTTTCAGAAGAGTTATAAAGCTTACTCATAACAGTCCGAGCCCATTTTTGAGCTTTCCAAGGTTCACCTGCATAGTTATAAAGATAAATCATATGCTGGATAGGCTGATTACCATGAGCATATTGACCCATGTTTGCCATTACCATTTCAGTCATTTCGTGAATAGGGCCGCCATAAGTACCGACTTTATAGGCATTCGGTTGGGAGAATACAGAATCAAGTTTGGCTGTAAAATTCTTCTCCCCGCCCATTAAACTAATCAGTCCCTGAATATCATGAAAAACTGACCAGGTGTAGTGCCAAGAATTTCCTTCGGTGAAAGGTCCTCCCCACTCTGTCGGATCGAAACCAGGTACCCATTCTCCATTTAATTGCCTTCCGCGCATAAATCGAGTTGAAGCATCGTAAACATTACGGTAATTATACATTTGCTTTCCAAAAGTTTCCTTATATAATTTATTATTTGTTAGCCCGGCAAGCTGGAAGCCACAAAAATCATCATATGCATATTCCAAAGTTTTAGCAGTTGATTCCCTGTACTTTGGGTAAGGAACGTATCCTAATGTAAAATATTCTTTCCACCCATCCCTCCCATTTGCAGGTCCCCAAGGCCCTTTATTAGTTGCTTCCTTATAATAAGCCTTTAAAGCTCTTTCGGGGTCAAAAGTCTGAATTCCCTTTATCCAGGCATCGGCAAATAGGGAGATTGCATGATTGCCGATCATACTTCCCGCTTCTCCGGGGAACGACCAAGAAGGCAACCAACCACATTGCTCCTCTGCATCCAACATTGCTTGCATGTATCTTCCGTGCATTGTAGGATATAAGATTGTATTTAAAGGAAATTGGGCTCTGAATGTATCCCAAAGTCCGGTATCGGTAAACATGTATCCTTTAGAAATTTTACCGTTGTAGGGGCTAAAATAATAGGGCTCACCTTTCTCATCATATTCATAAAACTTACGAGAAAACAAACTGGCTCGGAAAAAACATGAATAAAAAGTTGCTTTTTCTTCTTCAGTTCCACCCTCAACTAATATTCTGCTTAAATGGTCGTTCCAAATTTTAGCGGCTTTGACTTTGGTATCTTCTAAAGTTTTAGACGATCCCAGTTCCTTATTTAGATTTAGCTCTGCCTGTTCTTGACTTATATAAGAAGAAGCAACTCTAGCCTCAACTTTTACCCCCTCACCAAACTGCAAAAATACCCCACTCCCCTTTTCGTCACTAGTTAATGAGCGGTCGGTAATCTTCCCGTTCCTATTATTCCACGTACCAAAAAACTTAAACGGTTTGTCAAATACAATCACGTAATAATTTTTAAAATTAGGTTGAAGGCCTCTCCCATTATTAACATGACCGATAATTTTTCTTTCTCCCGGTATTATTTTCACGGAACTCAAATTTGTATAACCATCTAAAACAATGTAGCTTTTTTGTCGTGAAGGAAACGAAAATCTGAGGTGGGCTCCTCGCTCTGATGGAGACATTTCAGTACTTATTCCATTATCAAATTTTACTTTATAGTAGTTAGGCTTGGCAATTTCATTAGCATGACTAAATTTAGCCGCTCTTAAAAACTGATCTACTACCAGCTTTCCTGTAACCGGCATTAGAGAAAAAACTGCATAATCGTTAGTCCACGAACTACATTGGTGGGCTTGTTGAAACCCTCGAATAGAATCCTTTTCAAACTGATATTTCCAACCGTCACCATTTATTCCGGTTTGTGGCGTCCATGTATGCATCGCGAACGGAAGAGCGGTAGTAGGGTAAGTATTTCCTCTAGTCAAGGTAAATTTAGAATTTGTCCCTTGAAGGGTATTAACATATTGAACTAGGTTAGCGGGTTGAGCTAATACGCTAATACCCCCAATCATTAATATAAAAAAAATGAATAATTTCATTAGTAATTATATAGTATTCAGTCAAACTTAAGATTAGCTAAACGGCAAATAGTTCGCATATTTCCCTGTGGTTAATTAGATTCCTCGTTGTTTTACAACTAACATTTATCATTGCGGATATGCTGTTGGGTATTCTGCCCCATTAAAATCTTTAGTAAACTGCCTAAATAATTTTGTTAAACATGCAGCTGTTCAGCAATGTGGTATACAGTCAGTAACCTTTACTAATTATTTTATCATCATTGAAGTGGTTATTCAGTACCTCTTCCAATTGGTTAAGGATTTTATGATTACTTATTTTACGTGTCAAAAATTGACGGTGATAGTACCTGTCGGGTCGAAATAATCTTATGATAAAAGTCCCTTAAGAAGGTTCGCACCTTTTAGTGTTTTGAATGATTTGATAATAACGTAATTGATTTAAATTGACGCGTTAGATTCGTTAGCGATTCTTCCACACCCATACGTTCTAAAGATGAAGCTCCTACAAACCCGTGTGCTTCAGTTCTATTTAGTATGGCACGGACATCATCAGGTGTGTTGACAGGTCCTCCGTGTGTTAGGAAAAAGATGTTGGGGTTTACTTCTCTTCCCGCTTCCATTATCTTTTGTGTCTGCTCTATTGCCTCATCCATAGAACAAGTGGCGCCTACCACGCCAATAGAACCTCCCACCGTCGTACCGGCATGTGCAATAATCGCGTCTGCACCAACTTCAGCCATTTGTCTGGCCTCATCAGGCTTGGCAACATAAACGATAGAAAACAAGTCCATTTTTGAGGCAAGACGAATCATCTCCACTTCTTTTTCAAAACCCATCCCTGTTTCCTCCAAGACGTTTCGGAAGTGCCCGTCTACAATGGAATGCGTCGGAAAATTATTTACCCCGGAAAAGCCCATTTCCTTCACCTTGAGCAAATGATGCCACATCCGCCGGCGGGGGTCAGAGCCATGTACACCGCAAATTACCGGTATCTCTTCTACTACCGGCAATACTTCAAACTCGCCGATTTCCATGGCTACCGCATTGGCGTCGCCGTAAGCCATCAGACCCGCCGAAGAGCCATGTCCTGCCATCCGGAAACGACCGGAATTATAGATAATAATTAAATCTGCGCCGCCTTTCTCAATAAATTTAGCACTGATACCGGTACCGGCTCCGGCCGCGATAATGGCTTTGTTTTGATTAATGGTATTTTGTAAACGGTCTCTTACTTCTTGTCGAGTATAAGGATTTCCTTTACCGGTCCATGGATTTGGCATAATGCTGATCTTATCTTTATTTAAGGTTTGAACTTATTTACTTATGCTTGTTGCTGTTTGAAGCTTTTTCCGGTGCCGGTCCAGCAAGGTTAACAAGGTACTTACTGCCTTTTCGGCAAATATAGTATCATTGATATGGGCATCTACTTCCAGCACCGGTACTGATTGCTGCGCCTGTTCTTTTATACTCCGGAATAGTACCTGATTGGTTTCGGGCCTGTAAAACACGCCATCCGGAACATCTATCTGGGAGATACCTTTTAGGGGTAGCAAGATAGCGACCAAACCTTGGGATTTATTTACCTTCTGAGCGAGCATTTCTCCCAGTTTTCTATTTTCTTCTGTATTGGTGCGCATCAGCGTTACATCCGGTGCCCAACTGTAAAGCTCACGTGACCGGTAAGCTTCGGGCACGGTATCGACTTGGGCAAAGTTAACCATATCCAAACATCCCGGCACTACTACCTGTGGAATTCCCAGCCGGCCTGCTGCATTTAAACGATCAGGACCTGCACTGCAAATACCTCCACATAGATCATCCGCCAGCTCTGTCGTGGTGATATCAAGTACGGCATCGAAATAGTCGTCGCGAATTAAAGCCTCCATCGTTTCGCCGCCGACGCCGTTTGCATGAAAAGCAAGAACCTCGAAGCCCTTCTGTTGCAACAGTTCAGTGCATTTCTCTACACACGCGGTTGTATTGCCAAACATGCTGATGGCGATGCATCCGGAGGTAGCCTCATTTTGAGCTCCGGTTACTTTTGCCATAGCGCAAATTGCCGATGCCGCCTGTGCTATTAACAGTTTGCTGATGCTGTTGAGTCCGGCTACATCCACAATTGATGGCATTAAGAGAATATCCTTGCTTTTTATTTGCCGGGATAAATCTTTGACCGCTAAGGTTGACAAACAAAGCTTGGGAATGCCGAAAGGAATTTCCTGCATAGCCGAAAGCGCAATATAAGTTCCGCCGCCGCCGCCCATTCCAATGGCAGCCTTCATGTCTCCTGCTGCTACCAGCCGGGCAACTATTTTGCAGGCACCCTTGCCCATTATCTGTACTGCATACCCGCGGTCATTCCTTTCCCGAAGCTCAGAAATGCCGGAACCCCCTTCTAGGGCAACTATGTCTGCATCATAATCTATCGGGAAAAGCATAGTGTTTCCCATAACGCCCGTATTGATTGTAATAACCCGCTCTCCCTGTGCCTGCAAACAGTCGCGTAGAAAGTGAAAGACTTCTCCCTTCGTGTCGAAGCAGCCGAGCATTACAATGAATTTGTTATTAATCGACATTTTTCTTTATTTATGACTTAAGTTATCAAATAAAGGGGATTACTTTTGAATCAATTCTCAGCTAATTAGTCGGGAGTAATTAATAGGTAAGGCCGGTTTCTAAATGATAAAATCAAAAACGATTACTTTTTCCAGCCTGGGCACCACCAGTTCTTTAACTTTCTCATGGACGGGGTGCGGCAGATAGGCATCTCTCGATTCCGGGCTGTCGAATGTCATAATAAAACCATGGGTAAAATCTGAGTTTAAGCCCTCGCTACTATTATAAGAACCGTGTTCCATTGCCAATAGCCCCGGAATTTCAGCCACCATATCTTTCATGGTGCGAAAACATTCCTCTATTTGCTCCTCTGAAATGGCCGGTTCAAATTTAAAAACGCCAAAGTGTCTAACCATTGCTTTATTAATTATTGGTAATTATTATTTAGGTTAAAAGTGAGGATAGTACAAAAAGCAAATGGTGCTATCATTATTTTGGGTCAAAATCAAATTCTTAAGGAAATTAGATTGACATATTCTTCAATTTATCTAATAGGTGTTCTAAACGGAGCAAAAATTAGCAATAGTTGAAAGGCGTCATTTCGATATCATGCAAATAACTCTTTGTAAAATTTCAGTCCATCTTTTGCAAGTATATCCGAACTTTCGGCGAGAGGCCTCCAAATACTTGCGGCTTTTGCAATTTCTTCAGATACATTTCCGAAAGTTTCAATAATGATAGCTTTATCGTAACCGATATCCGTAAGAGCTGCTTTAATCCCTTGCCAATCCAAGTTTCCTGTTCCCGGAGTACCCCGATCGCTTTCATTAGCCTGAATGTGGCAGAGCAAATCCTTTCCGGCTTTTCTGATCGTATCCGGAATACTTTTTTCTTCGATATTGCAATGGAAAGTATCTAGTTGCAGTTTAATATTGGGATTAGAAACTTCTTTAATTAAGGTAATTGCCTGATCGGCCGTGTTAATCATATCCGTTTCAAAACGGTTAAGCGGCTCAAGTCCGATAATAATCCCGTTGTCTTCAGCGACTTTTCCGACCCTTTTTAAATTCTTTACGCACCAATCACGTTCCTTTTTCTTTTGATCATCCGAAACTACGCGGCATTTCCCTACTGCAGAATAGACCGGGCCGCCAAACAACGGACTGTTCATATCTCTTGCAATATTGATACAATCGATAATGTATTCAACTCCTTGCTCTCTGATACCGGGATCATCACTCGAAATATCTCGTTGCGGACCAAAAGCTCCGCTTATTGTAACTTGAAGACCCGTCTCTTTTACCAATTCTTTAAGTTTTGGCCAATCGATCTCGTCTTTCTTCTCGATAGCAAGTTCGATAATATCAAAACCGGCCTCCTTCACCTTGTAAAGCAAGTTGAAGGAGGAGGTAGTGAAGGGTGATGTCCAGAGAAATGTACTTACGCCGAATTTCATCCCTTAAATTTCAAAGTCAGGAATCATGATTCTCTTTCCGCCATTCATGGCCGACTCGTGAGCACAAATTCCGGCACAAGTATAGTTTGCGGCTACATCGGCATCAACTGCAGAATTTCGTCCTTCAACTATAGCTGCAATAAATTCCTGCACTAAATGGGGATGCGATCCGCCGTGTCCCGCTCCTTGAAGAAAAGAAACGTGATTAGGATCGTCGATTTTTTCGCGACGCGTAAAGTGGGCAATTTCTTCTATCAGCATTCCGTCGGTATCCGGCACATCTATCCGGCTTGAATTTTCACCGCCGTCGAATATTACATGGCTCTCATCTTGCAACTGCTCCCATTCGAAAGACATTTTCGTTCCGTAAACATCGTAGCTTTCTCTGTATTGGCGCACAACATCAAATAAAGAACGGGTAGCTTCAGCTACAACATCAGAATTTTTTAAAGTAAACGTAGCCGTTTCTACTGCGTAAGGCGCATTGTATCTGCTTGCCAAATCATCGCCTAAACGTCCTGAACCATGACAGACAACGCTTTCAGCTTTTGTACTATTAATTTTTAAAAGTGGCGAGATCGCATGGGTACCGTTCAGCATTGGCGGGAACCCTTTCCAGTATTCTCCCCAACCCTCCATACTCATATCTTGGATGTGCGATCCTCTTACAAACTGTATCTTTCCTAATTGGCCGCTTTTGGCAAGTTCTAATCCGTATAAAAACTCCCTCGTATACAGTGCCGTTTCCATCATCATATATACTTTATTCGCCCTCCGTTTTGCTTCCACAATTGCTGTACAATCTTCTACCGTCATGGCCATAGGTATGGTACAGGCAGTATGTTTGTTTGCATTAAGGGAGGCAAGAGTCATTTTTGCATGTTCAGGAACAGGAGTAACAATATGTATGGCATCAACATCTTCCCTTTGCGGAACGTCCTCAAAATTCTCGAAACAAAGGTTTCTGTTGAGATTAAATTTTTCGGCAAGCTCGTTTAAGGTATTCGGATTACGAGTGCAAATTCCTACGGCTTTAATGTTTGGATGAGCCTGATAAATCGGAATAAATTCTTTTCCGAAACCCATTCCTACAATTACTACGGTAATTTTTTTATTGTCCATTTTTTTATTGATTGATGATAGCTTTATTAATTATTAAACGTTAACCTCGTGTTTTGCTAAATCTAAATTAGCCTTTTGGGCGTGCCCCTGTGGGTCGGGCTATCCGCTACAAGTCCTCGCCGGTCGTGCCTCCCGGCTGTGGGCTTTTCGCTTCTATCCATCACGCAACCGGCAAAGACGCTTAACGCAACACTAGTCGAGTTGACGATGGTATTTACTTTTAGCAACCCATTTAATTGCATTAGTTAAAATGGTTTGGTATGCCTGATTTTCATGCGATTCTGCATCGTGCCCTAATGCAATTCCCACTATTCGTGCCTTAGGGTTTTTCACGACAAAGATTGACGGATAGATTTTATCAAATCCGGCAACGCTGTTATTAGCCAAAACTTCGATTCCGGGGCCGGAAGCGTCCGGCAGGTAATAATAGCGCTCGTCTTTTAATGTAATTTTTGCCGGAACTCCTTTTGTAACCGGATGATTGTTGTTTATTACAATAACATCAAAGCTGCCGTATTTATCGTGACCGTTAGATCCTCCGCCTGCAATATTTAAATTATATTCCGACCAGTCTTTCCAATTGTACCACAAAGCAGCATGACCGATAACTAATCCTTTGCCGGCGGCTATATGATCTAAAATTGACTTTCGTGCCTCCGGATCTTTAATCGGTTGATTATTGGTTAGATAAAGCACATCGGTGTTTTTTAAATATTCATCGATCGAATCAGTATTGCTTGTGTACGTTACCGGACCAAAACCGGCATTTTTTAAGGTTTGAGCATCGGCACCTTTGTACCATAAATCAAAATTATGAGACGAGCCGCCGCCAACAATCAGTACACGAATGCTTTTAGAGGAACTTTTAAATGTAGAAGATTTGACCTTGCAAGCCGTAACCGAAATACAAAGTAATCCCGCTGCAAACAGCATAATTATGCCGGAAACAGCAGACGAAAAGCGATTTATTTTCATTTTATATTATTTAGACAGAAAGGTTTAATACTTATTTAACAACTTTCATTATACCGTTCATGCCTCGCCAATGTCCCGGGAAAGTACACACATAAGGGTAATCTCCCGGCGTAGCCGGAGCGGTGAATGTCAATTGAAAACTCTCTCCCGGATCCACTAATTTAATTGCATTAAGCACTTCAGGAACAGGCGGAATATAACTTTTTGAGGCCGCTTTAAGATCTGTAAGCATAGCATCGGCGGCAGCGCCCACCTTCTTTAAAGTTCCGGGCTTTATGAGTACCCAATTGTGTTGCATCCCATCGGGGTTTTCAAACGCAATGGTGACTTTTTGTCCCGCTTTTACAGTAAACATTTTTTTGTCGAACTGCATCATTTCTTTAACCACCTTAATCTTAATAGTCACCGGAGGCAAAGCGTCTTTTTTTACCGGAACGGCTTCTTTCTTTTCAACTGTTTCCAAATTGTCGGATTCCGGCTTTTTTAACTCCAGCGTTGCTCGTTGCATATCGCCTCTAAAATTAAACGAGCCTGAATAATTACCCATTTTGTTTTCGTCTTCAACGTCTGATCCTATCCTGATTTTTTGCACCAGCGGTTTCGAAAATAACGAAGGAGCCTTAGCGGTTGCAGCTTCCTTATCGTCAATCCAAATACTCATTCTGCCGCTTTTAGATAGCCGAGCAGTCAGGTTTATGCTTTCCGGCAAAGCTTGGGTTGTCTTGGCTGTGTAGGTTTTGCCCTTCTGTTTAACGATCATTACTATTTTTCCGTCGTGCAAATACAATCCGTAACCGTCGTCTTTTCCGCCTTGTGCTACCATAACTCCACTAATATCATTGTTGCCTCGTTTATTCAAAGTGGCTTTTATTGTAATTTCTTTTCCGGCAACGTTAGGCGAAGCATAAAGGTTTCTTCCCAAATTATAGGTTTCGAAGTTTAAAGCTTTGGCGATCCTCACGTTTAAGCTTTCAGTGCCTGCCGGTGTTGAAATTTGACTGTTGGCGGCAACAAGAAAACCTTCATTATGCGTAGAAGCCGCTGCGAAAAGTGCTCGAGAGAGCCACTCATCTTTACTGTTTTCCGGTTTTAGTGAGGCTTCATAAAGTTTTCTCCCGGCTTCTTCAGATTCCGGAATCTCGGCAAGTGCTAAAAAAACTGAAAGTCTTGTGTTTAAATTAGGATCATTCAGCAAGCCGCTCTTTTGAAAGATCTCAAGCGTTTTATTCGTTTTCGGCAGAACTTCGACAGCGGCTTTTCTTACTCCCGGTGCCGGATGAGATAAAGCCTTTATCGCCGCTTGAAGAACTTCCGGGTTAGATTCGGATATGACTCTCAATCCGCTAAGCGTCCACAGCGCATGAACAGCCGGACTGTTTAAACCAATTGAATCGACACTTTTATCATCTAGAATTTTAATTAACCCGGCAACGGCCGACAAATCTTTGGCTTCTACCAGCAAACGCTGAGCAGTCATTCGCCAAAACATATTATCGTTATTAAGGGCATTTAACAATCCGGGGATATCGGTTTTAGACAGCTTAGGAGCAGAATAGGATTTAGCCTTTTTATACACGATTCGATAAACCCTACCGTGATTTATATCTCGCAACGGACTTTCGAATGCATTTCCCTTACCTAACGGTTGATCTTTAAACGGAAGCACCATATTCGACGGAGCTTGTTGCTCCACAAACACATTGTGTTGGATAATGAAGTTATACCAGTCGGCAACCCAAACTGCGCCATCCGGACCAACTTCTGCATGAACCGGGCCAACCCATTCGTCGGAACTTGCCAATAAATTCCAGCCGTCTTTCTCTTTAAATCCGGCACCGTCCGGTTCGATAATCGCTTTATGTAAAAGCCGAACGGTAGGTTCGCAAACCAAGGAAACACGATTCCAATACTCTTTCGGAAAATTTCGGGCCGTGTACAGGTGACTTCCGGCAGCAGATGTAAAACCACCGACTACATCAACTTGACGTAAATTCGGTATCATCGTATGCGAGTCGTAATGCCCGTCTATTTTTTGTACCGGAAGAACAGAAGTACCGTCCAATCCGCTTTGCGTATACTTTCGGTGCATGCTGTAAAATGCCGCGTGAGTATTATTGGCGGTTGAGATGAAGACATTATTATCTTCGGAAAAACCTAAGCCCCAAGTATTATTGCTGGTGTTGGCCAGGAAATCTAACCCTGTTCCGTCGGGATTAAGATTGTAAACACCGCCTCTAAAATTCAAAGGAGTTCCGTCTTCTTTAGCTATGCCTTTAAATCCTGATCCTACAACTCCCCATATTTTATTATTAAACCCGTATTGCAGGTTGGAAGGGCCGAAGTGAGTGTCACCTTTCTCCCAACCGGTTAACATATTTTCTCTTACGTCTGCTTTGTCGTCGCCGTTAGTATCCTTTAAGAAAACAAAATAAGGCGCCATTGAAACAATAA
>JAYULL010000161.1:0-28041 GCA_043763625.1 Sphingobacteriaceae bacterium | reverse complement strand
GTAGCAAGAGAACTGCGTGAAAAACAATTCATGAAAATTGTATCATTAGCACCGGAGGTTTTGTAAAATGGAAAGAAAGAGTAACGCACAACCGAAATTAAAAATCCGTAAGGGAGACCTTGTACAAGTTATTGCAGGCGACTCTAAAGGAAAGCAAGGAAAGGTTTTAGAAGTATTGTTGAAAGATAACAGAGCAATTGTGGAAGGGGCTAATATGGTGTCTAAACACACAAAGCCCAGTGCTTCTAGTCCAAATGGGGGTATTATAAAGAAAGAAGCTACTTTGCACGTTTCGAATTTAATGATTGTGGATCCTAAGTCAGGAAAACCTACACGAGTTGGAAAGAAGAAAAATGCAGAAGGTAAATTAGTTCGTGTTGCAAAAAAATCGGGGGAGGAAATTAAGTAATGACTTACATACCAAGATTAAAATCTAAATATAAAGAGGAAATTCGTACCGCTCTTAAGGATAAGTTTCAATATAAGAGCGTAATGCAAGTTCCAAAGCTTGAAAAAATTGCTATCAATCAAGGTGTTGGTGCCGCGACCTCGGATAAGAAGTTGATTGAAAACGCTATAAGCGACCTGAGTACTATCACAGGCCAGCAGGCAATTTCATCAAAGTCAAAAAAAGATATTTCAAACTTTAAATTACGTAAAGGGATGCCGATCGGTGTTCGAGTAACTTTACGGGATAATAAGATGTACGAGTTTTTGGATCGCCTAATTGCAGTAGCTCTTCCTCGCATCCGTGATTTTAAGGGAATTAATGACAAAGGATTCGATGGGCACGGTAATTATACCTTAGGCATTACCGAACAGATAATTTTCCCTGAAATCAATATCGATAAGATCAATAAGATTATGGGAATGGACATTACTTTTGTTACTTCTGCGGAAAATGATGTAGAGGCATTGGAATTACTTAAGCAATTCGGGCTACCGTTTAAAAATCAAAATACAAATCAATAATGGCTAAAGAAGGTGTTAAAGCACGGGATGTAAAGCGTGCAAGATTAGTTTCCAAATACGCTGAAAAAAGAGCTTCGTTAAAAGCTGAGGGAGATTGGGTTAGTCTTGATAAATTGCCTAGGAATTCTTCTCCGGTTCGTCAACACAATCGAGATAAAATAACAGGTCGTCCTCGCGGTTATATGCGGCAGTTTGGTATCTCTCGAGTAACTTTTCGTGAGATGGCTCTTGCCGGGAAGATCCCCGGGATTAAAAAAGCAAGCTGGTAATCTGCGAAGTTAAAAGTTAAGATTATAAAATTCTATATCTCTTAGGTGGCTTTGAATTTTATCTTTTGGAATTAATTAAAAATTAACCGATAGAAGGTCTTTAGGGAAACCACTATCAAAATAAATAATAATGAACACAGATCCAATAGCGGATTATCTTACCAGGGTAAGAAATGCGATTAAGGCCAACCACAGGGTGGTAGAAATCCCGGCTTCAAATCTTAAAAAGGAAATTACCAAAGTACTTTTTGATAAAGGTTACATCTCAAATTATAAGTTCGAGGATGCTACTGCACAGGGCACAATTAAAATTGCTTTAAAGTATCATCCGATAACAAAAGTGCCTGCTATTCGGACAATTACTCGCGTAAGTAAACCGGGTTTAAGAAAATATGCAGGGGTAGAATCAATGCCACGTGTTTTAAACGGGTTGGGCATAGCTATCGTTTCTACTTCTAAAGGCGTAATGACCGATAAAGAAGCAAGAAACTTGAATATCGGCGGCGAAGTTTTATGTTTTGTTTATTAATAAAGGAGGATTAAAACGATGTCACGAATAGGAAAAGCGCCAATTACGATCCCTTCTGGAGTTACGATAAGCGTTTCTGACGATAATGTAGTTTCTGTGAAAGGACCTAAAGGAGAATTAACACAAAAAGTAGATTCAGACATAACGATAGCTCAAGAAGACGGACAGCTTACAGTGCAACGTCCTTCAGAGCAAAAACGCCACAAAGCGCTTCACGGTCTCTATCGTTCTTTAATTAATAATATGGTAAAAGGGGTTACCGACGGGTATAAGTTGGAGCAAGAATTAGTTGGGGTAGGTTATCGCGCTACAAATGCCGGTAATACGCTGGATTTAGTTTTAGGATATTCTCATCACTACGTGTTTGAGTTGCCTAAAGAGATTAAAGTGGCTACAACTGCGGAAAAGGGAAAGAATCCCACTATTATACTTGAAAGTATTGACAAGCAGTTATTAGGACAGGTAGCCGCTAAAATTCGTTCGCTTCGTGCGCCTGAGCCTTATAAAGGAAAAGGTATTAAGTTCGTGGGAGAAGTGTTAAGAAGAAAAGCAGGTAAATCGGCATCTAAAAAATAATTATCATGGCAGGAATTAAATTATCTCGCCGAGAGCGAATTAAACAGGGAATCAGAAAGAGATTATCGGGATCTTTCGAGCGTCCACGCTTGTCGGTTTACAGAAGTAACAAAGGTATTTATGCTCAAATTATTGACGATACAACCGGTAAAACTCTTGTTTCAGCATCATCTTTATCTAAAGAATTTTCTACAAACGGACCAAAAAACGAACAGTCGAAGGCCGTTGGAAAATTAGTAGCAGAGAAAGCAATTGCAGCCGGAATAAGTCAAGTTGTATTTGATAGAAACGGATACTTATATCACGGTCGGGTTAAATCGCTTGCAGACGGTGCTCGCGAAGCCGGTTTAAATTTTTAATCAATAGACATGTCTACAATCAATATAAAAAGAGTAAAATCAAGCGAAATCGAGTTAAAGGATCGATTAGTGAGTATTCAGCGTGTTGCTAAGGTAACCAAAGGAGGACGTACTTTCAGTTTTTCAGCTATAGTAGTTGTTGGGGACGAGAATGGTGTGGTAGGATATGGTTTAGGTAAGGCAAAAGAGGTAACAGAAGCAATTGCTAAAGGAATTGATGACGCGAAAAAGAATCTGGTTAAAGTTCCGGTAATAAACGGAACAGTTCCGCATGAACAATACGGTAAATTTTCCGGAGGATTTGTATTTATTAAGCCCGCTTCCAATGGTACCGGTGTAATTGCAGGAGGCGCAATGCGTGCTGTATTAGAAAGTGCTGGAATTCATAACGTATTGGCCAAATCGAAAGGTTCTTCAAACCCTCATAACGTGGTTAAAGCAACTGTATCGGCATTGTCTCAAATGCGAGATGCTTATACTGTAGCTCAACATCGAGGGGTTGATTTGAAAAAAGTTTTTAACGGATAAATTATGGCGAAGATTAAAATAACTCAGGTTAAAAGCGTTATCGATAGAAGTGAACGCCAAAAAAGAACAATGCAGGCTTTGGGCCTAACCAAAATTAACCGGACTGTTGAAGTAGAAGCTACTCCTTCTATTATCGGGATGGTGAGAAAAGTTAATCATTTAGTAGCCGTAGAAAGTATTTAATCATGAACTTAAGTAATTTAAAACCTGCAGAAGGTTCAACTAAGGATAAGAAGCGTATCGGACGCGGAACAGGATCAGGACGCGGCGGTACTTCGACTCGCGGTCATAAGGGTGCGGGTTCTCGTTCGGGGCATTCTACAAAAATTGGTTTTGAAGGGGGCCAGATGCCTCTTCAAAGACGTTTACCTAAAGTAGGCTTTAAAAATATTAATAGAGTAGAATACGTGGGTATCAACCTTGATGTTTTGCAGAGTCTTGCCGAAAAGTTCAGCCTTACTGTTATAAACTTCGCTACATTAAAAGAGCACGGACTCGTTTCTAAAAATGATTTGATAAAAGTTTTAGGACGAGGTACTTTAACGTCGAAACTAGAAGTTTCGGCTCATGCTTTCTCCGAAACAGCTCAAAATGCTATAGAAACCGCGGGCGGTGAAATAGTTAAATTGTAATAGATGAAAAAGCTATTTTCTACTTTAACCAATATTTGGAAAATTGACGATTTAAGAGTGCGTATTTTAAACACACTCTTATTTATTTTAATATACCGCATCGGTTCTTATATAGTTCTTCCGGGTGTCGATGCTAATCTGATCGAAAGCGGACAATCGAAAGAAGGACTTTTAGGTTTGCTTAACATGTTTGCTGGGGGATCTTTTAAAAGAGCTTCAATTTTTGCTATTGGCGTGATGCCTTATATTTCAGCTTCTATTGTCGTTCAACTTTTGGGTATCGCGGTTCCATATTTTCAAAAACTTCAGAAAGAGGGTGAGAGCGGTAGAAAGAAAGTTAATCAGTACACTAGGTATTTAACGGTTTTTATAGCAGGATTACAAGCTATTGCCTATGTCAGAACTCAGATAACACCGGAAGCGAAGATAATGGCCGATCCCTTGTTTACTATATCTTCCGCAACCATTTTAACTGCAGGTACCTTATTTGTAATGTGGCTCGGAGAAAAGATTACCGATAAAGGTATCGGAAACGGTATTTCCCTCATCATCATGGTGGGTATCATTGCTCAACTGCCGAGCGGAATTATTCAAGAGTTTGCTTCGAGAATGGAAGGTAACGGGGGGCTTATTCCTTTTTTAATTGAGTTGATAGCTTTGTTCTTTGTGGTAGTATTTACGATATTAATTGTTCAGGGAGTTCGTAAGATTCCGGTTCAATATGCAAAGAAAATTGTCGGCAATAAGCAATATGGAGGAGTTCGTCAGTATATCCCGTTGAAAGTAAATTCTGCAGGAGTAATGCCAATCATTTTTGCTCAAGCTATAATGTTTATCCCTGCAACAATAGGTCAGTTCTTTCCGAGCATTCAAGGGTCTTTTCTTACTTCGTTAAACAATTATACTTCTTGGCAGTACAGTTTAGTGTTTTCCATATTAATTATAGCCTTTACCTTCTTTTATACCGCAATTACAGTAAATCCGGTTCAAATGTCGGATGATATGAAAAAAAACGGTGGATTTGTTCCGGGCGTTAAACCCGGAAAAAGTACAGGCGATTATATAGATGACGTTATTTCGAAAATTACCTTACCCGGCTCAATATTCCTCGCAATTATTGCGATTCTTCCGTCGTTTGCAGCTAAACTTGGTGTAAACAGTAATTTTGCTCACTTCTATGGAGGAACTTCTCTTTTGATCTTAGTGGGAGTAGTTTTAGATACCTTGCAACAAATTGAAAGTCATTTATTAATGCGTCATTATGACGGATTGATGAAAACCGGAAGAATTAAGGGGCGTACCCCTATTGCCGAAGGTACAGGCTCCGCGATTTAATTGCCTAATGTCTAAAATTCATTATAAGTCTGCCGAACAGATAGAGCAAATTCGAAGGAGCTCAGAATTATTATCCAAGACGAATGGGGAAATTGCAAAAAATATAAAGCCGGGAGTTAAAACGATCGAATTAGACAAGATAGCAGAAACATACATCCGCGATCACAACGGGATTCCGGCTTTTTTAAATCATAACGGTTTCCCGGGATCTTTATGTATTTCGGTTAATGATCAAATAGTACACGGATTCCCGGGCATTTACGAGCTTAATGAAGGAGATGTTATTTCTATTGATTGCGGTGTTATATTAAACGGCTACATCTCAGATTCTGCCTACACCTTTCCTGTTGGTGAAGTATCAGAGGAAGTTAAAAAGCTTTTGGCTGTTACGCAAGAGTGTTTGGCACTTGGAATTGGGAAGGCAGTTGCCGGCAACAGAATCGGAGATGTCGGGTTTGCAATTCAAGACCACGCTGAAAAAAACGGTTTTGGTGTGGTAAGGGAATTGGTAGGACACGGCGTAGGAATTAAACTCCACGAAAAGCCCGAGGTCCCTAATTACGGTAAACGCGGTTCGGGAATTAAACTTGAAGAAGGAATGGTGCTGGCAATAGAACCTATGATCAATATGGGAAAGCCTGCAGTTAAATTCTTGAAAGACGGTTGGACTGTTTCAACCATAGACGGTAAACCTTCCGCTCATTTTGAACATACTGTATCAGTAAAAAGGGGCGAAGCCGATGTTTTAACTACGTTCCATTATATAGAGGAAGTTTTAAATAAAAAAAGTTAAAAATATAATTATTTTATTTAATTTTGCGTCCCTCAAAGCGAGGCTATAATTAAGTAAAAATCAATAAAATATGGCTAAACAAGCCTCTATTGAACAAGACGGCATTATAAAAGAGGCATTATCTAACGCAATGTTTCGCGTCGAGTTAGAAAACGGACACGAAATAATTGCGCATATTTCCGGTAAGATGAGAATGCATTACATTAAAATTCTTCCCGGCGATAAAGTTAAATTAGAAATGTCGCCTTATGATTTAACAAAAGGCAGAATAACTTATAGATATAAATAGCAATGAAAGTTAGAGCATCAATAAAGAAACGCAGCGCTGATTGCAAGATCATTCGTCGGAAAGGAAAACTTTACGTCATCAATAAAAAGAATCCTAAGTACAAACAACGTCAGGGTTAATTATAATTAAAACTATCAAGGAATAATAAATGGCAAGGATAGCAGGTATTGATTTACCAAGAAATAAAAGAGGAGAAATCGGACTTACTTACATTTTCGGAATTGGCCGCTCAACTGCACAAGGCATTTTGATTGAAGCGGGTATAGGCCTGGATGTAAAAGTACAAGACTGGACCGATGAACAGTTAACAGCGATTCGCGGTATTATCAACGACCAGATTAAAGTTGAAGGTGCTTTGCGTTCAGAAGTTCAATTAAACATCAAACGTTTAATGGACATCGGCTGTTACCGGGGACTTCGTCATCGGAAGGGTCTCCCCGTGCGAGGACAAAGAACTAAGAATAACTCCCGCACACGTAAGGGTAAACGTAAAACTGTTGCTAACAAGAAGAAAGCTACTAAATAATAATTGATAGTATAATGGCTAAAACAAAAAAAGTAACCAAGAAGCGTATTGTTGTTGTAGAATCTGTTGGACAGGCACACATAAATGCTACGTTTAATAATATAATAGTAACCCTAACTAATATACAAGGTCAGGCAATCTCTTGGTCTTCCGCCGGAAAGATGGGGTTTAAGGGTTCAAAAAAAAATACACCTTATGCAGCTTCTCAGTGCGCAGCTGATTGCGGTAAAGTTGCCTACGACTTGGGATTACGTAAAGTAGAAGTATTTGTTAAAGGACCGGGTGCCGGTCGTGAATCTGCTATTCGTACTCTGCAAACTGCAGGTATAGAAGTTACTATTATAAAGGACATTACACCGCTTCCGCACAACGGTTGTCGTCCTCCTAAAAGAAGAAGAGTTTAATAATTTATATATTTTAAAGATAAGATTCTACAGCTATAGGCTGTAAGATACTTTAAAGAACAAAATGGCAAGGTACACAGGTCCTAAATCAAAAATTGCCCGTAAGTTCAGAGAACCTATTTTTGGTCCTGATAAGGCATTAGAAAGAAAAAATTATCCTCCCGGGATGCATGGTGCATCTAAAAGAAGAGGAAAGCAATCTGAGTATGCAATTCAGTTGCAAGAGAAACAGAAAGTTAAATATACCTACGGTGTTTTGGAACGGCAGTTTGAGAACTTGTTTCATCGTGCTTCGTCTAAGGAAGGTATTACAGGTGAAAACCTATTAAAATTACTAGAAGCTAGGTTGGATAATACAGTTTATCGCTTAGGCATTGCTCCAACTCGTTCCGGTGCTCGTCAATTGGTTAGCCATAAGCATATTACCGTTAACGGCAGTGTAGTAAATATCCCTTCTTACTCTGTAAAAGCCGGCGATGTAGTTGCGGTTCGTGAACGATCTAAAGCTCTCGAAGCAGTTACAACATCAGTTTCAGGTCGTAGAATTAATAAGTATACTTGGTTGGAGTGGGATAGCAATAGTCTTACGGGTAAGTTTTTAAACTACCCCACACGTGACGAAATCCCTGAGAATATTAAGGAAAACCTAATCGTCGAGTTATACTCTAAATAATAAACATACCGCTGTTATCCTTCGATAACAGCATTTGCATTTTAACACATTTAACACGAAATAAATGGCAATTTTAGCATTTCAGAAACCTGACAAAGTAATTATGCAGAAATCTACGGATTTTGACGGCACGTTTGAATTTCGTCCGTTAGAACCCGGTTTCGGTGTTACTATAGGTAATGCTTTACGTCGAATTCTGCTTTCATCTTTAGAAGGCTATGCAATTACTTCAGTTCGTTTTTCAGGAGTTTCGCATGAATTTTCGACCATTAAAGGAGTAGTAGAAGACGTTACAGAAATTATCCTGAATCTTAAGCAAGTTCGTTTCCAAAAAACTGGTGAATCGGGCGATTCAGAAAAGGTATTTGTAATTATAAATGGTCAAGATCAATTTAAAGCAGGAGATATTACCAAGTTTTCTAACAACTTTACAGTATTGAACCCTGATTTTGTTGTTTGTAATATGGAAACTTCGGTTACATTGGAAGTGGAGTTATCCGTAAGTAAGGGAAGAGGGTACGTACAAGCAGAAGAAAATAAAAGTACAGATGCTCCTGTGGGTGTAATAGCAATCGACTCTATTTATACACCGATTAAGAACGTTAAGTACACTATCGAGAACTATCGCGTTGAGCAGAAAACTGACTACGAAAAATTGGTGTTAGATATAGCAACTGACGGTTCGATTCATCCCGAAGACGCTTTAAAGGAAGCTGCAAAGATTCTGATACATCACTTTATGCTATTCTCTGATGAGAATATTATGCTCGAAGCTCAAGCTAAAGAAGAAACTAAAGAAGTTGATGAGGAAATTTTGCATATGCGCAAAATATTAAAGACTGAATTGGTTGACCTTGACCTTTCGGTGAGAGCGTTGAACTGTTTAAAAGCAGCAGACATTAGGACTCTTGCTGAGTTAGTTTCTTATGATGTTGCGGACATGTTGAAATTCAGGAACTTCGGTAAAAAGTCATTAACCGAAATCCAAGATTTAGTAAAGTCTAAGGGACTTTCTTTCGGTATGAACCTTTCAAAGTTCAAATTAGACGAAGATTAATAATAAACTAATAAAGCGACCTGTTGCATAATTCCTCTGCTTTTTGCGGAACGGTATGCACGAAAAACTAAGCAAATGAGACACGGAAAAAAGAACAATCATTTAGGCCGCACAGATAGCCATCGTAAAGCAATGCTGTCTAACATGGCATCATCATTAATCCTTCACAAGAGGATTACTACTACTTTGGCAAAAGCGAAAGAGCTGCGCAAATTTGTAGAGCCTTTAATTACTAAGTCTAAAAGCGATACGACGCATTCCCGACGTACTGTATTCAGTTATCTGCAAAGTAAAGATGTTGTAACTATACTCTTTCGTGAAGTTGCAGAGAAAGTAGCATCACGTCCCGGCGGTTATACTCGTATTATTAAGTTACCCAATCGGTCAGGCGATAATGCTGAAATGGCCCTAATAGAACTCGTGGATTATAATACACTGTATTCTAATACGGCTCCGCAGCAGGAGAAGAAAGCAACTCGTCGTCGAGGATCTGGTAAGACTAAGAAATCGGAAGAAAGCGGAGCTCCTGTGGTTCTTGCTGAAGAGACACCTGCTGTTGAAGATGCATCGGTCACTAAAGAAACTAAAGCTGAAACAGATTCTGTGAAAGAATCGGAATAGATTTAGATAAATCTTTTGAAAAGCGGGCTTCGTCCCGCTTTTTTTGTTTTTTAAAATCCTGTCAAGCTGTCATTTTGTTTTTATTTTTCAGGACACTAAGATTGTCAATTTCCTGTCAGCCCTAACTCTAACAGTGACAAATTAAGGTTGGCATACGCATTGTTATCTTGATTAAGATTTTGAAAATTAAGAATTAAAATCTTAGAAAGGATATATAACATGTCAAAAATTATTGGTATCGATTTAGGAACAACAAACTCTTGCGTAGCTGTAATGGAGGGCAATGAGCCTGTAGTTATTGCAAACAGCGAGGGTAAACGGACAACCCCTTCCATAGTCGCATTTGTTGAAAATGGTGAAAGAAAAGTAGGAGATCCCGCAAAACGTCAAGCAATTACAAATCCCACCAAAACTATTTACTCCATAAAGAGATTTATGGGAAATAGCCATGACGAAGTTTCCAAGGAAATTGCCCGAGTCCCGTATTCTGTAGTAAAAGGCGATAACAACACTCCACGGGTTGATATCGACGGGCGTAAATATACTCCTCAAGAACTCTCGGCGATGATTCTTCAAAAGATGAAGAAAACTGCAGAAGACTTTTTAGGGCATGAAGTAACAGATGCTGTTATTACAGTGCCTGCTTATTTTAACGATGCTCAACGTCAGGCTACCAAAGAAGCCGGCGAAATTGCCGGGTTAAATGTACGTCGTATTATAAACGAGCCTACCGCTGCTGCTCTTGCTTATGGCTTAGATAAAGCGCACAAGGATATGAAAATCGCAGTATTTGATTGCGGTGGAGGTACGCATGACGTTTCTGTTCTTGAACTGGGTGACGGGGTATTTGAAGTTAAATCTACCGACGGTGATACGCATTTAGGAGGAGATGATTTCGATCAAGTAATAATTGATTGGTTAGCAGATGAATTCCGGACAGAGAATGGAATGGATCTGCTAAAGGATGCAATGGCCCTGCAGCGTTTAAAAGAGGCTGCCGAGAAGGCCAAAATAGAACTTTCAAGTTCTACTCAAACCGAGATTAATCTTCCTTATATCACTGCTGATCAAACCGGTCCTAAACACTTGGTTAGAACTTTTTCGCGTGCTAAGTTTGAGCAATTGGCAGATAGTTTGATTAAACGTACAATTGAACCATGCCGTTCTGCTTTAAAGAATGCCGGCTTATCAACCTCAGATATAGATGAAATTATTTTGGTTGGAGGGTCTACTCGTATTCCTGCAATTCAAGAAGCAGTAAAATTATTCTTCGGAAAGGAACCTTCAAAAGGAGTTAACCCGGATGAGGTTGTAGCTATAGGTGCTGCGATTCAAGGCGGCGTATTAACCGGAGAAGTTAAGGATGTATTATTGTTAGATGTTACTCCGCTTTCTTTAGGTATTGAAACTATGGGCAGTGTGATGACAAAGTTGATTGAATCAAATACAACTATCCCGACAAAAAAATCTGAAACTTTTTCGACAGCTTCAGATAATCAGCCTTCTGTAGAAATACATATTTTGCAAGGTGAGCGCCCTATGGCGAAAGATAATCGTACAATCGGCCGCTTCCACTTGGACGGCATTCCACCGGCACCTCGTGGCATTCCTCAGGTAGAAGTAACGTTTGATATTGATGCCAACGGGATTTTACACGTATCGGCTAAAGATAAAGCTACCGGTAAAGAGCAAAAAATTCGTATCGAAGCTTCATCCGGTTTAACCGACGAAGAGATCAAGAAAATGCGTGAAGAGGCTGAACGAAATGCTGAATCTGACAAGCAAGCTAAGGAGGAAGTGGATAAATTAAATGCAGCAGATGCTTTAATTTTCTCGACCGAAAAGCAGCTTAAAGAGTATGGGGATAAAATTCCGACAGAAAAGAAATCGGTTATTGAGAATGCGCTAACAAAATTAAAGGCAGCTCACGGAGTTAAAAACTTTGGTGAAATTGATGCAGCTCAAACTGAACTCCAAAATGCTTGGAACGCTGCTTCTGAAGACATGTACAAAGCTACACAGGATGCAGGTGCTCAAGGAGGCCCTAATGACGCGACAGACAATAATGGGCCGGCAGAAAATGCTGACAACGTTACGGATGTAGATTTCGAAGAAGTTAGCGACGATAAAAAGTAGAAATCACTGATTTGATTTTAAAAGGTTGCCTTAGAAACAAGGCAACCTTTTCTTTTGAATATGCTTAATAACGATTCGCCATTTGTTTACTATATCTTTTATTCAGCGGGGAACGTTTTGAAATAAATTCGTTAGTATTACAGATAATGACTGCTATTTGTAAAATTCTACTATTGCCGTTTGTTTTATTCCAAGTATCTTCCACCGAACTTCGGGCTCAAAGCGGTTCTCGAGAAGAGAAAATTTATGAACTCAAAGCCGCTAATCTTATTTTAAAAGTCGACGGGAACAAGGGCGGCAGAATAATATCTCTTAAAATTGCCGAAACAGAAGTCTTAAGTTCTTCTAAAGTTCATCCCGAAAATTATGGTTCTACACTTTGGATAAGTCCGCAAAGTAACTGGGGTTGGCCTCCATACCCTGTATTAGATATTCTACCATATCGCGTAAGCCAAACCAATAAAACGATCAGTTTGCAAAGTATGGCTGATTCTTTAAGCGGCTGCACTATTAAAAAAGTCATTTCTGCTAATGCATCGGATACCTCAATTACAATCCTTTACACTATTTTAAATACCTCAAAAACGGAAAAAAAAATTGCACCGTGGGAAGTAACCCGTGTGCCGACAGGTGGATTGACTTTTTTTCCCTTGGGGGATTTAAACGGATTTCGCGAATCGAATTTAGTTTCGAACGATATCAAAGGTATCAGATGGATTTCCTATAATAAGAACACAATTACCGCGGGACAAAAGATGTTTCATGACGGGGCAGAAGGTTGGCTGGCGCACGTAAATGCAGGTATCTTGTTTGTGAAGCAGTTTCCGGACAATCCCGCATTAGCAGCAGCCCCTAAGGAGGCAGAAGTTGAAATTTACGTGAACGATTTAAGGTCGTACATAGAGTTGGAAAACCAAGGAAAGTATCGAGCTTTGAAACCGGGGGAGAAACTTGAATGGCAAGTAAAATGGTTTGTTAGAAAGGTGCCGAATTCTATAGCGGTAGTCGAAGCAAGTGATCAATTGATTAAGTATGTTCGAGATATAGTCGGGGGTAAATAGTTTTGAAATTAAAAAAACGGATAAAGATTTTAAAGGGTTAATGGTAAGCAATGTGTAAACCTGCTAACCCCTGTCAGCCCAATTACTCCTACCATTGTTGGACGAGATTTTCAAACAAAGTGCAGCATTAATTAATCAAGAGCCTGAAAGAGTGTCCCCTATTTTATAAAGACCCCTATTTAGAGAAATCTTCATTGTAAACCAATTGAGATTTTTCATTGAAAAGCTTAATTCTATTTACGGCTCCGCATCCCTTAAACCTAAATATAAAACCCTTGATCGGGCCTATAGGATACGAGTATATCACATTAAATATTTCCTTATTTTCGAACTAAACCTTTACCTTCTTATCTATTACCTGTATTTTTATATTTTTCCAAGAATTTAAGTTCTGTGCAAAGCCCGAAAGCCGATCGTAGTCTCCCTCAAATATTTTGTCGGCAAATTTTACTTTAGCATAATTTGAGCATCCTTCGCCAACAAAAACTACTCTTGACCTGCCCATACTTCCAACAACTTCCAGTTCTGTATCGTAGCAGTTTATACTTCCATTGTTACGATTATTTTTCACCGTAGCCTCCAAGGTGTAATTATCTCCATCCGCATTGTAGTTTCCAAAATTTCTCATTTCGGTCCAGTACTCGCTAAGAGTATCAGCACCGAGCTTTTTTAGTTCCTTTGCATCTACTTGCATCCTTCCTTGTCCCTTAACTAAAGCCTTGGCCGGCAAGGCTCTTATAAAATTACTGTAACTTAACATGGGAGTCCACCCATTGCTTAAAATGTCGATCGCTTGGGAAGCCAAGATGTTACCGTTCTGCAAAATTTTAACGTCATAATGTCCCGGAAAATCGAAAAAGTGGGTAATAGTTTTTTTATTTCGCGGGAGTTGGTGAACAGATTCTTCGAAATCGATAAATACATTATCCGGACTTAACTTTGAGATGTCATATTTAAATTCAACCGTACGAGGACCGAACCCTGCTTTTTGATTAGCAATAAACAGGACTTTATTTTTGGGTAAGTTATAATATTGGTATAGGAGGTAGGATGAAACAGTAGTCAGTATCAGTATGATGCCGAATAAAACGACAATCATCGTAGATGGCTTTTTGAAAGAATTTAAAGAAACTTTATTTGTCTCGACTTTGATATCATTTACACTTGTTAATAAAACAACGCCCGTGTTCAATAGCTTTGTTTTATTATAGGGCTGAACTACAGGATTTACTACACCTTCCTCAGTTAATATCTCTGCATTCAGAAATGGATCTGAGAATTCAGCATTTTTGCTTTTAAATTCGATCCAACTCTTGTATCCAATAAATTTTGCCAACGCATTTTTAGTAGCTGACTGGGGATTATAATAATCTTTATATGTCTTGCACTTCCCGAAAATCCTCTGCAGAGTTGTGATGCTAACCGAAATATTAGAAGAAGAACTTATGAGTTTGCTTAAGAGCTTAAAATTATAAACTGTCCAATTTATCGAAGAACCCCATTCCAATTTTATTTCGATAGCCTGTATGCATTTCTTCAGGTATATAAATTCTTTTACGTTTTTTTCTATCTCCATTGTGGGGGGCAAATATTGTCAGACTTTGAACTGCAATAGAAGTGCAACCTTTCAATAAAATCAAAGCTAAAAAACAAACAAAGTATTTGAATAATTTTTGAATAAACTTTAAACACTTTTTGAACTGCCTTACTTGCCAAAAAAAATGTCTATTGATCCTAAATTAGCGTGTAAATCCATTTTAAACCATAAATATGAAGAAACCCTATTTTGCTGGAGTGTTTATTAGCGAAAGAAAGTACAAACGCTCTGCCTTTTTTAATTTTTTCTTGTGTATAGTTAGTATTAGCAGTGTTTGGGCTCAAGCCCCCACAAAGCCGCAAGGAACTTATACCACTTCTTGGATTGGGAATACCTTTATGGATTTTAATACAAAGTCTGTTGTCACCGAATCAGGAGGGAGTATTTGCGTCAGCCCGAAAGGTGTTTTGTTTAGTGCAGGATATGCAGAGGCTTGGGGCGGAGGAGCAGCTTATAACATTGCTGACGGGAGTTTTGCAGGCAGGTATCAAAATACCAATTCCGGTTTCGGTGATCCGCTTAGTGTGGTAGCAGCCGACAGTAACTATGTTTATTATGGAGCAGGAACAGGTATTTTACGGGCTGCGCACGGAGGACAGAACGGCGGGTATGAAGTATTTTTGCCGGAAGCAAGCATTCAAGGGTTGTTTTATAAGAAAGGCCGGTTGTATGTAAGCGACTACAAAAGCAATAAAATATTTGTGTTAAATACGGCGACAATGGCTGTAGAACTGAGTTGGTCTTGTCAAAAACCTACACGCCTAACAGTAGATAACTCTAACAAAGTATGGGTTGTGATTAACAGCAATACAAGCATACAGCCGCCAACAGACGGCCCCATGTGGTGGGGCGAAAAAATAATTTCTTTCTCATCTACGGGAGTACCGGGTGCTGAAATTACCGACTTCGAAAAACCTTTAACAGTAGCGTTAGATAATAACGGGAAACTTTTAGTAGCCGGCTTAAATGATCATTCGCAAGTTTGGAAATATGATGTAAGCAATACTCCTGTTAAGGTAGGAGAATTTGGTGCTGCAGGCGGAATTTTTTCGGGTGTATCCGGCGCATTTACCGGAAGCCCAAAATTACATTGGATCAAAGGAATTTTCGTTGACGCTGCTAATAATATCTACACAGCTTGCGCTTACGGAACTTTTTGGGGAAATGCGATTGAAAAATGGAGCTCGGCAGGAGTTCTGCAGTGGAGACTGTTTGCCGGCACTTCCCTCGATTGTGCGGGGATTGATCCGGAGAACGAAACAGAAGTTTATTCCAAATACCATCATTATTCGCTAGACTATTCTAAAAAAGTTCCCGGTAAAGAATGGTCCCTAAAAGGATTTACCGTAAACCGTTTTAAATACCCTAATGATCCCAGGGTTGATCAAAATACTGATGTAGGATCGCGTTCTTTAGGAGGAGGCGTATACAGAATTGGCGGTAAACTTTTTGTTGTTCGGGGTAATCAGGAAGGTTACAGGTGGGAATTGTTCAGGCAGGAAACTACTTCCGACGGTGAGGTATTAGTGCCTTCTGTAATAGTAGGTTCGGGAGGAGATGCCAATAATCACTTTTATAACCCGACTACTAAAACCTGGATCGATAAACCCAAGAAGGATAATTTATATAACCAAGCTTTCGCCATCGCAAAAAGCGGCGATTTATTTACAGTTGCCGATGATGATAATTTGATTGTCCGATATCCGTTCGGAGGTTTCGATGCCTATAATAATCCTATTTGGGACGCCTCAACTGCCACTACCTCCTCTGTTCCGGGGTTTACTTACGATGTAAGGAGAATTTACTACGATTCTGATGAAGATGTGATGTATGTTACAGGAGATGAACCTCCGGGAGAATGGGGTACTTTTTTGAAAATAAAGAGGTATAACAATTGGTTGGCGGGAAATCGAACTTCCAGTTTTACGGTAACCTTACCCTATAACGATCCAAATTATACCCCTGAAACAAGTTATGGAGGGGGTCAACCCGTTTCTTTTACTGTTGCAGGCGACTATATGTTTGTTTTGTACGGATATGGCCATGTTAGAATTATCGACAAACATAACGGAGGTTTAGTAGGAACGATGGTGCAAGATATCAACGGATGGAAAGGCGGAGGTGGACAGGTTGATGCGGCGTACGGTTTAACCGCTTATAAAAGATCAAACGGTGAATACATTATCTTCTTTGAAAATGCCGCTTGGGCAAATATAATGATGCACAGATGGATACCCGGAGAATGTATTACGTGTCAAGCGCCTTCAGTCGGTATTACTTCTCCCGGGGAAAATTCCACCTTTTATACGCCGGCAACTGTCACCATAAATGCCACAGCCTCCGATCCGAACGGGACGGTAAGCAGTGTAGAATTTTACAACGGCGACACCTTATTAGGCACCGATACTTCGAGTCCTTACAGTTTTATTTGGGAAAATGTTTCTCCCGGAGCTTACACTATCACAGTCAAAGCAACCGATAATACCGGAGCATCTACAATTTCATCCGGTATTCCTATCACAGTAGGTACGTTACGAAATCCGGAAAATCCGGCCAAAGCTGTTAACGGTTTAAACTACTCCTATTATACCGGCTCTTGGGATCATCTGCCGGATTTTAAATCTTTAGAGACAACTAATTCCGGAGTGTCTACAACGGGTTTCGACTTAACACCAAGAACACAGAACGATGACTTTGCCTTTAGGTTTACAGGTTATATAGAAATTCAGAAAGACGGCTTTTACACTTTTTATACCGCATCAGACGACGGAAGTAAATTGTATATCGGTAAAAAGGAGATAGTTAATAATGATGGGCTTCACGGAGCAGATGAAAAAAGCGGAATTATTGCATTGAAAGCAGGTAAGCATTCCATAACCGTAGAATTTTTTGAAGGGAGCCAGGGAGAAGAATTAAAAGTCAGTTATTCAAGTAACGACATACAGAAAACAACTATACCGGCATCTGCGCTTTATACAGTTTCTTGCGGACCGGTTGCAGTAAAGGGTATAACTCTGAGCCCGATAAAGTTGAATTTGAAAATAGGTTCAACAACAACACTATTTGCAACGATAAATCCCACCAATGCCTCTAACAAAGATGTTATTTGGAGCTCGAATAAACCGGAAGTTGCAACGGTAAATGCTTCCGGTGTAATCAAGGGTATTGCCTTGGGCTGCGCTATAATAACTGTCACAACTGTAGATGGTAAAAACACTGCGACATCCGAAATAACCGTTAAGCCTGCTTCGACAACTGAATGTGCCGCAACGGGGAATATACTATACCAACGCTGGGACGGCATCCCCGGTACTACGGTAAGTAATCTTACAACTAATCCCGCTTTTCCGAATTCGCCAACCTTTACCGGTAGTTTAACCTCGATGGAAACCGTTACCGACATGGGCGATAATTACGGAACTCGAATAGCCGGAGACATTTGTGCTCCGGCAACCGGAGAATATACTTTTTGGATTGCCGGCGACGACGCCGTTGAGCTATGGATTAGCACTGACGATAATCCCAATAATAAAGCAATGGTAGCCTATCATACCGAATGGACAAATTCACGCGAATGGGATAGATTTATAACTCAAAAATCGTTGGCTGTGTCACTTGTTCAAGGCAAAAGCTATTACATAGAGGCTTTAATGAAAGAAGGGGAAGGAGGCGACAACTTGGCTGTAGGTTGGGCTCTTCCCGGTCAGCCTACTACTGCTCCGTCCGAGGTAATTCCCGGAAGTGTATTATCCCCTTTTTCTCCGAATTTAGACTCTTCCCCCGCAATTACAACAGCAAGTAAAAATCACCTAATTGTTTTAGTTTTTCCTAATCCGGCAAATAATGTGATGTCAATAGAGTTACCCGGGCAAGGTCAAGAAACTTTAGTTTCATTAATTGATCTTTCGGGCACACCGGTTTATAACGCAAGAATAAACACTAAAACACATCTTATAATTACGGAATCCTTAACTACAGGTTTGTATATTCTAAATGTGCAAATGAAAAACAAAGTGTCTTCGCAAACCGTACTGATTAGCCACTACTAAAGGCAATAGAAGTATAGTACAAGAGATAGTCAATTCCGGCTTCAACAAAATACGTAGTCCTTTACGTTACTTAAAAGACCTTGATATTATTTCAAGTAAAAATTACTATACTTGCTTCTTATAAACCTTAATGCATTTTTATAACTCCTTAACCGAGAAAGAATTAGCTCGTCTTTTAAAGGAAGATGACAAGGCAGCTTTTACCGAAATTTACAAACGATTTTGGAAAGGGCTTTACCAAACTTCTTTCAATATTCTTCGCAATGATGAGGATGCGCAAGATATTACTCAAAACGTTTTTATTAGCCTTTGGCATCGGCGCAATCAGGTAGAAATTACTTCTATAAAACCTTATCTTCATCAGGCTGCTCGGTTTTTAGTCTTTAAAACTATACGCGATAAAAAGTATGATCTGCAGCTTGCAGAACGCTTGAAAGAAATAACAGTAGAAATAATAAACGACGATCCGCTTATCTACAAAGAGCAGCAGCAGTTATTATACCAACTATTAAACAGTTTACCGGAATCTTGCCGTGAAGTATTTGTATTAAGCAGGTTTGAAAACTATACCTACAAGCAAATCGCAGTTTATCTTAACATATCTGAAAAGGCGGTTGAAAAGCGAATGACCAAAACCTTGAAACTAATTCGTTCAGGTTTAACTGTAGAGATGTGTGTTGCCTTATTCATTGCAACTGAGGGCGTTTCTTAGGCTTTCCAAATTTTTTTATATTTTAATTTAAAAGGTAGGGTACTTTTCGGTTCGCGGTACTTTCATATATACAATGAACGAAAACTTTTTTTTAAAAATCATTGATAAATATTTAACGGGGGATATTTCCCGAGAAGAAGAACGTCTTTTAAACGAATATTATAAACGGTTGAACGAGAAGGAGAGGATTTCACTTTCCGATGAACGTCAAGAGGTTTTACGCAAGCTAATGTTAACTAACATACTAACAGCTATAAATCCCCCTCAAAAAAGAGTTAAATCCTTTTTTTTGAGAGTGGCTGTTCGGCTTTCAGTTGCTGCTTCTTTACTCGTTATACTAGCCTTCGGATTCTATTTTTACACAACGGTTAAAATCCGGGAACCGAAAATAGTCCTGCTTGCGAAATTTGTTAAAGGTGCCGGGGAAAAAACACGGGCCATGCTAACCCTCTCTAATGGTTTTAAGATAGAACTTGGCGGAATTAAAGCCGGTGCGGTTGCAAACGATAACGGCGTTTTAATCAGCAAGGTTAGGGAAGGTAAGCTTGACTATCACGCTGTTTCCGGCAAGGGGACCGAACCCACTCCACAGCTTTTATCGCAAACGCTCGAAGTCTCGACAGGCAGTTCTTATGAGATTGGACTCTCGGACGGAAGTAAGATTTGGTTGAATGCAGCGTCAACATTTAGTTTTCCGGCAAAATTTGGGGAGAACACAAGAAAAGTTTCCCTATCGGGCGAAGGCTACTTTGAAGTGGCTAAGAATAAATTGACCCCATTTTTGGTGACTAGCGGGCGGCAATTGGTCGAAGTTTTAGGAACGCGATTTAATATCAATTCTTATCCCGACGAGGAAATTATAAAAACTACATTAACAGAAGGAAGCGTTAAGATTTCTGTTTCCGGAACAACTTATTCCGGAGTTTTAAAGCCGGGGCAACAAGCACTGGTTGATAAGTTGTCGCTCCGCATAAAAAATACCGTAAACCCGGATGAAGCCATCAGCTGGCAAAAAGGCTTTTTCACCTTTAAAAACGAAAATATTCAAACAGTGATGCGAGAAATTTCTCGTTGGTATAACGTGGAGGTCAGTTATCAAGGTATTCCGGCTCAAGCAAATTTTGGTGGAAGCATTTCTAAAAGTAAAAGTTTAAAAGAAGTTTTACGTTCGTTGGAACTTACTAAGGCTGTCCACTTTAAGGTTGAAGGAAGGAGGGTTACGGTTATGAAGTAATTTACTAACCGAAGCCAAAAATAAAACCGGAAGTACTGACATACCCCCGGCTTAGTTAAGGCTTTATTCAAACTTTTTTGCAAGTAACAAACCAATTTAAACTTATAAACCTAAAATCAAATGTACGAATTTTTTTGTGCGGGAAGGGCTGCGTTGCGTCTTCGCCCTGCGATTCTTAAATTCTTATTCGTTATGAAATTTACGTTTCTCTTCTTGATTGCAGGCTTTCATTTCTGTTTTGCCGGAATCGGCTACGGGCAGAAAGTCAGTCTGTCGAAAGAAAACGAGTCACTTTTAAATGTGTTAAAAGACATAACCAATCAGTCAGGCTTAGACTTAGTTTACACTACCGAGCTTATATCACAGGCAAAACCGGTAACAATTAATGTAAACAAGGTGTCGCTTGAAGAAGCTTTAAGCCTTTGTTTTAAAGCACAACCCATCACTTACACAATAGAAAACCTAACTATAGTAATTAATCCGGTTACGATACTACCCGTGAAAGATGCCGCTATAGTTGTGAACGGACAAGTGACAGGTGCTTCCGGAGAAACTCTTTCGGGCGTAAATATCAAAGTAAAGGGTCAAAGTATCAACGTCGTTACCAACGAAAGCGGGCGTTACAGCATAACGCTCCCAAACGGAAATGAAACTTTGGTTTTTTCTTATATCGGGTATGTTGCTCAAGAGATTGCGGTTAATGGCAGAAGGATAGTTAATGTTAAACTTGAGGAAGAAAATACCAACCTGAGAGAAGTTGTAGTAGTAGGTTACGGAACCCAAGCCCGAAGAAACGTTTCAGGCGCTGTAACATTGGTAACTGAGAAGAACTTTAACAAAGGAGTAACCCGAAATGCGGTAGACTTAATTCAAGGTAAAGTTGCCGGATTAGCTGTTACCACGGAAGGCGGCGATGTAACCGCTCAACAAACTCTTCGCTTACGCGGAACATCTTCACTTACCGGTTCCAGTGCTCCGTTTGTAGTAATAGATGGTATTCCCGGCATGGATATTAATGCCGTAGCTCCGCAAGACATTGAGTCGATAAGTGTATTGAAAGACGCTTCTGCTGTTGCAATTTACGGCTCCCGATCAGCAAGCGGGGTTATTCTGATCACCACAAAGAAAGGAAAGGCCGGACAAACAAGTGCTCAATACGAAAGTTACGTTGCATTTGATGCACTTGCCAATAAGCCGAAGCTGCTTACAGGACAGGATTGGCGGAAATATACCACAGAAAAAGGTATTGATGTTGCCGGATTAGATAAAGGCGGAAATACGGATTGGTTTAAAGAGATAACCCGTCAGGGCGTTTCGCAAAACCACAGTTTGTCGGTTTCAGGGGGCTTAGAAAAAGGGAATTATCGAGCCTCTATCAATTATTTAGACAGGCAGGGCATAATGCGAGATAATATGCTCGAACGATATAACGTGTTGTTTACCGTCAATCAAAAAGCATTTAACGATGGTATAAATTTTGCTTTTACCGGCGGTTCAGTTAAAAGCACCCATACTCCCACTAACTCATACAACACGGTTTTAGCTTATAATATGCTCCCGGTTTATCCGGTAAAGAATGCTGATGGAAGCTGGTTTGAGATCAATGATTTTAATCAAGGAAATCCGGTTCATAACATCGCAGAGAGCAAAAATCTGTATAAAACCGACTTGCTCTATGGTGCGCTTAAAACCGATATCAAATTATTAAATAATCTTACTACTTCCGTTAATCTGTTCCGGCAAAGTAGGGGCGAGAATATCAGCCGCTACAGAGGTTCTACAACACCATCAGGACGAGGCGATCAAGGATATGCTTATCGCGGAAATCAAGCTTCGGAAAAGAACTTGATTGAATGGACCGGTGAATATGCTCAAACATTTAAAAAGCACGATTTGAAGGTTTTGGGAGGATATTCGTACGAGGAAAATCTTTTTCGTTCTGAAAGCGCTTCCAATCGCAACTTCATCAGCGACTTTTTTCAAGACAATAATTTAAGTGCCGGTGAAACCCTTTTGCCTACCGACGTAAATTCATTTAGAAGTTTAAGCAAGCTTATTTCTTTCTTTGGTAGAGTGAATTACAATTACAGCGGTAAATATTTGCTTACCGCCACGTTGCGCCGAGATGGCTCTTCCAAGTTCGGGACAAATCATAAATGGGGTATGTTTCCCTCTGTTTCTGTAGGATGGAGAATTTCGGACGAGGCCTTCATGCCTAAATCATCCGCGATTAACGATTTGAAATTACGTGTGGGCTATGGAATAGTCGGGAATCAGGAAGGAATCGACCCTTATACTTCTATTGCCTTATACGGTCGCGGAGATGAATTTTTCGAAAACGGGCAATGGCGCAATACTTATAAATACAAACAAAACGACAATCCGAATTTGCGTTGGGAACAAACTGCTTCAACCAATATCGGCTTAGATTATGCTTTGTTCGATAATCGTTTAAGCGGTTCGATAGATGTATACGACAAAAAAACGAGCGATTTATTGTACGTGTACAACGTTCCGGTGCCACCATACATTTACCCCACAATGCTGGCCAATGTGGGCGATATGTCTAACAAGGGTATTGAGGTAGTGATAAACGGCGCAATTGTTCGCAAGAAGGATTTTCAGTACAATCTAACCTTAAACTTTGCTCGCAATAAAAACGTAGTTACAAAGCTTTCTAATGATGTTTTTCAAACCGAAAATATCAAAACCGGCGCAGTAAACCTACGAGGTTCCGGCAACCTCACCAGCCATATTATTCAAGAAGGCAAAGAAGTAGGCTCGTTCTATAACTGGAAAGGAAACGGAATTGACAAAAACGGGAAGTACATTATTGAGGATGTGAACCGCGACAGCGTGATCAATAATTCCGACTTTACGTACATTGGTAACGCCATCCCGAAACTTACTTACGGAATTTTAAACAGCGTTACCTATAAAAATTTCGATTTGAGCATTTTCTTACGCGGAGTTTACGGTAATGATATTTTGAACAACCCGAGTTTACAATACGGAAATACGCAATGGCTTCCGGGCTCTAACGTGCTTAAAGAAGCGTTGACAAACGGGATTACCGAGTCGCCGAAACTTTCGAGTTATTACATCCAAAAAGGCTCTTTTCTGCGCTTAGACAACGCTACGGTGGCTTACAGTTTCAGCTTTAAAAACTTTACCGGTATAAAAAGAGCTCGTGTATTTGCTTCGGGCCAAAACCTCTTTTTAATAACGAAATTCAAGGGTGGCGATCCGGAAGTGAATATGGGCGGCTTATCTCCCGGTGTTTTGGAAGATACATTTATCCCCAAAGCCCGAACTGTTTCTTTCGGTATAAATCTCAACTTATAAACTTTAAATCAGGTTTAAAATGAAACACAACATATACGCCGTATTATCATCGTTTCTGATGATGATAGTTTTAAGTGCCTGTACAAAACTCGATGAAGAGTTATACAGCGATTCTGCAATCGACAACTTCGGAAAGAACCAAACTCAGGTAAACGCTTTGGTCGGCCCTATCTACAGCACGCTTAAAGACCATAATTTAGAGTGGGACGGTTACCTCACAATGGATGGCTTAGCCGCCGATATGATTGTCATTCCCGGATTCAAAGGCGGCGACTGGGGCGAACCGATGTTCAAGGAAATGATGAAACACACTTGGACAGCAACCAGCAGCGGATTTAACCGGGCTTATAACGGGCCTAACGCAGCAATAGCCCTATGCAACCAAATCTACTATCAAATAGATATTAACAAGGGAATTTCCGATACCGACAAGCAAAGTATTTTGGCAGAGATTAGAGGCGTTCGAGCATTTTGGTATTACACCCTTTGCGACCATTACGGCAACGTGCCTATCGTAACTGACTTTTTAAGCAAAGAACAACCCGAAACAAAGAGCCGAAAAGAAGTTTACGAGTTTATAGTTAAAGAACTTACTGAAGTAAAAGATAAGCTTCGCAGCGACGTAGCTACTCCGGCAAGCTATGGTAAATTTACTAAGGGGACGGCTTACACTTTGCTTGCTAAAATGTATCTAAATGCACAGATCTGGAATCCCGACGGCGGTTCAAAATGGAATGAATGTTTAGCAGCTTGCGATTCGGTGATGGCAATGCCCTATGTGCTCGAGAACAATTGGAAAACAAATTTCATTCCACACAACGAGGTTTCTAAAGAAGCAATTTTTTCGTCAGTATTCAGGGCGGGCGGCAGCGGTATTCAGAATGGAATAGCCACTAACACATTGCATTATCTTGACCCGATCGGATTAGGTTTAAAGGTTAACACCTATAATGGGATGGCAGCTAATCCGGCATACGTAAAGTCTTTTGATACAACGGATGTTCGTTACAGCGGATCTTTTTTGATTGGTCCGATGAAAGACCCTCAAACCGGACTGATATTACAAACCAGCCATGGAAGACCTTTGATTCATACTGTGGATGTGGTAATGAATGATGTGGATGCGGAAGGTATAGGATGGATTAACCAGGAAGAAGGAGCCAGAGTATTTAAGTGGGATTTTGAACCCGGCTTAGCCACGTCAATGGAAAATGATATACACATTTTCAGGTTAGCAGATGTGTATTTAATGAAAGCAGAGGCTTTAATAAGAAGCGGCGGCAATAACGCTATTGCAGCTCAATTAGTAAACCGTTTACGAGAAAGAGCTTTTCCGGGCAAGGCCGATAAATTATTGGGCACTATTACGCTCGATGATATTTATAAGGAGCGCAAGTACGAATTAGCTTGGGAAGGATCAACTCGCCAAGACATGGTTCGCTTCGGAACTTTTCTTCCCGCAAGGCCGCCCTTTAAACTTAAAGCAAGCGACGCAAAATACCTCCTCTTCCCTATACCTCAGGAAGCTATAAACGCCAACAACAAACTAAAACAGAATCCCGGATATTAATCGTTCATATTCAATAAAACCAGTAACTACATTAACAATGACAAAAATTAACAGAAAAGCCTTTCTAAGCAACTTAGGAATTTTAAGTGCGGCAGCCGCCATCGTGCCTTCAATGGTAGCTAACGCGGTGGAATCACCGTTGAGTGGATTACCCATTCCTCGCGATTTAGCAGGAAAAAAGATTAGAGTCGGTGTGATAGGCTGCGGCAGTGTGGCAAGAAAATATTTGCCGCATTTAGCAAGTTGCGAATTTGCAGAAATTGTAAGTCTTTGCGATATCAAACCCGAAAGAGCGAAAGAAAGAGCAGAGCAATTTAAAGTGGAAAACTGGTATCCCAGTATCGAAAAAATGCTTGCCGGTGTTCCATTTGATCTTATTGTTAACCTCACCAACATGCAGGAACATGGTCGTTTAAACAAAATTGCAATCAATGCCGGAAAACATGTGTGGAGTGAAAAGCCAATGGCAAATACTTATGCAGAAGGAGCAGCTTTGGTAAAACTTGCTGCCCGAAAGGGGACTAAAATATGGGGCGCCCCAATGGTTGCCAACAGCCCTCAGTTTGCTTTTATGTCGCAGCAAATACAAGCGGGAAAACTTGGTAAAATAGCCGGTGGGCATGGTAGCTATGGCCATAAGGGGCCTTGGTGGTCATCTTTCTTTTATGAAAAATTAGGTGGTAGTCTTCCGGACCTTGGGGTGTATAATATTGCCACCATGGTTGGTTTATTAGGCCCGGCAAAGTCTGTAACAGCAATGACGAGTATTGTAACACCTACAAGAGAAATGGAAGACAAGGGCCATATTGTGGTTGAAGCTGAAGATAATGCGCACCTGTTGCTTGATCATGGCAATAACATCATTTCTCATATTCAATGCGGTTTTAATTATGTAAGCCCTCACGGATATGAAGGCGATGAATTAACAACACTATTTGTTGGCGGCCACGAGGCCAGGCTTGATATGATTGGTTATGATTGGGCTCCGTTTAGGGTGGATGTAACCGATGTTCAGAATGAAGTTACCACTACCAAGCCATTTGCAACAGATAGAGGTACCTATAAATGGGAAGAAGGGGCATCAATAATTTGTGAGCATTTATCAACCGGTAAAGAACTGGTAATTAATGTTGAACACGTATTACATGTACTTGAAATTATAGAAGCCACTAGATTATCACAGGAAACGGGAAAACGTATTCCGCTTAAATCAACTTTCAAATGGCCAATGGTTAGTTAGTTTAGTAAACTGTAGGCGGAATTTCCGCTTGCAGTTTTTTTTAAAGAACGAGCCTGAAATTATATAACTTGAATACTACTGTTTTTTCTGCACATACTTACTTACGGGCAGCCTATTTATTCGGCTTCGCTTCCTTAGCTTCTTGGATGCCAATGTTAAATCTTTGGATGGAGGAAAAGGGTTTGAACGGAAACATTATCGGCTATTTGGCAGCAATACCCTGGCTGGTTATGTTGTTTGTACAACCCGTTTGGGGAGTTATTGCAGATAAGTACGGTAAGCTGAACTGTTTTAGAATTACCTGTATTCCGGCGGCGATAGCTTTTGCAGTTTTTCCTTTTATCGGGATCAGTCCCTTTTCAATTGCCGCTATTATTTTACTGATGTCGCTTTTTAACACGCCGGTTTTGCCTTTGTTGGACAGCATAGCATTAGATCAAATTGAAGCGGGAGAAACATCCTACAGCAATATTCGCTTTTGGGGAGCTCCCGGATTTGGGCTTGGTGCCTATGTCGCCGGATTGCTTATTACCGAGATCGGCATAAACGTAATTTTCTACTTGAGTGCAATTTTTCTTGCTCTTATGTTTTTAGCCTTGGCCGGTTTTAAAGAGTTTAAGTCTTCCACAAAAAGCATTGAATTGGAATTCAGGGGCGTTCAAAAAATCTTTGGAATTAAAATGCTCACGAGCTTTCTTTTTGTGATTGTTATTGTGGCTACCGCGCAGGCGTCGAGCAGTTTTTATCTTACCATTTATCTTAAGGAGATAGGAGCAAGCTCGCAAACTACCGGAACAGCTATCGTTGTGCAAGCTTTAAGCGAGTTGCCGGTTTACTTCATCGCCCCGCTGTTGTTATCAAAGTTAGGCAGCAAAAACATGTTACTGATCGCAATATTTGCCACAGTTTTGCGGCTTTTTCTGTATTCAATAAACGATTATCCTGAGAGAGTAATGTTTATAGAAACCTTGAACGGCATTACTTGGGCTTTGCTTTGGATTGCTGCCGTAGAGTTTGTTAATCAGGCAGTTCCGGCGCAATGGCGCACCACGGGGCAATCACTGTTATGGGCCGCCTATTTTGGGGCGGGTTCAATTGCCGGAAATATACTAAGCGGAAGGCTTTACGAGCTGATGCCTATGCAAAAGGTTTTCGGTGTAAATGCATTGATCGTTTTCGGAGTAGGAATTTTGGCGACTTTAATCTTTGTATTTGCAAAAAAAACTGCGTTAAAAACGCAGTCGGTTTAGGATTTATCGCAAATCAATTTATTATGAATGAAATAGTATCATTAATTGAAAGATATAAAAGTGGTTGGAGTTTGGAGCAAGGCTTCTATCTTAACCCGGAATTGCTGGAGTTTGAAAATAAAGTACTTTGGAGCAAGAATTGGCTTTTTGCCGGCTTCACTTGTGAAATCCCCGAACCGGGAGATTATTTTACTTATACGGTTTTAAATCAATCAGCGATAATTATTCGTGGAGACGAAGGCGAAATCTACGCTCATCATAACACGTGCCGACATCGCGGTTCG
>JAYULL010000160.1:0-6922 GCA_043763625.1 Sphingobacteriaceae bacterium | reverse complement strand
GACCTTTTTCGTCTTTCAGAACAAATAACTTGAAAACCAAGCCTTTTAAAATTATCAAGATAGGTCTTACTTGCCCGAGAGAATTGTTATATGATCGTATAAATATTCGTGTAGATAAAATGATCGAAGCCGGGTTAGTGGATGAAGTAAAAGGTGTGATTCCTCATAAACATCTGAATGCGTTGCGTACTGTCGGATACACCGAACTTTTTGAACACTTTGAAGGAAAAGGGAGTTTAAAAGACGCTGTAGAAAAAATAAAACAAAATACACGCCGATTTGCTAAGCGGCAATTAACATGGTTTAGAAAAGATGAAGAAATAGCGTGGTTCGACACAAAGCACGTTGACCTTATTCCGGCTTTTATCCGGGAAAAACTACTTGTTAAGCTTGAGCAGTAGGGCCGCCGAAATTAAGGGGAAAACCTTGATTTTCGTCTTGAATTTTTATTCTTCCGTGTGCACTTTCATATTTTTCTATATTATCTTCAAGTGCTTGAAGAAGGCGTTTTGAATGTTCCGGCGTTAAAATAATTCTAGATTTTACCCTCGCCTTCGGAACTCCCGGCATTACACGAATAAAGTCTAAAACAAACTCGGTATTAGAATGGGTGATGATAGCCAAGTTTGAATAAGTTCCTTCGGCTATTTCTTCCGAAAGCTCGATATTTATCTGATTGTTTTCGTTATTTTGTTCTTCCATCGTGCAAAAATAAAAAAGTCCGGCCGTAAAAGACCGAACTTAGAACTATAAATTAAAAGATTAAGCTTCTACTTCTTCTTGTTTAGACGCTAGCAACTTATCATATTCTTCTTGAGAACCAACAATAATCCGTTCGTAACTACGGAGTCCTGTACCCGAAGGAATTAAGTGCCCCACAATTACGTTTTCTTTTAATCCTAATAAATTATCGCGTTTTCCGCTAATTGCTGCTTCATTAAGCACCTTGGTTGTCTCCTGGAACGAAGCAGCAGAGATAAACGATTTAGTTCCTAACGACGCTCTTGTGATACCTTGAAGTACCGGGCTTGATGTCGCTGCAATTGCATCTCGGGCTTCAGCAAGTTTCATATCTTTACGTTTCAACAGAGAGTTTTCGTCTCTAAGCTTACGTACCGATAAAATCTGCCCCGCTTTTAAATTACCGGAATCTCCCGGATCGGTAATCACCTTTTTATCATAGATGTCGTCGTTTTCAAGCATAAAGTCCCAACGATCAATTGCATCTTTTTCAAGGAAACGCGTATCTCCCGGATCCTCAATCTGAACCTTTTGCATCATCTGGTGAACGATAACTTCGAAGTGCTTATCGTTGATTTTCACCCCCTGCAAACGGTAGACTTCCTGAATTCCGTTTACCAAATACTCTTGAACTGCTGCAGGGCCTTTAATTGCAAGAATATCCGCAGGAGAAATTGATCCGTCAGACAATGGCATTCCGGCTTTCACAAAGTCGTTATCCTGTATAAGGATGTGCTTAGAAAGTGGTGCAAGATATTTTTTGATTTGCCCGTCTTTAGATTCAATCGTAATTTCGCGGTTACCTCGTTTAACACCACCTAAAGTTACAACTCCGTCAATTTCAGTAACTACTGCCGGATTCGATGGGTTACGTGCTTCAAACAACTCTGTTACACGAGGAAGACCACCTGTAATATCGCGAGTTTTGCCGGTAGAGCGCGGAATTTTAGCTAACACCTCACCCATTTTCACCTTTGCACCTTCATCTACTGCGATATGCGCTCCTACAGGAATATTATACCCCTTAACCATATCGCTGCTTTTATCAACAATTTTGATAACCGGATTTTTAGTTTTATCCCTTGTATCTATAATTACTTTCTCTCTGTGTCCCGTTTGTTCATCAGATTCTTCACGGAAGGTTACTCCTTCTATAACTGCATCAAATTCAACTTTGCCCGTAAATTCCGAAATAATTACGGCATTATACGGATCCCAGCTGCAAATACGATCACCTTTAAAAAGCTTAACTCCTTCTTTTACATATAAATATGATCCGTAAGGAATATTGTTTGTCATGATCATTTTGCCTGTATTAGGTTCAATAATCCGGAACTCCCCCGAACGACCTAACACTACCTCAACCGGCCCTTCTTCTGTTTGATATGGAACTGTTCTTATGTTTTCAAACTCGATAACACCTTCGAACTTGGCACTGATTTGAGACTCTGCCGCAATGTTGGAAGCAGTACCACCTACGTGGAAAGTACGTAAGGTTAGCTGAGTTCCCGGCTCACCAATTGATTGAGCGGCAATTACACCCACAGCTTCACCTGCTTGAACTCGTTTACCTGTTGCAAGGTTACGACCGTAGCAAAGTCCGCAAACACCTCGTTTACTTTCGCAAGTCAGTACTGATCGTATTTCTATTCCGTCGAGCGGAGAATTTTCAATATTGCGAGCAATCTCTTCTGTAATGTCTTGATTAGCTTCTACAAGCAACTCGTTTGTTAACGGATCATAGACATTATGAAGAGAAATACGACCTAAAATACGCTCGTATAACGGCTCTACTATATCTTCGTTATCCTTTAACGCTGTTGTAAAGATTCCCCTAAGTGTTCCGCAATCGGTTTCTCCTACTATCATATCTTGCGCCACATCATGCAAACGACGAGTTAAATAACCCGCATCTGCCGTTTTCAAAGCCGTATCTGCAAGACCTTTACGAGCACCGTGAGTCGAAATGAAGTACTCCAATACCGACAGTCCTTCCTTAAAGTTAGAAAGAATAGGATTCTCGATAATTTCACCTCCCGACCCTGATTTTTGAGGCTTAGCCATCAATCCACGCATTCCGCAAAGCTGACGAATCTGCTCTTTCGATCCGCGTGCCCCGGAATCAAGCATCATGTAAACCGAGTTGAACCCTTGGTTATCAGTGGATAGGATTTCCATTACATTCGCTGTTAAGCGATTGTTAATACGAGTCCAAATATCGATAATCTGATTATAACGTTCGTTGTTGGTAATGAATCCCATGTTATAGTTATTCATTACTTCTTCAACTTCTTTAGAAGCCTGATCAATTAATGTAAGTTTAGCTTCAGGAATATTTAAATCCAATAAGTTAAACGATAACCCCCCATGGAATGCCATTTGGAAGCCTAATTCTTTGATGTCATCAAGAAATTGTGCTGCCCGAGCCATACCTGTAGCTTTCACTACTTCCCCGATAATATCCCGAAGAGATTTTTTTGTTAAGAGTTCATTGATATAACCAACTTCTTCAGGCACCATTTGGTTGAATAATACCCGTCCTACGGTAGTATCAATTATTTTGTTAACGATTGAACTATCGTTCTCTTTTACATGTGTTTTGACTTTAATAAAGGCATGCAAATCAATTTTCTTCTCATTATAAGCAATAATTACTTCTTCAGGAGAATAGAAAGTTTGACCTTCACCTTTTACTACACGTCCGGCATCTGTTTTGCGCCCCTTTGTGATATAGTACAACCCCAAAACCATGTCCTGAGAAGGAACCGTTATCGGGGTACCGTTAGCAGGGTTTAAGATATTATGCGAAGCAAGCATCAATAACTGGGCTTCCAAAATGGCAGCGTTGCCAAGCGGCACGTGTACAGCCATCTGGTCACCGTCGAAATCCGCATTGAAGGCAGTACAAACTAAGGGATGTAACTGGATTGCTTTCCCCTCAACTAATTTAGGTTGAAATGATTGAATACCTAAACGATGGAGTGTGGGAGCACGATTCAACAATACCGGATGCCCTTTCAATACGTTTTCAAGGATATCCCAAACTATAGGATCTTTACGATCTACAATTTTTTTAGCTGATTTTACGGTCTTTACAACACCCCTTTCAATCATTTTACGAATGATGAACGGCTTGAAAAGTTCAGCAGCCATATCTTTCGGCAAACCGCATTCATGTAATTTAAGATTCGGGCCCACCACAATTACAGAACGTGCCGAATAATCAACACGCTTACCTAATAAATTCTGGCGGAAACGCCCTTGCTTGCCTTTTAGAATATCTGAAAGAGATTTTAAAGCCCGATTACCCTCTGTTTTAACCGCATTAACTTTCCGCGAATTATCAAATAACGAATCTACAGCTTCCTGAAGCATACGCTTTTCGTTACGTAAAATCACTTCCGGGGCTTTAATTTCAATTAATCGCTTCAAGCGATTATTACGAATAATCACACGGCGATATAAATCATTTAAATCAGAAGTTGCGAAACGACCGCCTTCTAGCGGCACTAAGGGACGCAATTCAGGCGGAATAACAGGAACAATTTTGACAATCATCCATTCCGGCTGATTTTCGATGTTTGCTCGGGCACCACGAAAAGCTTCTACCACTTGAAGGCGCTTTAACGCCTCGTTTTTACGTTGCTGCGAAGTCTCGTTTGCTGCTTGATGACGTAAATCGTATGATTGTTGATCTAAATCTAAACGTTTTAACAATTCCTCTAAAGCTTCCGCTCCCATTTTGGCGATAAACTTCTGAGGATCTTTATCGTCCAAATATTGATTCTCTTTTGGTAAAGTATCTAATATATCCAGATATTCTTCTTCTGTTAAAAAATCCATTTTCTGGATTCCGTCGGATTCTTTAACCCCGGCTTGAATAACTACATATCTCTCGTAGTAAATAATAAGATCTAATTTTTTCGTAGGAAGACCCAACAAATAACCTATCTTATTTGGAAGTGAACGGAAATACCAAATGTGCGCAACAGGAACAACAAGATTAATGTGGCCCATACGCTCACGACGTACTTTTTTCTCAGTAACTTCTACCCCACATCTATCGCACACAATACCCTTATACCGTATACGCTTATATTTTCCGCAATGGCATTCGTAGTCCTTTACCGGGCCGAAAATCCGTTCGCAAAATAAACCGTCGCGTTCGGGTTTATAAGTACGATAGTTAATGGTTTCCGGTTTTAAAACTTCCCCGCTTGAACGCTCCAAAATAGATTCCGGAGAAGCCAAACTAATTGTAATTGATGTGAAGTTGCTTTTAATTTTATTATCCTTTTTGTAAGACATAGCTTTTTTTAAGGTTAAAGCTGAAAGGCGATAGGCAAAGGTTTGACCTTTTACATCCCACCTTTCAGTTTATTTATTCCAATGTAATATCTAATCCTAATCCTCTTAACTCATGAACCAATACATTGAATGATTCAGGCACTGACGGTGTAGGCAGATTTTCACCTTTTACAATTGCTTCGTAAGTTTTAGCACGACCGACAACGTCATCAGACTTAACTGTCAAGATTTCCTGAAGAATGTTAGACGCACCGAAAGCTTCAAGCGCCCAAACTTCCATTTCACCAAAACGCTGTCCACCAAACTGCGCTTTACCACCTAACGGCTGTTGTGTAATTAACGAGTACGGTCCTATCGAACGTGCATGCATCTTGTCATCAACCATGTGCCCTAACTTAAGCATATAAATGATACCTACAGTCGTCGGCTGATCAAAACGCTCACCTGTTAAACCATTATAAAGATAAGTTCTGCCTGATTTAGGGACATTAGCTTTAGCAACCCATTCTTCAACTTGGTCGTGCGACGCTCCGTCGAAAATAGGAGTAGCAAACTTCATCCCCAACTCTTTACCTGCCCACCCTAACACAGTCTCGTAAATCTGACCAAGGTTCATACGTGAAGGCACACCCAACGGGTTAAGGACGATATCTACCGGAGTTCCGTCTACTAAAAACGGCATATCTTCATCACGTACAATTCGGGCAACGATACCTTTATTTCCATGCCGTCCTGCCATCTTATCCCCTACCTTTAATTTACGTTTCTTAGCAATGTAAACCTTGGCCATCTGAACAATTCCCGATGGAAGTTCATCTCCTACACTAATGGCAAACTTATCGCGTTTATAAGCACCTAATTCTTCGTTAAGCTTAATGTTGTAGTTGTGAAGTAAAGCTTTAATCAGCTCATTTTTATCCTCATCCGTTGTCCACTTTGTAGGATTAATATTTGCATACTCAAGTTCGGCTAATATCTTTTGAGTGAATTTAACACCTTTGGGTACTAAAAGCTCCTTGTAAACATTATTTACTCCTTGCGATGTTTTACCATTCACAATCGTAAACAATTTATCTATTAAAGTCTCTTTTAATTGTTTAACAGCTTTATCATGCTTTGCATCCAGCTTTTCTAAGGCAGATTTTTCTTCAGCCTTTGAAGTTTTCTTGGCTCTTGAAAAAAGTTTGGTATCAATCACAACACCGCCGATTGAAGGAGGAGTTTTTAAAGATGCATCTTTAACATCGCCCGCCTTATCACCAAAGATTGCTCTTAAAAGTTTTTCTTCCGGTGAAGGATCAGACTCTCCTTTTGGAGTAATTTTACCTATTAAAATATCACCTTCTTTAACATCGGCTCCAACACGGATAATACCGTTTTCGTCAAGATCTTTAGTTGCTTCTTCAGAAACGTTCGGAATATCGGGTGTTAATTCTTCCTCCCCGCGTTTGGTATCGCGAACTTCTAATTCAAATTCTTCAATATGAAGTGAAGTGAAAATATCTTGCGATACTACACGCTCTGAAATTACGATTGCATCCTCAAAGTTAAATCCCTGCCAAGGCATGAATGCAACTTTAAGATTTCTTCCTAAAGCCAGTTCACCGTCTTGAGTTGCATAACCCTCGCAAAGTACTTCACCTTTTTCAACCCGTTGCCCTTTACGAACAATTGGCTTAAGGTTTATACAAGTGCTTTGATTTGTTTTCTTAAACTTGATTAGACGGTACGATTTAGTTTCGCCTTCAAAAGACACTAATTTGTCATCATCGTTTCTATCATAGCGAATCTTAATTTCATTTGCATCAACATATTCTACAATTCCGCTTCCTTCAGCATTAATCAAAGTGCGTGAATCTCGAGCTACACGGCC
>JAYULL010000159.1:0-28448 GCA_043763625.1 Sphingobacteriaceae bacterium | reverse complement strand
ACGGCATCAGCGCTGTTATAAGTAAATTCCTTAAAAAAGGATATATTTAATCAAGCGATAGAAAATAGAAAATGGCAAAGAAAGGTAACAGGGTACAGGTTATTTTAGAGTGTACTGAGCATAAAGAAAGCGGTTTACCGGGCATGTCTCGTTATATAACCAAAAAGAATAAGAAGAATACTACTGAACGTTTAGAGTTGAAAAAATACAACCCGGTACTTAAAAAAGTAACCGTTCATAAAGAAATTAAATAATTATTGAAGGATTTATTTATCCACTCATCATTCGATAATTCAATTATTAAAATAAGATGGCAAAGAAAGTAGTTGCAACACTCAAAACAGGTAAAGGTAAAGAATATTCAAAAGTGATCACGATGATTAAATCGCCTAAAACCGGCGCTTATTCTTTTAAGGAAATCATCGCTCACAACGACCACGTAAAAGATGCTATCGCTGCAGCAAAAGACGCTCAGTAAGATTCCTTCTTAAAAGTATTAAAGAGCCGTTCTGATTTAATTTCAGAAGGGCTTTTTTTGTTACGGCCTCCATTTGCCTAATCATCACTGTCGCAGAAACCGCATTATGGGATTGTTCGATTTTTTTAAAAAGAAAGAAAATACCAATCAAGAAAAAGAAGCCTTAGAAAAAGGGTTAGAAAAAACCAAGGAGGGTCTTTTTGCTAAAATCACCAAGGCTGTAGTCGGCAAAGCAACAGTTGACGACGAAGTTTTAGATGATCTGGAGGAAGTTTTAGTGACATCCGACGTGGGTGTTAACACTACTTTAAAAATTATCAAGCGGATCGAAGAGCGTGTTGCCCGCGATAAATATGTGAACACCTCTGATCTCCATTACTTGTTACGCGAGGAGATTCAGAATCTCTTGGCCGAAAACAACAGTAACGATTTCCGGAATTTGGAATACGGTACTCATAAACCCTATGTAATAATGGTGGTGGGTGTTAACGGAGTAGGTAAAACAACAACTATAGGTAAACTTGCCCATCAGCTTAAGCAAGCCGGAAACAAAGTGGTTTTAGGAGCGGCAGATACTTTTAGAGCCGCAGCTGTAGATCAGTTAAAACTTTGGGGAGAACGTGTCGGTGTACGAGTAGTAGCTCAAGCAATGGGATCGGATCCGGCTTCTGTTGCTTTTGATACCGTGCAATCAGCCGTTGCAAACGGTGACGATGTTGCAATTATTGATACCGCAGGAAGACTACACAATAAGGTAGCGTTAATGAACGAGCTCACTAAAATCAAAAACGTGATGCAGAAAGTTGTGCCCGGTGCTCCTCATGAAATTTTGCTTGTTCTAGATGCTTCAACAGGTCAAAACGCAGTAGAACAATGCCGGCAATTTAGCCAAGCGACTGATGTAAATGCATTAGCCTTAACCAAACTGGACGGCACTGCAAAAGGCGGAGTTGTAATAGGTATTTCGGATGAATTTAAGATTCCGGTAAAGTACATAGGTGTAGGAGAATCAATAAATGATTTGCAGCTGTTTGACCGCAAAGAGTTTGTTGACAGTTTGTTTAAGTAGGAATATGATTTTGAGGGATCGCTATGAGGACTAAAGTTTCCGCAGTTAAAGAACTAATCAAACCGCGAGTAAATGTTATTACGTTAGGTTGTTCTAAAAATTTGTACGATTCTGAAGTACTTATGGGACAACTTAAAGGAAATAATATTGATGTGGTGCACGAAGCCGAAAGAGTAGAGAAAGATGATATTATAGTAATCAATACTTGCGGATTCATTGATAATGCCAAACAAGAATCCATCGATACTATACTTCAATACAGCGAATTAAAAGACAAAGGAAAAGTAGGAAAAGTAATCGTTACCGGATGCTTATCAGAGCGATATAAGCCGGAACTTGAGGCAGAAATAACAAATGTAGACGCTTATTTTGGAACTAATGACTTGCGAAACCTCCTTTCAACAATAGGTGCTGATTATAAACATGAACTGATCGGGGAGCGGTTTTTAACTACTCCTTCTCACTTTGCGTATTTTAAAATTGCTGAGGGTTGCAATCGCCCCTGTTCTTTCTGCGCTATCCCATTGATGCGCGGTAAGCACGTATCTAAAACGATTGAAGACTTGGTTAAAGAAGCAAAAAGCCTGGCAAAGGCCGGAACAAAAGAACTGATTCTTATTGCTCAAGATTTAACCTATTACGGCTTAGACCTCTACGGAAAACGTAATTTAAGTGAGCTTTTAAAATACCTTTCGGATGTAGAGGGAATAGAATGGATTCGATTGCAATATGCTTATCCTGCCGGCTTTCCATTGGAAGTTTTAGACTTGATGAACGAAAGAGAAAACATCTGCAAATATTTAGACATGCCGCTTCAGCATATCAGCGATAATATGCTTAAATCTATGCGCCGTGGAATCAGTAAGCAAAAAACAACCGATTTGGTGAATACAATACGGGATAAAGTGCCGAGAATTGCTCTTCGTACCACTCTTATTTGCGGTTATCCGGGAGAAACAGAAGGAGATTTTGAAGAGATGAAAAAATGGGTTTCGGAAACACGATTTGATCGACTAGGCTGTTTTACGTATTCGCACGAAGAAAAAACACATGCACATACTTTAAATGATGATGTTTCGCAGGCAACTAAAGAACAACGTGTAGAAGCAATTATGAGCATTCAGCAGGAAATTTCGTTTGAGAAGAATCAAGAGAAAATTGGTAATACCTATAAAGTATTGGTGGATCGCAAGGATGAGAACTTCTTTGTCGGTCGTACTGAATTTGATTCTCCGGAAGTCGATAATGAGGTGTTAATAGACGCAACTACTAATTATGCTGCTCCCGGCAGTTTTGTTAATGTGCTTATTAACAAAGCGGAAGACTTCGATTTGTCCGGACATATTGTAAAATAAAACTTGTTCTAAAAAACTTACACATTTTTCAGCTTATTTTCGCCGTTGATGAATGTGAATTACATCGATTACAGTGCTACCGGCTATTTTGCAAAGCCGATAGTAGATTATCTGAACCAAAATTCCAAACTCTCTCCTTTCATTGCTTTTAATCCTGATATCGAAGGATTCAGACGAGCAATTGCAAAAAGAAATTTTACCGGCGACCGAAAAATTTTAGCAGAAGCAATAGAGAAGCAATACCAAAAAACTTTGGGGGGCGATATTCCTGATGCTGTAAAAGAAAATTTGGCCTTACTGGAACAAAGCAACACGTTCACAATAACGACAGGCCATCAGCTCAATATTTTTACCGGTCCGCTATATTTTATTTTCAAGATAGTAACCGCAATAAATCTTGCTAAAGAATTAAAGGAAAAATTTCCCGAGAAAAATTTTGTTCCGGTTTATTGGCCGGCTACAGAAGACCATGATTTCGAGGAAATAAATCATACTGAGATTCAAGGTAGAAAAATTCATTGGAACGAAAATGCAACAGGGGCAACAGGCCGATTGAGCACTAAAACCCTTTCCGAAGCTGTTAAAGAATATAAAAGCTGTTTAGGTATTTCGGCTAATTCGCAGCAACTTTCAGACTTGATAGACAAGGCTTATTGTAGTAATAAAACCTTAGCAGAAGCCACCCGATATTTTGTTCATTCGCTTTTTAAGGCTTACGGATTAATCATTATCGATGCAGACGACAGGGTATTTAAAAAGCAATTTGCGGACGTTATAAAGCGCGATCTATTAGAAAGTAACAGCTTCAAAAATATAACCGAGAGCAGCGAAATGCTTCGGCAGGCCGGATACAAAACACAAGTAAACGCTCGGGAAGTAAACTTTTTTTATCTGCTTGATAACCTTCGCGAACGCATTGTTTTAGAAGGAGAAAAATATTTTGTTCTCAACACCGACATTTCTTTTTCAAAAGAAGAGATGATATGCGAAATAGAAGATTATCCGGAACGGTTCAGTCCGAACGTAATCTTACGCCCGCTGTATCAGGAGCTTATTTTGCCTAATATAGCCTATATAGGAGGCGGTGCCGAGATTGTTTATTGGCTTCAATTAAAAAGTAATTTCGATTTTTATGAGGTTGATTTTCCGGTTTTGATTTTGCGAAATTCAGCTCTTATTGCAACCGAAGGCTTTTCTCAAAAGCTTAGTAGATTAGGTTTAAACCCGGAGGATTTGTTTCGAGATACGGAACTCATAAAAAGGGAATGGGTGTTAAAAAACAGTGAGCACATATTGAATTTGGAAGACGAAATGAAAGATTTTCGCTGCGTGTTTGAACGTTTAAAACTCCGAACATACAAGATCGATCCGACATTAACACCAAGCACCCAAGCGGTAAAAGTTCGTTTGATGAAAGCCCTGTCTAACTTAGAAAAGAAGATGATAAAGGCGGAAAAACGAAATCATCAAGATGCGTTATCGCAATTGGACTCGATTAAGAGCAAATACTTCCCGGCAAACGGGCTGCAAGAGCGGAAAGAAAATTTCGGTTCTTTCTATGTTAAATATGGTCCTTCTTTTATTGAAATGCTGATTAAAGTTTTCAAACCTCTCGACTTTAAATTTACCATTTTGGAACCCTGACATGGAGTTTTCTACCTTCTCCGAAGAAAGACTAAGAAAATTTACGGAAGATGTTTTTAGGAAAATCGGTTGCAGCGAAACAGATGCCGGTCAAGCGGCAGATGTTCTTTTATCAGCCGACTTAAGAGGAATTGATTCGCATGGTGTAGCAAGATTAAGCGGATATGTAAGATTGTGGGAACAAAAACGGATAAATGCAATGCCTGAAATTAAGGTTTTACACGAAACTGCGACTACAGCTACAGTAGATGGTGGTGCAGGTTTAGGTTTAGTAGTTGCGCCTTTTGCTATGAAAATCGCCTTAGAAAAGGCGGCCAAATATGGTTCAGGTTGGGTTTCGGTTCGTAACTCAAATCATTTCGGTATTGCAGGATACTACGGATTAAAGGCTGTAGAAAAAGATATGATCGGGTTTGCAATGACCAATGCAAGTCCCCTTGTTGCGCCTACCAATACTACCGAACGTTTACTGGGTACTAATCCGATGTGTTATGCTTTTCCCGCAGGAAAGTACCCTCCTGTTGTAGTTGATATGGCCACAGCAGCAGCAGCAAACGGGAAATTGGAAATAGCCCAACGCACCGGAAAAGCAATCCCTGAAGGATGGGTTCAAAGCAAAGCCGGCGAAACTATAACTGATCCTCATGCCTTAAAATCCGGAGGTTCTTTATTGCCCTTGGGAAGTGATTTAGATCACGGTAGTCACAAGGGATTCGGACTTTCGGCTACTGTTGATATTCTTTCTGCCGTGCTTTCCGGGGCGAATTATGGACCTTGGGTGCCTCCTTTTGTGGCTTTTTTAGAACCTCCTTCGGATCCTGTAGGTGCCGGAATCGGTCATTTTTTAGGTGCGATGCGTGTTGACGGTTTTCGGCCGGTAGATGAGTTTAAATTTCACATGGATAACTGGATTGAACGGTTCAAGTCAGCAAAGCCAATCAATCCGGATCGTGGAGTCATTATTCCCGGAGAACCGGAGCTTAAAGCCGAAAAACAGCGTAGAGATACAGGAATACCTCTAGTAGAAGCTATAACAGCAGATTTGAATGAACTTGCAAAACGTTTAAATTTAGTTCCTATTACAGGAAGCTGATCGCTGAAACCCTTGTAAGGAATTTTTGGTAGAGTAAATTATTAGTTTCTCATATTCTTTTTACCTGCCTTTTTTTGCTTTAACTCTATTTTTTATCAAGCACTCGCTGTCAATTCAATAATATCTTCGAATGTTTACTATTCGGTCTAATAATTTAAAGCTTTCGGTGCAGAAGTATTTTACGGGTTGTAACAAGTAAATTTCCCATAACTTTCAGTAAAAAAGATACTTAATGTTGCTCCTGTATTAAAAAATTAAAACCCTTATCCGGATAAAAGGTTTATATGGAGCAAGCCTAAATAATAATGAGTGTTCCTGAAAATAGTAATAATAAATTTCCAATACCGGAAGAATTTGAAAATAAGAGAATCCTATCTCGTGACGGAAGTACAGTTAGTATATGGCAAGAAGGTGTCTTTGAAGCTTCCTCAAAAAAAGGAAGCTTTAATTCAAATACAGTTTATGATGTACTTATTGTTGGCGGCGGCATAACCGGTTTAACAGCAGCCCTCCTTTTGCAAAAAGCAGGAAAGATGTGTTTATTGGCAGAAGCGAAAACTTTGGGCCACGGCACAACAAGCGGTACCACAGCTCATATAAATACTTACGTAGATACCTCATACTATCAAATAAAAAAGGATTTCGGTAAAGAAGGGGCAGAACTTGTAGCCGAAGCAACTAAAGAAGCTATTGATTTGGTATACCGCAATGTTAAAGAGTATAACATAGATTGCGGTTTTGAATTTCTGCCCGGATTATTATATGCCGAAACGGAAAAGCAAGGTTCTGAGTTGGAAGAAATTTACAGAGCTTCGGAAGAAGCGGGGGTTTCTGTGCGTATAGGGTCAGAAATACCTATTCCTGTAAGTTTTAAAAAAACAATTTGTTACGAAAGTCAGGCACAATTTCATCCTATAAAATATATATTAGGATTAGCTTCGGAATTTCAAAAACTTGGAGGAATTATTTCTGAAAACACTTTTGTGCGTTCTTTAGATTCTTCGGATAGTATTCATACCGCTCACACAGATTTATTTCCTATACAGGCAACTAACGTAATCTACGCTACTCATATTCCTCCTGGGATTAATCTTTTACACTTTCGATGCGCTCCTTACAGAAGCTATGCGGTAGGAGTAAAAGTTCCTGATCACTTGTATCCCGAAGCCGTGGTTTATGATATGCAGAATCCCTATCATTATTTTCGATCGCATAATATAAGCGGACAAAAATATTTAATAGTGGGAGGGGAAGATCATAAGACAGGACATGGGGATCCCGATGAATCCTTCAAAAGACTGGAACAATACGTAAAGGATATCTACAAAAGTGCTACCATAGAATACCGATGGTCAGCTCAGTATTACGAACCTGTAGATGGGTTACCGTATATTGGGAAATTACCGGGCGTTGCCGAAGGAATATACGTTGGAACCGGCTACAGCGGGAACGGAATTACTTACGGGACCATTGCCGCGAAAATACTGTCCGATTTAATTGTGGGTGAAAAAAGTCGTTTTCAAAAAATATTTTCTCCCTCTCGAATTAAACCGGTTGCCGGATTTCAGGAATTTGTAAAAGAAAATTCAGATGTGGCTTACAAATTTATAGCCGACAGATTTGGTGCTGAAGAAATAGGATCACTTTCTGAAATCGAACCCGACACAGGAGCAGTTATTGAATATAACAAGGAAAAGTTAGCAATATATAAAGATATCGCCGGAAAATTACATGCACTAAACCCGGTTTGTACGCATGCTAAATGCATTGTAAACTGGAATAATTCCGAAAAGAGTTGGGATTGCCCTTGCCATGGCGCACGATACGATACGGCCGGGAATGTTTTAAACGGGCCCGCGAGTAAAAACCTTCAAAAGGTAGTTTTGAATTGGAATGCTTAGGTTATTTATCGTGTATTTAGTACAAATTGTTTTGCCGCTCTTGCACCCCTAAAAAGGAAGCCTTCCCTGACAACTTTTATACCTTCATCAAAAGAGACTTAACTGAAAAGTTTGTGGCGGTATTACGGCGTACAATTGTTCGCCTACAAGCGGCCTTTGGAAAGAGACCGAACAAAAGACAGTTAAAGAGGATATTATTATTTATGAAGTTATGGCCGAGGAATTGGAAAGTGGCTGGTGGAAAAGTTTTAAAAAAGAACTCGAAAAAAGATTCCGGCAAGACGCAATAAACGTTCGAGCAATCGCATTAATATATTATCAGTAAGAAGGTTTACGGGTTGGTAGTGTTATTCAATAAAGACCGGCGCTAATCGGAGTTATAATGTGCTCCCAATCTGATCTTGATTTGCCGCATAACATATAGCGAACGAGGAGTGAAGGCAGTTTATCGAGGACGTAGTTTGCAGAGCTTTATCATTACCGAAGGCACAGAAATCCTCGAAATTTCTAATAGGGTGCACTGCCTTGACACTAAGTACTCTTTTTCCAAAATTCCAATCGTAGCCCAATGCGATAACTTCTTTTTGCTTCGTAACCCTAAAAGTTGAATATATTGAAATGCATTTTCTTGATTTTCTCCATAGATTCTTTTCTTCATTTTGGGAGATAAAATCCGGGAAGTATTTAAAAGCCTTCCGCACGATACGGCTCGGAGACGAAAAGCATATTCATAACTTGAAAACGGCAAAGACAATCCCGGAAGTATCAATGAAGGCTTACTACTTTCCCTACTTATCTGAGCACCACAAACCTTTGCCGGAATACTGATTTAGTTGTTCGGATTTCAGCAATATAAACACCGGGATCTAAGATGTAAACCACTACTCGATCTTCTGTAACAGTAGTAAAACTTTTTATCAACCTCCCGTTTGTATCGTAAATATAAATGAACCTCAAAGGTTCCGTTCCGGGAGTGATGTAAAGGGTGCCGTTGGAAGGAACAGGGTATAACAACGGCGCTTTAGAGTTTGTTACACGAATATAGGCAGGAGCAGAATAGCTCATTTTACCGTCATTTCCCACAATAAGCAGGCGATAGTAAAACAGTCCTGTATCTGCTTTAAGCGAATTGTATTTGTATAATTCTGTAGCTTTACCCTTATTTTTGGCGGCTACGGTGTCAATGGCCGTGAAGTTGATGTTATTAGTACTCCGTTCGATAATGATGTTTTCAATGTTATTTTCTAAGGTTGTTGTCCAATTTAATTCAACCGATTTATCAAGAGCGAGATTTGCTGTAAATGATTTAATTTCCACTTCTACAACTCCTGATGATGTATAATTATCAAAGGTTGCATACGACTGAAGACCGGGGTTTTGACTTGTGACTGTCATCCCGGCGTAAGCCGGAACCATATCTCCAAAGGTTTGATTAACAGTTGATCCTATTTGCGTCCAAACGTTTCCGTCAGGCGAATAATAGCCGGAATAGCGGGTTCCGGTTTTCACCAATTTTAGCCAATAAGGACTTTTAATGTTCTTTACCTGAATTGTTGTTAATGCAGCATTTGTTGCGATTCGATTTTCAAATACAATTCCGTTGGCCGACAATCCTACAAAAGAAAATTTTGATCCCGGATTAAGGGACTCCCTGATCATTATTCCGGCTTTAGCTGCCGGATTGTTTTCGTCAATCGTACTTATCCGACATTTTATTTCCCTATCGCTAATAAGTGTCTGATATGCCATTCTCAAGGCGTCCTCAGTGTTTGAAACGTTTTTACCGGAACCTTTTATGTTAAAAACATCATCGACTGCACAAGCTGATCCGGCAAAGCCGACATCTCCTACGTCTTCTGAAAACCATCGAGTAGGTAATTCGCAATCCGTTGTACATTCTAATGTTGTAAATGATTTATTTGCTGAAAAGCTGCTTTGTCCTCCCGTCTTGCAATTTCCTTTTACTCTGAAAAAATAAGGGGTATTACACGATAGGCCCTTAAGAGTAATGGTGTTTGCTGTTGTTGTTATACTTTTCCATTCCGAGGCTGTGGTTGTTTTATATTCTACAATATAGCTCGAAGAAGCACTACTTGTCCACTCGATATCCGCTGAACTTTCCGAAACCTTTTTATATTTTAAATCGGTAGGCTCAAGACAAGCACCCGCACTTTCTTTTCCGTAAACTTCAACCTCATACAGCGAATAGCCGTAGCCTGTTCCTCTCTCGGTACCGTAAACTCTTATATACCTTGCAGATCCTTTTATATCTAAATAATTTTCAAATTCGGTATTATCTTGAATAGTTATTGCGGGCTGCCAATTACCGACATCGTCAGAGAGTTGTATTTGGAAGTTTTTTCCTAAAGCAACTTCCCATTTTAAGACAATGCGACACAGGTCGTAACGTTTGCCTAAGTCCACATAAATTGATTGGGGATCTTTATCTTGTTCGCTGGCCCATCTTGTGGTTAAGTTACCGTCGAAAGCAGCACCGGCATTATAATTATTTCCTTCTATTGAAGTTGCTACGGCCTTTTTATTTAATGCAATATTTGCAGTGTTGCAAGTGTCTATTTGGTTTTTGATCAGACCGTAAACAGCAAGCTTGTTCGAGAAGGTTCCTAAATAAACTTTTCCATTTATAACAGTAGGGTTATTGAATTTAGCATAAGAACCGGGAGAGTCGCCGGGAGATTGTGAGGAGTTCCATAACTCTCTCGTAACATCTGTAGCGTCAAAAGCTCTTAGAATTCCGGGCCGAACAGATTGATTTGCATCCCCGTTAGAGGCATATGTTGCCCATAAGATAGCGGTAGAGTCAATGTTTCCTTTAGATGACACCGATAAGAATGCTCCGCTTGCACCTGTCGGACCTGCTACCCCGCTTTTTACGGGATTGTCATCAAACTTACTACCGATTCGGTTATAAGCGAACGCTGTCAGCAAATCATTCTCTGACCAAGAGTACATGAATTCTTTTGCAGCACCTCTGTAATAAGTGTAAGAAGAACGAAGTGTAGCTTGTGCGCCCAATGTAATGGTTTGAATAACATTGTTTGTATTGGTGTTAAATCCTCCCATGTTGTCACGATCAAGGAGGTAAATTTTTCCGTCTTTAGCTGAAGTTACAACGCGGTTTGTTTCCGGGATCAACAACATTTGTGTAACACCGAAATCTAGATCGTAAGCTTCAAGGTGATCGATATTTGAAGGACTGAAATAGCTGCTTACTGTTAGAGTATTGCCTTGCGGAGTTAATTTAAGAGCGCTTTCCGACCTATTTCGGACATCTGCCGGATTACCGTTTTTTCCTACCGTTCCGTTTCCCACGGCGGCATAAATGTTTCCGGCTTCGTCGGCCGAGGGAGCTGATCCACTCATCCAAATACCCCCTAAACCACCGTCGGGAGTAGTATTATAAACAATTTTTTGCTCTAATGTCGCTTTATCATATCCAATCATCCAGCCGTGATAGGGTTGCCAATCACAATGCGAGGCCCATGCTATGTAAACAATACCATTTAAAAGTAATAATCCCGGTCGTTGATTTTGCTTCTGAGGGTTAAATATTACTTTTCCGTTTACGTTTTCATCGGCAGTGCCGTCAACTTGAGCAGTTATGAGTTTAGGGCTTCCGGCTCTTTCTGAGCCGGTGGTAATATCGAGAGCGTGTAAGTGCTGATAATATAAATTGGTTTGGGTGTTCAAACTGCGTGCAACTACATACAACGTATTAGTTGCAGAATCAATTACAGGTGTTCCTACAATTCCCATTTTGCCCGAAAAATCGTTGTAATTGCCGCCGCACGCACCCGTCATATCTTGATGAGTAGGGGGTCGGGAATTTGCAGGAGTAAGGTTAACCTTCCAGTAGGGATCTTCCACACTTGCCGAATCGGCATCAAAAGCATAGACAGTATTGTTAACAGTCGCAACAAAGACCAAGTTTTTGTTCCCCTTTGCCGGTAGGTTGAGATTTAAAATAACTAAAGGCTGGGCATATATTTGGTCGTCAACGGTTCTTGAAAAGATTTTACCGAACGACCCTCGTTTTACGTTTTTTCGGTTTAAAACAGTTTCTTCACTATACCAACCTGTACGGCCCAAATCATTGTGCTGAGTAAGAACACTTTTTTGCGCCCTTGCAGTGAAATTAAACAACCCCAAAAGCGGAACCAAAAAAAGGAAGATAAAACCGGGCCGAAAATTTAAGTCTTTACTTGATGTTTCAGTCATTTACGTTGGCTGATTGAGAAGCTACGCTAAGATACACTAAAGAATTGTAAATTCAAATGGTCTGTTTAACAGTCTATTCAGCTTGGAGTGAAGATGCATTAGTGCCTTTGAATCGATTTCTTAATCAGCTCTGCTGATGTTTTGGATAATTAAAGAAAAGTTTGCCTGTATATTTGCCGGATGCTTTTATTTAAAGAGATCAAATTTCTTTTACAAAAAGAGGTATTGTTAGAGTGGCGATCTAAATACGCACTGAATGCCATACTCCTTTATGTAATTTCTACCATTTTTGTTTGTTACCTGTCATTCAAAAAAATTGACCCGATAACTTGGAATGCCTTGTTTTGGATTATCATGCTTTTTGCTTCCGTCAATGCTGTCTCAAAAAGCTTTAGTCAAGAGAGTAAAGCAAGGCAATTGTATTATTATTGTACCTGCAGTGCAAGATCGGTTATACTTTCTAAAATTATTTACAACATTTTTTTGCTCCTTCCGCTCACACTTTTTGCGCTTATGTTCTACAGTGTAGTATTCAATAATCCCTTGGGCGATCCTTATTTATATGTAGCAGGGGTTGCTATAGGAAGCATAAGTTTTTCAACTGTTTTTACGATGATTTCGGCCATCGCTTCAAAGGCAGGAAACAGTGGTGCTTTAATTGCTATTCTGGGATTTCCTATAATAATTCCCTTACTTATTGTTTTAATAAAACTTTCAAAAAACGCTATGGATGGGTTGGATCGTACAGTAAGTTATAACGAAATGGGAGTTCTCGCAGCAATTAACATAATAGTGATTACCGCATCGCTGATTTTATTTCCATATTTATGGCGAGATTAATGCCATCACTTTATTCCGAATAACAGTCGGGTTATTGCAGCCCTTTTTAGTACAGCCTCGTACAAGCCAAGCATTATAAGAAGGCTGCCTAAAAGAATCGCGGAGAATTTAAAGGTGATCGATCCGGGAACCTGAATTACGTAGTACCCGACGATTATAATAACCGTTTGATGCAATATATAAATCGGGAATACAAGTTGATTTAGATATTTTAGTTGGCGGCCGGAAGAAGAAAGATACCGCATACTCAAGCCTAATATCGCCTGAAGCCACAACCACTGATTAGCCGTTTTAAGTAAAGCTGACAACACTTTAATTTCTCCGGGAGCTATAGTCAAATAAAAGAAATTTTCGGACGTTCTCAACCAATCCGATAGATAGATTAACACTCCCGTAATACAAGCAAAACCGAGGATTTTGAGGGCATTTTCTTTTAAAGTTTCGGCAACAACGGGGTTTGTTAAAAAAAGAACTCCGAAAAGAAAATATGGAAAATAGTACAGCAATTCTGCTACATTTCCTTCGCGTACGTAACAGAGTAGATAATAAGGAATCGAGGCTGCTAGTGCATAAATAAATAATAAGAAAGGTTTGGCAATTTTCTCAGAAAGACTTTTCATAATCTTTTTCCCGTGGTCGGATCTGACAAAGATCATGACAGGTATTACGCTGATTGTAAAAATAAAGACAAAGGCCAAGTACCACAAATGCAGCCAGTGTAGATTCCCTTTAGGGAACCAACTAAATTCAATCAGCCTTAAATAAAAATCAATAAAATTTTGATGCTTGCCTTTTGCTTTTTCAATAAAATAGATTTGCGGTGGAATTATGAGGAGCATTGCACCAAAAAGAGGCAATAAGACTTTAGCTATTCTATTTTTTATAAAGCTTGTAACAGTATTGCGATTAAACATTATTGAAACTGCAGCTCCTGAAATGACAAATAAAAGCGGCATGCGCCATTGTTTAAAGAAGAATAATACATAGTCAAAGAATTTCAAAGTTGCCCCGTTTTTGATCCAGAAGTTTTTTTCCGTGAATACTTCTCCGGTATGCATTAGTATTAAAACACTAAATGCTAACACTCTAAGCCAATCCAAATAGTATAATCTGGATGAATTAATGAGTTTTTCTTTCAGAAATTTTTCCTCTAATCCGATTCCGGATTTTGGCCGTTTCTTTTCCGGGGACAGGGTAAAAGTGTCTATCATCGCCAAAATTTCTACTAAGTTAGAGCCGGTGTGACAAGTATCACAAGCCGATTCCGTAATGTTACCGTTATTGAAAAAAACTGTATAGAGACCGTAGATATTTTATACATTTGAACTTGCATATGAGTATCATCCATGACACTTGGTGGAAAGTTGCAGCCGCCTTATTAGTTGTTTATTCCATAATCGCAGGATTTTTAGTATCGGTTCCCGCCTTGCCTATTGTGTATGAGACTATACGCAATTTATATTTCCACGTGCCGATGTGGTTTTCTATGACTGTTTTATTCAGTATTTCTGTGTTTTATAGTATTAAATACCTCATTACCAATAGGGAAAGCTATGACTTAATTGCAGTAGAAAGCATTAATACCGGAATAGTATTCTATTTATTAGGGTTACTTACCGGAATGATTTGGGCCAAATTTACTTGGGGAGAATATTGGAGCAACGATCCTAAACAAAACAGTGCGGCTATTGCATTTTTGGTTTATTGTGCTTATCTGGTTCTTCGGGGTTCGATAGAGGAAGAACAAAAAAAAGCTCGAATCTCAGCAATCTACAACATCTTTGCCTACCCCGTAATGATCGTTCTGCTATTTATTTTGCCTCGAATGACAGATTCGCTTCATCCCGGCAACGGCGGCAACCCGGCTTTCGGGAAATATGATTTAGACAACAGCATGCGTATGGTTTTTTATCCGGCTTGTGCAGGTTGGATACTTGCAAGTATTTGGATTTCAACTCTTCGTTATCGCATAAGAATAATAGAACGAAAGCGGCTTGATGATTGATTCGAAAAACTTTATGAGAAAGGCAAGGCTCTCAAATCTCATATCCCACTTCTCAAATCCTGTCACATGAAACATATTATAATCCTTTTTATTCTTTCTTTTGTTACAACATTGTGTTTCGCCCAAGCTGCAGAGGAAGGAATGGCGGTAGATTTAAGAAGTTCAGGTAAAATTTATGTAGTAGTTGCAGTTATAACAGTAGTTGTTATCGGTCTTTTTATTTATCTTTTTAATATCGACAGGAAAATAAAAAAGCTCGAACAAGAGAAATAGTTTTATTTCTCTACTGGTGGTTTCGGCAAATTCAGGCTGCACAGAAATACCCAATTTAGAGATCCGACAGTAAAATTATGGCTAATCCCGCTTCAACTCATTTCTTTGATGATGTTTCCGAATTTTTCGACCATGCTGCTCAATTTACCGGTCATCCGCAAGGTCTATTGGATCAAATAAAAGCTTGCAACAGCGTTTATCACTTTAAATTCCCTATTCGTAAGGGAAACGGAGTTGAAGTAATTGATGCTTGGCGGGCGGAGCATTCGCACCATATTTCTCCTACCAAAGGCGGCATTCGCTACAGCGAAATGGTTAATGAAGACGAGGTAACGGCGCTAGCCGCTTTAATGACTTATAAATGCGCAATTGTTAATGTGCCTTTCGGTGGAGCTAAAGGAGGCATAAAGATCAATCCCCGGAATTACTCGATAGCGGAACTGGAGACCATTACTCGAAGATATACCGTTGAGTTGATTAAGAAAAACTTTATCGGTCCGGCAATTGATGTTCCGGCACCGGACTATGGTTCCGGTGAACGAGAAATGAGTTGGATCTTTGATACGTACTACACCATGAATCCCGGCCAGCTTGATGCCTTGGGTTGCGTTACCGGAAAGCCCATTGCTTTGCATGGGATAGCCGGACGAAGGGAAGCTACCGGACGCGGAATTGCTATTGCAGTTAAAGAATGTGTAAACGTGCCGGAAGATATGCAGCCTTTAGGTTTAACTGCCGGGCTAGCCGGAAAGCGGGTAATAGTTCAAGGATTAGGAAACGTAGGATATCATTCTGCAAAGTTTTTATCCGAGTTCGGCGGAATTATAGTCGGGCTTTGTGAATACGAAGGTGCAATATATAATGCCAACGGATTAGAATTAGAGGCTGTTTTATCACATCGTAAAGCAACAGGTTCTATCTTGGGTTTCTCGGGAGCGAAACAAGAGTTTGTAAATTCAAGCGAGGGTTTGGAACAAGATTGCGACATCTTGGTGCCCGCTGCTCTCGAAAATCAAATAACTGCCGGGAATATCGGTCGTATTAAAGCTAAAATTATTGCAGAGGGAGCAAACGGGCCCACTTCTCCCGAAGCTGCGGGGGCATTTATAGAGCGTGGCGGAATTATTATACCTGATATGTATTGTAATGCCGGCGGTGTTACCGTTTCTTATTTCGAGTGGCTCAAGAACCTTTCGCATGTTGCTTTTGGTCGCATGGACCGCCGTTACGATGAAAATGCCAATCTCAACATCGTAAATATGGTAGAAAAAATAACGGGAACAAGTTTAACTGAAAGCGAACGAAGTTTGGTGGTTAAAGGCCCTACCGAACTTGAATTGGTAAACTCGGGGCTAGAAGATACAATGATTCGTTCCTATCATGAAATCAGAAGTATAAAGTTAGAAAATCCCAAAGTCGACAGCTTAAGAACGGCTGCTTTTGTAGGTTCAATTAATAAGGTGGCAGTATCTTATATGAATATGGGCATTTGGCCGTAGATGTAATTTAGAAGGGGGGAGTAGTTTAGAGGATTAACCAAGACGAGGGTGAGATAACCGAAATACTTCATCCTATCCCGCAATAAAAGACAGGTTTCGGGTTTGAACACGATATAAGGGATGGAAATGTAATAAATAGTATTTTAAGCTCGTTATGTTTCATAACGAAAGGTTTTGCATCTCGCAAATTCAAATTGTAACAATAGCTGTATGAATTGAATTAAGATGGTTTAACAGTGTTATAATTTGTATTTTTGCACTGTCGTTTCGGAAAAATAAAAACGATAAAAAAATGAAGAAGAGCGCTATAATCGGGATTATAATTATCGCTGCGGCAATCGGTATGATCATCAGTACTTATGCAGATTCAAGCACTTACGGAACGTTTACTGAGGCAAAGGAAACCACAACCGAATTGCATGTTGTAGGGCAGCTCGATAAGCAAAAAGAATTAATTTATAATCCAAAGCAAGATGCAAATTATTTTGCGTTTTATATGGTTGATAAGAAAGGTAAAGAATGTAAGGTTGTTTTCAACGGTTCCAAGCCGCAAGATTTCGAGAAATCGGAGCAGATTGTGTTAACAGGTAAAATGGTGGGCGAAGAGTTTCATGCTTCTAAGATTTTAATGAAGTGCCCGTCTAAATACAAAAAAAACGAGGTCGAGATTAAAGGTAATTCTACCGCGAAACTTTAAATTCATAAATGGACGTTCAATATGCAGGCGAACACCTGCTTCCCGGAAAACTTGGTCAGTTTTTTATAGTTCTTTCTTTCGGCACAGCGCTTTTATCAGCAATAAGTTATTACTTCGCAACGGTTAAAGATTCGCTCGATAATTCGTGGCAACGTATCGCTAGAATCGCTCTTTGGACAAATTCCGCAGCGGTTATAGGTATCGGGTCTTGTTTATTCTATATCATTTTCAGTCATTATTTCGAGTATAATTACGCTTATGCTCATTCAAGCAAAGCATTGCCTGTTCACTTTATTTTATCCAGTTTTTGGGAAGACCAAGAAGGGAGTTTTTGGCTATGGATGTTTTGGCAAGCAGTTTTAGCTAATATCTTAGTTTGGAAGGCAAAGAGGTGGGAAAGCCCGGTACTAAGCGTTGTTATGCTTTCGCAAGTATTCTTGGCTTCAATGCTTTTGGGCGTAGAAATTATAGGAACTCGGGTAGGAAGCTCACCTTTTATTTTGCTTCGCAATGCTGTGCAAGGTCCTATTTTTTCCCGTCCGGACTATTTAAGTTTAATAGAGGACGGAAACGGGATGAATCCATTACTGCAAAATTATTGGATGGTAATTCACCCGCCCACTCTGTTTTTGGGTTTTGCTTCTATGATTGTTCCGTTTGCTTATGCTATCGCCGGACTTTGGCAAAAGCGTTATCAAGAATGGCTAAAGCCTGCTTTTCCCTGGACTTTGTTTAGTTGCATGATTCTCGGTACCGGAATTATCATGGGATCTTTTTGGGCTTACGAATCTTTAAATTTCGGAGGTTTTTGGGCCTGGGATCCGGTAGAAAATGCTTCAATTATTCCTTGGATTACATTAATTGCCGGGCTGCATGTGATGTTGGCGTACAGGTCTTCCGGGCATTCTTATTTTACTGCCACCTTTCTTGTTTTAATTAGTTTCATTTTAGTTCTTTATGCTTCGTTTCTTACCAGAAGCGGCATTCTTGGTGAAACCTCAGTGCATGCCTTTACCGACTTGGGTATGTTTTGGCAATTGATTTTATATCTTGGGGCATTCATTGTGCTGATGATTGTAATTTTGGTTGTTCGGTTCAAAGAAATGCCGATTACCAAAAAAGACGAAGAAACTTATTCTCGCGAATTTTGGCTTTTTATCGGCGCCTTAGTTTTAACTGTTGCTTGTGTGCAAATACTTGCAACTACTTCAATCCCTGTTTTTAATGCAGTTTTCGGCACTAAAGTAGCTCCTCCCTCAGAACTTATTCAGCATTACAATAAATGGCAAGTACCGTTCGCAGTGGTGGTGGCTTTAATCTCCGGCATGTCGCAGTTTCTTAAGTATAAAAACACCGACTCTAAGAAGTTCCTTTCTAATATAGTTAGGGCGGTAGCTATTGCTGTAGTTATCACTGCCTGCTTTGTTTATATTACTGAACTGTACACTAACTTCATGTTTATCCTGCTAACTTTCGCAGGAGTTTTCTCGATCGTAGCTAACGGAAAACTTTTGATTGAAGCATTGAAAGGCAAGTGGAAACTTGCGGGTTCTTCGGTCGCACATATCGGTTTCGGATTAATTCTAGTTGGAGCCTTAGTTGCGGCAGCAAAAAATGAGGTAATTTCGGTTAACACTACAGGCGTTATCCCGGTTGCAGGTTTCGAAAAGGTTAACAAGTCGGGTGAGAACTTGATGCTGTACCAAAATAAGCCTGTAAAGATTGATAAATACACTGTTACCTATTTAAGTGATTCAAATGTCGGTCCAAATACCTTTTATAAAGTTAATTATAAGTCTATCGATGAAAAAAGCGGAAAAGTTAAAGAGGAATTTAATCTTCATCCCAACGCTCAACAGAATCCTAAATTCGGTTTAGTATCTTCACCCGATACGCGACATTATCTAACTTACGATATTTATACTCATACAACAGCTGCTCCTCAAATAGAAAAAGATCACGCTGACCATGAAGGCCATTCGGAAGAGGAAAATTACGAAAAGCCTGTAAAACATGAAATTGCTCCCGGCGACACGGTAAAAATCCGTGACGGTTTCATTGTTGTAAAAGGTATAAACCGCGATGCCTCAATTAAAAATATCACCTTGGCTCAAGGCGACATCGCAGTCGGTTTGCAACTTCAAGTTTTTGCTGCCGGTCGGTCGTATAACGCAGAGCCGGTTTTCTTGGTTAAAAGCGGCAATAAGCTTGATTTCGGCAAAAATGTGGATGCTGCCGGTTTAAAACTTCGTTTTACTGATATTTATCCCGAACGAAACAAATTAGAACTTACTGTTTATCAAAAGCCTCCTTCTGAACCCAAATGGATTGTGATGAAAGCCATCAGATTTCCGTTTATCAATTTACTGTGGGTAGGAACCATTATAATGGTTGTAGGATTCTTGCTTTCTATTCTCAGAAGAAAAAAAGAGTTAAAAACGGTATAACTTCTATGAAAGTTGTCCTAATCGGCAGCGGAAACGTGGCAACTAATCTGGGTACGGCATTAAGAGCTTCCGGAATTGAAATATTACAGGTTTGGAGCCGTAATGCTTTAAATGCACAAACTTTAGCAAATAGGCTCGGCGCCACATCCATTAGTGATCTTGCTTTACTTTCGCCGGAGGCAGATATTTATTTAATCTCGGTCATAGACGACGCTATTCCACTCGTTGCTGCCGAGTTCAAATTTCCCGATAAGCTTCTCGTTCATACTTCCGGAACAACCGGAATTGAAACCTTAAAAAACGCTTCTCGCCGGAATGGGGTTCTTTATCCGATTCAAACTTTTTCTAAAAATAGAGCTGTTGATTTTCTTGCCATTCCTATCGCTGTAGAGGCAAGTTCGCCCGAAGATTTAGGGACGCTAATTTCCCTCGCCGCTAAAATCTCCCGAAAGGTAATTCAATTGAATTGTCAACAGCGAAAAGCTCTTCACATCGCTGCCGTATTCGCGTGTAATTTCAGCAATCATTTGTACACTTTGGGCAAAGAAATTTTAGAAAGTAACGAGCTGGACTTTGATTTAATTCGTCCGCTTATTTTAGAAACTGCAGATAAAGTCCAAGAAATGGAACCGGAAGAAGCCCAAACCGGACCGGCAATTAGGCAAGATAATCTCATCATCCAACGGCATTTAGAATTTCTGCAAAGCGATAATAAGTTAAAGCAACTTTACGAATTGTTTACCGAAAGTATAATCTCTAAACAGCGGTCGCAGTAGTTGTTGATTTTATTACTTTTGCCGCAATGGACGTTTACAAGATTAAAATAAATTTTGAGGAACAGGGATTAGAGCCTGTGGAACTTCCTATTGCTGCAGGCGAATCCGTTTTAGATGTTTGTTTGGATAACGGAATAGAGCTGCAACATAATTGCGGCGGTGTTTGCGGCTGTAGTACTTGCCATGTTTATGTGAATAAGGGTATAGATAGTGTTCAGGAGATTTCGGATAAGGAGGAGGACTTTATTGATAGAGCGGTTAACCCAAGGATAAATTCAAGGTTAGGGTGCCAGTGTGTGATGATTGATGGCGATCTTGAGGTTACATTGCCGGATCAAAATCAGTTTTTAGGACATTAATAGCAGAATATGATACAAGATAAATACGACTTGCCGATACATTGGAATGATTATGAAGATATTGCAATGGGTTTGTACGAAAAATTCGGCGACGACTTTAGTGAATCTAAAATTTACAGAATTCGTTTTATCGAGTTGATGGAATGGGTACTCAGCCTTCCAAGCTTTGCCGGCACTCGTGAAGAGTGCAACGAAGGGCATTTAGAACAAATACAATCAGCTTGGGTGTACGAATGGCGAGATAATCAATAATTTTCAATGTGCAAATAGAGGAATTTGCAGATTCAGAAATTTATATTCAGCTGCATAGTCGCGCAGTAAATAATTTTCAAATTTACCCATGTTTCTTTCTAAACTTAAATACATTAAGGCATTTGTTTTAGACATTGACGGCGTGTTAACTGATGCAACGGTATTGGTTACTGATGCCGGCGAACAACTCAGGCGATTTAATATTCGCGACGGATATGCTTTACAATTGGCTGTAAAAAAGGGTTTTAAAGTCTGTGCAATTTCGGGTGGAAAATCTGCAAGCGTACTTTCACGCTTACAAGGTTTGGGGATCGATGACGTTTATTTGGGTGTTGAAAATAAATTGGAAGTTTATTCCGGCTTTAAAAGAGATCATGATATAGCGGACGATGAAGTACTTTATATGGGAGACGATATTCCTGATTTGCCGGTAATGCGTGTTGCGGGAATTGCTACTTGTCCCGCAGATGCGGTTGAAGAGGTCAAGCTCGCCAGCGCTTACATTTCCCCCTTAAACGGCGGTTTTGGTTGCGTACGCGATGTAATTGAAAAAGTATTAAAGGTACAGGATAAATGGTACGATGCCGGCTTTTCGGCTCAGGACGATAGAATCCCTTCTAATTGAACATGCGCAATCTTCCTTCCGTTATTTTAGCTTCTAAATCTCCGCGAAGGCAGCAATTGTTGCAACTGATGGATATTAAGTTTAAAGTAGTATTAAAAGATGTTGACGAAAGTTATCCGGAAGGGCTGAATTCGAAAGAAATTGCAGTTTATGTATCTGAAAAGAAAGCTAAAGCTTTTGACGAAAGTATAAACGACGAAATCGTAATTACAGCCGATACGATAGTTTCGATTGAGAATAGAATTTTAGGGAAGCCCGAAGATGAAGAGCATGCTTTCGAAATGCTCTCGTTGCTTGCAGGAAGAAAACATGACGTAATAACCGGAGTAAGTTTGCTTACTGCAACAGGGCTGAGATCTTTTTATGAAATATCGGAAGTGTATTTCAAGGCTTTAACTCCCGAGCAGATTCGATATTACGTGCAAACCTGCAAGCCCTTCGATAAAGCCGGAGCTTACGGAATACAAGAGTGGATTGGTTTAGTCGGAATTGAAAAGATAAACGGATCCTACACCAACGTGGTCGGTTTACCCACACATCGACTTTACCAAGAGTTGCTGAAATTACAAGAGGGGATTTGAGCCAATCCCGGATCACGAAAGCGGCAGTTTAATAACATAATTTTTCTAATTTAAAATAGCTACTTATAGCTATTTTAATATCGAGTCTTTCTCCCAATATTTACTCTTTGTTCTTTTAAGATTGTATAGGCTTTAGGTCTGATTCTAAGAATCGACATTTCTTATTATTCACACAAAAAAGCCGGCTGACCTGATTATTCTATTCCTGATTCTATGGAAAATAAAAATACCTTTCATATCGGCGTTTGCATGGCAGGCGCTGTTTCTGCCGGAGCATATACCGCCGGTGTGATGGATTATCTTTTGGAGGCATTGGATAATTGGGAGCGAGCTAAAGATTTGCAAAAAAAAGGCAAGTTAGCCGATATCCCCACTCATAACTTTTTAATTGAAGTATTAAGCGGTGCTTCTGCGGGCGGAATGACGGCAGCTATAACTGCAGCGGCAGTACAGTGTCAATTTCCTCATATTACTCAAACTGACGCAAAAGACGAAGAAAAGAAAAAGAAAAATCCCTTATACAACTCTTGGGTAAATCTTACAGAGGAGGAGGGGAAAGATATGATGGAGTTTATGCTTTGCACAGATGACATCGAAAGTGACAAAGAAAATACGAGTAGAGAAGTTAGAGCGGGTTTTAACTCTTCATTTATTCCGCAAGTGGCCTCCTCTATAATTGACAGAGCCGTTAGAGATGCAGATTGCCGCCGACCTTATGTGGCTGATGATGTTGATATTTTCACTACAATCACAAATCTCCGCGGTTTCAAATACAATGTGAAGTTTAAAACCAGCCAAGGCGAACGAGAGCACCGCATGAAAATGCATCGGGATTATGCTTTTTTTCAACTCAACAAAGACGATTCTTACAAGGGAAACGGGCGTATCCCGCTTCATTTTAACGATGAGAAAGGGTTTAATAAAGATACCTTGAAGCAAGCTGCGATGGCCACGGGAGCTTTCCCGGTAGGATTAGAGCCCCGAGAACTGATTCGGGAAAGGCAGTATATTTTGGATAACAGGTATCTTAACTTAACTCTAAACGGAGTAGAGGCAGCAAACGTAAATTTTTTGCCGGAAGACAGTCGGTTTATTTCTTTAAATGTGGACGGGGGCGTTATTAACAACGAGCCCTTTGAAACTACCGAGCAGATTTTAGAAGACCGGCGACTAAGCGAGCTCTTGCAAAAATATGACGACGAGCTTTCAAAACAGAATTTACCTGAAGCTGAATTTAAGCATTTGGTAGAACAAAAGAAGAAGGAGTTGTCGCCTCAAGTCGAACTTAAAACAAGTGCTTCCCAATTTGATTCTATGGTGCTGATGGTCGACCCTTTCCCGAGTGAAGACGAGGACCTGAGCACTTTTGTAGTAAAAAAAGCTTGGAAAAATGTGCTTCCTTCAATCATTGGTGCCATGCGTGGCCAGCTTATGATGAAAGACGAACAGGTAAAAAAAGCCTACTTATCGGACGACTATACGCGTTTCTTAATCTCGCCGGTAAGAACTCAAAACGGACAGACTCAGAAGTATTCGATTGCCTGCGGCTCATTTCAGGGTTTCGGGGGTTTCTTCAGTAAGCGGTTTCGCGAGCACGATTTTTATTTAGGTCGTAGAAATTGTCAGCGATTTCTGCAACGTTTTTTAAGTGTTCCGATAAATGCCGGTAACCCGATTCTTGAAAATGGTTATAACGGTTTTAAAAGTAAGTACAGCTTCATGGACCAGGGAGTAGAGTATCTCCCAATTGTACCTGACATTCGGGTTGTTGAGGATAAAGCAACCGGAAAGGTAGTTGTAATAACTCCTCCCGAAGAAAAGGAATATACGTACCCTCAAGTGAACTTAAGCTATCTTTTAGGCTTGCAGGATAAATTCGAGAAACGGGTTCGCTGTATTATGGACAATGTAAGCAATACAATACCTGCTACCGGAAATACTTCGGCTCCGAAAGACCCGGGATTAGAGCAGCTAATGTCAAAAATTAGAAAAAAAAGTTTTTTCGGTAGGTTGTTTAACAAGGTTGTAATATCAAATGCTTTAAACGCTTACATGTGGGCCGGCAAGCAATTCGGCAAGGGCCCGGCAGCAGAAATGTTTATAGATGCTGTAATTGGGGATATGTACAAGAGGGGGTTGTTGAAGGACGATTATAAACGGTAGAATTTTGATAGTGACGTTATCAACTCTTTAATTTTTAGATGTTATCCCACTCCGGTGTCGCCGCTTTTTATAGCTTAATCTTCCGGATTTTGCTGTAAGGGATTTTTAGAGCGTCCTAATGTTCTTATAAGGCTTGGTGGAGTGTTTTGATCCAAACCCATTCAACTGCAAATATTTTTTCGCAACCCTGTAACTTCTCTTCGGTGTAATTTTTAAATCTATTCTCCAAAATCGTATATTTATTCTTGTGGGGTGGAGGTTGAATCGCTTTAAGATGAAACGTATTTGCTGCTGCATGGCAGTAATAGCAATCCTTTTAAGTGCAGTCCTCAGCGCAAATGCTCAAACGTTTTTTGTATCCACTACTTCTCCTTCCGGATACAAACTTTATAAGGTTACAAAAGCTGATACCGGATTTGTTTCACAGCAGATGAGTTTGTGTGGGCAGGCACGGCGTATTGTATCTATTGCAATGAATAGATCTGATTTCTTTTGGTCCGACGATGCCGGAAACCTTTATAGAGGAAAGGTGGCGGGTAATGCTTTAGTAGAATGCGAATCGGTAAAAGCAATCCCTTTGTCTGTTTCTCTCACTATGGGCCCCGACAGTAATTTATATTCTGCCTCGACCTCGCTTTATCGCACCGACCCGGTATTAAAATCAACTACTGCCCTGGGTGATTTAAATTATGCTTCCTTTGGGGATATGACTTTTTATGCCGGTGAACTATATACTAACTCTTCCGACGGTATTGTTAAAATTAACATAAGTAATCCCGGAAACAGCAGTATTCATATTCCTTTTCCTGAATCAGGGAGTTTTTACGGGTTGATTAACGTAGAGGAGTCGCCGGGAATTTTTAAAGTCTATGCCTTTTTCGCCGGTAATAATGATACTACAACTATTTTTGAAGTTGACATTGAAGGGCAACGTTTAGCAGGAGAAATAGGAACCTTGCCCTTTAAAGTTTTTGACGCTGCCTCGCCTGCCGAAAATGGTATTAACGCCGACATTATTCTTAATTCTATTGCCCTTTCGAGTACCTGTGATCAGCCCGGAGAAACTCAAGTGAACATTTCGGCGTCGGCAAGTTCCGGGGATTTACGTTTTAAGCTTAATAATCAAGATGAAAACACAACCGGCATCTTCAATCAGTTAACGCCCGGTAATTATGCAGTTAATATAATCAGCCCTGCAGATACTTTGGATACGGCTTTTGTTGTCCCTCCGTCCGGTGTTGTAAAACCCATATTTTCTTACAAGTATGAAAATCCTGAATGCGGCTTACCGGGTGAAATAAAATTTTCATCTCCGGAAACCGGCGATGAGTTTCAATTAGAGTATGATAACAAGTTGCACGTATTAAATCAAGAGTTTTTGAACTTGCCCGGCGGAGTATACCGTTTTAATGTACTGAACAAAGCCGGGTGTAGAATAGACTCTGTAGAAATCATACTAGTCGACCAAGAATGTATGAAAGTAACATTTCCGTCTGTCTTTACACCGAATGGGGATGGCTTAAATGATGTTTTCCGACCCAATCGAGAAAGTGAAGCCTTGGTCTTTAGGTTAAAAATTTATAATCGATGGGGGAAATTAGTATATGAGGGAAGAGATCTTTTAGAGGGGTGGAACGGCCAAGATAACGGAAAGCCCGCTGTAGTTGCTGTGTATTATTGGATCGCTGATTATACTACTAATAGGAATAAGAGGAATGTTCAGAAAGGAACTGTGCTTTTATTAAAGTAAAGCTTAAAAATTCTAAAGCAAATGGGATTTCATAAATAATTAGGAAGATTGAAGTGATCCCCGGGAACACTTAAACAAGAAGGGGAGTTTATACACCATAATCGCCTGTCAAATTCTTTGGTGTAAACTTCGCTTCTCAAATTATACATTATTAAATCTGTTCCTTTTTTTTCAAGGCTTTCTCAATATCTTCGAGAAAAAATAATAACTATGAAAAAAATCTTTACACTCATTATTATCTCTGCATTTCTACTTTCTTGCAAAAAAGACAAGAAAAAGGATGTTCTAATTAGGCCAAAAAATGTATCTACTACGATCGCTCAAGGGCTTGACATTAAAGACATTGAGTTTGACCCCAATGGTGACTTGTATATTTTGACCAACAACAGCGTTAAAAAGCTATCAAACGGTAATCTTACAACTCTTTCTCTTCCTGATACAGTCTTTTCTATGTTAAAAACTCCGGATGAAGAAACTGATTTAGGTTATCCTAAAGAAATTGCAATAGATAAAACCGGAATAATTTATCTTGGGAGCAATAGCGGTGTTAGAATTATATTTAAAAACAACTCTTTTATCACAGGGGGGCGGGAGTACATCGGCTGGACAGTGGACGGTCTAAATGACTTGGTAGTTGATAAAAATGACAGACCTTATTTTTCAGGCGTCAACAATCCTCTTACAAGATTTGACGTAAGCGGAGTTATTCCTTTGTCAGCGGATACAATATCCATTTTGCATTGCGTTGACATTTGCGCGAGTGGCATATTTTTCGGCGGCAGTGACAGAGGAATTGTTCGCATGGTTTTAGGTGTCACGGATGATTTTCTAATTCCAACATTTCTAGGTAACCCGAACAATTTGCTGAAAGAAGGACCGGTAGATGAGGTTATAATTGGCAAAGTCTACCAAATTGAAGTCTCTTCAGACGGTAATTTGATTTACTTTATTGAAGATGGAAAATTAAAAGAACTTAAAAAAGGAATAGTTAAAATTATTATGCCTTTGGCAAATACCGTGAAAATAGCGTTGTCAAATGACAACAAAAAGCTTTACTATGCCGAGAATAATGACTTAAAGGTTTTGGAGCTTTAAGTTATTATTGCTACTGCGGTGTGATGTTATTATAGCTTGGGTCTAAACAAACCCAAGCTATTTTTTTACACCAACGAACTCGTAAAAATCAGGCTGTAAATAATCTTAGCGGCAAAAAGCAAAATCAGTATTCCGGCAATTTTATTCAAACGGACAATTGTTTTCACTTTAATGCGATAGCGCAGCTTGTTGGCATAATAAGCCTTTACGGTATCCATACTAAATTGAGTAACCAGTATCGAACCAAAAAAGGGGATGATTTCGCTAGGTTCTATTTGACCCCGTACCGTTACTATACTGCTCGTTACACTGATCCAATAAATGAGCAAGGAGGGATTGAAAATGCACATCAAAAACCCTTTAAAGAAGTACCCGGTATGATACTTTTTTGACGTGTTGCTTTCGTAATTAATCTTAACCTTTTTAAATAAATAATAAAAGCCGATTATAAGGAGTACAAAGCTGCCGGTTATTGCAATAGGTAGACGATACTTGCTTTCAAAAGCGATAAACGACGATCCATAAATACTAAGGGCCACATAAAATATATCACTTAGCAATACACCGCCTGATAAAGCCATTCCGGCATAAAACCCTTTTTCGATACTTGTTTTAATCAGTGCGAAAAATACGGGCCCTGTTACAAACGAGAGTACGATGCCCAAACCGATACCTGATATTATAGACTCAATCATCGATAGACGTTTTCCAAACTTGGCTAATATGCATTTTTTTATTTTAAATCACCGGGTTTGTTCCCTCACACATAAAACGTAACATTATCTGCATATTAAAGTACAAAGCACTCAAGTATTCATTAGTGCTTTTCATTACCATATGCAAACCGAACAAAAAAGTTATGCCTCAGGCATGTTTACCCTCGTCTTAGTTTTCTTTTTTTGGGGTTTCGTTGCCGCCGGAAACAATATTCTAATCCCGGTTTTTAAAGAAAAGTTTCACTTACAGCACTGGGAATCGCAATTGGTTTCCTTTTTCTATTATTTAGCTTACAGCGTAGGTGCACTTATATATTTTTTCATCTCCAAAATAACAGGAGGGGATTTTTTAAATAAAATGGGTTACCGAAACGGTATTGCTCTCGGACTGTTTATCTCCGCACTCGGGGCTGCAACTTTTTATCCCGCAGCACAACACTCCTCTTTTGTGTTGATGTTAGTCGGACTATTTATTATAGGAGTAGGGTTTTCTCTTCAGCAAACAGCCGCTAACCCTTTGGCCATGATGATGGGACATGCAAGCACAGGATCGCAGCGGTTAACTCTGGCAGGCGGGATCAATAACTTAGG
>JAYULL010000158.1:0-1999 GCA_043763625.1 Sphingobacteriaceae bacterium | reverse complement strand
TGATGCGCTTCCGTCTAATGTTGTAGTGTTTTCCGGCAATGTTATTCCTTGATCTTCACCGGCACGAGCAACCGGAGGAATGTTAGGAGCCGGTTGTATCGCTATTTTAACTTCATCTACCGAAACTAAGCCGTCGTTATCCGTTACAGTTAAGGTAAACACATATTCTCCTTCCACTAAATCGGCAATGGTTGTTTTAGCTGCACTCGGATCTTCAATTTTGAATGTAGCCGGACCGGATTTATAGGCCCAAGTGTAGGTTTGTATGGTTCCGTCGGGGTCGGAAGAATTTGTACCGTCAACAGCGACCTTATTTCCCGGAAGGGTGACAACCACATCTTCTCCGGCACGAGCCAAAGGAGGTTGGTTTTTGGCTTCGTTGATAATGTACTGAATGGGAGTACAATTTGAATTGAAAGAATACGGCAAATAAAAATCTGCAATTACAATTCCCTCTTGCAACTGACTTATATTTTCCTCGTCGTCAAATTGGTCTTCATCCCCTATTATAATGTCAGAAATATCGCGGTTATCGTTTACCAAAATTTCCTTATCGCGTTGTCCGTAAACGCTTACGGTTAAGGTAGACGGTAAAAAGTTAGCGTAAATCGTAAACGACCCGGCACTGTCTGTTGTAACCGTTCGGGAAGCTCCTCTGAGGCGGATGGTAGCACCAACCGCGGCATTACCATTTGCAAAACGCACATTTCCGGTTAAGTATTCGTTTACACCTCGTAGGGGTATCCTGTCATAATTTGCTTTTTCTCTTCTGCCCCCGCTGCTGTGATAAACAATAATAAATGTTCCGCCGGTGCTTACTCCCGCTTTATGCTGAATACCGGGATGTTTTTCTAAATAGGGTCCGAGGTAGAGGTTAGCATAAATATCAGTGATTCTCCTGCTGTATTCCTGATACAAAGCTCTGAACGGGCCTTTCTTGCAACTTAACAGAACGTCATCAATATGATCTACTAAATCTTCGCGTAAAACCGGAGTTCGACCGAAACCACTTTTAAGAATAGCGGAACGCAAATTCTCGGCGTTTTTTTCTATTTCTTCATACAAGTTAATGAAGCTGTAGTAATTGCTCACAAAAACCGAAACCGAACTCACCATATAGGTTTTAGCGAGCTGCAACTGCTTGATGAAACTTACTACGGATTGATAAATTACCGTTCCGAATTCTTGACTGATTGCATTTAAATTTAAGTTAAGATACTCGATGGTTTTACCGATTACAGCTTCCCAATCGCGTCGAGCGATGTCGTAACTGAGTTCTATATCCAATAAAACACATTCATGTTCAGGCGAGATAGCCGTTCCTTGCTCAATATTCCCGGTTCGCAGCGCTATAACATGAACCGGAATCCGATAATTGTAAATAATGCGTTTAATATTAGTTAAAGCATGAACGTAGGGTTTGCCGATATGCCCTTCAATCCGGAAAAAATTGTAGGGCTCCAAATCGTACTTTAAGGGCTCTACGGTAAAATTGTCTGAGGTGTATTCGCTTGCATGGTACGACAAATTTGTTGCTTCATCTCCCTTACTTGTTTTTTCGTAACTCCAAAGTTTATAAAGCGGGTTCGGATCGGTTTTAATGCGATAGTAATAAGGAATTGCCTTTTCGGAAATCGGAGCATTTGAAAGCAAGCTCGGGGTGATTCGGATAGTTGAATCAACCGTCGAATTTCCCGGAATATACGAATCCGGCAAAAAGAACTCGTTTTTTATTTTTACTAAGCGCCTAAACAGACTCTGCAATTTTTCGAAAAGGTGCTTTTGACTAAACAGAGGCGAACTGATGAAGTAATGCCGGAATTCGGGTTTTGATCCCGGACTGTCGTAAGTTTCGCCCAGCAGTAAATGACGGGGAAACAAACTTCCGTCGATACAACATTTGCTCGACAGTTCAATTGCTGCCTCTCTGAATTCGTCGTAGGCTTGTAATATATCCGAAAAGAAATCGTAGTAATATTGAATATGAACTAAGTTATAG
>JAYULL010000157.1:0-2015 GCA_043763625.1 Sphingobacteriaceae bacterium | reverse complement strand
CGATCGCATACATTAGGTCTGTACCGGTATCGAAGTAACCTTTTACCTTATTAGTAGCTTCTTGAATACCGGCATTACCGTCTTGTGCCATCACTTCATTTGCACTCATCAAAACTGAAAAAATGATAAGTGTAAATGCTGCTTGACAAACTTTTGACGACAAGCGGTTTTTATTTTTAATAAGTTGATTTTTCATAATTTTAGGGATATAGGTTATTGATTCCAAAAACTTTCGAGCTCATCAATTAAAATCTCGACCGGTGATTCGGCTATTATAAGTTGATTGATCTCGTCAAGCAGGGGGCTTTCAAGAATTTGCGAGTATTGAGCCTTTACCAATTGAAGAAGCGAGAAAAATTCTTCCTTGCTCCCGTTTTCTTTTTTAATGATGGAGAAAACATGCTTAACCTCTTCCAGAATATCAGGTACAAGGCCTAGGCGATCTTCAACCGGATTGGCGGGTTCAGCAAAGCTGAATCCGGTTAAGGGAACACTCAGTACTCCCTCCGGTAGTTTGCTCTCACCAATTAAGCTTTCTTCTTCATTAAACTCCTCGAACTCGTCATCTTCGTCCCAAATGTGGGGTACCGGTTCCTGTTTAATCGGAGAGCTTTTTTCCTTTTTAAGAAAAAGGCTTTGGACTCTGCTCCGGTAAAACAGAAGCAAAACTGCGGCGTACCAAGTCGAAGTTAAGACTAACGCAGCGATCAGAAACTGCTGCCATGTGAATGAATAAAACATAATGCTTAAATTTTACCCGTCACACCATTGTGGCGGGCTTGACGAAAGCAAAGGTTTGGAGAATGTGAATTTGAGGTTGGGGAAGCTTGGGTAGTACCTTTATTTTTTTTATTGGAAATGTTGACTATGCCGCTCATTGGATCGGCCGGGAACAAATTCGTCCTCTTTGTCGAGTACTTTTTCAATAGCCTCTTTCATTTCATCTAAGTATTTAGTTCTACTTAGGCGCTTTCGCGAACGAATTGCAGCCATGCGCTTTGCCGGAACTCCTATGCTAACTCCGAATTTTTCCTCAAGCCATCTGAATATCTCTCCAATTCCGGCACTGCCGTTATTAACTTGGGAAGTGTAGTAAAGGCCGTATCCTAACTCGGCAAGATTAACAGTATCTCCTGTCCATTTCAATTCAACTGCTTGCTTCCCATAAATGAAATTTTCTATCGATAAAGGTGTTTTACGTAGGTAAATAAGCCTTTCTAATATTATTTCTCTAAGCATTTCGAACGCCCGTATCTTAGAAAATAAGTAGTCGCATTTGGTAGAAAAGGTGGAATCTACTTCCGGAGCATCAGGGATTAGAACACTTTGCAATTTTGCTCCGCGAATAAAATAAAGGTTATCCAATTCGACCGCGTTCAGTTTATAGTACTGATATTGGAATTGATTTTGCTTAAAAAATCTTTCAATATACTGAAACTCCTGTTCCAAGTATTCAACTTGCTTTTCGTGTTTTCCCGGTGGCAGGTTGTCTTCGATAGTAAAAAGCTCTGCATGGAAGATTAACCATTTATAAAATTCAGGCTTAATATTTTTGAAGAAATAAATTTCATCCTGTTCATTAGAAAAAGGATGCTCATCAATGAATACCTTCAGCTTTTTTAAATTTTCATTAACTGAGTTCAGTGCCGCTTTCATTTTAATAAAAGGCTCCCTAATTTCTTGGGCCATTTGCTCCATCTCCTGCTCAAGCTGAAGTTTAAGTTTTGTACTAAATTGTTTTATCATTTCGGTAGAGATTAATTTAGTCTTACCGGCAGGATCGCTCTTTTGGAGTATATAATGTAACCCATACCGCTTTGTTGAATCGAAGTTAAGTAGACTAAAAAGGGAAGTAGCTGACAATAGTCAAGAAGTAGAACCAAAGTGATTTATTGACTTTTATCAAGGTAATAATGTTCATATTTCCGATTTTGTACTTTATTTTTGTTATACCGGTAACCTTGTATATCTACCTATACATTACCTATGAATACAGATGCATTATTTCAAGTACT
>JAYULL010000156.1:0-29191 GCA_043763625.1 Sphingobacteriaceae bacterium | reverse complement strand
TAGGAGACGACCATATTAAAGGAAAGTACAAACCATTTGTTACTTACATACTTATTGCAATAAACTGTTACGTTTTTTGGCAGCAAATAACGCTTCCCGAAAAAGAGTTGAACCAACTTATTTATACTTACGGAGCTATCCCTAAGTTTATTATGCATGGTCAACGGCTCTTTACATTATTTACAAGTTTATTTTTGCACGGTGGTTGGATGCATTTAATAGGCAACATGATGTTTTTGTGGATATTCGGAGATAATATAGAAGTAACCGTTGGTAATGTAAGGTTTGCTTTATTCTATATTATCGGCGGAATTTTTGGTGCTGCCGTGCATTCCTATCTCTACGCCGGTAGTGATGTTCCGTGTATCGGCGCTTCCGGGGCTATATCCGCGGCCCTTGGCGCTTATTTGATTTTGTTCCCTTCGTCCAAAATTAAAATTCTGTTTTTCATTTTCGTTTTTCGCGTTTCGGCATTTGCATTTTTGGGTTTGTGGATTGTTCAGCAGCTTTTGGAAGGATGGGCTGCAATAGGCCCCGCAACAGGTAATACTGCAGGTATAGGTTATTGGGCGCATATTGGCGGTTTTGCCTACGGATTTGTTTTCGGGTTAATTATATTATTAAGCAGCCGAAGAAAAAGAACAAGATCCATCGACGGTTATTATTAATGAGAGTCTTATTTTTATTCAAGTGGCCGGGATAATCGAGTGGAACTAAGATTATGCAGTGGCAGATTCTCCCCTGCACCTCTTTCAAGATTTTGTATCTCCTAAAAAAATATAACCCTTTCAACCTCTCTTCGTACAAACTCCATTATGCCAATGTAACTCGCCGTTATAATTAACCAATACCGCTATGTTCAAAAAAAATATTCTTTTCTTGTTTTATTTTTTTCTCCTGCTTATCGTCTGTATTCCGACGTCGCAAGTGCGGGCCCAGAAAATACGCTTCAAGTTTCATCATATTAATGATGTTCAGGGCCTTTCTCAAGCACACGGACTGTGTATTACACAAGATTATAAGGGATTTATGTGGTTCGGTACTCAGGAAGGCTTAAACAAGTACGACGGGTATAAGATGGTGGTGTATAAAACGACACCTAATGATACGACAAGTTTAATTTCAAATGCAGTTTACCGGATTTTGGAAGACTCCTACAAAAACCTGTGGGTTGTTGCAGGAGGAACTCTCCACTTGTATAACAGGGAAAAAAATTGTTTTATTCGCATTAGGCCCGGTAAATTCTCTTTTCGTCAAGGAGAGGTAAATACAATTTATGAGGACCGCAGTAGAAATTTTTGGGTAGGAACCAATTCAGGCATATTTTGCTGCAATCCTGTTACCAAAAAAGTAACTAATTACAAGAGCGAAGAAAACAATACCAATTCATTAACTAATAATGCGATTTCAAGTATTTTCCAAGATAGTAAAGGAATTCTGTGGATAGGTACCCAGTTAGGACTCAACTCCTTAGATATTAAAAGCGGCAGAATCAAGAGGTTTATGCATTATGCGGCAAATGAAACAAGTCTTTCCGAGAACTATATTGTTGATATTGCCGAAGGGAAGAACGGACAATTATATATCGGAACTTGGGGTGGGGGTTTAGACAAGCTTAATCCCGACGGCAAAACTTTTACTCATTATTTACATAATCCCCGTAAAGAAAATACTCTGGGCAGCAATGTGATTTATAGCTTATTAAAAGACAGCGAGAACAATTTCTGGGTAGGAACTGAAAACGGAGGATTAAATTTATTGAACGAAAAAACCGGAAGTTTTACACGCTACGTTCATGATATAACAAACGAGTTCAGTTTATCCAACAATTCTATTTCTGCCATATACGAAGATAAAAATCATACATTTTGGATAGGTGTTCACCGCGGGGGCATAAATTTTTTCAATCCTAATCAGGAGAAGTTTGAAATATTCCGTGAGTCTGAGGGCATAAACGGGTTGAGCTACAACAATATTACTTCCTTTTTTGAAAATAAAGAAGGAAATGTATGGGTAGGGACCGACGGTGGAGGCGTTAATTTATTCGACAGTAAAAGGCATACTTTCAGTACCTTAAAGTTAAATCTTAGCGACAGAAATACTCTTAGTAACAATACTGTTTTATCTGTAGTTGAAGATGATGATAAGAATGTTTGGATAGGCACCTTTGCAGGAGGACTTAACAAGTATAATCGCTTGACAAAGAAGTTCACACACTATCTGTTTGACCCGAATGATTCCGGTTCTATTAGCGGAAACCAAGTGTGGAGCCTTCTGATAGATTCTAAAAAGAGGCTTTGGGTAGGGACGTTTAGGTCCGGACTAAATTTATACGATAAAAAGAACAATAAATTCAAAAGGTATCAAACTGTCGGAAGGGATCCGCAGAGGTTCTCTCCTCAATCAATAATATCGCTTTATGAAGATAAAGGAGGAAATTTATGGGTGGGTAGCAGGGATGGAGGAGGAGGACTAAGTCTTTTCGACGAAACAACCCAAACCTTTAGCCGATTTCAGCATACCGACAATCCTTCGAGTATAAGTAACAACGACATTAATGCTATGCTGGAAGACTCAAAAGGGAGATTTTGGATCGGAACCGGCGAAGGACTCAATCTTTTTAATAAGAAAAACAAAACTTTCAAGGTATTCGGGTTAAAAGACGGCTTGCCGCACGCGACGATCCAAGGCATTGTAGAAGACGAAACAGGCAATTTGTGGTTAAGTACTCGTAACGGACTGGTGAAATTCAATCCGGAAAAAAGTCTATTCGAAAATTATACGGTATACGACGGCTTGCAGGGTAATGAATTTACCCAAGGTGCATTTTTTAAGAGCAGGACCGGAGCAATTTATTTCGGAGGAATTAACGGTTTTAACATTTTTAATCCGGGCACTATTAAAATAAATCCGGTGGCACCGGAGGTTTTGATTACAGATTTTCAAATTTTCAATAAATCTGTAACCGACAATTCTTCTTTTTTGACCGGTAATATCAACGAAATAAAGGAAATTAAACTGTCTTATAAGCAATCTGTATTTTCATTTGAATTTGCTGCTCTTAATTACATCCAGACTTATCAAAATAAATATGCCTACAAGATGGAAGGTTTTGATAAGGAGTGGAGCTATATAGGAAACAAGAGAACTGCTACTTACACAAATTTGCCTCCCGGAGAATACACCTTCAGAGTAAAAGCTTCAAATAACGACGGTCTCTGGAATGAAAAAGGAACTTCTATAAAAATTATTATTACACCGCCTTTTTGGGCTACTTGGTGGTTTCGTTTACTGCTTGCCTGCAGCATAGTAGGCGGAGCTTACGCTTTTTATCGATATCGCGTAAATGCAATTGAGGTTCAAAAAGAGCTGCTTGAAAAACAAGTAGTACAACGTACTGCGGAAGTGGTACATAAATCAGAGCAACTTGAAGCACAGGCAGAAGAGCTTAAAGTACAGGCAGAAACCTTACAGGCTGCCAACGAACAATTGCAAAGCCAGTCCGAAGAGTTGCAAGTGCAATCTGAAGAATTGTTGGCGCAAACTGAAACGTTACAAGTGCTTAACGAAGAATTGGCCCTTGAACGCGAAAAAGCTGATAAGGCAAACGCAGCAGAAAGCACATTTTTGGCTACAATGAGCCACGAAATTCGAACTCCAATGAATGGCGTGATCGGCATGGCATCCTTGCTTTCGGAAACTGAATTAAACTCCGAGCAGGAAGATTATGTTAAAACTATTCGTGTCAGCGGCGATGCTTTGCTTGCCGTAATTAACGATATTTTGGACTTTTCTAAAATTGAATCCGGAAACATGGAACTGGAGAACCATGATTTTGATTTGAGGAAATGTATCGAAGATGTGATGGACCTGTTTGCCGGCAAAGCAGCCGAGCAAGGATTGGATTTAGTGTATCAGATTGACCATATGGTTCCTACCCAAATCATTGGCGACGGCCTTCGTCTTCGTCAAGTAATGATTAACTTGGTAAGTAATGCCCTTAAGTTTACTCATAAAGGAGAAGTGTTTTTAAAAGTAAGTCTCAGCAATGCCGCTAACGAAAAGCTGGAACTTACCTTTGATATAAGAGACTCGGGAATAGGTATACCGGAAGAAAAGCTGTCCAGGCTGTTTAAAGCGTTTTCTCAAGTAGACAGTTCTACTACACGTAAGTATGGAGGCACCGGACTCGGCTTGGTAATTTCGGAAAGGCTGGTGAAATTGATGGGAGGAATGATCCGGGTGGAGAGCGAAGTCGGGGTTGGTACAACTTTCAGCTTTAGCATACAAACACTAGCCGGTGAACAAACAAAAAAACAATATGCATATTTCAATACCTCCGACAACGAGGGCAAGAAAGTATTGGTGATTGATGATAACCTTACAAACCTGAACATTCTAAGAACACAATTAGAGTTGTGGAAGCTTCGACCTACTTTGGCACAGTCCGGCAAACAAGCTCTTGAAATATTGAAAGACGAGCAAAATTTTTCCTTGGTGGTTACCGATATGCAAATGCCTGAAATGGATGGAATAGAGGTAGCAAGCGCAATTAAGAAAAAACAACAGAATTTACCAATCATCTTACTTAGCTCTATAGGCGACGAAACACGATCCAAATATCCGCACTTGTTTAATGCAGTATTGACCAAACCGGTAAAACAAACGCAATTGTTTAACCTGGTGCAGCAAGAACTAAAGGAGCAGGGGCTTAATTTAAACAAGCAAACAGAACAAAAGAAAACAAGTTTGTTAAGCGAAGACTTCGCCAAAGCCTTTCCTCTTAAAATACTCCTGGCCGAAGATAATTTAATAAATCAAAAGCTCGCTACAAGAGTATTAAACAAGCTCGGATACGAAATAGAAATCGCGGGAAACGGACAGGAAGCTGTAGATATGCTTGAATCAAAAAGCTTCGACGTAGTTTTGATGGATGTATTAATGCCTGAAATGGACGGATTAGAAGCTACCAGGCATATTAGAAAGAATAGCGAGATGCAGCCCATCATCGTAGCTATGACGGCCAATGCCATGCCTGAAGATCGTGAAGAGTGTATAAAAGCAGGTATGAACGATTATATATCCAAGCCTATAAACTTAGAAATATTGGTAAGAATACTGCAAGAAACGGCAGAGAAAGTGTGATAAATAGGACCGGTAAATTTTATTAAAAGAATTATATATTCGGCCAAAACTTTTATTACATAAATTGCTGACCTTAATTTTACTGCAAGCCGAAGAAACACCCGATTTTATTTTGTTTCTCGGCCGGTTTCATCCTTTGATTGTTCACTTGCCGATAGGTTTTTTATCTATTGCTGCTGCTTTCGAATTTTTATCTCGTAAAGAGAAGTATAAAAATTTAGCTTTTGCAACCGCTGTTTCCTTGTTCTTTACAGCAGTTAGTTCCATTATTGCCGCTCTTTTAGGGTACTTTTTGTCTTTAAGCGGAGGTTACGACGAGGGCACTCTTGCGCTTCACAAGTGGTTTGGGATTGCACTTGCAGTGGGCTCAACACTTGCGTGGCTATTTAAGATCAGGCACCAAAAACAAACATCAACTTTGAGCGAACGAGTCTATACATTCTTTCTCTTACTCGCGGTTTTCTTTTTAATAGGAACGGGGCACGTAGGGGGATCGCTTACACACGGATCTGATTATTTAACCTCTTACATGCCCGACCCGTTACGGAAAATTGGAGGATTGCCCTCTAAACATAAGATTGGTATCAGGCCTATAAAGAATATTCCCCAAGCTGTAGTTTATACTGATATTATTCAACCTGTTTTAAACGACAGATGCATCAGTTGCCACGGTTCTTCTAAACAAAAAGGAGATTTACGCTTAGACGATAAAGAACATATCCTTAAAGGAGGCGAAGACGGCAAAATTTTAATTCCGGGAGAGCCCCGAAAAAGTAAACTGTACACGTATTTGCTTTTACCTGAAGGCGACGACAAACATATGCCGCCCAAAGGAAAAGTCCAATTAACCAAGGAGCAAATAAAAATTGTAAGTTGGTGGATAGGAGAAGGCGCTTCCTTCGATAAAAAAGTTTCGCAACTTAAAGTGCCTGACACCATAAAAAACGCTTTAGCCAAGTTTAGCGAAGGCGGGGGAGAAAATAAATTACAAGGAATTTTTGCGAAAAAGGTGGGCGAGGTTGACGAAAAGAAAATTGCAGAATTAAATTCTAAAGGATTTAAAGTTGTTAAGATCGCCGCTGATGTAAATTACGTTCAAGTTTCTTTAGCAGTAGATAAAACATCTTTTAGTGAGAATGATGCTAAAGCTTTACAAGGGATCAACGATCAGGTTGCTTGGTTAGATTTAAACGGCAAGAAACTTGCGTCGGGGTCAATGGACGGGTTGGATAAGTTCCCAAATTTGGCACGTATACATTTACAAAATTCTACCGTTACCGACGATATGCTAAAACCGCTTGGAGGTCTGAAGAACCTTGAGTTTTTAAACTTATATGGTACTTCAATAACAGATGTAGGTTTGAGTATTCTTGCTTCTTCTAAAAATTTGAGAGTGCTTTATTTGTGGCAAACGAAAATAAGTGAAAAAGGTATTGCAGCATTCAGGGCCAAAAACAAGAAAGTTGTGATCAACAATGGAGAGAAGCCTCGACCGATAGATACTATGTTTAAAGACACCATAAAACGTTTATAGGTTTTTCTATTGAGCGATTCTTTTTATACGCATACACACAATAACCATCGTTTCGATTGAGGCGATAGAAAGTATAAAGCAATTGATTTTTGGATATCTTAGTTAGAACGGTCTATGCTAAATTTGTTTTTTTCTATCCTAGTTTTATAGTAGGAAACTTTTCAGCGGGAAAGCAATTTTCTTCAGTGTTCCCGATTTATTTTGCTACCCGGCATCTCCAAGTAAGACCGACAAGGGGTTTAAACAAGTTTTTTGAGGAACGAAAAGGTTCTTTAACAATTTGACTTTATTGTTTCAATAAGTAACTTTAACACGCTTAAATCGCGATGAAAATTACTGACAAATCGGTAATTTCCTTTCTCCTCAAAAATACAGTCGTAAAATTCGTCTGCTTTATAAATAGTATATATACGGCAATTGATAGAGGGAAGATATTCAGTTAAAGTTATAGTGAAATCTTCTATTCTTAAAACCCGGTTGTTCGATGAATATTGCATTATCTATTTTCGGTGTTATTTCACAGGTAGTTATTCGCGGTTGTATTTAGGCTGATTATAAATTCTGATCCTTCGCCTTTTATACTTTTAACTTGTATAGATCCCCCAAGTCTGCTTATCTGGCTCTTGATCAGGTACAAACCTATGCCAAAGCCATCCACGTCCGAATGAAAGCGTTTGTTAAGCGTAAACAGTTGCTTGCCGTGCTTTGCAAGATCAATGCCGATTCCGTTATCGGCGAATGAAATCTGTATGTTATCATCTTTAAAGTAAAGTCTAATCTTTAAATGAGGATGTCTTCCGGGACGGGCAAACTTCAGTCCGTTCGATAACAAAATGTAGAAAATATTAATTAAGAACGACCTCGAAGTTCTGATTTCGGGGGCCGCCGAGAAATCATACTCAATTATAGGGGGTTTAATTCCTTCTCCCGGCGCAGGGAGCATGCGTTTAACTTCTTCAGTAAGGTCGCAAAGGTTCACCGACCCGATTTCGACAACCGAGTTTTTAGTGCCGAGCATCATGTTCAGTTCTTTTAAAATGTCATCGAGTTTTCGTGCCGATCGCGATAGGCTTTCCAGCAACATCGCCTTTTCTTCGTCTTCCGTTAATTCACTAATTAGCGTAGTTAAAGCTAAAATGCTGCATAGTGGGGCTCTAACGTGGTGGGAAAGTATCTGAGAGAATTTTTTAAACTCGTTGTTATTTTTCATCAGCTCGTCAACCAGCTTTTGTTTTTTTTGTCCCCGATTTTTGCTTTCCGTTATGTCATAAATCGACAAGCAAGCCCCTGTAATCTGTCCCTCGCTACGCACACAATCTAATTCTACACGATACAAATTGCTTTTTGCCCGCTGCAATTCATATTGGTAAGAGTCACCTGAGGAGATTACATTCTTTAAAATAGGAGTAAGGAACTGCCTTTTATCAGGCAGAAAAAAAGTCACAAACTCCTCATTTTCACAGAACTCCTGCTCCAGGTCAGGACGGAAAATGGAAATAATCTTTTGATTAAAGCTTACTATTTTAAGGCTTTTATCTAAAATCATATATCCAATTTGAGTTTGATCGAAAATTATTTTCAAGTTGTTTTTAAATTGATCCTGTTCTTTCCTTATCCTGATATTGCTGACGGCTAATGAAAGATTACCGGCAATTCCGCGAAGTACAGCAATCCGGTGTTCGTCAAAAGCGCCGTTATAATCGCAGCAGATAACCAAGGATGCAACAACGGTTTCTTTAATTTGAATAGGAAGGACGATGAGCGATTTTGTTCTAAAATCGTCCGTATTTTTAAGAAGGGTATTAAAAGTTGTTGCAGCTTCAACATCGTTTATTACTACCGTATCACAATCCGGCATTAGCTGAGCCAGCCTGCTTGCAAATTGTTTCGAATCCTGTCGGTCTGTATTAGTCGTCTGATCATAATCGGGGTTTTCGTTTAGGGTATGTAGCGTTCCGGCTTCTTCAGCCAAGTACTGTTCGGGCCTATTGACAATTCGGGCGGAGGTATACCGTCCACAATCCGTAAGACAACTACAAATATTATTGAAAAGGTTTTCTTCATCAAGATGTTGAAGCAGAAGCTTGGTGATATTATTTAGTAAAAGAAGCTCTTGGTTGTATCCTTCAAGCTTTTGCTGCGCTTGGGTGCTAATTTTGCTCGTTTGTTTCGTCAAGAGAGGTGTTTTTATGGCCGGACTCCTGACCTAAAAAGGGAGGAATTAGTTTGGACAGTTTTTGTACCATGATTATCGTAGTTAACAGAATAAGAGGTCGGCGTCTTTTTAGTTAAGTGATTTGGTTGATTGCTGCGGATTGTTGGGTATTGCTCGAAATACGTCCTTTGAAATCGACGTGGTGGAGGCATGTTTCGAATGCTTAGGAACTTCGCGATGCGTAACTAAAAGTCTGTTGCACAGCGGACAGCTGAAAGACAGGATATTGTTTTTAGAAAACGAAGTGAAAAGTGGTCTGCCGGTTTTATAGATCGACAGCCGGCAGTATTTGTTATTGCAATAGAGCAGGTAGGATTTAACTGAGTTTTTCATGCCAATATTCTACCGTCAAAATTGGCACTAATAAGCCGGTTGAATTATAAACGCAATTATAGACTTGCTGTCATATTTTGTTCGACAAGCTTAGCCGCTAACAGGGCCAACATTCGAGCGTAGAAACAGAAAAAAATTCTGCAAAGAAGGAAGAGTTTTAGTTAAAGTAAGGCGCGAGAGTTACTTTGAACCCTACAACAATTGATTTGGATTAAGCCAATCTTGAAAAGAAATAAGGGAACCGACTTTTTATTTTCAATTTACCTTACGCCAATTTCCGGCTTAGTGCGTAACCGGTAATTTCTGCATTATTTCGAAGTTTCATTTTTCCGAGAATTCTTGCTCGGTATGTGCTAATGGTAGGTTTGCTGAGAAAAAGTATTTCGGCGATTTCGGTAACGGTTTTCCCTGTGGCAATCATCCGGAAGATTTGGAACTCACGGTCAGAAAGCAGTTCATGCGGTTCTTTTTCTGAAGAATTACCCAGCATATCAAGCAATTTATCTGAAAGTTCAGCCGAAACATATTTCTTTCCGCTTAATATCCTTTGTATGGCTTTCACCAGCTCAGTATCCGCAGCATCTTTGGATAGATAACCTGAGGCCCCAATTTTCAAAGCCCTCAAGGCAATTTGTTCTTCGCTGTGAAAACTGAATACCAGAACCGGAATATTAATTTGCTCTGCTTTTATCTGAGATAGAATTTCAAGTCCGTTACGCCCGGGCAGGTCAATATCCAATATCATTATATCCCAATCTTGTTCTTTCAGCCGGTTAAACACTTCCACATAGTTAGTCGCTTCGCCGAATTCTACCGATTTAAATTCAGAAGCGCAAATATGTTTTACACCGATACGGATTGTAAAATGATCGTCGGCAATTAAAATTTTAACCGGCATTTAAAGCAAGATTTAGTTTGATAATTGTTCCGCTTTGCAGAGAACTGTTGATGTAGATTACTGCACCAATGGCTCTGGCCCGTTCATTCATTCCAACCAATCCGGTTGAGAGCGGATTTTGCAACACTTTTAAATCTGCACCTTTGCCATTGTCTGAAATGATAATATTTAATGCTTCGGCATCAACATCCAGTTTTATACATACTAAAGTGGCTTCAGCGTGTTTAGCTATATTGGTAAGCGCTTCTTGGCAAATGCGAAAAATATTGATAGATACAGAACTGTCCAGTAGCGGCTGACTTTCGGGCGATTGAATCCGTCCTAAAATTCCCGTCTTTTTCTGAAATTCTGTTAGCATCCACTCAATAGTGGCAAATAAGCCCAGTTTATCCAATAGCGCCGGGCGCAACTCATTGGCAATTTTTCGTAGCGAATGAATACCATGATTTACATCCCTTATCAGCTCATCAATTTGTGTTTTTGTATCTGTATGAGTTGAATCAGCTTTTTTTAGGGAAGAGAGTGACATTTTTAATCCTGCAAGCTGCTGTCCGAATTCGTCGTGAATTTCTCTGGCGATGGCCGCCTTTTGAGCTTCCACCATTTCGTTGAGCTGCTTCGTGAAATTCCTAAGGCGATGTTCTGATTGTTCCAGTTTATCCGAAATTCGTTTTCTTTCGATACTGTACATAATGCTTTTATAGAGCAGAAACGGGCTTAATTCATCTTTAAGAATATAGTCGGCTATTCCCAATGAAAGCGTGCTGATAGCAAAATCCACATCTGTATAACCTGTTAAAACTATCACAGGAGCATTTAAACGAAGTTCCATAATGGCTTCTACAAGTGCTTTTCCTGTTTTGTCAGGCAAGGAAAGGTCAAGCAAAATTGCGTCAAATAGTTGTGCTTGTTGACCTTCAAGCAATTCAACTGCCGACTTAAAACTGTTGGCGTTTTCAATTCTGCAACCTTCAATTTTTTCTCGCAAAAAATCGGATATTAAAAGAAAATCTCCCGGATTGTCTTCAATTACCAGCAGCGATAAGGGTTCAGCAAAGGTGGTCATGCCTGCCCTGAAATCGTGGCGGTTTTAATCCAAAAATCTTGAATTTTTTGAATAACCTCCGTAAAATCCCGGCTATCGTAAGGCTTAGTGATATAGCAGTTTACATGATTATTATAAGATGCGGCGATATCCGATTCGGACGAAGACGTCGAAAACATGATAACAGGTATTGATTTGTATTTTTTATGTCCTTTAAGATACGCCAAAACCTCGTGTCCGCTTATGCGAGGCAAATTGACATCCAATATCATTAAATTGGGTAGCTGACTTTCGTCGATAAGCTTCTCGAAAAATTCTATAGCTTTTTGCCCATCCTTAATAACATTTAGCTTGTTCGCTATTTTACTGTCTTCGAAAGCTTCCGTGGTTAGTAAAATATCACCTTCGTTGTCTTCAACAAGAAGAATATTAATTGGTTGCATCACTCATGTTTTTTGGAATTGTAAATGTAAATCTGCTACCCTCGTTGTCTGATTCTACACTGATATTTCCGCCTAGGTTATCGATAATTTTTTTGGTAATTGCCAGCCCCATTCCCGTTCCGGCATATTCATCTTTACCGTGCAATCTATTAAAGATAATAAAAATCTTTTCGAAATACTGCGGTTCTATACCTATGCCATTATCGGCAACTGTAAATTCATAAAAAGACTCTTTTGCCCTGCAACTTATTTCGATAACCGGCGTGGTGTCCTCCCTATGATACTTAAGGCTGTTACTGATTAGATTCTGAAAGATTTGCCTTAATGGAGCCCGCTGCATAGATACAATGGGAAGGTCCTTGTAGCTAATTTCGGCACCCGATTCTTCCACCTGCCGGCTATGCAGTAATATAATTTCATCTATCAAGGCCATAGTGTCTATCGGCTCAGGCTTTGCTTCCTGTTCTCCTGCCCGAGAATATTCTAATAGTTCCAATATTAATCGGCGCATACGTTTTGCCCCGTCAACGGCAAAATTGATGTACTGTTTGCCTTTCTCGTCTAAAACGTCGGTGTACTTTCTTTCGATTTGGGTTAAGAATCCGGTTACCATGCGCAGAGGCTCCTGAAGGTCGTGCGAAGCAACATAGGCAAACTGTTGCAATGCTGTATTTGATACCTGCAACTGTCTTGCGTTTCGTTGGAGTTCCTCGTTTAGTTCGTTAAGTTTTATGTTTTGTTCTTCAAGGGAAAGGGCGAGTAATATGCGGGCGGTAACTTCAAACGAAAAGAGGCAGATACCCGTTACCTTGCCTTGATCGGTAACAGGGGTCACATTTACCGCGAAATGTCTTGGGCCTTCAGGCGTAAAATATGACGCCTCATATTGTTCGGATTTATTATTGGCAATTACACTCTTACATATAGCGGCTACATCTTCACCTCTTGATTGAACAAGTGAGCTTTTTAGATTAGTACCCGGAGACATGCGTTTTCCGTTAACTCTAAAATACTCATCCTGCATGTATCGTGTTACCGCTACAATATCCAAATTAGTATCGGTTAAGATAATTGAAGCTTCCGCTGTATTAAATATCGACCTCATATTAGCTTCCGATTTAGCTAATTCTGTGAATGCGGCTTTTTGTTCGGTAATATTTTCGAGTTGGTAAACAAAGTAAGTTGGAAACGAGCCCTGTCCGGTAACCAATGAAACGTTCAGGTTTACCCACAAAACCTCGTCGGTGGCGGGGATATATCTTTCTTCTATCCGAAAATTTTTGAATTTGCCGGCCAATGCTTGTTTTATTAAAGAAACATGTTTTTCGAGATCTTCAGGATGAATAATCTTTTGAACTGAGCGGTTTAAAAATTCACTTTCCTTGAAGCCCAACATATCACACAATGCTCCGTTAACCTCCATAAATTCTCCGCCGGGGGCTAAAATAGCCATACCGATGGCAGAATCTTCAAAAGCAGCACGGAACTTTGCTTCCGATCCGATTAATTTTCGTTGTTGTATTTCTTTGTTAAAATAGGTAGTTATCGCTTCGGCTATCGAATCAATCAATTCCTGCTCTTCCTTCAAAAATGCTCCTTCAAATTCAAAGGGGGTTTCGTTAAAGTAAACAACTTCTAAAACCCCGGTTCGCCCGTCGGTTAAAACAAAGCGGGCTTGTTGCTTGAAGTTAGATTCGCAGTATTTATTACTTTGATAATTTTTGCCGTTAAAACTAATCGCCGCGGCGCAAATATCCGGAAACTGCCAACCTGCCGGGAGAATGTTTGCTATTTCTGTAAGCACACTTTCCGTGGAAACAAATTCATTTTGCAGCAATCGGCTTATCTTATAAATCGTTGAGAGCTCTTTTACACGTTCAGTAAGCTTATTCTCTAGAAGTGTTTTTTCCGTGATATCCGAATAGGTGTATACAATGGCTTTTACGTTTTCATCGCTTAAGAGATTTCTAAATGTACCGGCAATCCGGATGTAGTTTCCATTCTTGTGTTTTACACGATATTTCCGTTGCAGGGTCGAGCTCGGGCTTGCAGCAAATTGTTGGAAGTCTTTAAGCTGTTCTTCCCGATCTTGGGGATGTACTAACGAAAAGTTTTCTAATTGGTTGATTTCTGTAAGCGAATAACCTGTAATCTGTTCAGCTGAAGGGGTTTGATAAATTACCTTGCCTGTTTTATCTAAAAGCGTGATAGCATCTGAACCGTTTTCGGCAATAGTCCGGAAATACTTTTCGCTGTCAGCAAGCTTTCGAGTTTTTTCCTCGACAAGCTTGCGTAACCTTTCGGGTTCCTGCGCTTCACGGAATACAAAAAATATTACCAAAGAAAATAAAAATCCGAATACCACATTGTACTGCCGGTTGGCAATTAACAATACGGACAAAGTAAGCACTATGATTAATGAAAGAAATATCACAAAGGGACGTATCCTCATACCAATTGATTAGCTACTAAAGTTAGAAATAGTTTCGAAAGTATCGAGGAGCCTGGGAGCGACAGGTTCTACCGCTTATTTTAAGTAGTCTCTTTGAAATCCCAAAAACTTTTTGACAGTAGATTTCGGTAGGACCGAAGTTTTACTGCTTTTCTATTTATTCGGTAGAACGGGCTAATTTTTATTAAGTAACGCCGGAAGAGTTCCAAAACCCTGTTAGCGTTAGGAGTTAATACTTCAACTCCCGGCTTTTAGAGAAGCCAAACTCTCCGCATAAGCTTCGCTAACCGGAACCTTATTTTGGCCGATAGTTACCTGATGTCGCTCGATTTTATCTACTTTATTTGCAGCAACCACAAAAGAACGATGAACACGAATAAACTTTCCGGAAGGTAAAAGATTAACAGCCTCATTAAATGTGCTTCTGGACAGTAAATTTTTATCCTTAAAAACAAATGTTACGTAGTTGCTGGAAGCTTCGAGGTAGAGGATATCCTCAAACAAAACCTTATGCGTTTCGTATCCGGTTTTAATAAACAAATAATCGATCGTTTCTTGCGATCCGGTTCGGAAATTATACAATTCGTAAGCCTTATTGCAAGCTTTTAAAAAACGGGTTAATGAAAATGGTTTAAGTAGATAATCAACCGCATCGAGTTCGAAACTAGTTAGGGCATGCTCGGAATAAGCGGTTGTAAAAATTACTAGAGGCTTTTTGTTTAAACTGTTAAAAAAGTCAATCCCCGAAATATCCGGCATCTTAATATCCAAGAAGATCAGATCTACGGGTTCTTTCTGTAAGTATTCCAATGCCTTAAAAGCGTTAGTAAATTCGGCCTTTAAGTTTAAAAACGGGACTTTAGAAGCATGGGTTCTCACTACTTCCAGAGCGATAGGTTCGTCGTCTATGGCAATTGCCTTCATCAATTATGCTAACTGAAGGGTAAGATGAACAAAATATTCTTTACCTGTATCTCCGATAATTAATTCGTGTTTGCCGGGATACAATAGTTGCAGCCGTTGCTTGACGTTGCTCAATCCGATTCCGCTTTCGTTTTTCTCCGGGTCGTTTTCATTCTTGGGCCGGATACTGTTGTGAACATCGAAATACAGTGCCTTTTCTCGAGTTTGTAAAGTTACCTTGATATGCGACGGCTCCTGTAAACTGATTCCGTGTTTAAAAGCATTTTCGACAAAAGGAATAAGCAACATGGGTGAGATTTGTAGATTGTTTACGTGACTTTCGATTTCTGCTTGAATTTTAACCTCAGGACTTGTATCGGTACGAAGCCTTTGTAAACTGATATAATTGTTTAAGTAGTCTACTTCCCGCGTAAGCGAAATTTTTTCCTGCATGTTTTCTTGCAACATAAAACGCATCATGTCGCCAAGCTTTTCAATTCCTTCACTTGTGCGTTCGGCCTTTTCTTGCAGAGCAGTGCCGTAAATGGTGTTTAAGGCGTTAAACAAAAAGTGCGGGTTTATCTGCGACCTTAAAAAGTCGAAGCTTGCACTAGATTGTCCCAGCTCTGTTTTCAATTGATAAACTTCCTGTTTGCCTTTGAGTTGCCTTTTGTACACCGCCCAAGTAATCGGCCCGGTAATAAGTAATTGAAAGGCCGCATTAAAAAGTAGCACTGCTGCTACCATCTTGCCATCGTGCATTAACAGAAATCCAAGTAGAGTAAGCGGTAATGCCGACAAAATTAAAAACACGAGGATATAGCCCAAATAAGCGATGAAAGGATTTTTCTTCTTTAAAGCTAACCGAAACAGCGAAATAAACGAGTATCGATGTAGAACGAGGGCGTATGGAATAACGATTACCCATCCGATTATAAATGGGCTCGGTGCATCAATAATGAGAACGACAAATAAGCTTATCATCCATAAAACAAAAGCCATTATATCATCTCGGGTAAAAATTTGATACTCGCTTTCAATGTTGCCGGAGTTTGCGAGCAAGTGTAGCCCCGCATGTTTTATTGCCGAATAAAAGCTAAACATCAGCATAAGCCAAGAAGTATAAATGAAACTACTTTGAAAGACAGTACGGTATGCTTGGTCTTGATTTTCGTAGGTGAAAAAAAGATAGCTTTTCAAGTAAGTATCCGTAATTCCCAAAACGAACCCTAGGGTTAAAAAAGTGAAAACGATGAGGAAAATGTTCTGCGTGACAGCCTTTTTAGCGGCCAAAGCCGGCACTATAATATAATTGAATAATAGAAAAACAAGATAGAAAAGTGTATAGCGAATCAGGCTCGGGAAAAAGTAGTGTTTATAATAATCGAATTGAACTTTTGCTTCATCAAACTGCCACCTGTTATCGGTCCAAATGTTTCCCGGATCATTTCGAACAATATTAGTAATCATAAAGAAAACCGAGAACACGTATATGGTGGTAACCGCCCAAAATTCAATTCGGCTCAGGTTACCGGGTTTGCTGATGTATTCTTTCATTGTTGTCTGTTTTTGTCATCCCGACGCAGGAGGGATCTTTTCGAAAGGTGATAGTGTGCTTTAGATTCCTCGTTCCTCGGAATGACAAACTTCTTTTTTATCCTACTTGCTTTCCGGTTTTGTCATCCCGACACAGGAGGAATCTTTCACAAAATGTTATAGTGCGCTTTAGATTCCTCGTTCCACGGAATTTGTCATCCCGACGCAGGAGGGATCTTTACAAATGGGTCGCTGTAGATTCCTCGTACATTGGAATTTGTCATCCCGACACAGGAGGGATCTTTACGAATGCAATAGTTACGCTTTAGATTCCTCGTTCCTCGGAATGACAAACTTCTTTACCTATTTCTTCCCTCTAAATCATCATTGTTAATGCTTCTTCGGTTCTTTTTTATTCCGCCGTTAAGTTTTCCGAATTTATAATTCATGCTTGCCGAAAACGAACGCCAAAATTCTTGGTTAGAGCTGTATTGCGAAAAGTTATTCCCCCAAGCCATATTTTCTGCTTTACGGTATTTACTGAAAGGATTACTTGCCGTGGCCGAAAACGAGAATTTATCCTTAATTAAATCTTTATTTACGCTGAAAGAGCTGCCGACAAACGTCCCGGTTTTTCCTTGAATCGAAATGTCTTTACCGTTGTAATTAACATCTGCACTTACATTCCATCCCTTATCAAATTTGTATGAGTTTGACATAAAAGCGCTTGGCATCAATCCCTCATTCTTAATGAATACGCCGTTTATCATTCCTTCAACCCAACCGTAACCAAGTCTGGTACCGGCAGAAATATTCCATTCTTTGGTCAGAGGATAATTAATGTTGAAATTTCCTCCTACCAGCCTTGCCCTTCCGGTATTGGCATAAGAAGAAAGAATGACGTTAGTTTCGGCGTTAAGTGAAGTGATTGGCATTACGAGTTTCCTGAAAAGCATATACTGAACATTGATATTAATATTCCCCTTTTTAAAACGGCTGTATCCTAGTTCAAACGACTTGTTGGTCATTGGTTGTAAATCAGGGTTTCCGCTTCGTTCAAAACTCGGGTTAGAGCGATCAACAAACGGATTAAGTCGATAAATTCCCGGACGTTGCAAACGAGAAGTAAATCCGAAAGTTAAATTAGAAGTTTCGTTCAATTTTCTTTTTACCGATACCGAAGGTATAAAATTGAAATAATTTTGGTTTAGGTTTTTGTTGGCTGAAATAAAGTTAGCCTTCACTACAGTTTGTTCCAGCCGTAAACCCGCTTTAAATCCCCAACTTTTATACTCAAATTGATAGGTATTATAGGCCGCCAAGATGTTTTGCGTGTTATCGAAATTGTTAGTTCGCAAAGCGTCCGCTTCGAATTGTTGAGTTCCCGGGTTTAAGGAGAGAAATTCAAATTCGCTTTTGTTGGTTCTCAAAATTGCTTTAACGCCGGCCTCAATGTTCAGTTTTTTTACCGGATGAACATAATCAACTTGATACGTTTGTTCCGACGGCTTTTCGGTATTATTTTGCCGGAAATCCGGAGTAGAGAAATTAAGGGGATCAGTTAATGTTGATGAGTAAGAATCGTCGCTGATGTATTGCGAAAATTTATACGATACCGTGAACAGCCTGTTTTTATCGGCTTTGAAGCCTAATTGATAATTTAAAGAAGCGTCCGTTCCGGCACCTGTTCCGTCGCTGATGTTACTTAAGTTATAGCGTTGCAGCAATTCGTTGGTCCCGTTTAAAACTGAAGATTGGCTTTGCAAACCGTTTTGAGAGTTTCCGTTGATGTTAACCTGTGCCGACACCAGGTTTAAACTGTCAATTTCGTAACTCAATTCAGAGCCGAAGTAACCGTTTTCCCCGTTCGATTTTCTAAATCCGTTTTGAACTAATCGTGTTGCGTTGTCGCCTAAACTTGTTCTGTCGTTTAAGCTCGATGTCAACGGTGCTTTGTCGGCACTTGCTCCGCCGTATGCCGAAATGCCCCACTTGCCGTTTTTCCCGGTAAACGAGCTGCCGATTCCGGGACCCCAATTAGGAACCCGTGCATTCATGTTAATTGAACCGTTATAGCCGTTGTCAACTTTTTTATTGGTGATGATGTTGATAATTCCGGCTAAACCCTCGCCGTCGTACTTTGCCGGGGGAGTGGTAATTACTTCAATCTTTTGAATAGTAGAAGCCGGCATGCTTTTCAAAATGTCTTTCGCGTTGCGCTCCATCATGCTCGAAGGCCTGCCGTTTATCAAAATTTTAAAGTTAGCATCGCCTTTCAGTTTTACATTGTCTTGTGCATCTACTGAAAGCAGCGGCACTTTCCGTATCATCTCTAAAACACTTTTCGCCTTGCTTTCCGGGTCGGCTTGTAAGTCGTAGCTTAATCGGTCTATTTCTTGTTTAATTATCGGTTTTTCTGCGGTTATTACAACTTCTTTCAAGTTGGTCGAGCCGGATTTGAGATAGATGGTTCCTAGATCTTTAATTGTTAAAGTCGAGTCGCTTAAATCCACGGGCAGGCTCTTGGCTGAATATCCCACATAAATAACGTTTAATAAATACTTGCCTGTTTTTAGCTTTGATAAGGTAAAAGTCCCGTCTTGCCCGGTTAGTTCGGTTTTTACTGCTTGGTTTTGTTCGGTTTTTAAACTTAGGGTTACATATTCCAGGGGTTTTTTTGTTGCGGAATCGGCTACTGTTCCCTGAATGGTCAATTGTTGTGCTTCGGCGGACAAGCTAAACCAGACTAAAAGTAGGAGTAATGCTCTCATAAGGATTAATTTTTGTTAATCATGATTAATGTTAGCCAGGCAGATTTGCTTGCTATAAAAAATGTGACGAGTTGCGGGAAAAATGTGATGAGGTGGCTTTAAGGATTCGAGAGGGAACTTTTTCTAATTGGTATTGATGATGCAAGCCTTGTAAGGCAAAGACATCTTGCGATTGAAAAAGACTTTTTTTTGTTTTTCATTCCATAATTTATTTTCAATAGGTATTGAAGATTACCGCGCAGTTTTCGTCTGAAAAGAAAAAAGAGATAGTGTTTCGCTCACCGCCGCGAGGGGCTCTTACTTTTTTCTTGATAAAAAAGTAACAAAAAATCAAGGCTGTACAAATCCGGCTAAAAGTTTGAATGAAGGCATTACTGTCATCCAAGCCGCGGGTATGGAAGAAGTTTATGCAAATTACTTCAACGCTTCTCCGGATGCCTTCGCCATCTGCAAATTGTATAGTTTCTGCAAACCTTCATTCAAACTTTCTTAACGCCGGTTTTGTAAGGCCGTTTAGGGCTCCGAACAAAAAGGTACTGCTTTTACCGATTACGTTTCAATCCCGCAATGTCGGGAAGAATAAAAAACAGTAGCAGAATAAAAACGTAAAGTACAATCGAGCCTTTTTCGGGAACAGTAAGCAGAACGGTTCGGTTCGCACGTAGCGAACAGGTTTTTTAATTGAGCGAAGCCCGTGCGGAAAAGATATCTTGGGATTGAAAAAGACTTTTGTTTCTTTTCGTCTGAAAAGAAAAAGAGATAATGTTTTGCTCACCGCCGCTACGTCTCTTACTTTTTTCTTGATAAAAAAGTAACAAAAAATCAAGGCTGTACAAATCCGGCTAAAAGTTTGAATGAAGCGTCGAACAAAGTCACTGCTTTTACCGAAGGGTGCTTCAATCCCGCAATTAAAAAAACAAAAGCAGAACGGTTAGACCTGTAATTTACAAGATTGCTTTCTTTCCCTTCTGGGGAAAGATGTCCACCGGACAGATAGGGGCTCTTAACCGATATGTTTCTTCAAAAACTCCAACGTCCTCTCCCAAGCAAGTTTTGCCGCTGCTTCATTGTATCGGGTAGGAGCGGTGTCGTTATTGAAAGCATGTTGAGCGCCTTCGTAGATATATAACTCATATTTTATTCCGGCAGCTTTTAAAGCCGTTTCGTAAGCGGGAATTCCGGCATTAATCCGTTCGTCTAAACCTCCGAAATGTAACTGAACCGCGGCTTTTATTTTCGGCACATCGGCCGCTTCAGCCTGTCTGCCGTAGAAAGCAACAGCAGCGTTTAGTGTCGGAGAATGAACTGCAAGTTGGTTTGCCATTGCACCACCCCAACAAAAGCCGACGCAGCCGGTTTTTCCGTTGCTTTCTTTTTTATCGGTTAAGTAATCGAATGCTTTTAAAAAGTTTTTTAGGTTTTTTTTGGGGTCCAATTTTCCGATTAGTTCTCTCGCCTCGTCTTCGTTTTGCGGAGTTCCGCCGAATGTTGATAAGGCATCCGGTGCTAGTGCTAGGTATCCGGCTTTTGCCACTCTGCGGGCAATATCTTTTATATGCGGGTTTAACCCACGATTTTCGTGAATTACCACCACGCTTCCGAGCTTCCCTTTTGTTTTAGGTTGAGCTAAATATCCCTTCATTTCCGTTCCGTCTCCGGGATAGGTAATATCGCTTATCGAAATCGTATCGTCATCTTCGGTAAGGGTTTTTGCCTGTGCATAATTAACTTCGAGAAGCGGCAATACAGCCATGGCCGCGGCCATACCTCCCGTTAATTTTGCGAGTCTGTTGATAAACTCTTTCCGCGAAAGCGGTTGGTGAGTGTACTCGTCGAAAAGGTTTATAATTTCTTGGTTCATGTGGGGTAGATTTTATAGATTAAAGATAGGGATTTTCGGACGTACTGATTTTCTTGATTCCGAAAGGCAATCGGCGACTATCTGAAAAGGCGAGTAATTTTTTTTATTTGTATCATTACCTACCATTAAATTTTATAAAATGAACTTCAAAGTATCACTAACAGCATGTTTATGTCTGGTCACACTTCTTACTTACTCTCAGCCTAAGTTCCCGTTAAAAATCAGTGAGACCGGGAGATACTTTGTGGATAGCAAGGGCAAACCGTTTTTCTATCAGGCTGAAACAGGTTGGCAAATATTTGCTCGACTTACCTTGCCGGAGGCTCGGGAATATTTAAAAATCCGGCAGGAGCAAGGCTTTACCGCGATTCAAGTGATGATTTCCATAAATCCGGATTCTGTTAATCGAGCAGGCGAAAAGCCGTTTATCGATTATGATTTTTCACGCCCCAACGAAAAATATTTTAATCACACCGCTAAGGTTATAGAAATAGCTGATTCATTGGGCTTATTATTAACGATAGCTCCGGCGTGGATCGGGTGTTGCCGGGAAGGATACGGCGTAGAGGCAAAGCATGAAATGTATAAAAGCGGGGGAGTAGAAAAATCAAAAAAATATGGCCTATATCTGGGAACAAAGTTTAAACGTTTTAATAATCTATTCTGGATTGCCGGAGGCGATAATGATCCGCTAAGCATAAGAAAAGAAATTGAAAGCCTGTCAGAAGGAATTAAGCAAGCCGCACCTCACCAATTGATTACGTTCCACGCAGGTCCGCCGCATTCCAGCACAGATTTGTTTCAATATGCCCCTTGGCTCGGTTTCAGTATGATTTATACCTATTGGCGGGAAAAACCGAATGAATGGCTCAATCCCGAAAAAATGGTTGAAGTTTATGAAGCGGCACTAAGAGAATATGTTAAGACCGACCGAATGCCTTTTATTTTGGGCGAGTCGCAATATGAAGGTACAGGAATTGCCTATTCAAACGATATCGGAACACCTCATATTATAAGGCGACAGGCTTATTGGACAATGTTATCAGGTGGCGCCGGTCACGCTTACGGGCACGACGGCTGGAGCTTCCCGAAAAACTGGCGGACTATTGTGAAATACCCCGGCGCAGAGCAGATGCGACATGTGAAAAACTTTTTCGATGCGATTCAATGGTGGAAGCTCATCCCGGATTTTAACCATCAGATTCTTATCGCAAACTATGGCAATTATTCAAGCTCTTCTTATGTAACCGGCGCTTACTCGGAGGATAAATCCACATTCGTAGCATATCTGCCCAAGCCCGGATATATCACACTTGATTTAAGCAAGCTTAAGGGTCCTACACTGTCGGCGAGATGGTTTAACCCGCAAACCGGAGAGTATAAAAAAATAGATTCCGTTAAAAACCAAGGAGTTAAAAAGTTCTTTTCTCCGTTTTTCGACGATTGGGTATTGATTATAGAAAGTGCCGGCAATTAATTTATTGGGAATTGTGAATACACGGAAGCTTTAGGTAGGAAATTTCAGGTTTGTCAAGGAGGTCGGATTTCCCGGTTGTCCTTGTTGCTATCCGCTCGATGTTTGTTTATGTCCGGTTTAAAGGTTTATATAAGCTCAAACATCATAGGAGAGGGCATTAGCTCGGAATTTGTTCAACCAATGCTTCGTTTCCTGCTTTATCATAATAAGTGCAGGTCATATTTTCAATATTAACAACCCATTTTTTAATGCCTGATTTTGCACAGTCTTTGCAAAAAGTCGGATAATCTGTTTTTCCTTCTTGGTGAGCTTTAATGTCAATTTTAAACTGTTCGGTGTTTGAGTCGTCGGTAATTGTTAAATCAGGATACTTTGCAGGACTTGAAGTTTTAAAATCATTTTTTCCGAAATAGTCTGTATGACCGTCTGCAACAAATGATTCGTAGTGTGTTACACCTAATTCTTTAATGTCCCGGATGAATGCAGGAAAGTTTGCGCCTGATTTTACCTTGCTGTGAGCAGCTTTAATTTGTTCTGTTGTAAACATGATAGTTATTTTTTGGCTGTAAGTAATGTATTAAGCGAACAAGTTTACCGTTTGCGCATGGTTTTTCCGGAGCGGAATAGGCAAACATCACTGAGGTGTCAAGGTTCGATCATGGTTGCTTAAGCTATTGTTATTCGTTCGTCTTTCCAATCCTCGCAACGTTTTGTCAGACACTTTATCTCCGGCATCTGAATAGTGTTCATGAACAAATACCATTTCCGCTCAGCAAATTGCGAATTATTTCTTTATATCTACCGGCAACTCGACATAAAACACCGAACCTTTGCCTACCGCACTCTCTACCCATATTTTACCTCCTTCTCTTTTAATTATCTCTGCGCATATGTATAGGCCGATACCCATTCCCTGAAAAGTAGACTGATTTTCTCCGGTAACACGGTAAAACTGTTCAAACACGTGCTTTTGTTCTTCTGTTGAAATCCCGATACCGAAATCCTGAACGCTTAACCGAACACCGCCTTCTACGGCTCGGGTACTCACTATAATTTTATCGGCTCGCGGCGAATACTTTATTGCGTTTGATATTAAATTATTGAGCACTTGGCTTAGTTTATCTTTATCTGCCGATATTTCTACATCAGCATCTAAACTATCCATTATTTGATGAGTAACCGTTGTCTTCTGCATATCATCAATAGCTTCTTTTACCGGTTCATTAAAGTTAAAAACAGATTTAGTATGCTGTAAACCGCCTTTATGCATTTTGGTAACGTTTAACAAGTCCTCTATAAGTGTGTTGAGTCGGCTTACTTGTTTACTCATCTTGTTTATCATGCCCAACGTTTGTACATCACCTTTCTCTTCAAGAATGCGTTCAATTATCTGTCCGTACGCTTTAATGGTGGTTACCGGAGTTTTTAGCTCATGGCTTGCCATGGTAAGAAAGTCATCTTTTCGTTTTTGTTCTTCTTTTAAGTTTTCAATGTCAGTGAAGGCGCCGATCCATTTAATAATTCTTCCTTTTTCGTTTTTTATAGGTTCGCCCTGTACCAGATGCCAGCGATATCCACCTCCTTTGTTTTTTAGCCTCGCTTCGGCATGGTAGGTTTTACCGCTTTGCAGACTGCTTTCCTTGGCTTGCATCAGGTTTTCCAAATCATCGAGATGCACTAATTTTTCCCATGTGTCTTCAGCATACGGGTCGAGCCCTGAATACTCAATCCATTGATTTGAAGCGTATTCATAAGCTCCTTTTTCATTCGTTATCCATACCAATTGCGGAAGGGTTTCAGCTAATGTTCGGAAGCGTTCTTCACTTTCTATTATTGTTTTTTCATAATTTTTCTTTTCTGTAATATCCCTAAAGGTCCAGCTCCAGGCGTAAAAAATACCATCTTCCCCTAGTACAGGATAACCATTTCGCTCTACTATTCTACCATCAAAAAATTCCAATTCGTCATGGCATGTTTCTGTAGGATGTACATACAGGTAGTTTACCTTATCTATAAACTGTAGCGGATTCACCAATTGTGTCATTGCAAATGAAAGAGCTTCTTCATCGTCTTTTGCATCAACAATTTGCTGCGGCATGCTCCATATTTCAATAAACCGCCGGTTGAAAGAAAGTATTTTCCCCTTGGTGTCTACTAATAGAATACCATCAATACTGGCTTCATTATGTGCTTCCAATAAAGCGGTGCGGTAAGCTAATTTCTCTTCTGCCAGTTTTTGCTTCGTTATATCGGTGTGTACACCTACCCATTGTTGAACAGTGCCGGTTTCATCAAAGGCAGGAACAGCTTTTACGGAAAATAGTCTCCACCCGGCTTGCTTTGTCTTCACCCTATGTTCAAACTCAAAAGTTCTTTTATTATTAACGGCATCATTCCATGCACTTAATGTTGGCTGTGCATCATCCGGATGAATGGCTTTTGCCCATCCATACCCCTGATATTCTTCGAAACGCTGGCCTGTTAATTTGGCCCAACCGAGTTGTTCACCAATCATTTCGCCTCTTGCATTGTTTGTCCAAATGTTACCCTCAACGGCTAGTATGGCAGCCTCAAATTTCTTTTCGCTTTCTTCTGCTTTTTTCCTCGCAAGTACCTGCTCTGTAATTTCATGAGCCAATGCCATTACTCCTGAAATGCTTCCATCGGCTTCATGCAAGGGCTCGTAAACAAATTTTACAAAAGCATTTTCGAGTTTACCGTTGCGCATTATATCAACAGAAAGTTCCTGCATAACACATCGTTCGCCGGTAAAATAAACAGTGTCTAAAAGTTCTTTAATTCCCTGGTTTCTCATTTCGGGAAGTACATCAAATACGGGTTTGTTTAATGCTTGAGTCAATGTTCTGCCCCAAAATGCACACATCCCTTCGTTCATCGTTTCTATCACATAATCTTGGCCACGCAATACGCAAATAGCCACCGGTGCCTGTTGCACCAGCCGCTTAAACTTTTCTTCGCTTTTTTTAAGTTTATTGAGGGCTAGTACCTGTTCGGTTACATCTATATTAACACCCGAGATAAATTGAAGTTCGCCTTGTTCGTCTACTATATTTCTTGCTCTGGATTTTATCCACCTTATCTCACCATCATCTTTTCTAATAATCCTGAAATCGTATTCCTGTTCTTCTGCTATGGGTGCGCTTTGCAATTCTTTATTAAGCCGCTCCCAATCTTCAGGTATTACAAGTGCCTTATATTGTGCTACATCAATTAATTCGGCTGATGGTTCAAGTCCATAAATTGCTCTTTGCTCCTTGCTCCAATGAAGCAGATCGTTTTTTACATCCCAATGCCATATACCTATTTTGCCTGCCCGGATACTGAGTTCTAGTTGTTCTTTTATTTTTCGTATTTCTTGTTCGCTATCTTTTATTTTATTTTCAGCTTGTTTTCGTTCCGAAATATCTGTGAATAAAATGGTGAACCTATCCTGCTCACCCGGAGAAGCTTTGATTTCAAACCACCGGTTAGTAAATTCAAAAAATCTCTCAAACCTTACCGGGCATTGATTATCTACAACGGCAGCGTAGGTGTCAATCCACCAAGTATCAACTGTAGGAAAAGCCTCGAGTAAAGTTTTACCCAACACCATTTCTACACTTATTCCTGTTTGCTTTTCATAAGTAGTATTTACTTGATGCACATAGTAATCAATTCCCTTCCCTTCTTTATTGCGGATTATTTCACCAAGCAAAAAGCCTTGATCGATGGAAGTGAAAAGAGTACGAAATTTTTCTTCAGATGAGCGTAATGCCTCTTCTGCTTGAGCTCTTTCAACTGCAGCCCAGGTGCGTTCGGTCACTTCTTCTATCAATTTGACATCACTAAAAGTCCAGCCGCGGGGACTTGCTGAAACGGCCACCATCGACCATAGGGGGTTATTTTCACCATGGCGCAATGTAGCAGCTACAAAGGCACACAGCCCAAGGGCACTAAGGTTTTGTCTGTCAGTATCTGCCAGGCCTTCTGCCTTCGTTACATCGTCAATCACCAGCGTCCCGTCAAAGGCAACCCGCAAAGCATATGGAAAATCGGACAGGCGTACGCTAGCAGGCATTGGAGCCACCCGTTCGTTTCCTACTTGGTAGGGAAACACGCCACGGTCTTCAACAAGTTGGTAAACTCCAATGTAACAGCGGTCGAGCTTTAAATACTCAGAAAGCATATGCAATGCATGGTTAGCTACCGCATCAACAGTCGGTTCTGCCCGCAGATTGTCGGAAAACTTAAGCAGGAAAGCCTGTTGCTTTTCACTTTCTTTTAATTGTTCCTCTGCTTTTTTGCGTTCCGTAATGTCAATCGACGAACCTACAAACCCCAAAAATTCGTTATTGGCGCCAATGCTTGGATTGCCTTGAGCCAGCACCCAGCGCCATTGACCATCGGCTCTTAACAGGCGGCACTCTAATGAGTAAGAACGGCGTGCGGCAATGGCCGTATCGATTGTATCAAATGTTGACTGAATATCATCGGGATGAACAATTTTTTTCCAGTCAGCAATGTCTTCATCTTTTGAAACCCCAATAAACTCAAGGAACGTTTTGTTGTAATAAGAAGACAAGCCATTTGCATCAATGGTCCAGATAAGTATCGGCGAGGCATCGGCCATCGTATGGAAGCGGTTCTCGCTTTCTTTAATTTTAATGTCTGCTTCTTTTTGTAAAGTGATGTCACGGTTGACAGCTACATAACCTGTAATTTCTCCATGGGTATTGTGAATAACATGCGCAGCAGCGGAAACATAAATCTTTTTTCCCCCCTTACAAGTTTGTATCACTTCTCCTTTCCAATGTCCTTTTTCGGCAAATATCTCCCGCCAGTTTTGTTGTTCTTTGTTTATATACTGAGTAGGTACCATGTCAGGCATTACTTGCCCAATCATTTCTTCTTTGCTGAAGCCATAAAGCGCTTCAGCGCATTCGTTCCACGAGGTAACTTTTCCTGTAACATCAGAAGAAATTATAGCATCAGGAATAGATTTAAAAATGGTATCATTTTCCTTTAATTTTTCTTCTGCTTGTTTGCGTTCGGTAATGTCGCTGAATAAAACGACAAACTTTTCCTTTTCAATCGGGTAAGCTTTAATGGCAAACCAGCGGGCAGTGTCTTCAAAGTAGTGCTCAAACTCAACAGGGCGCTGATCATCTACCACGGCAGCATAGGTTTCCATCTGCTTATTGAGCGAAGGAAAAACCTGCAGCAGGGGTTTACCAATCACCATTTCTTTGGTTACTCCTGTTTGTTTTTCATAGGTGGTATTTACCTCCAGTATTGAAAGGTCAATTGCTTTACCTTCTTTGTTGCAAATGAGTTCACAGAGGGTAAAGCCCTGGTCAATAGAATTAAAAAGCGTTCTATATTTTTCTTCCGATTTGCGCAAGGCTTCTTCTGCTTTTGCTCTTTCTACCGCTGCCCATATACGTTCGGCCGTTTCCACGGTCAGTTGCACCTCTGTGTCTGTCCATTTCCTTGGCTTACTCTGTACAAGGGATAGTAGCCCGACAAGCTTTTCGTTTTTTATGACCGGTACATTGATAAATGAACCATACCCGGACTGCAAACACAGCGTTTTTAGGTCTTCATCAATTTTATCGTTGGTATGCACTTCATCAACAACAAAAGGCAGCCCTTCCTTTAATGCCGCTTTATACAAGGCGAAGCTGCGTATGGCGTGAACACCGGAAACGGATGGCAAATCTCCACGCGATGCGTCTTGCAGGATAATGACATTATCTCCCTCTATGCTACTATAATGACACCTGTTCGCCTCCATAAAATCCAGTGCTATTTTTGTAGCTGCTTCTTCAATGTCCACGGGGTTTTCCAGCGGTCGCAGTGCATCACTGAGTGTAAGCAGAAAGGTCTGTTGCCTTTCCTCGGTGTTTACTGTATCAACCGTTGCTTTCAACTTTTCTCCCACAATTGTTGTATTATGGATTTTGCTTTTTTAATTGTTGAATTTTTGTTTTAGTACCGGTGCAAGGCGAAGACTGATTAATTGCAACAGGCTAACAAATTAACAGCTTTTACCGCTAAAACACAAGTACAAGTAAAAGCGCTGATATGAACGGTAGGAAACTTCCCGGCGATGTTTCGTGTCTGCACGAAACATTTCTTTGAAAGTTCAACTATTTCGATTTGTGGGACACGAACCGAGGCTTACCCCAATAGTTATTCGGATTACAAATCCTATGAAGACTTCGGAATTACAAATTCCGAAGAGCCGGGACCGGGTTGATCTGATTTGAGAATCCATGAGAAAAAGAAAGGCGTTGTAGAACTGAACAAATAAATCAATTTCTATCACATACAATCAGCAACGAACTAAAAATCTTCGCCGGCAAATTTGATCAGTTTACGCCAGCCTTTTAGGTGGTCGATTTGCCAGGTTTAGGGTGGTCATTTCACCGGTATTTCCATTGATGAAAGACCGGTATATAACAATTAAGATCTGACCTTTAGCTTCCGACAATTGAATCTTTCTATTCCCGGCTAACTGATAATTTGGTTATATGTTTCATTAGCAATGGTCCTGCTTCTTTATCGATTGACATTCC
>JAYULL010000155.1:0-29627 GCA_043763625.1 Sphingobacteriaceae bacterium | reverse complement strand
AAACCGTGCGGCAGAATTGGTGATTGCCAATAAAGAATTAATCTTCCAAAACCAAGAGAAAGAAAAGCGTGCGGCAGAATTAGTCATTGCCAATAAAGAATTGATTTTCCAAAGCCAAGAGAAGGAAAACCGTGCGGCAGAATTAGTCATTGCCAATAAAGAATTAATCTTCCAAAATCAAGAGAAAGAAAATCGTGCGGCAGAATTGGTAATTGCAAATGAAGAATTGATTTTCCAAAACCAAGAGAAAGAAAAGCGTGCGGCAGAATTAGCCATTGCTAATGAAGAACTGATTTTCCAAAACCAAGAGAAAGAAAAGCGTGCGGCAGAATTAGCCATTGCCAATGAAGAATTAATCTTTCAAAATCAAGAGAAAGAAAACCGTGCGGCAGAATTGGTGATTGCCAATAAAGAATTAATCTTCCAAAACCAAGAGAAAGAAGACCGTGCCGCAGAATTGGTTATTGCTAATACAGAACTCGCCTTCGAAAAGCGGGAGAAAGAAAACCGTGCCGCAGAATTAGCCGTTGCTAAAGAATTGGTTTTTAAAAATAAAGAAAAAGAGAAACGTGCCCGGGAACTTATCATTGCTAACAAAAAGCTCGCCGCTCAAAATCAAGAGAAAGAAATGCGAGCCCAAGAGTTAATTCTTGCTAACCTGGAATTAATCGATCGTACTGCACAGTTGCAATCTGTAAACAACGATCTGGAGTCATTTTCGTATTCGGTTTCTCACGATTTAAGGGCCCCCATTAGAGCTATTAGTGGATACTCGAAAATTCTCGCAGAGGATTATAAAAACGAATTAGACACTGAGGGGGTAAAAATTCTCAGTTCCATCGTGAGCAATTCAAAAAAAATGGGTGAATTAATTGATGATTTGCTCGCCTTCTCAAGATTAGGAAGAAAACAGGTCGTTGTTTCCGAAATTAACATGGTTGCTCTTGTTAACGCTGTTATAGAAGACGTCACAAATATTGAGGGCCAAAATATACCGGAATTTCACGTTACCGATCTTCCAACTGCCTCGGGGGATCAAGCATTAATTAAACAGGTGTGGATCAATTTAATTTCAAATGCAGTCAAGTATTCTCTTTACAAAGCAAAGACACGTATAGACATAGGAACTTACACTAAAGACGGCGTAGTCTTTTATTACGTGAAAGATGAGGGCGCAGGATTTGATATGTTATACTACGATAAAATATTTGGGGTTTTTGAGAGGTTACATTCTCAGGAGGATTTCGAGGGTACCGGGATCGGCCTTGCCATAGTTCAGAAAATTGTGCAAAAGCATCGTGGAATTGTATGGGCAGAATCTAAACTGAACGAGGGAGCATGCTTTTATTTCAGCCTGCCAAAACCAACCTCAAAAAATTAAAACTAAAAAGAAGAAAATGAATTTAGAACATGTTGAAATTTTATTTGCTGAAGATACTTTGGATGATGCAAACCTAACTATCCATGCCTTAAAGAAGAGCGGCTTTACAAACAAATTGCATCATGTTAAAGACGGTGCGGAAGCTTTGGATTTTATTTATTGCAAAGATGTTTATGCTATGCGGAATATCTTGGAAAAGCCCAAACTAATTCTACTGGACCTGAAAATGCCTAAAATATCCGGGTTGGAGGTACTGGAAAAAATCAAGTCAGATCCCAGCCTTAAATCTATTCCGGTTGTTATACTTACTTCATCTAAAGAAAACCCCGATATAGAAAAATGCTACTCTCTGGGTGCAAACAGTTACATAGTAAAACCCGTGGACAGCGATAATTTTTTCAATGCCATAAAAGACATTGGTTTGTATTGGATGATATTAAGCCAACCCCATCAATAAGTTAGCACTTTTCAATAAATGGTATCAACTAGCATAGGATTCTTGGAAAATTCAGATGAAAAGATAATGACTAGCATTCTTAATATCCTCGTTGTTGAGGATAATCAATTTGATGCTGATCTGATTCATCGTGAATTGACAAAATCGAAATTGAATTTTAATTTCGAAGTTGTACAAACTTCGGAAGAGTTTGAGAAAGCTTTAAATACTTTTAAACCCGAAATAGTCTTATCAGATTACGCTCTTCCGGCTTTTGACGGCGTTACGGCTTTTCAGATTAAACAGAGCGTACGCCCATTTATTCCGTTTATTATTGTTTCGGGAGTTATTGGAGAGGAAAATGCGGTGGAGCTTATTAAAAGTGGTGTTACTGATTTTGTTTCGAAAGATAAGTTATTTATGTTATCTCAGAAAATTTACAGAGCATTAAAAGAAAGCAGAGAGGGTGAAGAAAGAAAAAACATTGCGATACAACTAAGTATCCAAACTGAACAATTAATTATTGCAAACAAAGAACTTATCTTTCAGAACATAGAAAAAGAAAAGCGTGCACAAGACCTCTCTATTATTTCAACAGCTTTAAAAGCGGAGAAAGAGAAATTAAAAAGAGCCAATAATCTTCTTATTAAGCAGAAGGATGTTGTCAAAATCATTAATGATGAACTTGTAGAACTAAACATAGAACTTGAAGAAAGGGTAGCCGGCAGGACAAAAGCATTGTCTGAAAGCGAATCTTTATTTCGTAATATGATGGAGACTATTTCTCAAATGGCTTGGACGATTACTGTCGAGGCGCAGGCAAGTTTTTTCAATCAACGTTGGTATAATTACACCGGCAGAGACTATGAACAAGCAAAAGCGCAGGGGTGGGGCTTAGTAACACATCCAGACGAATTACAAGGGTTTTTAAAGCAATTAGATCTAATTCAGGACGGAAAGATAAACGATTGGCGAGGGGAAATTCGGTATAAACGGGCAGATGGGTGTTATCGATGGCATTTAGTGAGTATTCTGCCGATAAAGAATGAAAACGAAGAAGTTAAACTTTGGATAGGTACGGCTACAGATATACATGATCTTAAAATTTTACAAGAACAAAAAGACGACTTTATAAACATTGCGAGCCACGAACTTAAAACTCCCATAACTACGCTGACCTCTTCACTACAACTTTTAAGCAGAATGAAGGATAATCCTTCTCCTAAAATGCTTCCAAGCCTTATTGAAGGAGCTAATAGAAGTTTAGATAAAGTGAACTTGTTGATTAAGAATCTGCTGAATGTGACCCAATTTAATATTGGACAGCTTAACCTTAACAGGTCTTGGGTAACCCTTTCTAAACTGATAAAAGATTGTTGTCCCGAAGTCGATGCAGAAATTTACACATTGAAAACCCAAGGAAATTTGGACTTAGAGGTGTACGCAGATGCTCAAAGAATAGATCAGGTGATCGTTAATCTTATAAATAACGCCATTAAATACGCCCCGGCTTCAAAGGAAATATTAATCACCATTGAAAAGGTTCGTGATACAGCAAAGGTATCCGTTACCGATAAAGGACATGGAATTCTATCCGAGAATATTCCCTACCTTTTTGATAGATATTTTCGCGGTGACAATAGGGGAATTCAGTATTCGGGTTTGGGACTTGGGTTATACATAAGCGCCGAAATCATAACTAAACACGAGGGACAAATCGGCGTAGTCAGCGAGGTGGGCAAGGGCTCTACTTTTTGGTTTACTCTACCAATCGATCCGCAACAAAAATAGATTAGTAACGCAGGAACCGAAACTTTCACTCGTGAGATTATCTTAAGAATTTTTATTACAACTGATTTAGCGAGATATTAATAAATAAGCATTACTAAATTAAAAATAAATACTATGAGCAAAGACAAGGGAGGAAAAACGTAAAAAAGGCTGCCGGTACTGACGGTAAAAAAACTACATCTGACTACCAAAGCGGTAAAAAAACTGTTTCGAAGGCAGAATTTATAGCACCGAAAAAGAAATAATATGACAAACTCCACAATAGAATTGCAAGCAAAATTGTACCTCTTTGACTTAGCAAATTATGCCGAGCAATTTTGGTTTAAAAAAGACGAGAGCTGGGAACTATGTTTGGCCTCGGGCGAAAAGAAGGCTGAGCTGGAACGCAAATATCATCCTACTTTATCTAAAAAAGCCCTTCCTGAAACGCTGATTAAACTTTATGGACTTATTAAGACTCAGTTGCTTACAGCACCTAGTTCCGTTCCGGCCTCTCCGCATTCTGAAGAAATGTCTACGTCGCCTGAATTCTTAATTGCTTTCAACAGAAATAAAATGCGATAATTACGCTGTTCTATTAGGCTTCTAATCTATTTTAAGAACATTTTACCAAGTGTATAGATGCCGGAATTGCAATGGGCGCCTTGGGCAACAGCTAAGACGATATTTTGCCAAACAATACCTCGGTTTTTCTTCACGATTTTTATCGCGGATATAACTTTCGAAGGTTGTGGTTTTGAATAACTACATTGGCGGTTTCAATTGTTGCATTAGTTTTAACCTATACAAATTGGAGAATATTTTACTTTATTCCTTCCTTTTGCCACCCTTTCAAAACGAAGTATGCAGCCCTTTTGTTTTTAGTATAACCCCGTTGTAAAAACCTCTGCCCCTCTTTATTTAAAATTAAACATTCTTGTAACTTATTAAAAGACCGATCGTAATCCCTAACTATCAATCCAATTTTTACCGATGAAAAAAAGAATACTCCTGATTGAAAAGGATACAGGCATAAAAGAAATAATTTCTGAAATTTTAGTGATGGAGGGATTCCGGGTAAGCGCAGTAAGCTCGACTGATAATATCATTCGAAAGATTTCTGAGTTTAAACCTCATGTGATTTTGATTGACATTATTTGGCCTCAATCCGAAGAAGTGGAAGTATGCAAGAAGATTAAAGCAAGTAACCTTTCCAAAGATATCCCGGTCATTGTTTTATCGACGAGTCTTTATATAACCGAAAATATTCGAACTGTCTGCGCAGATGATGCGATAGACAAGCCTTTTGATATTGACGCCCTATTGAATGCTATAAGAAGACAGGTTGCGGCCTAATAACGGACAGCCGGCGCTTTCGGTATCTAAAAGTAAAAAGTTAGTTTAGTTTAAAGGGAGCCGGTTTACTCCCTTTTTTACGTTTACAGAAGGGGAAAACGAATGATATAACTATTCTCCCGTTTTCATCCGAGCTCATTCAGCTAATTTCGGGAATATGAAAAAGCGAGTGGATGTCATTGAAGATAATGCAAACATCCTAGTTATTATAAGCTGTTTCAACCGAGGGCGGTTTTGACGTAATTCCTTCTCTCAATTCCAAGCCATTAAATTCGCTGAACCTGACCAATCCCTGTTTTTTACGACACGAATTCGTGGGATAACCTATTTTAAACCCTATTTATCTGGAAATAGCATTATTAAGGTTGAATTAAATTTTTGAAACAGTTTTAGTAAGTGTTGTGTTGAATTAAAATATTTAAATAAAAACTATGGCACAATTAGAAGTAGAACCTAAAAAAAACAATAATTGGTGGATGTGGCTTTTGGCCGCTTTAGTTGCATTAGCATTAATATTCCTTTTGATGCGAGGCTGTAACGACAAAAAAACCGTGGTTAGTGGTGCGGCAGATACGACTGCAGCAGTAGTAGACGATGCGACGGACGATTGGGATATTGACCGAAACGCTCCCGCAGCGGCTTATGATGAAATCACTGATGAAGGTATAGAGGTGAGAGGAAACGAGAATTACGCCATTTACAGCGTGGACGAAACCATTCTTTTTGACAGCGATCAAGCTGCCGTGAAAGAAGATGCGGCGGACAAGCTTAAAATGATTGCAGCCTCAGCCGAAAAACGCTTTTCAGGTGGACAAGTTCGAATTTACGGGTACACCGATTCGGAAGGATCGGCAGGGTATAATAAAGAACTTGCGGCTAAACGTACTGAAGCAGTTCAAAACTGGCTGGTACAAAACGGAAGCATAACCGCTGAACGTATTTCATTGAATCCGGTAGGAGAAGCTGCTCCTGTTGCTTCAAATGCTACCGAAGCCGGAAAGGCACAAAACCGAAGAGTTGAAATAGCAATTCGTAAATAATAACCGGTTCAAAAAAGGGGATTATCTAATATTAAATAAAAAAATCGAGTTATGACAACCAATGAAAATTCAAACAGAAATAATCACCTACAGGAACTAGGTGACAGTGATTTCAAAATTGTAGAAGGGCAACCTAACATTAAAGGTTGGGACGTTAAAGACGGACAGGGGAAATATATAGGAGAGGTAGAAGAACTATTGTTTGACCCCGCCTCTCGTCAGGTACGTTATATCGTGCTAGACTTAGAAGGAAACCTTTTAGACTTGGATGCGCGTGAAGTACTGGTTCCTATTGGTCTTGCAGAATTACATGAAAGCGATGATGATGTTATCCTGCCGAATGTAACTCAAGCTCAATTAGAGGCTTTGCCGGAGTATGATGACGATTACTTTACTCCGGATATGGAGGGTACAATCCAGCAAGTGTTTGCCGGAGCAGGAGTAGCAGGCGCTGCTGCTTATGACCAAGAGCATAATAATGCCGACAACTTATACCGCAGAAGAGGAAATCTAGGCTCGAATGCAGTCCAAACGATTCCGGTCATTGAAGAAGATCTGCAAGTAGGTAAACGAGAAGTAGAATCAGGCGGGGCAACAATTCATACAAAAATCGAAGAGACTCCGGTAGAAGAAATCGTAAAATTACGCTCAGAACATGTAAAAGTTGAACCTACATCTGTAGACCGCCCGGCTAATGAGGCCGACTTTAACCAAAGGGAAAGCACGATCGAATTAATGGAGCGGATGGAAACTCCGGTAATTTCGAAGGAAGCTCGGGTTGTGGAAGAAATCAATCTGGATAAAACCGTAGAAGAACGAGAAGAAACCATCCGCGATACAGTTAGAAAGACCGAAGTTGATGTAGAAAAGTTTGATTCGGATGATGAGCATAAAGATTTTCCAAAACGTACAGACTAAATTGGCTTTCAAGAGCGGCAGTTAAATCGCCGCTTTTTATTTATACTCGGTTATAACTAAAAATACACTAAACTATATGTTATTTATTGATGCTGATCACCGTGTATATATCGTAAAAGTGTAGAAGAAAAAAACAAAGGATTTTAATAATCAATAATCAATTAATAAATAAAAATATGTTTGATCAACTGTTAGATCTTGTTAAAGATCAATTGGGAAATAACCCTGAAGTTTCTAATAACATTGAAGGGCAGCAGAAAGAAGAAGTTAATCGGGAAGTCGCTACCCAACTCGAACATGGCTTGAAGAATCAGGCCGAGAGTAACGGAGGGCCCGGTGGCCTTTTGGATATGCTGGCCGGTCAATTTCAATCCGGAAACCCGGTAACAAGTGCGATCTCGGGTGGACTTGTTGGTACCTTAGGCAGTAAGTTCGGTTTACCCCCTGCTGTAACAGGAGCTATCGCAGCTGCATTACCGGGACTGCTTCAGAAGTTTGCCAGTAAAGCAAAAGATCCAAATGATTCCAGCATCAATTTAGAGAGCGTTACTAAATCGCTTTCCGGAGGGAAAGGTTTGGGAGGATTATTTTAAAATAGAAACAGGAAAATCAGGCTTGAAAGATTTTAATGTTGGAGTGTATTAACGAAAACGGGTCGGACATCTATGGGTGCCGGCCCTTTTGTATTTAACATCCAAAAGGCTTTGAATATTTGAAGAACACTCTTTGATTTTAATCTATGTATTAATTCATAACTAGGTGATCGAAACAATAGCGCACAAACAAGGTTAATTGAGAAAATAAATAAGAACATGGAAACAGCATCTAAAGCAAAAAAACCAACGGGAATTACCGGAAAAATGAAAGATTCAGAATTCCATGAGTTCTTTGTCGATGAACTGAAGGACATCTATTGGGCGGAAAAACATCTGTTAAAAGCGTTGCCTAAAATGAAAAAGGCCGCAACAAGCACTGAACTTGCTTCAGCTTTTGAAAAGCATACGCAAGAAACACAAGTGCACATTCAAGTTCTGGATCAAGTCTTTACGTTAATGGAGGAAAAAGCGGAAGCAAAGAAATGCGACGCAATGGCGGGTTTGTTAGAAGAAGCTGACGGGATAATTTCAGACACCGATAAAGGAACGATGATCAGAGATGCGGCATTAATTTTGGCGGCACAAAAAGTAGAACATTATGAAATTGCTACTTATGGTACGTTAAGGACTTTTGCAGAAAACATGGGACATACGGAGGTTGTTAATTTATTGCAGCAAACGCTGGATAATGAAAAAGCAACTGACGTGGCTTTAACTGTCTTGGCAGAAGGGTGTGTCAACAATGCTGCGGTAGCGGAATAATCTTACCAATTCCTAAGTAGAATAAAACACTTTACAGAAAAGCGTCAATTCCTGCTTTCGCACAGTTAACAAAGTAACAATAACAAAAAAAGGCCGGAAATTTATTAATTCCGGCTTTTAACTAAAAACGAAGTTTAAAACTATTACAATGAAAAGCATTCTTAGTTTAATCTGTTTTTTAGCATTTATAATCGTTTCATGCGGAAATAATCAAGCCAAACAATTAGCCAATACGTGGCAGGTCACAAATATTGAAACTTCAACAGATCTTGCAGATTCGGTTAAAACCCACATGTTAGAGAATTCAGAAATGATGTTTACAAAAGACGGAAATTACACCACTACAGGCGGAGTTGGAGCAGATCAAGGAAGCTATACTCTAGATAAAGAGGGTAAAACAATCTCGACAATTTCCTCAGCAGGTAAAACAAATTCGGTTTATACAATTGAAAAATTAACCGATGAGGAATTAGTATTAGAGAACAGTGGCAATACAGTAACCTGTACAGCAAAAAAATAAAATTATGGGATTATTTGATCAGGTAAATAAGGCTGTTGTAAATCAGCAGCAGGTGAATGATTATTCGGCTGTCCTTCAAAAGGCGGGTGTCTCGGTTCAAGGTTTAAAGATTGACAATTCGGGCGGAAAATTAACTATTTCCGGAACGGTAACGGATGATCAAACAGGAGAGAAAGCCGCAGCTGCATTAAAAGGTCAATCGGGAATATCCGAAGTTATCAATCTACTAGAGACGGAAGATTTGACTGCGAGGAATATTAAAATGAAAGTTGCTACTAAGGAGTCGAATTTGAACATCCGTAAAGGGCCGGGCACTTCCTATGATATAGTGGGAAAGGCAGCTCATAACTCAGTAGTGCAACTGATTAAACGGATGTATAACGATTGGTATTATATTAAGACAGAAACCGGCATAGAAGGGTTTTGCGCTCGAAATTTTTTAACAGAGGTTTAAAAAGCGAATTTGCCTATACCGGGTTTAAAGTAATCTTGCGTATTGCTCGCTAACCCACACATAATATAATAATAAATAGAAGAGTCTGCATATTGTAGGCTCTTTTTGTTTTCAATAGTCTTTAAGCCTTTGACGCGTTAACAAAAAAGCCCTGCAAAAATGCAGGGCCCCAGAAAATGAAACTAAATTATGAAAACTAACTTTTATTTGTCGAGTCAGGCCCGGCTTTTTTCGTCATTTCCTTAATGGTCTTTTCTTTAAATTCAGACAAAGCATCAGCCATTTTCTGTAATTCAGGGTCTAAACCCGGAGCAAATTCTTCCGGTCTTTCCGGTGCAGGGGGAATCGGATAAGAGTTTTTAGGCTCTTTCAATGTTGTCAATTCCGTGCCGTCATTAGCCGGTGCGCTGCCGCTGAATATTTTTTCCATTTGCGAGCTGTCTAGGCGGAAATGGTATTGCTCGCGATTAATTCCGGCATCGATCAGTTTTTTAACTTCAGGATATTGTGAGGAATCAAATTTAGGAATCGGTAAGGCTTTAGCCCAATCTATCCCTAACGTTTCCAGTGCTTTAGCAAATGCCATCTCATGGGCTTCGTCGCGAGCAATCAAAAATGCCACCGTAGCACGGAGCGTCTTATTCGACGACATTTGGTAGATTCTACATTTTTGAAGTCTGCCCGTAGATTCTAAAACTAAGTTATCCATCAAATCCAGAACTAAGTTTCCGTGGGCGTGAACATACGAACCGCTCCACGGGTTTCCGGCAGCATCCACCGGCAAAGCGCCTTGAGCGCCAACAATAAAGTGATGTGGATTTTTCTGTTCTTTGGCCATATCCATAGTCGGAACACCGCCCGCTCCCGGCACATCAAACTTCCCTCCGTGATACTCAGGAGCACCATCTAACAAACGCGAAATAGTTTTGGTGATTAATTCAACATGGCTGATTTCTTCAATGCCGATGCCTTGAATCAAGTCCAAATACGGAATTCCGTCTCCGCGAAAATTGAAGCTTTGAAAAAGATATTGCATCATGGTGCGCATTTCTCCGAACTGTCCTCCCAGGCCTTCTTGGAGTGCATTCGCTGCCGACGGATCAGGCTGATCGTCAACAATAGGATTGATTAGTTTTTGAATGTGATAAAACATAAATTCTGATTTATAAGTGTTCAGCAATAATAACTTTTAGAAGTAATTTGTTTTTGTTCCCTGTATGAACTTGAAAGAGCTCAAAATATCCGGAAAAAATCTCTGAACTTTTATTAGTTTACAAACTTTTAAGCCGGTCATTTTCCTTGAACTATAAGTTGTTAGTTCCTTTAAGCGGCAGGTGTTACAACCGTTAGTTTAAAATAGTCATGGATGAATTTAAAGTATTCGATTTTCATCGAATTTTCCTGGGAGAGGCTCCGTTACTGTTTTTGCTCGAAATAATTTTTAGAACTACTATCATGTATGGCTACACCATACTGCTGTTACGACTTTTAGGAAAGAGGAGCATGGGCCAGTTGTCTTCTTTAGAAGTAGCTATCATTATAAGTTTTGGGTCGGCTATCGGTGATCCGATGATGGGAATAGACGTTCCTATTTTGCATGGTATTGTAGCAGTTACCACTATTGCATTATTGCAAATCGGAATGGAAAGAATTATCAATGAAAACAAGAAAATTGAATTTGTGATGGAGGGAAAATCGGATTGTGTAGTGGATGAGGGACTTATTCTTGTCGAGGCCATCAAGAAAAATAACCTGTCGCATGAAGATCTGTTCCGATCATTAAGAGGCAAGGATGTACAACACTTAGGGCAGGTTAAGAAGGCTTTTTTTGAAACATCGGGATCTATTTCCGTATTTTTTTATTCTCCCGAACAGGTTAAACCGGGGTTAAGCATTATTCCGGAGGAATTAATACCGAAAGCAAATATATTTTGTTCGCCTTTTGCTACAGGTGAAGATAGTTTTTACAGCTGTAGTAAATGCGGGAACACATTAAACCTCCCCGGACAACAAATATTAAGTTCTTGTGGGCGATGCGAAAATTCTCAATGGGTTAAAGCCGAAGTGGACCGGCAAGTATAATTACGGAGCTTTAAATAAATCGATGATCTAAGTTTTAAAGGACCGGATATCGAAAGCTTAAAACAGGTAATTACAAAAAGTTTTTATTAAACCCTTGCAGATTATTTGGGCTTATATAACGGAAGCGTAAACCAGAATGTACTGCCTTTACCGGGTTCACTTTCCGCACCAATTTCTCCTCCGTGACGTTTTACAATTTCTGAAGAGATAAATAATCCTAGACCTAACCCGGAAATTAAAGGCGAGAAATCATGCGTTCGATAAAATAGCTCGAAAACATAGGGGAGTTTTTCTTTGGATATTCCAATTCCTAAATCCTTAACCGCCACCTTTATGTATGCACCGACCCTAATAGCTTTAATGGCTATTTTTTTCGTTTCTCCGGAATATTTAATTGCATTGGTCAATAAGTTGGTGAGGACCTGCTCCATTCGAATCTTATCAATTAAAACAGCTTATAAGATTCTCCATTGTTCTCGCTAAACCAAGGGAGAATCTTTCCTTGGGAATCGTGAGAAAACGTCTTATAATATCAGGTTTCAACTTTAAAATCATCCGGTTTCTATTTCAATAGGTAGCTCTACCACCTGACATATCGAATGTGAATCCTGTAGTGAAACTATTTCCGGGAGATATAATATAACTTATGAGGTTAACAACTTCTTCTAATGTTCCGCAACGCTTCATCGGGATTTTGTCGGTCATATATTTCACCTGTTCCTCCGGCATAGCGTCTACAAGTGCGGTCCTTATCACAGCGGGTGCCAAGGCATTAATCGTTACGCCCATTTCCGCGTATTCCTTCCCCTGTACTTTTGCCATGCCGATAACAGCTGCTTTTGAGGCTGAGTATGCCAGCATGCCCGCGTTGCCCTCTTTACCGGCAATTGAAGCAAGATGTAATATTCGTCCGTATTGCCTTTTAATCATATAAGGTAATACTGCTTGTGATGTATAAAAGCTTGCCATAAAGTTTATTGCAAAAACGCGTTCCAAATTTTCAGTTGTTACTTCATGCGATTTAACATTAGTAATACCGGTGATCCCCGCACAATTTACTAAGATATCGATGCGACCGAAACTTGCTGCCCCTGTGTCAATTGCTTTCTTAACTTCAGTTTGATCGGTGATGTCGATTGCAAAAAGCGCTGCCCGATTTCCAAAATTTTCGAACTCCTTCTCGAGCACCTCTTTTTTAATATCCATCAAAACAACATCAGCTTCATACGCCAGAAGCCTTTTTGCTATAGCTAAGCCAATGCCTGAAGCAGCACCGGTAATAACGGCAACTTGATTTTTAAAGTTCATACTAAAAAAATTATTAAAAATTTAGGCTTTAACCTGTATGGTATATTCAATGTAGCGGAAAAATACGGCAAGCGATTAACGACTACGCCAATTGCTTAATTTCGTCAACGACTTTTAATATTCTAAGATTTAGTTCTTTTATGTAAGCAATGGTCGACGCATCCGGAATATAGGCTGCTTTTCGCGATATACTGTTCTTAAGCACCCCTCTCGCCATCAATAATTCCTTTTCAGCATAATGAAACAACTCCATATTTTGTAACGAGAAAAAGATTTGAGGCATCACTTTTTCGAAGAGTTCAAATGCCCTGTCATTTTCTCCGTTTTTTCTAAGATTAAATATCACTTGGAGAATATCTGCAACAGCAAGTCCCGGCATAACACCGCCGATTCCCACAGGTATTAATTCTAGTAAATACAATCCGCCCCAACCTTCAAAAACCTGGACTTTTCCTTCTGTTGCTTTAATAATCGCTTCGAATTTAGGGGCACAAAGCGGCTCCTCGAGCTTTAAGTATTTAAAATTGGAGTGTTGCAGGCATAACTCCTTAATCAACTCTACACTAATAGAAGAGCCACCCGGGTTAAAGTCTTGTATTAAAACTTGGGTACGGGGTATCGCACTGAAAAATTCAGACAGATAGCCCTTGATAGATATTTCGGGCAAGTTGAAAATACGCGGTACGGCCAGCGAGATAATTTCTGCACCGCTTTCAACGTTTGCCTTTGCCAATTCTATTGCAACTTTAAGTGACGGATGATTAGATTGAGCAACGATCTTTAAACGGCCGGCAGCATGTTGAACAGCTTTTTTTACCACCCATAATCTCTCCGCATCTGTTAATTTATAGAATTCGCTTGCATAAGCAGGCAAACAAACAGCTTGTAATCCGGAAGAAACGGCAAAATCGATCAGATTACACAACGCATCTTCATCAATAGTTTCGTCAGAGTGAAAGGGAGTAGGAATAATGGGAACCGCTCCGTAAATAGTATTACTCATATTAATTTATTAACGTTATATCATTTTAATCTCTAAACTTATTTGCCGGAACTCCTTTTACTCCGGGAGTGGCAAAAAACAAGTGTCCGCTTTGCGGGTATTGCAATAGGGTCTCTTCTCTTAATCCTACTCGGGCTGTGGTAATTAATAATACATCTAAGTTTTCTCCACCGAAGGTGCAAGAAGTAACTTGCGGAGCCGGAACAGCAATTTTATCCAGCATTTCTCCGGTATTCGGATCCCATCTGCATACGCAAAAGCCGTCCCAGTGTGCTACCCAAAGCATTCCTTCTTCGTCAATAGTCATACCGTCAGGCATTCCCGATTCTTGTGGTATCCGAACAGCGGTGCTGTCGAACTCGAGCTTACCTTTCCCGGGATTAAAGAAATACCTGTCCACACGGTATAAAGAGCTGTCTATGAAATAGAAACACTTATCATCGTGCGACCAAGCGAGTCCGTTCGAGATAGAAAGTGAAGAAAGATGCTTGGTTATCGTTTTGTCTTGATCAATACTGTACAGGGATCCGGAATAATTTTTTGCTCCTACATCCATTGTACCTACCCAGAATCGGCCGGAGGAGTCGCATTTCCCGTCATTGGGGCGGTTGCCGACTATGTCTTTTTCTAAATCAACAAACCAATTCAACTGCCCCGGTTCAATATCAAATACCGCTAACCCGCCTTGCAAAGCTACAAGCAAGCAGTTCTCCCCATACGTTACTATTGCGCTGATGCGTTTAGGCATATCCCAAACTTTTACTTCCCGAGAGGGCCATTTTATTTCCTGAAGTTCTTTTGCTTCAATGTCGACCCAAAAAAAACTTTTTCGCCCTGAATGCCACACCGGGCCCTCGCCAAGAATATTTGCAGCCGCGTAAGCAAGCTGAGCCGAAGTGTTTGTTACCGGTGTCATGCTTTACGATCTTCCTACAATTGGTTCAATAAAAGCTAAATCTTCATCGCTCTTAGGTTTTAAAAAGTCGAAATCACACCCTTGATCAGCTTGCAAAACTTCTCGAATAAATAAATGAGGATAACCCCGCCGGTGTTTGCCGGCGAGAGGTTGCCACAATTTCGCCCTCCCGGTCAGTTCTTCTTCACTTATTTCTAAAGTAAGCTTTCGATTAGGTGTATCTAAGGTTATTTGATCGCCGTTTTCAACTAATGCCAAAGGTCCGCCCGCTGCAGCTTCCGGCGCCACATGTAAAACCACTGTCCCGAAACTGGTTCCGCTCATCCTCGCATCGCTAATGCGAACCATATCGGTAACACCTTCTTTTCTCAGCTTTTTCGGTATCGGTATCATACCCCATTCCGGCATTCCGGGTACTGCTTTTGGGCCTGCATTTCGCAATACTAAAACCGATGTTTTATCTACCTGTAAATCTTCTTCATCAATGCGACTAAGCATGTCGTCGTAGTTTTCGAAAACAACAGCAAAACCGGTATGTACAAGTAATGATGCAGACGCGGCAGCTACTTTTATAATAGCGCCGTTAGGGGCCAAGTTGCCGGTAACAATAGCAATAGTAGGTGCGCCGGTAACCGGAGATGACGGCTCTGTAATCAATTTAGCATCCACCACACTTACGTCTTTTAAAAGATTAACCAAGCTTTCGCCGGTATATGTTTTTACTTCGGTATCAATCAGTTCTCCCAATTGTTTCATTACTGCCGGAACTCCACCTGCATCATTAAATTCATCTATCAAATATTCTCCTGCAGGTTGTACGTTAGAAATACAAGGAACTATTGCTCCTATCTCATTAAATACTTCCGGATAAAGTGAAATATTAAGTCGTCCGGCAATTGCAGTTAGATGGATAATGGCATTAGTAGAACCGCCAAGCGCCATGCAAACCGTCACGGCATTTTTAAACGCATTCTTAGTTAAAATACCTGAAGGTCGAAGGTTTTCATGCACCATATTTACAATCCGCCTTCCTGCTTTTAAATTAATATCAGATCTTTTTTCGCTTTCGACAGGCAGCGTGCTTAATCCCAGCGGCATAATGCCTAATGCTTCCAGTATGCCGTTCAGGGTAGATGCAGTGCCCATAGTATTACAAGAACCGTATCCGCAACTCAGGGCCTTACCGATTTCTTCCCACTCAATATTATCAATTTGACCCATGCGCAATTCATCCCAGTATTTCCAAAGGTCCGTCCCGCTTCCAAGTCGTTGTCCTTTGTGAACGCCGACTTTCTTTGGACCGGCATTTAATTGTATCGCCGGCAGGTTTGCACTTACGGCACCCATTAATAAGCCCGGGACTGTTTTATCGCAATTCCCGAGAAGGACAACTCCGTCGATAGGATAAGAACGCAAACATTCTTCTACATCCATCGATAATAGGTTGCGGTACAAACCCGCTGTTGGCTTCATCAGCTCTTCGCCTAAGGTTATTACCGGAAATTCGAGCGGAAGGCCTCCTGCTTCGTAGATGCCTTTTTTTACTTCTTCGGCTACCCTACGTAAACTCATGTTGCAGTTGTTCAACTCGCCCCATGTATTCGCGATGCCGATTATAGGCTGGCCGGTATACCCGTTCATATCAAAGCCGGCGGCTCTCAATGCCCCTCTGTGCAATAAGCCTGTTTCATTGGCTCCGTAAAACCATTTATGACTTCGCAACCGCTGTTTATCCATTGAAAGGTTCAATTAATTAAATAACCTTTTTACCCATATTTATTGCAACACCTGAACCCCTTACGTGGTGAACCCGCAGTACTCCTCCGGTTGAAAGCGGTTCCCAAACCCAGCCTTCAGCAACTTTGCTTTTCGCTTCTTTAATCACTGATCCGTTAACCGAAACCCCCAGAGGCTTAGAGGCAAGACGCAATACTTCCTGTGCATCCTGATCAAAAGTTTGATATTCAATTTGTTTATCGGTGTATTTAATTTTTTGGACCACCGAGGTGGATCGCAATAGATGATTCTCACCTGCAGGCGACCATTCCGGTACAGCAGCGACACCTTCCATAAAATGGCGGATATAATCTGTATAACCGTCGCTAAACCAAATTTCGCTACCCCAGTTGTGGCCGGTTTGAACAACTCCATCCGGTTGGGCCATGTAGGTTGCATGGTTAAAAAACCTGTAGGCTTCTTCTTTAAACCATTTGTCGCCGCTGCGTTCGTACCACATAGCACAAATTGATGCATAACGCGCAGTATGGCTTCCCATAGGAAGGTAGCAACCTGTTTGCTCATTAATAGCACTCATGCCTCTTTCGCCGAAGGTATTTTTTACCCACCAGATTAAAGAGGGAACGGTAACCGCTATTTCTTTATCGCGTTGCGGATACCTAAGCAGGTAGCGTGCAAATTCCATAGGAGAATTATTAACTCTGTTCAAGTTGATCGGATCCCATCGTATATCCTCAAAGTATCCCTTCCAAATTGATGTTTTTATAGGTCCTTCGCTTGAATACAACCAATTCCAAGCAATATCTGAAGCAATCACGTAGCCGGCTGCTTTATCTGCAGTTAAATTTATCCGGTCTTTAATTCGTATTAACTCATCAAGCAAACGCAGATTTTCTACCACATGCGATGTATAATCTTCCAGTACTTCGCCTTTTTCTGCCTTAACTCTAAATGCCCATGGAGAAGTCAACACCAATGTCTTCCACTCTAAACCCTTGGCATTATGAATCCCACTACGTACATGCTTTGATAAGGCATCGGCACAAGAAACAGCAGCATCTAAATATTTTTCTTCGCCGGTAATTTGATAAAATTTCAAATAATGGATTCCCATTTCCCCTATTTTATCAACTTCCAACACGTAAGAACCGTCGCCTCTTCCCTTATTTTCTTCCGTTGCAGCAGTGTCAAATCGCGATGCACCGTCATAAATCAAATCGCCGGCCTCGGAGCTGGCGTAGGGTACATTTGCCCATTCCCAATTTGCCGGAGTACTGCCATTTTTAATCTGATGGTCAAGCGCTTGGCGAGCAATATTAATTACCGTTTCATCACCTGAAAAATTACGCCAATCAATAGCCAAGCTTTGCACCAGACCACCATTTACAACTATAGGATTATGCGGCCAATCTGATCCGTAGTAACCGCCCTTACCGTCGCGATACATTGAACAGTGGGTAAGATATAGTGGAAGCTTATTTTTTGGACTAATGGGGCAATTCTTTAAAAAATCTACGGCTAATTTGACAGCCGAAATGTAAGATGCGCCCGGAACTTGCGGCTTGTATCTTGCCAAAAGCTTGCCATTTTTATCCAAATTTACTTTTGCCCCGCACATGGAATCTACTTTATACTGTGCTTGGCAAAAATTAACCGGCAATAATGCAATAAGTGATAATAAAAGGGTTTTCATTCTAACAGTCGGGATAAGCATAATTGAAGCAGTTGTATAACTAAAATTTATTTTAACGCATTAACCCGTTGCCGGGATATTTACCTGCGAAGGTTTAGAGCTTTGCCTGTATTCCCAAATGGTAATGACAAAAGTACTAACCAATACAAGTAAGCCGCCGACTATAGTAAGCGGGCTTAATTTTTCGTTTAAAAAAATTAGCGCTATCGGCAATCCGAAAAACGTAATTAAAAAATTAGAAAGAGCTACTTGTATCGCTTCCAAATTTTTCAGCGCTACAAAGAACAAGATCATCGACAAGAAATTATGAAATACCGTAAGCAGCGAAAGTCCGATCCAAGTATTGCTTGTAAAGGCTGCAATGGTTTTCAGAATGTTTCCTTCGTAATACCATACAAACGGGAATAGCAAAACAACCATAAAAATGTAGGTGTAAAACAACATTTCCATCTCCGTATAATCCTCCGCTATTTTTTTACAAATGGTATTGTAATAACCGCTGCCGAGTATGCCGGAAAAAATCAGCAGATTACCGATCATGTAATTGGAGCTGAAATCCGTACTTGCAATATCCTTTTTAGAACACAATACTACCCCGATTATTGCGATGCCAAAACTAATCCATCGCAGGGTATTCATTTTTTCTTTCAGAAATATGACGGCCAGCAATGCGGATACCACCGGCAAAGTAAGACTGATAATTGATCCGTTACTCGCGGTAGATTGTTGCGTACCTATTGTAAGAAGTACCTGGGCCGGAAATTGGCCCAATAATGCTAAAAGCGCAAATATTTTTAAATCACTTAGTTTTCTTTTTTTATTCCGCTTAACATCGTTGTATACAAAGGGCACCATAAACAGCGTTGCCAACATCATTGGAATAAATACAGTACTGAACGGTCCTATTTGATCTTGAACAAGTTTTATACAAGTAAACTGTAAGGCCCACATTAGATTGCAAGCAAATAAGGCAGACCAAGAAATTAGCGATTTCTTCATGAACCGACGATGTTGACTAAAAATGATTAAGGTTTTACAACTGCAAATTGTAAACAAAAATAGTAAAAATTCGTTTACTAATGCAATTGTCGGTAAAAATAATAGTTTTGTAAAACTAACCAAATAAGCCTTAACAAATTATGAGTACAAATAGATTTGAAAACAAGCATGTGCTGATAACAGGAGCCGCCCGAGGGATAGGTTTTGAAATAGCCAAACAATTTAAAGCTGAAGGAGCTATTGTTTCCTTGCTCGATTACCACGAAGGAAATCTAACGTCTGCCGCAAAACAACTTGCAGACGAAGAAGCTTCTGCCTATTCCTATTGCGTGGATATTTCGAATAGAACTGCTGTTACCGAAGCAGTATTGAAAGCCGATGCAATTAAACCTATAGATGTTTTAATTAACAACGCAGGTATTGCTTTTGAAACTCCTTTCCTTAACATCGAAGAAAACGAATGGAAGCAAATTATTGACATTAACCTTACCGGGATGTTTTTTGTTGCGCAAGCTGTTTGCCGCCAAATGGCAAGCAGAAAGAAGGGTGCGGTTGTTAACATGGGGAGCAAAAACGGGTTGGACGGGGAATTCGGGTATGCACATTACAATGCTTCAAAAGGAGGTGTAATCATGCTTACCAAAACCATGGCTTTGGAGCTTGCACACCTTAACATCCGGGTAAATGCTGTTTGTCCGGGCTATATACAAACGCCCATGTCCTTGGAAATTGACCCGCCCGAATTTACCGAGAACTTTGTTAAACAATACATTCCGTTGAATCGCCCGGGAAAAGTAGAAGAAGTAGCTCCATTATTTTTATTCTTGGCCTCTGATGAAAGCAGTTTTATGACAGGGCAAATATTAATTGCCGACGGCGGACAATTGGCCGGACAGAAACCGGGAGCAGAGCTCTTGTCAAAAATAAAGATATAGGAGGCGTTTTAATACAAAACAAATCAGTTAATACCAAAAAATCTGTTTTTGGCAAGTTGAATAATTTATGGAGCAGTAAACACCAACTCGGCAAAAATTCAGCCCACCGAAGCGGTAAAGTAAGTTAGCAAACAAAAAAGTTGCCCCTTTCTCGCTGTTACAAACCCAAATCAAAAGGCCGGGAATCCCGACCTTTTGCAGTTCGCACTACCAAACTGTAACTAACTACTAACTGAAATATAATTCTAACTATTAATATCCCGGGTTTTGAACCAGCAAGGAATTCTTATTCATTTCATCCCTTATTATAGGAAAGAAATAAGATTTATCTAACCACGCACTAGGCTGAACAACTATCGGTGTGATAGTAGGAATGGTTGCCGTAGTTTTATCGTCATTAATTTTATATAAAACGCTTACACCACTTAATTGCTTGTATACCTGCGGACCAATAACCCATCTTCTTACGTCGAAAAAACGATGTTCTTCGAATGCCAACTCTATTCGTCTTTCGTTTCTATAACGTTGTTTTAATGCGGCGCCTGATTCCGTTACCGGCGGCAGTCCGGCTCGTGTTCTGATTCTGTTTATAGCCGAACGAGCATCAGCGTCAAAACCTAGTTCAATGGAGGCTTCAGCATAGTTAAGCAATACTTCAGCAAATCGAATATAACGCCAAGGTACATCTTGCCCGAAGAATTGACCGTCGACACTAGGGTCGATAAATTTACGTAAGTAATAGCCGGTATAACCTCCGTTAAAATCTTCAATCGGACCTTTACGGCTGTCTATCCCGTAAACTTCTACCATTTTGTTGGAAGCATTATCCCACTTTTGCCAAGTGCCTACTTGGATTACCCCTAGCGGATCTAATCCTACAACATCAGGCGGACGCGTTTTAAATTTTGCACCTTCATACAATATATTAGCATAAAAACGAGGCTCCCGATTTTTATAAGGTTCTTTGGCTTTTACCGGATCATTCCAGCCAAATTTTGTACCGTCGGCCATCTCATAATCATCTACCATTTCACCTGCAGGAGTGTCCTCTCCATACAAATGGTATCCGTTTGGACCGGCAACAAGGGCTAAATTATTTTCGTAAGATTTGCCCACATAGTTCCTAACAAAAATATCTTCTTCAGTACTTTTTAGAAGAAAAAGATCAGTAAGATTTTTAACTATATCATCACCGGGAGCGGGATTTTCCTTATACAAGCCGTATAAACCTAGGTCCATTACAGCCTTAGCCGCATCTCTGGCTGCTGTCCAACGGGCTGCTCTGTCTCCGTCTGTATATCTAAGCAGTTCTTGCTGTGCGTATCCCGGAAACACGGCAGTATTGTGCAAATCGCTTGCTGCGTGCAACAAAACTCTAGCTTTTAAAGCCAATGCAGCTCCTAAGGTTGCACGTCCTTTATTTGCGCCGCTTTGTACGCGAGGCAACAAAGTTGCGGCGGCATCTAACTCTGCAATTATAAACTTTACGCAATCAGCATAAGTATCACGTTTAACATTAAAATCGTCAGTAAGCCCGTAAACTTTAGCGATAATCGGAACGCCCCCGTACAAGGATGTAAGCTGATGATACAAGTAAGCTCGCAGAAAGTGTACTTCGCCTTTCATTCGGTCCTTGACCGTTTTATCATCTACTTTTGTAGTATCAAAGTTGGCACCGCCTTTGTCTATGTTTTCCAAAAACATGTTACATGCTCGAACCGTTTTATACATTTTGGTCCAATCTTCCTGAAACCAATTGGCATTATCGTCCGGCGTCATTAAAGAGTTATGGAATGAACGAAAGTTATACCACTGATCATGCATTTCGTCCACAAACTCAGCCTTTAAAACGCCGTCGCCACCGTTTGCAGGATTATTAATACTGCTATAAATACCGTTAACATATGCCTGTATCAGGGCCGGGTCCTTCCAAGTGTCGCCGTTAGAAAACTCATCCAAAGGTTTTGTATCAAGAAAATCTTTCTTACATGCTGTGACTGATAATAACAGGACTGTCAGAAACAAAAATATTGTAGTGTTCTTTTTCATTTTCATTCGATTAAAAAGTTACGCTCAGGCCTAAATTGTACACCTTGTTGGATGGGTAGGGGTTGTTGCCGCTAGTTTCCGGATCAAAGTTTTCAAGTTTATCAATAGTAAAAATATTAAGCCCACTTAAATAAACTCGCACGTTATTTATTCCGGCTTTGTTAATTAGAGAACCCGGTATATTATATCCCACCTCGAGTGTTTTAAGTCTCATATAATTGTTGTTTCGCATGAAATAGGTATTGCTAGCGCCATAGTTACCAACCCAGTATTCATCGGTAAAATTCCATGTTCTCGGTTTTTCTGCATCGGGGTTTTCAGGTGTCCAACGCCCGTTAGCATCCTCGGCTAAGAAGTTACCGCTTTCGCCGGAGAAGGTCCATTGAGTTCGTACTGCCCCTAAAGCTCCTTGCAGAAGTGCTGTTGCATAAAAGTTTTTATATGCCAGATCAAGATTTAAGCCTCCGGAAAAAGTAGGTATATCGTTTTTATCACTTCTAACCCTATCCAAGCCGTTAATTGCATTATCCCCGTTTACATCTTTAAAAATAATATCACCCGGACGTGCATTATCCCAATGCGGATATGCTGCAACAGCCGCTTCATCTTTAAATATTCCTATTGCTTCATAATACAAAGAAGTGTTCATAGGATGCCCCGTGGATTTCTGGTAAACAGGAGCTCCGGGAGTTTCATCCCAAAATTGTATTTTGTTTTTTTGGTAGCCGCCGTTTACCGAAACGTTGTAGCTGAAGTTGCCCGTTTGATTGCGATAACCCAGTTCAAATTCGTAACCTCTGTTTAACACTTCACCGATGTTTTGGCGTGGAAGAGTTAAGCCGGTGGTAGCCGGTACCGAGGCATTTCTAAAACTTAAGATATTGGTTCGAAGGTTATGGAAATAATCAGCCGAGAAACTTAAGTGACCGTCAAGCAATTGCGCATCAAATCCTACGTTCGATTGGTTTGCGACTTCCCAAGTAACAAACGGGTTTGGTATGCGAAGTTCTTGCAATGACTTATTTTCAGTAGTACCGTTGAATACCGCATTTCTGCCGAAGCCATAACTTTGAATGTATTGATACGGATTTATTAAATCATTTCCGGTTTTACCCCAGGAAGTGCGTAGTTTGAAATTATTTATAAAGGACAAGTCATTCTTCCAAAAAGCTTCTTCCGAAATACGGTAACCTAAAGATATTCCCGGAAAGAATCCGAACTGTTTACCTACCGGGAATATGTATGAACCATCGTATCTGAACACAAACTCTGCCAAATACCTCTCTTTAAAGCTATAATTTAAACGGCCGAAATAATTTAAACGAGCGTTAATACTTGCCGATCCGCTATTAGCAATATCCTGATCTCCGCCGGCAAAAAGTTGATCGGCAGCAGAAGATATAAAGTACCTGCGGGAGGTTAGAAAATTCATCGAAGCCCCTTTTATCCTCTCGATCCCCGCTAAGCCTTTTATCCGATGATTTTCTCCGATAACAGTTGCGTAATTAAGCAATGCGTTTAACGTAGTTCTTTTCCCGTCAGCCATATCCTGCGACAACTGTGGAGATGCATAGCCTCTTGCTGTTTTAGTAAGCGAAGGGGTATTATCAGGGCCGTAAGATGTACCATCCCAATAGTACAGGAACCAAGGAGTTTGCCATAATTTATGGTTCTTAATATTTTTATCAATTGAGGCGTTGGTAGTGAATGAAAGCCCGGTTATCCAGGGAATGGTTATATCCAGCTTTGCATTACTTTCCAAAATATAATTAATGTCTTTATCATAACCGGTTTGATCAGTTACTAAAACTACAGGGTTTTCACCTCTTTCTATATCCGGTCCCGGTAGTCCGTTGGGCCAGTAAGCTGCCACATTAGGTTTACCCCTAATGGCGGAAGAAAAAATATTGTCCGCGGAACGGGTAGGATAATTTCTATTTTCCTGCCTGCCCGCAACATCAAAGCTTAAACGAATATTTTTAGAAATCTTACCGTCTAGATTGGTTCTGAAATTAGCTTGCGAATAATTTGTAGCGCTGTTTCTGTAGATAGCATCTTGGTATCTATAACCTACCGAGACCAAATATCGCATCGCATCAGTTCCCCCGGAAAGAGTAGCGTTTCCGTAGCGCTGTGCCGAATATGGTTTATATGTAGCATCGAACCAATTGGTATTAGGATGCCCCCAAGGATCAGATCCGTCTCTATACTTTTGAATATCCTCGTCTGTGTATACAGCATTCTGGTTTCGATACACTTTAATCTCATTAACCATTTGCGCATAAGTAGCTGCATCGGCCATTTTTGGAACTACACTAGGCGAAGCGAATCCTTGATTTAGCGAAACAGTTATTTTGGGTGTGCCTCCGGCACCTCGTTTAGTGGTAATCAGAATCACACCGTTAGCAGCTCGAGCACCGTATATAGCGGCAGAAGCATCCTTTAAAACAGATACGCTCTCGATGTCAGCCGGGTCAATCCGCTCTAATACCCTACCTGCAATTCCATCTACAACTATAAGCGGAGAATTATCATTCAAGGTATTTGAACCTCGGATTCTCAAAAGACTTCCATCATTCCCCGGCTCGCCGCTGCGAGTAACAGCAGTAACCCCTGCTAATCGACCTGCCATACTGTTACTTAAGTTCATAGCAGGCGATTTAACTAACTCAGCCCCTTTAACAGTAGCAATTGCTCCTGTTACTGTGGCTTTCTTGGATGTACCGTAACCAATTACAACCACTTGCTCCAGTGCCTTTGATTCAACTGTTAATTGAACGTTTATGATTTTCGAATCTCTTACCGAAATTTCCTGCGTGAGGTAGCCGATCATCGAAAAAACTAGTCTCGCGTTAGGGCCAACAGTGATCATATACCGGCCGCTTGCATTAGTTTGAGTTGCTTTGTTCTCCCCTTTAACTTTGACCGATACGCCTACTAAAGCAGAGTCATTACTCGAAACGGTGCCACTTACAGACTGCTGCGCAAAAGTGGGGTTTGACAGACACAGCATTAAGGTGACACACAAAAAATTCAGTACTAGGAAACCTTGCACGAAGAACGGTTTACTACCCTCTTCCGGCAAATTACAGTGCAGCATAGTAATTTAGATTATGGTTTAATTGAATTGGTTATAATAAGTAAATGTAAACTAAATAATTAAATTAATGTTTACAATTTATTTTATTTTTTGTTTACTTTTTTAAAGGAAAACTTCTTAGGAAAGATCTGCAAGTAGGAATTCGTCCCTTGAACCTGACGCGAATCTTTTAATAAGTAGAAGGGAAGAGAAGTATCTTACCGGAACCTTAATTTATTTTTATGGATGCGGAAAGGTTACCGGAAGAGGCTCCCGATTACGGGTTTCCGAGTAAAACATTCGGCATTTTGTGCTTGGCTATTGATGTATTAAACCAAAAAAACGGCCGGAGCGGGGTTACTCTATATCAAGTACAGCAGCTACACCTCTTTCAAAATGAGCACTTAATGTTTCCTCGGCCAGCTTCAGATCTCGTGCCTTTAGTGCTTTCACGATTAGCCGATGCTCTTTATCTGTTTGTTCATGATCGTCTATTGTGCAAAGCGCTTTGCCTATTTTTTCATGAAATAAGGGAATATGGCCTGATATATAGATGTGTAGAAGCTTCTCGTTATGAGCGCTTTTCATCAAGGTTTCGTGAAATTTTATATCAGCTTCGCACGTGCCGCTTACGTAGCCCTGAGAGGCCATCATCGAAAAATCATCACATATTTTTTCTAATTGTTTGATTTCTTCCGGCGTAATTTTTTCATATGCCAGCCTTAATGCGCCTATCTCTAATATCTCTCTTAATTCCCGAATTAATTTTACGTCCTCTACTGTCATAGGCTTAACAAAATAGCCGCCCTTATCTCCCACCTTTAATAAACCTTCTCCTAGCAGTCTATTTAGAGCTTCGCGTATAGCCATCCTGCTTACGCCGATTTTAAGTGCCCATTCGTCTTCCTTTAAACGAGTATTTGCGCCTATCTGCTGAGAAAGAATTTTCCTTCTGATTTCTGTATAGGCCTTTAATGAAAGCGAGTCGGTTTTCATCCGCTAAAAGTAGACATTAATTTAAAAGGCACAAAAAGAGAGATTGTCGGGTAATCGTTTAAGAGTTACTAAAAAAGAACCCGAAAACACCGCATTGCTATTTTTTTAGTTGTACCATTTTAAACACTTCCTTAGAAGTATTGCCCGACCAATCTTGGGCAACGATACCGATCTTATAATTTCGACCCCAAGAAAGGCCATGGAGTGTATAATGTTCATTATCGGGACCGGTCTTAGCCACTACCTTTCCATCTACAATTAAAATATAACATTGGATCCCGTAATTATCCTTTGCCTTAGCCCAAGACAAAGTTGCAGAACTGCTGCTTTTACTTACAGCAATTTGCTTTGATTTAAGAGTCGGAGAATTTCTATCATTCAAGTTCTGCAAAATTGCTCGATACCACCTCTCCGTCATAAACAATTGCCCGGCTTTATTCGGGTGAACATAATCATAGGTCATTGAGCCTTTATTTTTAGGATCATTGATAAATCCTGTTGCTAAATCAACAGCAACTACCGGTGATTGCGTAGTATTCCACACGCCGCATAAGGAAACAACACGGGTATTTATTTTTTCCAGCCTGTAATCAGCTTGGCAACCAAAACTACCACCGAGGGATTTTTGCTTCGAAGCACGTGCACTATTGTTCGGATATTTTGGTTGGTAGCTTCGACTTGGTCTGCGGTGCTATCCGGATCATTAGTTCCTACATGAATTAATGCTATATCTGCCGTATAGCCTTTTTTGGGGTCGTTTATCCTATCGCTAAATTTTGGCAGCGGGGCTCCCGTCCAGCCGGCCGACGGACTTCCGTTCAAGAAGAGATCGCTCGTGATACCGTAGTAAGCCTCAGCGTTTCGATCAAAGGGAACACTGTTTGTCTCAAATTTCATCGTCAAATTGCCCTCGCTCTCATCAAAAAAGTAGGGATTGTAGCCAACCATATCCACTTTAAATCCGGATTTAATTAGCTTTTCCCAAAGCCAAGGGCGGTAACTGAACTCGTAGCTGCTGTCGGGCTTTATTCCGGCTTTGCCCTGTGTAATTGAGTTCCCGATACACACTATTCTTAATTGTGCAGATGTGGAAAAAGTAGCAAAGAACCAAAGAACTATAAAAACAAGAATAAAGAAAACAGGCTTTTTAGCAGTCATTTCTCTTGACTAATTACGTTATGCGGCTTAAAATCAAACTAGCTTTAACCCTATTGATAGTTGGCAAAATTCTTATTGAAAGCTTTTCATCAAATATAGAAGATTAAAAAAGCTACTTACTTCTTTAAAATTTTAATTACGAAGCCGCCCCCCGGCGCCATTTTATAAGGAATGATTGTGCCGGAAGTAACGTGGATAGTTTTAATGCTGTAATCAGTTCCCACTTTATCTGCATTAACCCCATCCGAAAATATCTGAGCGGTGTAAGCTCCGGCTCCTAAAAATTCGAGCTTCATTTCACCTTTTAAAGGCTTTTCGTTGTTAATACCGGAAACAAACCAATCTGCTCCTTTATTGCGCGCCATAACAATGTATTCTCCAATCTTTCCCGCTATAGCTTTGGAGTTGTCCCAAACGGTAGGGATAGATGCAATTAAGTCAATACAATGCTTATCGCTGATATATTCATCCGGAGAATCTGCAACCATTGAAAACGGCGCTATGTAGGTTATGTACATGCCCAACTGGTGACAGCGGGTTCCTTGACTCATCGGCAAACTGTTACTCACAGTAAATGCATCGCCTTGCCCGTTGCGCATAGCACCACAATTCATATCCATTGGTCCCGCAAGTGACCGTATAAATGCTACATTTACCGTATGCCCGGGCGTTTCGTCTTTCGACCATTTGTTCCATTCATTTGCCTGGACACCTTCGTAATTAATGATGCAAGGATATGTACGCTCCAAACCGGTAGGTTTGCACGCTCCGTGATAATAAACCATCAGTTTTCGTTTCATGCATTCTTGAGCAATCTTTTCGTAGTAGTTAATACGTCCTTGATGATCTGCTTCCATAAAATCTACTTTAACGCCTGCTACGCCTAATTGTGTAAACAAATCAAAAGCAGGTTTAAACTGCCGCTCTAACGTTTGAGCGACTACCCAAACCATTACTCCCACTTTTTTTCTTTTCGCATATTGCATCAGCTCAGGCATACGAATCTTAGGGCTTACATTCAGGATATTTTGGTCGTTCATCCACCCGACGGATACTTCTATATATTCCAAATGATTGGCGGCAGCAAAATCAATAAGATATTTATAATACTCCAAGCTTTCTTGCTCACCCTTAAAATCTACACCTTTAACTGACCAATCTGCCCACCAGTCCCACGCTGCTTTGCCCGGTTTTATCCAACTTAAGTCGGTTGAGGGTACAGTAGGTTTAGCCAATTTATACACCATATCATTATCCGCCAACTGCGCATCGTCCTCTGCTACTGTTACAATCCGCCACGGAAAATCTCGCCGACCGACTGTTTCTGCGATGTAGTTTTTGCGTTTGGTTATTTTATAAACCCAACCGTTAGGCTCTTCTTCCGCTACATCAGGAGCAAAAGTTCCTTTAAGAGCGTTGGAAGCTGCAGGATTCCGCATGATATTTAATCCGGCATAATCAAAAAGTGAAGCCTCAGTAATCGCCACTTTAGGGCCGTTGGGGATAGCAGCCAGCACCGGGGTAAGTCCATAGACATCGTCCGGAATTTTTGAAATTTCTGTAATGGAGTAGCGGCCTTCTCCTGAGTTATCTAATTGCACTTTGGGAATATAATATAAGGGATAATCTCCTGCAAAATTGAACGAAGCTTCTTCCTTTTTAATGATAATTTTTCCCGGAAGCTTCGTTTTAAACCGATAGGCCAATCCCTCATTATATACCCTGAACACGACTTCGAAGCCTCCTTTAAAAATAAGGGTGAGCTCGTTGTAATTGTCTGTGATAGAACGACGGCGTCCGTAGAAGGGAGTTGGGACTTCTTTATTTACTTTAATCGATTTTTGACCCAAAAGCACAGGATGTGCTCCAAGTGTAGTACCCGTACCCAACTCCATTGAAATAGGCGAAGGCAGTATAATTTTACTGCCTTTAAAATCTATAGTGTAATAGATTTTATCGCTTAAACTAACACTGGCTTTAAGCTCTCCGTCAGGCGATAAAAGCCGAATTGGCGGGACACTTGCCAAACAAATACTTGATAAAAAAATCGGCATTATAAGGACGTACAATCGTTGTATTTTATTCATTTTATTATACCTAATAAGTTAAATTCCATTAATTCTTAAAGCTGTGCTTAATGTGAAAACTCTACTGTTCCCTTCTTTCGATAATTTCCAACAATTGCATTTTTAATCTTTCAAAGCGCCATCCTTAACTAAAAGTACCGGAGGCACGCATATTTATGGCAACTTAAATCTACTTTTTGCCGGGTTTTTATTAAAGGAAAACTTAATTATATATTGGTCGTGATGTTCTTTTCTTCTAGGTCAGATAGTTAATTATTTTTTACGCAACACTAATTTGAATGCTTGGGTTACAAAACCGTAATGTGCTCCGTCTCTTGTATAATCACCGGAAAAAACAATTGAGCCTGTCAGG
>JAYULL010000154.1:0-7324 GCA_043763625.1 Sphingobacteriaceae bacterium | reverse complement strand
CTTTCGCGATACTTCTCCAAGGTTTGCTTTTTGTACCCGGATAGGTGTCGTTTCCTTTGTTGCTCAAATAATAATCGTTTGCAAAAGCAGAAGGATGCATGAGTAATAGCGTAATAAAAAGAAGAAATAGTTTCATAACCGGTGCTGTCGTTCGAGATATTGAACTAAAGTATGGAATTTATGTACCGGATGAAAACTCGGCCCGCGATTAATCTCATTAAGAAATCGCGACTCAATTTTTCGACTATAACTTGTTACTTACCGGAATTAAGGCGGCTTCGATTTTTTTTCTATTTTAGTGGCTTATCCGTAAAACCGTATGTCTGATTTTTCTATAAACCGCCGCAACCTTTTAAAAGGCGCTGCTGCTATTGGTACCGCATCTATAATGCCCGAAATTCTTAAAGCTCAACCCCCCGCAGGCAAACTGCAATTCGACTATTGCTTAAATATGAGCACCATAAAAGGACATAATTTAGGCTTTATCAAGGAGTTGGAAACAGCAGGAAGAGCAGGATTTCGTTCTGTAGAAATTTGGATGGATACATTACAAACCTATTTAAATAACGGCGGAACCCTTAAGGCTGCCAAGAAACGATTAGATGATTTAGGTATAACCGTTCAAAATGCTATCGGCTTCGCTCAATGGATTGTAGATGACGACGACACCCGTAAAAAAGGAGTTGAGCAATTGAAGCAGGAAATGGAAATGCTGGCCGATTTGGGCTGTAAAAGAACGGCAGCCCCGCCGATGGGCGCAACTCAAAATCCGGGACTTGATCTTAAAAAGGCAGCCGAACGTTACCGAACTATATTAGAACTGGGTGATAAAACAGGAGTAGTGCCGCACTTGGAACTATGGGGATTTTCGCAAAACTTAAGCCGCGTTAGCGAAGTTATGTATGTGGCCCTGGAAAGCGGCCACCCGTCGGCAAAAGTGCTTTTAGATATCTTTCATTTATATAAGGGCGGCTCGAGTATAGAAACATTGAATTTAGTAAGTAAAACTGCTGTTGAAATATTGCACATGAACGATTACCCGGCAACTTTGCCCCCGGCAAAAATCACTGACGCGGATCGAGTTTATGCCGGCGACGGGATAGCTCCTATTCGCCGGGTTTTAAAAACCTTGTCGAATCCGGGTAAACCGCTTACAATATCTTTAGAAGTGTTCAATAAAACGTATTATGCACAAGACGCTTTAAAAGTAGCCCAAACCGGCTTAAACAAAATGAGAGCCGTTACACAAAACATTTAGTTCTACTTAATCGGTTAATACCAAATCAACATGAACAGATCAAAAATTATCTATATCGTTTTTTGCCTTTTATTCAGTTATTCGGTGTCCAAAGCTATCGACCTTAAATCAACCGTTTCAAAACTAAAATTAAATGACACCACGGAAAGTGCAATTGTTGACGGGCCGGTAAAAGTTAAACTTATTTCAAGCCAATTCAGTTTTACGGAAGGGCCTACCTCAAATAAAAAGGGCGACATTTATTTTACCGACCAGCCCAACGACAGAATTTGGAAATACGACACAAAAGGTGAGCTTTCCATTTTCATGGAAAAAGCGGGAAGATCTAACGGAATGATTTTCGACAATAAAGATAATTTACTTTCGTGCGCAGACGAGAAAAACGAGCTATGGCTGATAAAACCTGACCGAAAAATAAGGATTTTGGTTTCGGATTTACAGGGGAAAAAAATGAACGGGCCAAATGATGTATGGTTTGACCCGAAGCAAAAAAATATCTATTTAACCGACCCCTATTACCAGCGGCCCTGGTGGAACCGTAAACAAATTGAACTTGACGGCCAAAAATTATATTTTCTAAAAAAGGGCAGCAAAACCCCCGTGGCGGTAGATGCAGAATATAAACAACCTAACGGAATTGTGGGAACCCCTGACGGAAAAATTTTGTATGTAGCAGATATCGGTGACAATAAAACATACCGTTACGAAATTGCCAAAGGCGGAGCTTTAAAAAACAAAACGCTGTTTGTAAATCAAGGTTCGGACGGGATGACTGTTGACAGTCAAGGCAATGTTTACCTTACGGGAAAAGGAGTGACTGTTTATAATGCTAAAGGCGAAAAGATAGAACAAATAGACGTGCCGGAAAGCTGGACCGCTAATGTTTGCTTTGGCGGTAAAGACAAGAAAACTTTGTTTATTACGGCTTCTAAATCAGTATATGTTTTACCAATGAAAGTGAAGGGGTATAAGTAGAGGAAGGAACAAGAACAAAGGACTCAGGCGACCAAGGACAAAAGATCATGATGCAAGCAGGTAATTTAAGTTGAGAGTGAGGCCGGTAGAAAAAAGCCGGACCGGCTAATGGCTCATGACCGGTGACTAATGACTAATAACCAATGACGAATAACTAATGACGAATACCTTAATCAGCAACCTCTGAAAGTCGTATGCTTCCGGTCGAATAATTTATCACAGCGCCATATTTCATAAATATATCACCGCCTATTACCCCGATTATTTTTCCTACTTCAAGTTTTTGGTAAGCGAGATTAATCATAGAAAGGTCTAAAACGGCAATTTCGATATCGGTAACTAAAAATTCGCCGAGCTTCATTTCGGGAAGTTTAAAGGTGAAGCTTTCCATACTGTTTGTGCCTAATCCGGTAGAAAGCTTATCGCTTAACATCAAATTACTTTTATCTGTAAAAGTTTCAACCAACTCCTTGTCGAATACGGTTTTAGAAGCGCCGGTATCTACAACCGCTTTAAAGGTTTGTCCGAAAACAAAAACTTCCACCAAAAGGTGGAAGCCGTCGTCGTGTAAACTTATTATCTCCAAAGGTATTTCTACCACTTAAATCAGGTTAGAATCGCTCAACACTTGGTTCATTGCCCTAACCGCATCAGCGCTCTTGTTGAATATGCCTTGCTCTTCGTCGCTTAGTTTAAAATCAAGAATCTTTTCCCAACCGCTTTTGCCTAAAACAACCGGCACAACCAAAGAAATATCGCTCTGCCCGTACTCGCCTTCTAAAGCTACGCCGCAAGAAATCAAACGTTTCTCATCACGCACAATCGCTTCAACCATCGCCAGGGTTCCGGCACCCGGAGCATACCAAGCAGAAGTTCCGATTAGTTTGGTTAAAGTAGCGCCGCCCACCATAGTTGACGAAACAACTCGTTCCTGTTGCTCTTGACTTAAAAACTGAGTTACCGGAATGCTGTTCCAAGTGGCGTGCTTAATTAAAGGAATCATGGTAGTGTCGCCGTGTCCGCCGATAACAACCGCGTTTAAATCTGCCGGGGAGCAACCCAATTCTTGGCTCAAGTAATATTTAAAACGTGCTGAGTCTAAAGCGCCGCCCATACCGATAATGCGGTTTTTGGGTAAACCTGACGTTTTTAAAGTCAGGTAATTCATGGTGTCCATCGGGTTAGAAACCACAATCACGATAGTATTGGGAGAGTATTTTAATATACTTTCGGTTACGCCCTTAACAATACCCGCGTTGGTGCCGATAAGTTCTTCGCGTGTCATGCCGGGTTTACGCGGTAAACCCGAAGTAATTACAACAACTTCAGAATCGGCAGTTGCAGCGTAATCGTTAGTAACACCCTTAATTTTAGTATCGAAACCTAGTAAAGCAGCAGTTTGCATCATATCAATGGCCTTACCTTCGGCAAAACCTTCTTTAATATCTAACAATACAACTTCTTCGGCAAGCTCTTTTCTTGCGATGTTATCTGCACAGGTTGCGCCTACAGCTCCTGCTCCAACTATTGTAATTTTCATAATTTATTTGTTTTTAAGTTTTCATGCCTTCGGGCATTCCTTTTTTAAATTAAAGCGGTTATAATCGCGTCCGAAATTAAAAAATTAGGCTTGCTAATAAAATTTCTTTTTGACAATTGTAGCACTTCAACCAAAAAAGGCGTAAAGTATAATAGGAAATTACTGTGTTAATTATATCATACAAACGAAGATGGCTCTTCTTTTAGACATAACAAGCTTTGAAGCATTATTTCAAGTAAACTACAAACCATTATGCGAAACAGCTTATAGAATTGTGTTGGACAGGGATATAGCTGAAGATATAGTTCAGGATATTTTTTGCAAACTCTATGAACAAAAGAAATCACTTAAAATCGCGGTTTCGATAAGAGAATATTTATTTAAAGGCACTATCAGCAAATCTCTGCTGTATATAAAAAGAGTTAAAAATGTAAACTTGATAGAGCATTACGTAGAAACCATAAACAATTCGGAAATGTTATTTCCGGGAACCGGAATCTTATCTCATGACCAGGACAATCTTAACTATGCATTGCGCACGTTGCCCGATGCAAGCAGAACAGTTTTTATTTTAAGCCGATACGAAAATCTTAGCTTTAAAGAGATTTCGGCTGAATTAAAGATATCACCCCGCATGGCAGAAGCGCAATTATCAAAAGCGCTCGCCCACTTATACGACTATCTTTCTTAATACCCGGCAACCATGAATGAAGAAATATTAGATAAAGCGATAGAATTTTGTTTGAGTGATGATTTCTCTCTTGCAGAATTAACAGAAGTATTAACTATAGCTCAACTGATTGTGGCCTAATTTATGCAATCTGACCTGTATCGTAATCTGATAAGCAAGTATATTGCCGATAAGCTTACGCCGGAAGACACAGAGGAATTGCTTGAGGGACTTAACAAAGATCAGGAGCTTGAAAATAAGTTAAGAGAGATGCAAGGAGTTTGGGATAAAACACGAGATTATCCGGAAAAGCTAAATGTTGATACTCAGGCAGCCTGGTTAAAAGTCAAACGCTCGGTTTCCGGTTCCAACCCAGTTAAACTGCGGAAAAAACCGGGTTTTTTTTCCGTTATCATAAAAACTTGGAGTTCTTATCTTCAAGCCATTTTTACAAAAATCTCTTAAATTACGATTCCGGTAAGGCACTATCGGTTTGTTAAATTTCTCTTTTAATCAAACGGCGTTTCTCCGGCATCTCAACTTTCCGTGCTTATCCGTTTGTAAGGGCAATCCGGTGAAACTTTAATCCCGGTATTGTATAGCTTTATAAGTTTGGGTTTAATACAGATTTTTGCTTGCTCTATAATTTTTCTGTTTACGTGCTTTCTGTGTGCGCCTTTTAAAAGCCTAAGGAGCAGAACATTATCATGATAATTCGGAACATTATTTTAGTTAAATTTGTTTAATCTTTAATTAAAACCTGAAATCATGAAAAAATTTATTGTTCCTTTTTCTATTGCATTCAGCATCGTATTCTTTGTTGCTTGCAATACTGCAAATCAAGCAGGTTCAAAGGCTAAAGCTCATGCTGATATCAGTTCTACAAAAGCTGATACAGCGGGTAGCGGCACTGCTGATTTCAAACTAAACAACGACGGCTTAGTGGAGCTAAAATTGAAACTGAGCTTTCCTTCTTTGGGCTACAAAAATGTCGCGGTTCATTTACACGAACACGGAGATTGCGGCGACGCCGGTAAAGGAGCCCACGGACATTGGAACCCAACAAACGAAAAACACGGGAAGTGGGGATCGGCGGAATACCATTCGGGAGATATCGGAAATATTACTTTAAGTGAAACAGGCGAAGGCGAAATAAAGCTTGTAAGCAAAAGATGGAGTATTGGAGGCGACGAAAAAACTAATGTTCTTAACCGCTCAATTATTGTTCATTCCGGAGTAGATGACTACCAGACTCAACCAACCGGGAATTCAGGTAGCAGAATTGGCTGCGGAGTAATTCTGAAAAAATAGATCGCAGATTTTAAATCTTATAAATCTGTAGCAAAAGATTATAAACGGGTTAGGCAACGTGAACAACAATGCCTAACCCGTTTATTTTGTCCTTAAAATTGTCGCGTGCGACGCATTTACCACAGCTGCCATTTTATCGAAGTTTAACGTTTTGCAACTAAAGAAGTACAGCTGCAAAAGCAGCATTAAGAAAAAAATCCGGCTCCTTAATATCCCTTCCGGTTAAATTCTTCCGTATCGTGTCACTTCTACCGCCTCACCTAACCTCTATGTTTATACCAACTTAAGAGCCACCTTTTTGCCGGTTCTCGCCGCCTCGTAAATTGCATCAATAATTTTCATGTCCTTTAAACCTTCTTCCCCATCAACCGGAACAAGAGGCTTTTTATTTTGAAGAATTATAGCCGACATTTCGTCCATTTGTACCGTTTGATGAGTAACGTGAGGGTGCGTTAATTCACCCTTACTTGTTCTGCCTTGTATCGGTCCGTACCCTGTTGCCGGATAGAGCTCGGCAAAGCCTTCTTCTCCGGTGATGAAAAACCGGTCCAAATCGTTCATGTTGTAAGTAGATAAGCAAGAAGCAACAGCACCGCCCGGAAAGCCTAACTGAAACTGTATGGTTTCATCCACTCCCTCTGCAAACCTTTCTTTGTCGGTTTTAGTCTCTTGAGCCGTCACCCAAATCGGGTCCTCGCCTATCATGTATCTTGCTCCGTTAATTGAATAGATACCGATATCCATCATTGCTCCGCCCCCCGCGAGTTTTTTATCCAAACGCCATTGTTTACCACCGATGCGGAATCCGCTTAAGCCCTGGAAGAATAATATTTTTCCGAGTTCTCCCGCACTTCGTTGGCGTATTATTTCTAAAGTTTTTGGTTCAAAATGCATCCTGTATCCAACCAGCAACTTTACTTTTGCCTTTTTACAAGCATCAACCATTTCTTGCGCTTCTTTTGCATTAGCAGCCATAGGTTTTTCGGAAATAACATGCTTTCCGGCTTTAGCCACACGAACTGCCTGTTCTTTATGAAGTCCGTTTGGTGTAATAATATAAACCGCGTCTATATCTTTGTTATTTTTTATCTGATCGAAGTTTCCATAGTTATAACAGTTCTTTTCGGGGATGTTATACTTAGTTTGCCAATCCTTAATTTTAGAGGGAGTTCCGCTGATTACTCCAACTAATTTAGCTGCTTTACAATCCTTCATGGCATCGGCAACACGGCTTCCGTAACTGCCCAAACCCATAATTGCAACCCGCAAAACAGGACCCGCGTACCGTTGATTATAAAAATTAGAAATACCTGCAGATGCCAATCCGGGGATGAAGGGAGCTGCAAGAGCCGATACTCCGAACTTTTGCAAAAAATTGCGACGAGAAGATTTCATACGTTAAAAATTTAAGGTTGTGATAAAAATAGGTTTAATTGTTTAAAGGATTACAGTTTAACTGCTTTCTCTTTAATTTGTTTAGCCGTCTTTTCATCTGCTATTACTTTTTTACGCCAACTGTTATTCCTGTTGCCCAAACTTGTTTTGTTAAAAATAAATCTTGCCTTGCCTC
>JAYULL010000153.1:0-29871 GCA_043763625.1 Sphingobacteriaceae bacterium | reverse complement strand
GCCTTCTGTTGCGCCTTCCGGCACAGTTGCTTCTTCTACGTTTAAAGTAGTAGGCGGAATATTAAAAACTAACCAATGGGTCCAAGGCTTTGGTGTAGCATCAATGTCTTCAAATATCAGCACCATACTTTTTGTTCCTTCAGGGAGATCTTCAAATTCCATAGGCGGACTTACGTTTGGTCCTAAGCAAGTGTAGGGTTTCGGAATTTCTTCGTTTGGGCTGAAAACTGTTATTAATCTCATTGCTTTATAAAAACTTAAAAGATTCTGTTAAACAAAGCGCCGGGCTCGTCGAATGATTTTCGTTATGAGAAACAGAAGGGGAGCTGAAAAGTTTAGCGGAAACAATGTTTTTTGTTAAGTGTTAGTTGTATATAAATACCGATAAAAGCAATAATTATGTTAGAAAATAATGAATACCGAGAGGGACAAGGTCAGGACCGGGACAAGAGCGTACAAGAAGACATTAATGAAAATATTAAGGGGCAGACTGCCGGAAGCAAAGCACCAGGTTCAGGAATAACCCACGATTTAGATAATGATATTGACCAAGTAGGGGAAGAATCAACAGGAATAAATGAGAATAATAAAGGTAATTGGACAGGCAATAATGGAAAGATCGACGCATCAGCACAAGGATCTGTAATGCCTGAACCCACCAATTCAATTGATGAAAGTGAAAAGCCGGAAACCAAAGTACCGCCGTCTTTTATAGGCTCTGACAGCAAGACAGGAATTACACAAAATGATACAAATCCTTCAAAATCATACCACGGAAACCCCGTTACAGGGGCCGGAGAGGAAGAGAATAAAGCGTCGCTGAATACCGCCGAAGAAGGAATACATGCAGAAAATACCGGAGGAACTTCTGACGAAGATTAATTATTAAAATAGTCATCTCGACGATAGCATAGAAGTTTTTAATTTCGTCGGGATGACTATTAAAGCTTTTACAGTTCTACTTTCTTGTTTTCGCCAACCTTGTACGGATTTCCGGCGAGTGTAGCTTTGGCAACCATAATAAGTTGCGATACAATTGAATCGGGTGCGTCCCAGTATTCTGCTCGTGTTGGATCAACGCGTATCAAAGTAATGCTCGGATCATCTTTCCCCCCCGGAAAATATGCACGGAACATGTCACTCCAGAGTTCTCCGATTTTCATCGGTTCAACAGTAAGAGAAGCTACTCCGTTTACAGATACGAAAAGATCACTTCCGGGGTCCGTATAGGACAAATTTATTATCGGGTTTTCCGCAATTTCTTTCGCTATACTCGAGTCTTTCCAAGTCATAAACCAAACTACTCCGTCATCTTTAATTTGTAGGGTTTGCATAGGGCGGCTGTGTATTTCTCCGTCTAAACTTCGAGTAATAAACATGGCAACCTTAACGCTTTTTACTTTTCCCGCAAGTTCTCTTGCCTTTTTAATATGCTCAATCTCGTTAAGCTGTTCTTTTATTTCTTGGGTATTCATAGTATAGATTTATTATTAATTATTATAAAGTAAAGTAAACCGGATTTTGTTTCTAAAAGATTAATACAAAATAATTATATAAATCTCTTGTTTTTCTCCGAATTATTTTAAATTCGAGTAATCTCTACTATGAAATATTCCTCAAAACCAAGCAGGAAATTACGATTCTTTTAGCAGCCATACTGTTATTTCTTGCTACACTTCTAACGCCCGGCGGAAAGTCTCACTATTCAGATTCACTAAAAGGGGCTGTAACAGGAATTTCGATATGCTTTTTAGGAGCATGGCTTTTAACATCTACACAAAAAAGTAATTTTCGTAGCAAAAGCAGATTAAATTAAAATAATTTAAAGGTTATCGAATGATATAGCCTCTTTTGTTATTTTTGAAAATGTCCCTTTCGCCTACCCAGCATAGCTTAGATAAGCTCGAAGATCTGCTAACTGCCTTGGGCTTTAAAATACGTTACGAAAAAGGAAACTTCAAAACCGCTTCTTGTTTACTCGATAAAAATAAAATAATAGTAATAAATAAGTTCTCTAATGTAGAAAGCAGAATAATAGCCTTGCACGATTTAGTTGTGCAAATTAGAGCTGATGAATCCTTGTTGGAAGAAAAGCAAAAACAATTTCTCTTTAACCTTAAACAAATAACCCTACCGTTTTGAGAATTACTTTTTTAGGAACCGGCACTTCTCAAGGGATACCCGTAATTGCATGCGAGTGTGCGGTTTGTAAGTCTTTAGATTTTCGAGACAAGCGTCTAAGAGTTTCTATTCTAGTTGAGGAAAATGATAAAACATTTATCATTGATACAGGTCCTGATTTTCGATATCAAATGCTACGTGCCGGAGTGAAGAAATTAGACGCTGTAATTTTTACACATGAACATAAAGACCATATAGCCGGCTTAGACGACGTAAGGGCGTTTAACTACTTTCAGCAGAAACCTATGGATGTATATGCGCATCACCGAGTTATTAATTCTCTAAGAAGAGAATTTCATTATGCTTTCGAAGAATCCAAATATCCCGGAGTTCCTGCTATTAATCTTCACCAAATTTCAAAAGATCCCTTTGTTATAGACGGAGTTGAATTTATTCCGATTGAAGTTATGCATCATTTGTTGTCGATATTCGGCTATAGGATAAAAAATTTTACCTACATAACCGATGCGAACTATATTGTTGAAAGTGAAATAGAAAAAATAAAAGGTTCTGATGTTTTGGTGATAAACGCCCTTCAAAAAGGTTGGCACATATCGCACTTCACTTTAGAAGAAGCAATTGAGTTTGCAGTAAAGGCCGGAGCGAAGCAGACGTACATTACCCATATAGGGCATAAAATGGGAAAACATGAAGATGTTATAGAAGAACTTTCGGCAGGAATCAGTTTGGCGTATGACGGTTTGGTGTTGGAGCTATAACGCCGGGAAATAAAAAAGGGAACTGCATGTTGCCGTTCCCTAAAAAAAAAAATTATGAAGCATTAAATACTTCATTTCAAAAATATACATAATGTTAGAATTAAAAGAATTTTACTTAGTAAAAATGTTTCTAAAATTCCTGTTACAAGAAAATTAACCCTCCGCATTTGCAGGAGGGTTAACCTTATAAAAATGAAAATAGAAAAGAATACACAAAGTTAACATTATCCTATCATTAAGAAATTTTATTAATAACTTTTGTGCGTTTAATATTTAAGATTGTATTACCCGACACAAACAATTTTCGCAGTTTAAAAACAGTTGGAGATGGAATCGACAAGTTTACGAATAGGAAACATAATTAAAGTTTTTCCAAAGACCGATGAAGTTGTACTTCTTCGGGTAAAAGAAATACATAAAGAAACTGTGGTAGGCGAATTCTATAAATCGCCCGGATTTTATCTTAGAGCTACCTTTAAGGATTTAAACCCGGTTGAATTTTCTGACGACTGGCTGATAAAAGCTGGGTTTAAACACGGAGGTGAATTATGGTTGTTGGAAGGTATAAATACAAACTGCACCATCGACGAGAAGATATCGAGCTTTTCGATCACAAGAAATAATAAATCCATTAAGCTTGAAGGAGTTGAAATAATATTTCTTCACCAACTTCAAAATGTATACTCAGCTATTTCAGGCGATGATTTAAATATAGCCTATACCGGCTAAAAGAATAATTGAAATACTTTATTTAAAGACTTTATATTTGCCCATCTACAAACCCGGGTGGCGAAATTGGTAGACGCACCATCTTGAGGGGGTGGCGCCAACAGGCGTGGCAGTTCGAATCTGCTCCCGGGTACAACAAGCCTTTAAGGTACAAAAAACGCGGTTTTTAACTAACACGGACAAAAAACGGACAACTCAAAGACTAAAGTTTAAGTTTATGAATGTCGATTTACTTGGCTCGCACACGGTAAACCTATTTGTAAAGCCCTTTGAAACCGTTCATAGAATATTGCACTAACCACAAAATATTTCGCAACGGTTATGAAAAACCTTTTACTTATATTTTTTGTACTTCCAATGTCCGTTTTTTCACAGGGGAAAAACAATGATGATGTTTACGGAGCGCGTACGGAAAAAACATCTTTTGACTTTAAAGCCATACCTATTAAAAATGGCGAAATAGTTTATGAAGATGTGAACGAGGTGCCCGGAATTAAAAAGGATTCTTTATTATTTAAAACAAAAGAATGGCTAATCGCTCGGTTCGGAAAAAGATTTTCAATAATTAAAGAACAACCATCTAGCGGATCGTTGGTCGTAAAAGTTTATTACCCTAAAAGCGAGAAGAAAACTTATAAGTTGTTTATCGATTTAAAAGACGAAAATACAGGATACGAGTACGAGACTTTGAAAACGAAAACGACGGCCAGAGATTAGAGCAATACTATGAAAATACAAAATTATTTGGTGGTGTTATCGGTGTAGTATCTTATGACAAGTTGAGTAAAGCTCATACCCTTGCCACTTCGACAATTGGGTCGCTTAAGGAATATTTAAGTGCGTCGGATGCCTTTTAGTAAATAATTTCTTGCCACCTACCTGCCTTACAAGATATAGGCATCCATTTACTGCAATGTTATCAAGTTGCCGAATACAAGAGCTAAAACTGTTCTGCAAGCTTCGGGTAATCAATAAGCCTTCAAATTCATTCGCTTACAAGGAAAGGGCTATACCGTAATTCCTTAGGAACTTTTTTCGACCTACTTCTAATGGAATACCTACCATCTGAAGCGAAAATCAAAAAGCAATGTACTCAAAAGGCTTTCTTAACCATCCTATTTTCTTGTAACATCCTTCCTGCGGGAACGTATGCTTTTCAACGGTTTATTCTGAAAATTAATATCTGCTTAACAATAATTTTAAAAAGCAATGCCAAAAATTTTGGTTATAGAAGATGAAGAGCTAATGCGTAAAACGTTTGAATTTCGCTTGAAAAAAGACGGATATGAAGTCGTAGCTGCATCGGACGGAAGGATGGGAATCGAACTTATCGAAAGTACTAAGGTTGACCTAATTATTACCGATATAACGCTGCCCTTTATTTCGGGACTGGAAATTGTAAGTAGAGTGAAAAGCAATCCGGCAACACAACATCTCCCGGTACTTATACTTTCGGGGGTGGGGTTGGAGAAAGCAGTTCTTAAAGCTTTTGAGCTTGGCGCTGACGATTTTATTACTAAACCTTTCAATCTAAGCGAACTCTCTATCCGTGTAAAAAGACATATTAAAACAGCATAGGCTATAAAAGGTACTTCAATATTTAGTTGGTTAAGCAATGTTTCAGGTTATCTTTTTAATTGTTTACCGTTCGATTGCCATTTTTTCCAGGTAACATAAAACTCGCTTTCTTAATAATTTTATTTTGATTGGTGTCCTCTACGGAGCAATATGTCTTTTTTATTTGCAAGAGAATATTTCAGCACATTCAAAATAAAAAGATTAGCCAAAAATGGAAAGCGAAAGTCAACGAAATGATCACCCACGTAATTATTTATGCAGACGATGATGATACTGAATTGTTTGTTTCGTTTTAATGCCCCACCTTTCAAAAGCTGCCTCTTCGCCATGCTTCGGTAATGCCGGATGGCTTGATTCCAAGAACGAAAGCATTGTAATATTATGTCTTAAGCAGAGGTAATTTGAAATTACTCTTTGAAATCAAGCCGCGGATTTTCGACAAGAATTTCCATCCTGGGATTATTAATATAGTCCGCATACCAGCGTATGGCTTCTATTATCAGTAGGGGATCTCCGCCATCATAACCTGAAGTTTCAAAAGCTAAAACAGTTCCAATGTTTTCACCGTAGAATTGAAGTTCTTCAGACTGCGGAATAAAAGTTTCTTTATTTAAACAGTAAACTAATATCCTTAGGTTTCCGTCTCGTTCTCTAATTACGTCTCTGCACGAATTGTTTGGATCCTTAACTAATAGAAAAACTGAATCAAACATGTATCATAAACATATAAAGTTTAACAAGGTTGTGGGTTTAACTAATTTTTACGGTGCTAAGGTATAAGTTAAAAGAATAAATAATCCCTGTACGAAACTAAAAAAAACAGGTTTCGTATATAAATGAAAATTATGAAGTATGTATTTTGAATTAAGAATCCCAAGAAAGGGCGAAACTATTATAGTTAAAGAGACTTTTTATAAAGTCGAGGATTTGGATGCTCTAAGCAATAAACTTATGATAAACGACCAAGGTAAAAAAACAGTGCTGCCCTTGAAGAATTATCGAGTGGTAGCTTTATTCCCTTATTTTAAGTTTTGGTAGGCCTCGAAGCGAGAATTATGGACAGTTAACTTTATCGTAAACTTTATCAAACTTAGCTGTGTCGCTTAAAAGCTCTCTTCCGCTCTTTGGATCTATTTTATATGCTTTCTGACGCAGTTTTTTCCCTTCAATTTTAAATTCTGTAGCAAGAGTATCTTCCATTCCTTCTTGCATGTAAGTCCATATAGCTTTTATTGTTTCGTTATTCTTCGTGCCTTGCAAAGTTCCCTTTCGGGAGTCTTTTTCGTAATAGCTTTGATTTAAGCTCCCGAAGACGGAATCAGCTTTAAATACAAGTTTTACTGTTGCTGTGTCTTTTCCCATCGTCATTAAATAGCAGCTTTCAGTTTCCATAACCGCTGAGCCTGAAGTTTCTTTATTCCCTGAGTTGGTATTTTTAGAATTGCTGTTACTTTTACAAGCTAGAAGTGTAAATACAAAGCAACATGTGATAGTGATAATTTTATTCTTCATTTCGTTTTTCGTTTGGTGGTATTGTTAAAGATAAAGTTGTAAAGAATATTTAAAGTTAAATTTTGAAAGATTTTAAAAAATATTATTCAATTGATGCACCGCGGGACGAGGTGTATTTAGCATTAACTACTGAAGTAGCAATAGAATTATGGACCGGTGAGAAAGCCGAAATGGAGGCCTTACCCGGATCTGAATTTTCACTGTGGGACGGAAGTATAACGGGTAAAAATCTTGAATTCGAAGAAGGAAGAAAAATTGTCCAGGAATGGTATTTCGGAGAAAGGGAAGAAAAATCAATCGTAACCCTGATTTTACATGCTGACAAGAAGGGAACTTCTATCGAGTTGCGCCACAATAATATTCCTGACGAGGATTATGAAAATATAATAGACGGTTGGGACAATGCTTATTTTGCTTCTTTAATTGATTTTTATATTGAATAGTAAATTGAGGTAATGGTTAAATATTTTTTCGACCATTACCTTGAAATGACATTACCCCTTTATAGAAGCATAACTTTGATATTCTGCGCGTTGTACATAGTGCTTAAAGTCCAATATATCTTCTCGCTTACCATACTCACAAATAGGTTACTAAATAATTTCGCTATACCGCGACCTAAGTTTCCCGCGGGAGGGAAGTAGTTTATTTCTAATATTAATGATTTCTGGTTTGTTAAATGAGGACCCGTTCACGGTATTTGTTAGTCTATTTATTATGGATTTTAACATTTGAAATACTTTATATCAATGTGTAGAACTAGCAGTACAAAAGCGGGGTGTTTTAGTTAAGTTTTTTGCTGCTTAAATTGATACAGTTTTAGTATCCCTTTTAAAGCAAACCGGAGAACTATGAGTAAAGATTTATTTTTAATATCGCAAGATACAGAAACCACAGTTCACGTTGGTAAAAACGCACACAGGAAATTTTGGAAATACATCCTATAAAAATAGAAGCGTTAAATGCGTTTTTAACTATAAATCATAACAAAAAATTAATTTCTGCTTGAGATGATGAGTTTGAAGGAATTTTAGACCCTTATACATTTATTACCGTCGACGATGCCAATAAAGTATTTATAGAAGCGCGGTATAAAAAAACTGATGTTTAATAAAAAAGCTCGACCTGGCCGAGCTTTTTTATTTATATTTTCCTGAGATATACCCAGTATATCAGGTCTTAATCTTGGCAAGGACAATGGAAATTAATCGTAGTTACTTTTTTAGCAGCGGTTTGTTGCTGCCCGTTTAAAGTAAAAGTGATGTTATTTTCTATTTTTTGCCATTGCATAATTTTCGGGTCGGCACTTAAAACTTCGAAAAGCTTAAGGTCATTACCGTCAGAATTTGTAATAGAAACGTATTCTTTATTGTTAGTATGTGAGAAATGGTATCTTTTTAAAGTATTTTTACCATTTTCAGTAAGTCTCACTGTATCACTTGTTCGAGAGAAATGATAAGTAGGACCTGATTGAACTGTTTCTGTTGAAAGCACGTTATTATTAACGTCGTAATATTGGATTGTTTCATTTACCGTCAACCAAGTTCCCCTGTCAATCACTATTTGCGATACGGTCTTTTTGATTGTTTCCTTTTTCTTCTTTTTACATGCCGTAATAGATACTAATGCTATTAACGAAAGTAGGATTATTCTTTTCATATGCTTTTGTTTAAATTCTACAGTGTAAAAATAGTGAAAGTGTTAAAATTGTTTGTCATCGAAATATTGCACAAATAGTGAAATAAAGTTTACACATCAAACCCACCCCTTTCCACAGCTCATATCAAAGATTTGTTGACTAAATTGAGCTTATATCGAAACTTTTGTTGTATTCCTAATTAACAAAATTAGAAGTATTTTCTAGAATTTACTTGTCCCCCGCTTTGTGAAACCTATTCGGACTACTGTGAAGGTATTTTTACTATATTACATATGGTTCTGGCAACAATTCCTTCAAACCAAGAAACCGATTCTTTTGCGATTCGGTTTCTTGGTTTGAAGATAGGTGTAGGGAAAGACTTCCTTTCTACGGTTATAAATATAACACTTTTCTTGCCTTATTGTTTTGAATTTTCCATGAGATTTAGGCATTGTAATTACATTGATGTAGTAATTTTGTCGGGAACCCGATTTTTATGAAGTTTTTGAAGCCGCTACTTCTGATATTATTGCTACCCCTAACTGTAATTTGTGCTTTTGCTCAAAGCAGCACAGAGTTAAGACGAAGAAAAAAAGCTCTGGCTAGTGAAATTTTTTTCCTCAACAGAAGTATAAAGCAGACATCAAACAATAAGCAATTATCTCTGAGACAAATTAGTATTCTAAATTCAGAAATTGAGCTTCGAGAAGAAAAAATCTCAACAATAAATTCAGAAATAAGGCTTTTAAATGAAGAAATTTCTGACAATACCGGTACAGTGAAATTGCTGAAAAGCGATCTTGAGAGACTTAGAAAGGAATATGCCGCAATGGTAGTGTTCGCATTTAGGAATAAAGGAGCGTACGGTAAACTTGTGTTTGTTTTTGCTGCTACAGACTTTAATCAAGGCTACAAAAGGCTTAAATATTTAAACCAATTTGGTAAATACCGAAAAAAGCAAGCAAGCTATATCCGGCAAACGCAGCAGAATTTAAATATTAAAATCGCTCAACTAGGCAACAATAAAAAAGAAAAGAGTAATCTTTTACAGGAGAAGAAAGAAGAAAAAACTTCACTTGGAAATAAAAAAGAGGAGCAGGCACAGGTTTTAACAAAACTGAGTAAACAGGAAGAGAAACTCCGGCAGCAGTTGAGTAAAAAAAAGAATGAGTCGACAAGGCTGAAACTTGCCATCAGAAGTGCTATTAACAGGGAGATTGAACTGGCACGTAAACGTGAAGCCGCAAGAATTGCTTCGGCGGTGCGAGTACGAAAACTGGCTGAAGCAAGGTCAACGAGCTCAAAGTCTCTCGGTAAATCTCTTGCAAAACCTGCAAACGAAACTAAAAGTGCGAATGCTTTATCTTCAACGCCTGAGTCAGCTAAACTTTCGTCGGGATTTTTGGATAATAGAGGAAATTTGCCATGGCCGGTTTCTATAGGATCAATTGTCGAAAGTTTCGGCACTCACAATTATGGGGTAAATGTAACGTTAGAAAATAACGGAATCGATATAAAAACGATCGTTGGAGCCCCGGTAAGATCTGTATTTGTCGGTGAAGTTTCGACGGTGCAAAATATAGGGGGAAGCTATGCAGTATTAATTAGGCACGGCGAATATTTTACGGTGTATTCTAATTTAAAAAGTTCCGGTGTTTCTCGCGGCCAAAAGGTAAGTATTAGACAATCTATCGGAACAGTTTTAACAAATTCTGACGGTTCAACTTTACTCCATTTTGAAATAAGAAAAGGTGCTTCTCCGCTTAATCCCACCTCATGGTTATCTCGTTAGACAAGCAAAGTGAATAAGTAAAACTTTTCAACAGCAATCGGGTAACCCGCTAATTTTACTAACTTCGCAAGTCGTATTTTTTACGACTTTTTTACTTTTAGAAAAGGAAGCAATTTTAAAATGGCTGAAGAAACAGAAAGCGAAAATACCGCCCTACCGCCTAACGACCGCATAATTCTAATAAACATAGAAGAAGAAATGAAAGCCGCTTACATCGATTATTCGATGTCGGTTATTGTTTCTCGTGCCCTGCCCGATGTCCGAGACGGACTGAAACCCGTGCATAGAAGAGTGCTATACGGAATGCTGGATTTGGGTGTAACCAGCAGCAAGCCATATAAAAAATCTGCTCGTATCGTGGGAGATGTGTTGGGAAAGTACCATCCGCACGGAGACTCTTCTGTTTATGATACCATGGTTCGTATGGCGCAGGATTGGAGTTTGCGTTATCCTTTAGTCGACGGGCAAGGAAATTTCGGTTCGGTAGATGGCGACAGCCCGGCGGCCATGCGTTACACAGAGGCAAGACTTAAGCGTATTGCTGAAGAAATGCTTGCCGACATTAACAAAGATACCATTGACTACCAATTAAACTTTGACGATTCACTTCAAGAACCTACAGTACTTCCTACCAAAATTCCAAACCTTTTAGTTAACGGAGCTTCAGGTATTGCCGTCGGGATGGCTACTAATATGGCCCCGCACAACCTACGCGAGGTTATTGATGCTACAATTGCTTATATTGATGATAATGCGATAGAAGTTTCAGGTTTAATGCAACACGTTAAAGCTCCGGATTTTCCTACAGGAGGGTTAATTTATGGTTATGCAGGCGTTCAAGAAGCGTTTGAAACCGGCCGAGGAAGAGTGATGATGCGTGCGAAGGCTGAAATAGAAACTTACGGCAATGATCGGGAACGGATAATTGTAACAGAGATTCCTTACCAAATTAACAAGGCTCACATGATTGAGCGAACCGCTGAGTTGGTTAATGAAAAGAAAATAGAAGGAATTTCGGAAATTCGCGACGAGTCTGACCGCGACGGGATGCGTATTGTTTATGAAATAAAACGTGACTCTAATGCTTCAATAGTACTTAATAACCTCTACAAACAAACTTCACTACAAACTTCTTTCAGTGTAAATAATATTGCATTGGTTCACGGCCGGCCGATGATGCTTAATCTTAAAGATATGATTAGGCATTTTGTGGATCATCGTCACGAAGTAGTAATCAGACGTACTCGTTTTGAATTGGCAGAAGCTGAAAAGCGAGCACATATACTTGAAGGCTTGCTTATTGCTTTAGATCATCTTGATGAGGTAATTCGATTAATTCGAGCATCCGCAACGCCGGAAGAAGCAAAAGACGGGTTAATGCAACAGTTCGGCTTATCCGAAATTCAAGCTCGTGCAATTCTTGATATGACTCTTCGTCGTTTAACAGGACTTGAAAGAGATAAAATTAAAGAAGAGTATGCGGAATTAATGAAAGCTATTGAATATTTGAAATCTATTTTGGCGGATGAAGGCCTTCGGATGAAAATAATCAAAGACGAGCTTGCAGAAATAAAAGAAAAATACGGTGATGAAAGAAGAACTCAGATAGTTCATTCCGCCGAAGACATGACAATGGAAGATTTCATTGTTGATGAAGCAGTGGTAATTACCATTTCACGCGAAGGTTATATAAAACGTACGGCGTTAACAGAATACCGACGTCAAAGTCGGGGAGGCAAAGGTTCTTTAGGCTCTAACTCCCGGGATGAAGATTTTATCGAACACATAATTATTGCATCAAATCACAATTTCATGTTGTTCTTCACGGAATCCGGACAGTGTTTTTGGCTCCGCGTTTTCGAAATTCCGGAAGGAACAAGAACCAGCAAAGGAAGAGCGGTTCAGAACATCATTAATATCCCTAAAGAAGAAAAAATAAAGGCATTTATCAAGGTTAAAAATTTAAAAGACCAAGAATATTTGGAAAACAACTTTATTATAATGTGTACTAAGAAGGGCACAATTAAAAAAACCTCTTTAGAAGCTTATTCACGACCGCGTGCAAACGGAATCAATGCCATCAACATAAACGCCGAAGACCAGCTTTTAGGCGCCTGTTTAACCGACGGAAACAATGAAATTGTAATGGCCCTTCGTTCGGGACGTGCTATCCGTTTTAATGAATCTACAGTTCGTCCTATGGGAAGAACAGCCACCGGCGTTAGAGGTGTTACCCTGGCGGGTGCAAAGGATGAAGTAGTTGGAATGATAAGTATTAATAATCCTGAAGCTACAGTATTGGTTGTTTCTGAAAAAGGTTACGGAAAACGAACAGATATCGAAGATTATCGGGTAACAAATCGTGGCGGAAAAGGCGTAAAAACCATTAATGTAACCGATAAAACCGGTGAACTGGTAGCCATAAAGGATGTAACCGATAAAGACGATTTAATGATTATCAATAAATCCGGCATAGTAATTCGAATAGCGGTAAGTGAACTAAGAGTTATGGGCAGGGCAACACAAGGAGTTCGGTTAATTTCCTTAAAAGGTGACGATGAAATTGCATCGGTAACCCAAGTAGAACGTGAAGAAGAGGTAGAAGAGGAGATTAAAGCTTTAGAAGCAGATGCAGGCGGGGCAATCGACCCTGAACAGCGGGATAATACCGGTGACGGAAATCCGTTAGAATAATCTCAAGAGTTGTATGAGGAAATTTCTTTTTCTTATATTTTTTTTGACGTCGGCAACTAAACTTTTTGCCCAAACCCCCATCAAAGATGCGATGAACAGCTTTGCATTGTATAACAAAAGCAAAAACTTCGGCGATTTAGAAAATGCAAAGAAGTTTATCGATAATTCCTTTAAGACCAAAAAAGATTCGTCCTCATATATTAAGATTTTAAACAAAACTCTAATATATTCTGCTTTAGCTTATACTGATTCAACCCGAAAGTTGAAGTATGTCAAAGATCCTATCGATGAAACGCTTTTCAATTTCTCTAAACTAAAAAAAAGCAAAGGCGCCGGAACAGACCCCGAGATTACTTTTATTAAGAAAAATCTTTCTAACGCTTTTTTAAAACGAGCGAATAATTATCTTAATTCATACGATTATGAGAATGCATTTGATTCTTTTCGTTGGGTAGATTCTTTAAGTTCGGGTGCTATGCCGCTTGTTAAGCATAATCTTGCGGTAATAAGCAATAAGATGGGATATAGGAGCCGCTCTATCGGGTACTATGAGCAATTAATAAAAACTGACAAAACTGCCATACCTGATTACTATCTAACCCTTGCGTACCTGTACGAGCAGGCAGCAGCCGAGGGCAAGGCCTTAGAAGTTGTACAAAAAGGCAAAGTTGTTTTCCCCAAGAACCGTGATTTACTGTTTAAGGAACTTAATTTTTTTGTGGATAAAGGCGATTATAAAAGTATCGTTCCAACAATTCCGGCCGCTTTAGAACTAGAACCTGATAATATTAATTTAAACTATATCGCCGCTTCTGCGTTTGATATATCAGAAAAAGCGGAAGAAGCAGAAAAGTATTATAAAAAGGTACTTCTTTTAGACCCAAATAATTATGATGCAAACTATTCGTTGGGGTTACTTTACTTAAAGCTTTATAATGATAAGCCTGAAAAACAGTTAATGGCAGGAACAGCCGGTTTCTATTTGAATAAGGCTTACGAAATTAACCCGAACGGGACAAACGTTCTTAAATTGCTGGCTATTCTTTACCGTAAATCAGGAGAAACATCCAAACTGGAATCTATAAACCGAAAATTAAAACAAACCACAATAAACTAATATTATGAAAATTAGATCTTTCATTTTAACTTTTTCTCTCTTTGCCTTTTCTGTAGCAGTATTTGCTCAAAAAGCAGAACTTCAAAAAGCAAAAGAAGATTATCACAAGTTTGCAGAACTTAAGGAAAAAAAGGCAGTTGCCGTAGGTCTACCTTCTTTAAACTCAGCGAAAGCTTCCATTGATAAGGCCACACAACATGAAAAAACAAAAAATGATGCATCTGCTTGGGCTTATCGCGGAATGATTTATGCTGATTTAGCTATGCTGGACTCAGTAGAGAGTAAAACTGCTCCTCTACTTACTGAAGCTTTAAACTCAGCTAAAAAATCTCAAGAGCTGGATAAGGATAAAAAAAGCGCAAACGATATTTTGCGAACCAATCAAATGGTTTCCCAGTTCTACATGAACAGCGGTGTAAGGGCTTATCAAAATAAAGATTTCCCGGTTGCCTACACTGCTTTTAATAGCGGCTCTCAGCTTAATCCCGGCGATACCACCTTTATTTATTATGCCGGGGCATCTGCAATTGCAGGAAAAGACTATGATAAAGCGATTGAAAAGTATACCGAACTTTTAAAGACTAACTATGGCCACAAAGAGGATTTATACTTAAATCTTTCAAGCATGTACGTAACGAAAAAGGATACTGCCTCGGCTATAAAAATTGCCGGGGATGGAGCAAAGGTGTTCCCGGGCAATGCTGCATTGGCTCGCCAAGAAATTGAGTTAAGCCTGATGAACGGAAAAGAAAAAGAAGTTATTTCTAAGATTGAAGCTCAAGCTGCTAAAGAACCTGATAATAAAACTTATCCGTTTTATTTAGGTATTGCATACAACGCCATTAAAGACGAACAGAAAGCTGAAGAAGCCTACAGGCGTGCTTTAGCAATTGATCCTAATTACGGTGATGCTGCCTTAAACTTAGGGGTAATTATAATGAACCGAGGCATTGATCTAAATAATAAAGCTGCTAATATGCCTGCTAATAAACAACAAGAGTACAATGCTCTTATTAAAAAGTCATCTGCTGAGATTGACAAAGCATTTCCTTATTTAGAAAAGGCTGTGGCATTAGATCCAAAATCACGTTTAGCATTAGATAATATACGTGTTTACTATGTGCTAAAGAAAAACGAAGCTAAAGCGGCAGAGTACAAAAAGAAGGTTGATTCACTGCGCTAAACCAAAAAATGTTCTTACTACGATAAAGAGGCCTGTTGAAAAACGGCCTCTTTTTTTTGTTATAAAGATTAATTTTTAGGGTGTTCGAATAAGTGATTTTAAAAAAGAAAACCGCCCCGTTTGCTGAAACGTTTTTTTGCCCAAACCTGAAAACTAGGGAGGTTAATGTTACAATAAAAAAGGCTTTTTATTTTGGGCTGTTTGATTTGCAGTGAAAGAGATCACTTTATCAGATGGAGGTCAAGACTTTTTAGACGCAATTTCATCCTTGATGCCTAGCGAACGGATTTGTGTTACTTTTAGCGATCCCTTATTTAGGTCGGGTCCTCACAGTTTTTAAAGGCCAATGAAACTAGCACAGCTTTTATAGAAATGGCAACTTCGTCAGGTTTGCAATTATTGCTTCCGGAAGAATTTGATTTTGAGGTTACCACAAGTTATGGCACCGGCGAGCTCATTAAAGCTGCTTTTTTATCAGGAGCAAAACATCTAATAATTGGAATTGGCGGAAGTGCCCCCAATGATTGCGGCTTTGGTATGACAGCTGTTTTAGGTTTTGAATTTTTTAGACGAAGCGAGATAGGTAGTGAAACCCGTTGAAGAAAATCTTATTGAACATTAAAAGAATAGACGCAACTTCTGCATTAGATTTTAGAAAGAGTTTCGATATATCATCTGCTGCAGATATACTAATACTACGTAATATTATAATTAACTAAACTAGTTTACCTGATTTATAGGATTGTCCGCTAAGAATGCTTTAATGTTTTCAAAAGTAACCTGCATTATTCTTTGCCGGGCCTCTTTACTTATCCAAGCGGTATGGGGTGTTAAAACGCAGTTTTTTGCTTTCAACAAAGGATTACTCTCATCCGGAGGCTCTGCTGACAGAACATCTAAAGCTGCTCCGGCTATTATTCCTTCATTTAAAGCTTTAGCTAAATCCTGTTCGTTTATTAATTGCCCTCGAGCAGTATTGATTAGGTAGGCAGAAGCTTTCATCTTACTAAGCAAAGAGCTTTTTACAAATTCTTTGTTGTCCGCACTTAAAGGGCAGTGAAGCGAAATGAAATCGCTTTCTTCGAACAGCTCATTCAAGCTCCTGTATTCAGCAAGCGTATTGTTTTTCCGACTTCGGTTGTGATAAATAACTTTTAACCCAAAAGCTCGGCCGATACACGCAACCTGTTCTCCAATATGTCCCATTCCCACAATTCCCAAAACCTTTCCGGCAATTTCCATAACGGGTTTTTCGGTAAAACAAAAATCGAGTGAGTTTTGCCATTTACCTTCTGCAACCGCCTTTGAGTTTAAACCTACATGATTTGTTAATTCAAGCAGCAAAGCAAAAACATGCTGGGCAACCGAAGCGGTTCCATAAGCCGGAACATTGCAAACGGCTATTTCCCTTTCTCTTGCTGCATTCACGTCAATTACATTATAACCCGTTGCCAGAACCGAAATAAGCTTTAGCTTAGGGAGCCGGAATACAGTTTCCCTAGTAAAGGCAACCTTGTTTGTTAGTATTATTTCGGAATCGATACAAGTATCAATCAGTTTACTGCTCTCTGTACGATCGTGAACCGACAAAGTGCCGAATTTTCTTATCTGTTCCCAACTTAGGTCGCCGGGATTTAAAGTGTATCCATCTGTAACGGTGATTTTCATCTGTCTTTTGCTAATAAAGTGAATTAAGAAAAGTATACTACCTGAAAGGTATGTTAACAAAAAGATAATATTGAGGTAGTTATATTTAATATTAATTTCGCATTTGTTAATAATTAAATAACATTAAAAATATTCGCTAATAGAAATGAAAAAGAATAAAGAGAAATCTACAGCAAAGAAAGCTCGTAAAAATGAAAAAAAAGAACTCACGATAAAACTTGCCAACCAAATTAAAAATTTTGTTGCAGAGATCGGGATTTCTTCTAAAAAGACCTTGAGAAAAGCGGATAAAGCAGCTAAGCAAATTGTAGGGTTAGTTTCCAAATCACAGATAAACAAAAAAGCCGATGGCAGCGATCAACACCCTACTTCCGGCGGACCGGTAAAATCGCTGATAAAGCCGCAATCGACTATCCCCGTTGCAAAAAAACCTGTGGTAAGAAAAAGAGAAACGCCGGCTCTACCTAAAGTTACAAAAACAAAAGTTGGAGAAAAATCCGGGTCAACTGGAGAAGTTGACAAGTCTCCCGGTAAAACAGTCCTGCCCGTGTTAACTACTCCTAATTAGTTTAAATACTTTCTTTGAAGGTATTTTGTAAGTAGAATACCTTTTATATTTCTATGAATAGATTGATGAAGTTCGGCTCTACCGGCGTATTTGACCTCCGCTAACTTGAGTCCATTAAATAACTCTCCCGTCCTTTTATAATACCGGCTTTATAAATGTTAAACTTTCCTTCCAATAAGTGTTTAACTGTTCCGGTTTCTCATTAATATTGCAATGTAAACCTTACCTATTATGGAAAAAAGATCTTTTTTTCAAAGTACCGGAAGCTGTACTCGCCGAGAATTTACTTCATCTCTAACCAAACTTGCCGGATCTTCAATCCTTGTTTCTGAACCTTTTAGGTCAATAACAAAAACACTAAGCCGCCAAGCGGAACAATATACCGTAGGGCAGGTCATAGATTTATTCATCAAAGAAGTTCCGGGTTCACCGTTTGATAAAACGGTTGATACACTTAAAGCAGGCAACCTAGATATTAAAATTACCGGTATTTTAACAACTGCTTTTGCAACAATCGAAAATATCCGAAAAGCAATAAACATTGGTGCAAACTTTATTATTGTACACGAGCCTACCTATTATAGCCATGCTGACAATACCGATTGGCTTAAAATCGACGAGGTATATAAGTACAAATCAGCACTTCTGAAAAAACATAATATCGCTGTTTGGCGGAATCACGATTATATACATGCACACAATCCCGATGGAGTGATGGAAGGAGTATTAGAAGCTTTGGGCTGGGAGAAGTTTAAAACAGATGAGCGTCAAATATTCAAGGTCCCGGAAATCTCCTTGAAAGATCTTCTTATCCACACCAAGCAAAAATTAAATGCAGGAACAATTCGATACGTTGGAAATTTAAATCAGTCTTGCGAAAAAATCTTACTTATTCCGGGAGCAGCAGGAGGAAGTACGCAAATTAAAGCTCTGATCAAATATAAGCCTGACGTTTTAATAATCGGCGAAACGAGCGAGTGGGAAACGGTTGAGTATGTAAGAGATGCAAATACTAAAGGTGATAAACTCGGGTTGATCATATTGGGTCATATTGCAAGCGAGGATATCGGATCAAAATGGATGGCGGAGTGGTTGATGAGGAATACGCCGGGAATTAAGGTCACGCATATCCCCACAACCAAATCACTTTCTTATTTTTAGCCGTGTCGTTAAGTAGGAACTGAATAAGACAGAACGCTGTTCAACTAATCTAAATCCCGCATTTATCTTTCCATAATTCATAACCTAAAGAATATTTCAGACAGAGGCTAAATATTTTTTTTGTTTGATTTGTTCAGTTATTCGGCAAAGGCACAACTAATAAGGTTCCTTGATGTAAACGAAAAGTTGATAATTAAAGAAAATAATACTCTACAACTTATAGGGAAAGTTCAGGCTAAGCATCAAGTTACGGCATTAAAATTCGACATAAAGTATCAGAAAATGTTGCGGTGAAATTTAACCCTTAAAACCGGCATATAAATGCCGACGATGTTGCCGGAATTGAAAGAAAAAACTTTTGCTGTGTACGAGCACTTTTCCGGCAGGTTGAGGTTGATGAAAAAAAAATCAACTTGCTCCGGTAAAGCTCGGTACAACGGAATATCAGCCAAATTACATAGTTCCTGTAACAAAGGGTTTTGCAGCTTTCGGAATAGTGAATAAATACAATGCACCTGCACTATAGAGTCTGAAACGATCAATGAAAGATTTGCAGAAGTTAAAGTTTACCAAGGAGGGATTTTTAAAGCATATTCTTCAGAAAAGCCGGTATCAGTATTAGTAAACGGAACGAAACAAACTTTTTCGTTTTCCGGGGATTTAATCACTTGTATTATCGACTCCGCTTTAAAACAACCAATTATAACCGTTCCCTTTCAAATGAGTACCTGTCTCCCTTTCTCTCCCATTTTAACATTATACAGTAACATTAAGAACAATTTTTTGCCTAATCTCTTATTAGGTTATAAAAGGCACAGTGTTTGGTGCTTTACTTTATTAGATTAAAATATCCTTATATGAAAAATTTTACTTTTCTTATTTTATCGGCTACTGTTTATTTCGGCATAGCCGGATCTTCATGTTCTCAAAAAGTGGTTTACAAAACCGCTGCCGATACAGTTAATTTAAATCAAGAATTGCTAGAGACTGAACGCAGTATTACTCGTTTAACAACAGAATTGGAGAGTGCTACAAGCAAAGCAGAAGCACTTGATTCTGAAGCTCGAACAGCGAAAGCAGAAGCTGAAGATGCTTCATTAGAAAGCACTCAGCAAGCTAATAGAGCGACAAATGGTGACTTGAAGCAAGCACGCAGGGCCGAAAAAAAAGCCGAAAAAGCTGTCAATGTTTTAGAAGATGCCGAGGATGTGCAAAAGAAGCTCGACAAACAAAAGGACAAGGTTAAAGATTTGGCAAAAGAGTTAGAAAAAATGCGGGAGCGTTTACAAGAACTCCAAAAACAAAGTCAAGTTTTGCAAAACCAAACTCCGCAGTAACATGGCAGGCTACTTTAACAATGAAATGCCTATTACGGTAAAAAGGTCCATCGAACTCGTTGGGCTTTTTTTAATGGGATTAATATTGATACGAGGCAGCGGAATAATTATGCCGATTCTAATGGCATTTTTTATCAGTCTGGTTTTACAGCCTGTTACGCAATTCTTTATCCGGAAGAAATTTCCTGAAGCGCTGGCTATTTTTATTTCGTTGCTACTGCTGTTTGTGCTGGTCGCTTTACTTCTTTGGTTTTTCTCTTCGCAAGTAGGAAATTTACTTAACGATTTTCCACAAATTAAAAAGAATGTGGCAGTTCATCTTAACTCTGTAAGCAATTGGATAAACAGCATTTCTGACTATTCCACCAAAGAACAAGTCGATATTATTAATAAACAAAGTAATAAGCTCTTAGGCATGGCCGGAACTCTACTAAGCGGAGCCGCCGGTTCTTTAAGCTCAGTTTTAGTATTTTTAGGATTAGTGCCTATATATATATATCTTATTCTGTTTTATAAAAACTTGTTAATTCGCTTTGCATTCATGTGGTTTAGGCCGGATAGCCACGAAAAGGTACGCGAAGCAATGCTCGAAACTAAGGTTATCATTAAAAGTTATCTACTCGGCCTACTCATTCAAATTTCGTACATAACTGTTTTGCTTGGAGGAATTTTGCTGATCATCGGTATCAAACACGCCTTGCTTATTGCTGTTATTTTTGCGCTACTTAATCTTATTCCTTACGTAGGAGCCTTGGTCGGAAACCTTATTGGAGTTTTGCTTACGGTTTCATCTACGCAAGAGTTATGGCCTATAGGCGCAGTTCTGGGTACGATAGCTTTCGTTCAATTTTTGGACAATAACATATTGATGCCGAGAATAGTAGGATCTAAAGTAAAAATAAATGCTTTAGGTGCAATTGTCGGAGTCTTTCTGGGTGGGAGCCTTGCCGGGATATCAGGCATGTTTTTATCGCTGCCTGTTATTGCTGTTTTAAAAATAACTTTCGATCGTTCCGAAATATTCAAACCCTGGGGGGTTTTACTAGGCGATGAACGTCCGAAAGAAAGCCCCATGCACGATCCGTCATTACGATCAAAAGAAGATCCTGTGCGTGAAGAACTCGAAAAAAAAAATGATGTGCAAACAACAAAGTTGAAATAGGCTTTAAAAGCTGCTTGCCGAAAGGGCAATGTTTAAAGCATCCAGAGTTTTTAAAAAGCTTTCTACCGATATTTTGGTACTTCCATTTTCGAAATCGCTTATTATATCTTCACTTAATCCCGCCCTTGCAGCTAATTGAGTTGTGTCAAGGTCCAGTTCTTTTTTCTTCGCTATTGCTTTTTCAACTAAAACATTATAGAAAACCATATTTGTTGTTTTATAGGCAAATCTAACAAATCAAATTAAAGTATGTTTAAATATTGCGTTTGCCCGGTGCTTTCATAATTCTATTTTTGCAGTGGCAATGGAAGAAAAAATATTCGAAAAAGAGCTCAAACTTGAACGTTTTAAAGGCAAAGGCGGATGGACCTATGCGCCTATAGCAGAGCGGCTTTCAATTAGATCCAATCAATTTGGCTACTCAAAAGTTAACGGCTTTATTGACGACTACGAATTGAAAGATTGTGCTCTTATGCCGATGGGTAACGGAAAAAAATTTATTGCTGTTAACGCCGGAATTCGAAAGCAGATAAAAAAGCAGGAAGGCGACATTGTTCATTTAGTACTGTTTGCTTGGGTTTCTTCTATTTCAATTCTCGATGATTTTGCCGAATGTTTAAAAGATGAACCAAATGCCGAGTTAAACTTTAAAAATTATCCCGAGGTCGAAAAGAAAAAATATTTAAGTCGGATTGAAGCGGCGTCTTCGGAAGAAGAGATAGTTGAGCGTATGGCCAAAGCGATTAAAAAAATCGCGAGAAACGAATATCTACCATGAATATAGAAGGCCTTAGAGAATACGTTTTACATAAAGAAGGTGTTGAGGAAAGTTTCCCATTCGGTGAAGAAACATTAGTTTTTAAAGTTGCAGGAAAAATATTTCTTCTTGCCGGGCTCAGAAATAACCCGGTTCAATTTAACGCTAAATGTGACCCCGAAAGGGCGATAAGCTTACGCGAAGAGTATTCTTCAATCCTTCCCGGATATCATATGAATAAAAAACACCGGAATACTGTAATATTGGACGGGAGCATTCCTGCCAATTTAGTTGCAGAATTGATAGATCAGTCTCACAATTTAGTTAAAGGAAAGAAATAATTATCATGAAAAGTCAAGTATCATTATATTGTATATCCGTAGTTATCTTCTTGTCGTCTTGCGGAATAAATCAACAGGTTAAACAGTTAAAAGCATTAGAAAAATGCAAGTATGAAATAGTGTCTGCCGACAGCGTTTATCTTGCCGGAACTGATGTTTCGAGGCTGGTAAGCAACAATACAATTGATCTTACGAGTGCCCCCTCGCTCGCTTTTGCGTATCTCCAAAGAAGCCTTCCGCTTAAAGCTACTCTAAATCTTTCAGTAAAAAATCCCGGGTCAACTACTGCCGGAATAAATCAGTTCCAATATATTTTAATGTTGAAGGATAAGGAATTAACATCAGGAATTATCAATCAAGAAATAAGGGTAGAACCGGGGAGCAGCACTACTGTTCCCATAAAAATAGGGACTGATATTTTTCCTTTTGTATCCACAAGTCAAAGCCGAAAGGCTCTGACCGATTTTTTCTCTTCAAAAGAAGAAAAGAAAGCTGCTTTTACTTTAAAAATTAAGCCTACGCTATCGCTGGGTAACGAAAAGGTACAATTCCCCGGCTACATCAGCCTAGATAAAGTAGTCACAAATAAACAAATGTCTGACTTTATAAATAAAATGAATAGATAGGCGAGTGTTAATGATTTTTACGACAGTCATTATTGCTCTAGCGCTTTTAGCTGCTTTAACTATATTCACAAATAAACTGACGGTTCCGGCTGCCGCAGCAGGTGTAGTTATTGGGATAGCAGTTTTTTTGGGAACAAGCTTTTCCGGTTTATTTATGCTTTCGGGGTTTTTTATTGCCGGTACTTGGGCCACGAGACATCATAAGCGTTTTAAGGTTAGCATAGGATTAGAAGAAAAAAATGCCGGTCGCAGGAACATAAATCAAGTTTTTGCCAACGGCGGGATTGCAGCCTTATGTGGTATTGGAGCTTTTTTATCTCCCCAAAACTCCGACTTGCTTAGACTGATGCTAGCGTCAAGTTTAGCATCTGCTACTGCAGATACTTTATCTTCAGAACTCGGTAATGTTTACGGTAAAAAGTTCTACAATATTATTAGTTTTAAACCTGATCGAAGAGGTTTAGATGGAGTGGTAAGTTTAGAAGGGACTTTATGCGGAATAGGCGGAGCCCTATTTATCGGACTGATTTCAACATTTGTCTTTCCGGGAATAAAATACCCGATATTAGTTGTTCTGTCCGGTATTTTAGGAAATGTGACGGATTCTGTTTTCGGAGCTTCTTTGCAACGACAAGGTTTGTTGAATAACGACGGAGTAAATTTTTTAAATACTTTAATTTCAGCGGGTTTTTCTTTATGTATCTTTTTTATTAACGCATAACCGGGAAAGCGTTTTTTCATAAGTAAATTATAGTTTTACACAGCCTATATGAATCTGCCTCAGCAAATTTTTGAGTTTTTTAAGAGGATGTTTAGTACAGCGGATTGGCCGCCCAGATGGCACTGCGGTAATTGGACAGACTTTCACGGTTGGCTATATATCATTTCGGATTTAATGATATGGGCAGCCTACTTTGCTATTCCCGTACTTCTTTTTCGAATGTTGACTAAACGATCCGATTTGCCTTTCTCTAAGATATTCTGGCTTTTTATTGCCTTTATACTACTTTGTGGAAGTACTCATTTAATGGATGCAGTAATTTTTTGGTGGCCGGCTTATCGAGTTAGCGCACTTATAAGATTTATTACAGGAGTTGTTTCAATTTTTACAGTGTATGCTCTCTATAAAATTTTGCCTCTGGTATATCAAATTAGAACAGCCGCCCAGTTGGAGGTGGAGATTGAACAGCGTAAGAAAGCAGAAGCAGAAGTTCAAATCCAACATCTGGAACACGAAAAAACCAAAGAGTTATTGAGGGTTAGGGATGAATTTATAACACTTGCAAGTCATGAGTTAAAAACTCCTTTGACTTCCTTAAAAGGGTATCTACAAATATTGGAAGCAGGGCGGGTGAAAACTTTACAAGATACCGACCGGCAACTTATTGCCAAAGCAAATAAACAAGCTGAAAAATTAGCCCGGTTGATAAACGATCTCTTCACCACAGCGAAAATTCAGTTAGGAGAACTGTCTCTCAGAAAATCAACTTTTCCAATTTCAGAGGTAATTAATCAGGCTGTTTTGCAAGTGTTTTCTCCTGAAAAAACGCCTTATATTGATACTCAGATAGCTTCTGATGTTGAAGTTGAAGCCGATTTTGACCGAATTGAACAAGTTATTTACAGTCTTCTATTAAATGCCGTTAAATATTCATCTATTGAAGATAACATTGAAATAAAAGTAGTGGTGCTTGATGCTGAAGTGAAAGTGAGCATTATAGACAAAGGAATAGGCATTACCACCGATAAGCTTCCTCATATTTTTGATCGATATTACCGTGTCGAAAATGCAAGTCGTAATTATTCAGGTTTAGGAATCGGGCTGTACGTTACCTCTCAGATAATAGAAAAACACGGCGGGCGAATAGGTGTAGAAAGTATTATAAATCAAGGAAGTACGTTTTGGTTTATCTTGCCGGTAAATCCGGTGGACTTGCGGCAAGCTTGATAAGTTAACTGCTAATTCTTCAAAACCGGGAGTAAGACTTCCAAACCAAAAAATAATCCGGCTCTGCAAGAACCGGTTTATTTTAATCAACCTCAAAAATTAATACTATGAAAACGTTCTGAATAAGTAGATGCCGGTATTACGGAACCTAATAAATTAAGGTTTCAACAAATCGGAAGTATTAACGGATTTTTTCAAACAGTTCTACAGAGAAGGAGTTAAATTTGTATCTTTTATGATATGAGTTCATTAATAATTAACATCCAATCCCACAACAAGAAAGAGGTTTTTGAAATTAAAGATTATGTGCACGACGAAAATCACCGCTGTAAATTTGAGGTTTTTAAAGAAGGTGAATTTGTTGCAAGTTTTGAACCGGGAAGACACGGACATCTATATGTTTGCAAAAATACCGGGAAAATAGACAATGAGGTTTTGCACAGCATAACTGCAAAACTTGAGTCGTATAATTTATAACGGGGGTTTTATAGTTTCTCCCCAAACACTGATTATTAAGCTTCTTGCTCCTCCTTGATCACGATGTTCGCATAAGTAAATTCCTTGCCAAGTTCCCAAAGCCGGCCTCCCGTTAGTAACCGGAAATAATACGGAACAGCCTAGAATAGAAGACTTCAAGTGAGCGGGCATGTCATCAGCCCCTTCATAATCGTGTAAATAATCCGCATCATTTTCGTAAACAGCCTTATTAAAATAAGTTTCGAAATCTGTACGCACAGTCGGATCAGCATTTTCATTGACAGTTAACGAAGCTGAAGTATGCCGGATAAAAACCTGACACATCCCTGTTTTAATTTCCGACAGTTGAGGAATTGCATTAAGAATTTCAGTTGTAATAAGATGAAAACCTCTCTTACGCTCTTTTAAAACCAGTACTTTTTGAAATATTGTCATCTGTTATAAACATTAATTTTCAAAAATATTGACAGCAAATAAAGGCAGGTTTTACCGAGAATACACTAACTGAACTTATTTTTTAAGGCTGTCAGTTTTCCTTGCAAGTCATTCTCGTGTTGCGGCTTTTTAAATTGCAGGTTTTGATTTTCTTGTTTATGTCCCGGTTCATCCTTCTTCATCGAAAGTGAAATACGTTTTCCGGCAACGTTAACTTCAGTTACTGTGACTTCTACTTGCTGGTGAACTTTGACAACTTCATTCGGGTCTTTAACGAACCTGTTTGCAAGCTGGCTGAGGTGAACCAATCCGTCTTGATGTACGCCGATATCTACAAAAGCACCGAAAGCGGTAATGTTAGTAACGATGCCCGGTAAGGTCATCCCGATTTTCAAGTCGGATACTGAGTTTATTCCTTCGGTAAAGCTAAAGGTTTCGAATTTCTCCCGCGGGTCTCGGCCGGGTTTGGTGAGCTCTTGTAAGATATCTTGAAGAGTGGGGAGTCCAACGGTATCAGTAATGTATTTTTGCAGTTTTATTTGCTTACGCAGCTCGTCGTTGTCTAATAAACCTTCCACTTTACAACCTAAATCTTTGGCCATTCTTTCAACCAAAGGATATCTTTCCGGATGAACGGCACTTGAATCTAAAGGATTCTCCGCATTTCGTATTCTTAAAAATCCGGCAGATTGCTCAAATGCTTTTTCACCTAAACGAAGTACTTTCTTTAATTCTTCGCGTCGTTTAAAAGCTCCGTTTTTATTTCGATATTCTACAATGTTTTGTGCCAGTTGCGGCCCCAACCCTGAGATATAAGAGAGAACTTCTTTGGAAGCAGTATTTAGTTCTACACCTACAGCATTAACGCAACTTACAACGGTATCGTCAAGAGAGTTTTGAAGTTTATTTTGATCTACATCGTGTTGATATTGACCTACCCCGATAGACTTGGGATCAATTTTTACAAGCTCTGCTAAAGGATCCATTAATCGGCGCCCTATCGATACAGCTCCGCGAACCGTAATGTCTTTATCGGGGAATTCTTCTCGTGCAACATCGGAGGCAGAATAAATAGAAGCTCCACTTTCGTTTACCTGAACAATAATAATCCTCGAAAGGGACAAGGCTTTTACAAAAGCATCTGTTTCTCGTCCGGCAGTTCCGTTACCTATAGCGATAGCTTCTATTTTATATTTTTCGATTAAAAATTGGATTGTTTTTTTTGCTTCGGTAGCTTTCGCTTCACCGATATGCGGGTAAATTGTTTCATTTTCTAATAGTTGACCCTGCTCATCTAAGCAAACCACTTTACATCCGGTTCTAAATCCCGGATCAATTGCCATAACCCTTTTTTGGCCCAGGGGTGCCGCCAATAAAAGTTGTCGTGCATTTTCAGCAAAAACTTTTACAGCTTCATCGTCCGCTCTTTTTTTGGTAATGAGCCTTATTCCTGTTTCCATAGAAGGTTTGAGCAAGCGCTTGAAGCTGTCGGCAACGGCAAGTCGAATTTGATCGGAAGAGGAATTATTTGAAAAAACAAACATGCGGTCTAACAAAGCAATGGCTTCATTTTCGGGCACCACAACATCCAGCCATAAAATTTGCTCTTTTTCGCCTCTCCGCATCGCAAGAATTCGATGCGAAGGAGCAGATTTTACAGCCTCACTGCAGTCAAAATAGTCTTTATACTTAACACCTGCTTCTTCTTTTCCGGCAATAACTTTAGAGCTGAAACTTCCTTTGTTCAAAAATAATTCCCGCATCCTTGCTCTTGCTTCTGCGTGTTCTGCTATGTATTCTGCGATAATATCACACGCTCCTGCTAAAGCCTCCACTTCAGTAGTTATTCCTTTTTCTTGGTTGATGTATTTTGCAGCTTCTACCTGTAAATCTACTTTTTTCTGTTCAAGAATAAGATCGGCTAAGCGTTGCAAACCTTTCTCTTTTGCTGTTATAGCCCGAGTCTTTCTTTTTGGCCGGAAAGGCAAATAAAGGTCTTCCAAAATTGTCATAGAATCGGCGTTCTTGACTTGATCTTCAAGATCAGGATTTAAATTGCCTGACTCAGCCAAGGATTTTAATATTGCTTCGCGACGCAAATCCAACTCTCTTAATTGTAAAATTCTATCGCGAATAATTGCAACTTGTACTTCGTCTAAACTTCCGGTTAGCTCTTTCCGGTATCGCGATATAAAAGGTACAGTTGCTCCTTCATCAAGTAATCCTATAGTGGTGCTTACCTGTTTTTCGCTTATTGAAAGTTCTCCGGAAATTATTTTGAAATGTGATATCATTCGTTCTCTGTCTTCTCTTTGAGGCAACGAAGTTGGATACATCCCGGCGAATTTCCAAAAAATGCTTATCAACATAAATAAGCTGCCTAATATTTCTTTTTCCTAATATTTTTAGCAGGAGTAATTATCTTTGAGTATTAATTAGAAGATGTTTGCTATAGTCGACATAGAAACCACAGGAGGGCATGCCAATGCTAACGCTATAACAGAAATAGCCATTGTCGTTTACAACGGAGTCGAAGTCGTAGAACGGTATCATTCTTTGGTTAATCCGCAGGTTCCTATCCCGGTGTTTATTCAAGCTTTAACCGGAATCAATACCGAACTCGTAAAAGATGCTCCTTTGTTTAGAGATATTGCCGCCGATATTTTTAAGCTTTTGCAGGATAGGATTATAGTTGCTCATAACGTAAATTTCGATTACTCTTTCCTAAAACATCATTTAGCTTTAGCCGGATTCGAGCTGAACTGCAAACGCTTATGCACGGTTCGGCTAAGTCGAAAAATTTTTCCGGGAATGGAATCTTACAGCTTGGGCAAGCTTTGCCGTCAACTGGCTATAGAAATCGAACACCGGCATAGAGCTTTCGGAGATGCGGGAGCTACTTCTGTGCTCTTTTCAATGTTGTATAAAAAAGATAAGCAACAGGTTGAGAATGCTTTAAATCAACGTTCTCGCGAGCAATGTATGCCTCCTCATGTTCCAAAAGAACATTTTCTCTATTTACCTTCATCCCCCGGAGTTTACTATTTTAAGGATCAGAAAGGGAAAGTAATTTATGTGGGTAAAGCAAAAAATTTATACAAACGCGTCCACAGTCACTTCACGGGAAATAATACAGGTAGAAAGAAACAAGAGTTTTTGCGACACATTCATTCAATTAACTATGAAGCATGCGGAACCGAATTGCTTGCCTGGCTACTGGAAGAAATAGAAATAAAACGACTATGGCCCACGTATAATACTGCTCAAAAAGTCAACGAGCAGTCGTTCGGGTTGTATTCCTATGAAGATCAAAGAGGTTATTTACGTTTGGCAATAAACAAAAAAGGGAAAATGAGCTTCCCTGTATATTCTTTCAAGTTTTTAGCCGAGGGTTACGGCCTGTTACGTGAGCTCGCCAAAGGTTTTAACCTTTGTCCGAAGCTTTGTTTCATTCAACAAAATAATAGTACTTGCATTGCAACAAAAGATTATTGTAAAGGTGCATGTTGCGGTAGCGAGTCGAGTGAAAGTTATAATAAAAGAGTAAAAGAGGCTTTAGCTTATCTAAGCCGTAGTTCTTTAACCTATTTAATTTTGGATGAAGGAAGATCGGCGAGTGAAAAGAGCTGTATTTTAATCGAAAACGGGAAATTCTACGGAATGGGCTATTTAGAAAGCCAAAAAGAAATATCTTCGGTAGGGGAGGCCAAGGCCTTACTTGTTCCTTACCATTCCAATAAATACATGGAGAACTTGGTATATAATTATTCGGTTCAATATCCCGAAAAGCAGGTATGGGTAGTATAATAAATTGAATACTAAGGCATAATGTCGCATTATAAAAATTCCTCTAACTCACCCTTTCCTTGTCGTATTATTTCAAAGCTGTCCTCAGTGCAGTCAACAACAGTAGAAGCTAAATTATCACCATAACCTCCGTCAATAACTATATCTACTTTGTCTTCGAACTTTTCGTGTATTAATTCAGGGTCTGTCGAATATTCAATAATCTCGTCTTCATCATGAATGGAAGTTGAAATAATCGGGTTACCTAACTGCTTTACAATTTCACGGGCAATATTATTATCCGGTACTCTGATACCGACTGTCTTTTTGTTTGAGCTCAACAATTTAGGTACTTTGTTACTTGCATTAAAAATAAAAGTAAATGGTCCGGGTAAAGCTTTTTTCAATACTCTAAATGTAGAATTTTCAATAGGTTTAATGTATTCCGATATATGACTTAA
>JAYULL010000152.1:0-2093 GCA_043763625.1 Sphingobacteriaceae bacterium | reverse complement strand
TTAGTTATCGAGCGAACTTTAAAACGTATCACTGTAACTATTCATACTGCTCGTCCCGGTATCGTTATCGGTAAAGGTGGCCAAGAGGTTGATAAGATTAAAGAAGAATTAAAAAAACTTACTAAAAAAGAGGTTCAAATAAACATCTTCGAAATTAAGCGTCCGGAACTTGATGCTCAATTAGTCGCAGAAGGGATAGCTAAGCAATTAGAAGCTCGTATTTCTTTTCGTCGAGCAATGAAAACTTCAATTGCATCAACTATTCGTATGGGTGCAGAAGGTATCAAGGTTATGTGTTCCGGCCGTTTGGGCGGAGCGGAAATGGCCCGTAGCGAGCAATATAAAGAGGGGAGAATTCCTCTTCATACACTTCGTGCCGATATTGATTATGCGTTGGCGGAGGCTCTTACAACTTACGGTAAGATTGGTGTCAAGGTTTGGATCTGCAAAGGTGAGGTGTACGGTAAACGTGATTTGTCTCCTAACATCGGACAAACTTCTAATACCCGCGGCAGAACTGAAGGAGGTGCATCTTTCCCGGGCAATGAAAGACGTGGAGGCGGTAACGAGAGAAGAGGAGGGAACGACAGAGGACCTGCAGGGGATAACCGAGGTGGTGGAGGTCAAGGCGGACAGAATCGGAGCACCGGACCCGGCCAAAATCGTGGAGGAAGCCAAGGGGGTCAGAATCGTGGTGGTCAGGCAGGTGGTTTCAGAGGAAAAAAATAAATATTTGTTAGGCATCGTTTTTTCGATATATATATAAGAACATGTTACAACCAAAAAGAACGAAGTTCAGGAAAATGCAAAAAGGCAGAATGAAAGGTCTCACCACTCGTGGTGCAGAACTGTCGTTCGGTTCTTTCGGAATAAAATCTTTAGAACCTGCTTGGATTACAAGCCGTCAAATTGAAGCTGCACGTATTGCAGTTACACGCTATATGAAACGTGAAGGACAGGTTTGGATTCGCATTTTTCCGGATAAACCGGTAACTAAAAAGCCGGCGGAAGTTCGTATGGGTAAAGGTAAAGGTGCGCCCGAGTACTGGGTAGCAGTTGTACGCCCTGGAAGAATGATATTTGAAGCTGAAGGAGTGCCTTTAGAAATAGCTAAAGAGGCACTGCGTTTAGCCGCTCAGAAATTGCCGGTTCAAACCAAATTTGTAATACGTAGAGATTACGTAGAAGCTTAGAACTTATTAAAGAGATGAAAAACTCAGAAATTTTAGAGCTGTCAACCGAAGAGATCACTGCAAGAATTGTAGAAGAGAGAGCAAATTTAACTAAGTTGAAATTTGCTCACACTGTTTCAGCAATTGAGAATCCTTCACGCATTAGCAAGGTCAGGAAAGATATTGCTCGTTTAAATACAGAAATGACTAAACGTAGAGCTGCAGCTACTGTAGAAAAGTCAGTGTCTGAAACTGAATAATTTTAGAGTCGAAATGGAAAGAAAGTTAAGAAAAACCCGGATAGGGTTGGTAGTTAGCAACAAGATGAGTAAATCTATCGTAGTTGCTGTGGAAAGGAAGGTAAAGCATCCTATCTACGGTAAATTCGTAAAGAAAACTACCAAATTTATGGCTCATGACGAGACTAACACCTGTGGAATCGGCGATACAGTGTTAATCATGGAAACTCGTCCTCTGAGTAAGACTAAAAATTGGAGATTAGTTGAAATTTTAGAAAAGGCTAAGTAACATGGTACAGCAGGAATCAAGACTGAATGTAGCCGACAACAGCGGAGCTAAAGAAGTTTTAGTTATTCGTGTGTTGGGCGGTACCGGTAAGCGTTATGCATCTCTTGGCGACAAAGTTGTTGTTACCGTGAAAAGTGCGCTTCCTTCCGGAAACGTAAAAAAGGGAACTGTTTCTAAGGCCGTTGTTGTTAGAACAAAAAAGGAAGTAAGACGCAAAGACGGTTCTTACATCCGTTTTGACGACAATGCAGCAGTATTATTGAATAACCAGGACGAACCTCGAGGTACTCGTATTTTCGGTCCTGTAGCAAGAGAACTGCGTGAAAAACAATTCATGAAAATTGTATCATTAGCACCGGAGGTATTATAATATGAAAAATAAAGTAACACAAG
>JAYULL010000151.1:0-30586 GCA_043763625.1 Sphingobacteriaceae bacterium | reverse complement strand
TCGGGTTTTAAGTTAAAGCTCCCCATGCCGGCATGTATGCTTTGAAAGTTTGCAACCTCTTTGCCTTCGTTGTCTGTTATGGTTCCTTTTACTTCGGTTCCGGTTCCGTCTATGGCTACGGCTTTAAAACCTACTTTGCTTTGTATTCCGGCAATAAGATTTCCGCTTTCGGGGAAGAATTGTACATCGCTTTGCGATAAGGCTGCTTTTATCGGAAATACTTTGCTTACTTTCTTCTTTCCGTCGGGTTCAATAACCGTAAAAATATGGGCGCCTTTTAAGTTTGATTTTTGATCGTTTATCAGGTTAATGCTGATGTTGCCATTTTCGTCGGTCTTTAGGCGTTCATGCCCGATCACTTTGTCTGCTGCTTTTATCTCGTAGCGTACTTCTTTCCCGGCAAGGGCTTTTCCTTCTTCGTCGGTGTAATTGAGGATTGCTTTTACTGTTCCGGGTTTGTATTGATAGCTTACTTTTCCTATAACTTCGTTATCTATTGCATTTCCTACAGCAAAAGTTCTGTCGAAGAAGTAGTCTTCTCCGGCATTTCGCATCCATTGCGTGTAGGCCCGCAAGCGGTAGTTTCCTTCTTGCAAGCTGTCCGTCAACACGAAGTCTCCCATGGCCATTCCTGTCGTAACCGGAAGTTTGATGCTCTTCTCAATCGAATCTTTTCCGTTAATCAAATCCACATACATAGCTCCGCTTACCGCCGACAGTTGGTGCCGGCTTCCTATCGTTACATAAGCTTTAAACCAAATAGTATCGCCTACGGCGTAGTAGGGTTTATCGGTGTGGATATAGAGTTTCTCTTGGGGAGAGGTGGTGGTCCAGCGGGTGAGGGAAGAGGTGAGTTTATCAATCGGGTCAGCGCCGAAACGGGAGGCTGAAAGGAAAAAGGTTAAGGGTAAAAGGAGGAAGGCTTTCGAACAAAGAAATAAAGATTCAGGCATAGAAGTTTTTACAGGGTTAGGTATGAAAATCGGGTAGAAACAGGTTTATCGGTTTAGTACGGTAAGTTAAAAAACATTCGCGAAACTTAAAGGAACCTTAGTAACGAAAAATTTGGGTAAACAAAAAGCCCCGCGTTTCAAAAAACGCAGGGCTCTAATTTATCGGAAACCTTAAACTTATACTTGCTGTTTCCGGCGAATAATATTCAATGCAGCACCTGCTTTGAACCACTCGATTTGTTGTTGGTTGTACGTATGATTCACTTGGAAAGTATCCTGCGAACCGTCTGAATGATGAAGAACAACTGTTAATTGTTTTCCCGGGGTAAAGCTTGTTAAACCTATTACATCAATTGTATCGTCTTCTTGAACTTTATTATAGTCAAGCGGATCGGCAAAAGTGATTCCTAACATTCCCTGCTTCTTTAAGTTGGTTTCGTGGATACGGGCAAACGATTTTACCAAGATAACACGAACGCCTAAGTGACGAGGTTCCATTGCAGCATGTTCGCGTGATGAACCTTCTCCGTAGTTTTCGTCGCCTACAACTACTGTTCCAATGCCGCCGGCTTTATAAGCTCGTTGAGTTGCCGGAACGGGACCGTAAACTCCTGTAAGTTGGCTTTTAACTAAATCGGCAGTGTCGTTAAAATAATTGATTGCGCCGATAAGCATATTATTTGAAATGTTGTCAATATGTCCGCGAAATTTAAGCCAAGGGCCGGCCATCGAAATATGATCGGTAGTGCATTTACCTTTAGCTTTTATAAGAAGTTTTAATCCCTTTAGATCAACTCCTTCCCATGCCGGAAAAGGCGCTAACAATTGCAAACGGGTTGACTGAACATCCACTAAAACCTGAACTCCGCTTCCATCTATCGCGGGAGCCTGGTATCCGGCATCTTCTACCGCATACCCTTTTAACGGCATTTCTAAACCTTGAGGTTCGTCTAATTTAACTTGCTCTCCGGCTTCGTTCGTTAACGTATCAGTAAGCGGATTAAAAGTTAAACTTCCGGCAATTGCCAAAGCAGTTGTAATTTCCGGAGAAGCTACAAAAGCGTGAGTATTCGGGTTACCGTCGTTACGTTTTGCAAAATTTCTGTTAAAAGAAGTTACGATAGAATTTTTCTTACTCGGATCGTCGGTATGACGAGCCCACTGACCGATACACGGACCGCAAGCATTTGCTAAAACTACTCCGCCAATTTGCTCGAATGTATTTAAGTAGCCATCTCGTTCTACTGTGTAACGAACCAACTCCGATCCCGGAGTTACGGTATATTCTGATCTTACTTTTAACTTTTTATCAATTGCTTGTTGTGCCAGTGAAGCAGCCCGAGAAATATCTTCGTAAGACGAGTTGGTACAAGAGCCTATTAAACCGACGTCTAATTTTTCGGGCCAATCGTGGTCGCGGACGGCCTGAGCAAACTTAGAAATAGGCCAGGCCAAATCCGGAGTGAAGGGACCGTTAACATGCGGCTCTAACTCATCTAAATTTATTTCGATCACCTGATCGAAGTATTGCTCCGGATTTCCGTACACTTCTTCGTCGCCGGTAAGGTGTTTTTTAACTGCGTTTGCCAAATCTGCGATATCGCCTCTTTCGGTTCCTCTTAAATAAACTTCAGAACGCTCATCATAACCGAAAATTGAAGTTGTAGCGCCGATTTCGGCACCCATGTTGCAAATTGTTGCTTTTCCGGTAGCAGAAAGCGAACGTGCTCCTTCGCCAAAGTATTCCACGATACAACCGGTTCCGCCTTTAACGGTTAAAACTCCGGCAACCTTCAAGATTACGTCCTTAGCGGCGGTCCATCCCGACATTTTCCCTGTTAACTTTACTCCGATAAGTTTGGGGAATTTAAGTTCCCAAGCAAAACCTGCCATTACATCGCAGGCATCAGCACCGCCAACTCCAATTGCGATCATTCCTAAACCGCCGGCATTCGGGGTGTGAGAATCCGTTCCGATCATCATGCCGCCCGGAAAAGCATAGTTTTCTAAAACTACCTGGTGAATGATTCCGGCACCGGGTTTCCAAAAACCAATGCCGTATTTATTAGAAACTGATGATAAGAAATCGTAAACTTCTTTGTTTGTGCTATTTGCTGTGGATAAATCTTCGACAGCTCCAATCTTAGCTTGAATCAAATGATCGCAATGCACCGTTGAAGGAACCGCGACCTTAGGGCGGCCTGCCTGCATAAATTGCAACAGAGCCATTTGAGCCGTGGCATCTTGCATGGCGACGCGGTCCGGAGCAAAATCAACATAAGACGCCCCCCTTTCGAAGGCTTTCTCAGGATTTTGATTCCATAAATGAGAGTATAATATCTTTTCGGTCAATGTTAAAGGTTTGCCCACAACTTTACGTGCTGCCTCAATGCGAGTGCCCATATTGTTGTAAACCTTCCGGATCATGTCTAAATCAAATGCCATTTTATTGATTGATATTTAGGGTAATAACCTGTGTTAAACTTGGGCGAAGTTACAAAAAATAGGCAAAGCCGGGATCATGGGTTTTCAGTAAAATTAATTTAGAACTGCTATAAATTATGAATAGTATGGGGAAGGTTTTGCTTCAATTTGTCAAAAAATAGATTGCCCATGATTCTTCACTGCGTTTCAGGACGACAAACTAAGGCTATTTGTCATCCCGAGGAACGAAGGATCCAATAACCGGTAAAAGAAAACTGCTCAAGATTCTTCACTGCGTTCAGAATTACAAACTAATGCAATTTGTCATCCTGAGGAACAAAGGATCTAATAAGCCGCAAAAGGAAGTCGCTTTAGATTCTTCACTGTGTTTGGGATGACAAAGGACGCCGGATTTTGTCATCCTGAGGAACGAAGGATCTTAATAACTCGCAAAAGGAAGTCGCTTTAGATTCTTCACTGCGTTCAGAATGACAAGGACGCAGTTCTTTGGCCATCCCTATTCCTCCGCCTTTTGAATTGCTTTATAAACTGCATCTTGAATTCTCGACCGAACTTGTAAACTTTGCAAACGATTCGAGCCGCCGGTATTTACGCGATTTGAAAGAAAAACATAAATCAAATTATATTTAGGATCAACCCAAACACAAGTTCCGGTAAAGCCGGTATGACCGTAGGTTTGCGGCGAGGCAAGTGCTGCGGGGTACTTTTTACTTGTCTCGGGATCCCACCTGTCGAACCCGTAACCTCGGCGACTAATATTCGATTGTCTGGAAGTAAACAAATCGATAGTTTCCGGCTTAAAATATCGCATACCGCCATATGTTCCGCCGTTCAGCATCATTTGAAAAAGAATGGCTAAATCATTCGCGGTAGCAAAAACCCCGGCATGTCCGGAAACGCCGCCGGCAAGTGCAGCGCCCTGATCGTGCACATAGCCTTGCAGCAGCTGTCGCCTGAAATAATTATCCTGTTCAGTGGGCACAATTGCTTCTCTGGCAAAGCGATTTCGGGGATTATATCCGGCTGTGAACATCCCTAATGGCCGATAAAACTGCTCTAACACATAAATATCCAGTCGTTGAACCGAGATTCGTTCAATAATTTCTTTCATGGTGTACATGCTTAGATCGCTGTACTCGTACCTTCCCGGATTTTCGAGATGAGAGCGTAACATTTTGGGCCACATCACCTCTTCGTAATAGCCTTTTCGGAGGTAATAATTTTCGGCAACTTTAACATTGTATTCTTCTGAAGAATCGCTGCTGAAATCGCCGGGCCTTATATTTTCATAAAAAGGAATGTAAGGCACTAAGCCCGCTTGGTGAAGCAGCACATCCTTAACCTTTATAAAATTTTTGTTTGTTTCTCGGGCCTCAGGAATATAAGCACCCACATTGGTATCCAAGCGCAACTTGCCTTGCTCGTACAGTCGCATTGCGGCAATGGTTGTAGCAGCGATTTTGGTAACCGAGGCAAGATCAAAAATATCGGTTACCTTATCCTGCCCGTCGCCCTGCAGCGTTCGGTTTCCGTAGGCCTTATTGAAAATTACCTTTCCGTCTTTAGCTACTAAAACAACCGCCCCCGGAGTAGCCCGTTGAGCGATAGCGTTGTAAACGATGTCATCGATAGGTTTTTCAAGCTCTGCAGAGTTTATACCGAGCTCTTCCGGCATAGTGTACTTTAAGCGTGTAGTTGCTGTAATATAACCGTCGCCTTGTTTAAAAGCCGGAGATACAGTTTGCACTAGCTTCGCGGTAGAGACGACACCTCCAAAAATTAATTGAGCGGCAAAACCCGCAGAAGCTGCAGATTCTTTAGGACTCCAAATTACGGGCGAAGTAATTTTATTAAGCGAAGCTAATATAAAAGGCCTTCCGCTCGCTACAACAATCACCTCCTTATTTTTCTCGCTTTCGCGGATAAAAGTAAGTACCGAAGAATCCCGAACGCTCCCCTCACTAATTTGGACTATAAGTGTATTATAAAACTTTAAACCGGAACTCAACTTATCAAGACTGTCGCGTTTGTTTGCAACACTAAAACTTTTTACGGCTGCATATTTGCTTAAAAGACTGTCGAAAATTGAAGCGTTCACCGTTTCTACATTAATGCTCGCTATTTTCTTCGTTTGTAGATCGCGAAGCGGCACCTTGCCAAGCTCATTTTTTAACAGAACAACCGAGCGTTCGGCATCTTGCATTTCTAAAATTTGCTTTTGGTTCCCCATATTGAGGGGAACTTGGGCACAGGTGCTGAGCGAAACAATAAGTATTAAAAAACCATTTCGAATATGACGTATCATCATTTTAATTTTGAAGGCGCGAATTGAGCAACCACCTTTCTTACTTTTGCCGGTAACCGCTTCATTAACCTTTGCTATACAACGCCCAAAAGTAAAAACCTTTATCAGGCTGCGTCAAATATTTGTAACAATCTTCGTTAACCGGGTAGGCAGGCCGCGGAAGCAGCCGAAGGATTATCAACAGCTTGTCCGCCCTGCCGGATTTTAGTTATTTTAGCGCCCTGTTTATGTCTGATATTATCCACCTTTTACCCGACTCGGTTGCCAACCAAATTGCAGCAGGAGAAGTAGTTCAAAGACCGGCTTCGGCAGTAAAAGAACTAATAGAAAATGCGATTGATGCCGGTGCGGATAAAATCCTGTTGATTGTTAAAGATGCCGGAAAATCCCTGATTCAAGTAATGGATAACGGCTGCGGAATGACGGTTACAGATGCCAGAATGTGCTTCGAGAGGCACGCAACTTCTAAAATCAGAAAAGCTGACGACCTCTTTGCCATTCGCACCATGGGCTTTCGCGGCGAGGCTATGGCTTCAATAGCTGCAATATCGCAAGTTGAATTAAAAACCCGACGGCACGAAGATGAACTGGGCACTTGCATCTCGATAGAAGGATCGGAAGTTACCAAACAAGAACCTGTTTCCTGCACTACCGGAACAAGTATCTGCGTTAAAAATCTTTTTTATAATACTCCGGCAAGGCGAAATTTTTTAAAAGGAAACTCGGTTGAGATGCGGCATATCATTGACGAGTTTCAACGCGTCGCCTTAGCTCACCCTGAAATATTTTTTACTCTGCACCACGACGGCGTCGAAGTTTTTCATTTACCGGGGGGCAGTTTAAAACAGCGTGTTATTCACCTGTTTGGAAATACCTACAATCAAAAACTTGTTCCGGTTGAAGAAGAGACTACCATTATTAACCTGAAAGGGTATATCGGCAAGCCGGAATTTGCCAAGAAAACCCGGGGCGAACAGTTCTTTTTTGTAAACAAGCGTTTTATTAAAGATCCCTACCTTAATCATGCAGTATTGATTGCGTATGAGGAAGTACTGCCTGCCGACAGCTACCCATTGTATGTTTTGTTTATTGAAATTGATCCTGCTAAGATTGATATTAACGTTCATCCTACAAAAACAGAGATTAAATACCAAGACGAGAAAGCGCTTTATGCCATTATCCGCTCTGCGGTGAAACGTTCTTTGGGCCGATATAATATCTCCCCCACTCTAGATTTTAATCAGGAAACTGCTTTCAGTAATATGATAACGCCGAAAGCACACGAGGATATCGTGCCACCGCATATTAATTTTAATCCCGATTTTAATCCTTTTAAATCCGAAACAAAAACTTCAGAACGAGAGATTCCCTTTTTACGAACTTTCATCAACGAAAGAGCAGCGCACAATACCAAGAACTGGGGCTCGCTTTACGAAATCACGGAAACAGCAACTGAGAAACCGGAACAATTCGAATTGCATTCGGCCGGCCCGGAAGAAGGCCCCGAAAAACTTCGAGGTCAGCAAATTTTTCAAATCCACAACCGTTTTATTATTTCGCAAATCAAGTCAGGCTTGATTCTGATTGATCAGCAAGCCGCACACGAGCGTATTCTTTACGAACGATTTTTACTGCAGCTAGAAAACCGGCAGGGAGCTTGTCAGCAAAGCTTGTTTCCTCAAACCGTCACTTTAAATGCGGCTGATTTTGAACTGGCGAAAGAACTTTTGCCTGATATTCAAGCTCTCGGGTTTCAGATTCGCGAGTTCGGGAAAAATACGCTGATAGTAGAAGGAATTCCGGCAGATGTAGGTTTAAATATTAATGAGGCCGAAATGCTTGAACAATTAATTGAAGGTTTTAAGAACAATTTTACATTTTTAAAGCTTGATAAACGTGATAATTTGGCGAGGACCTTAGCTCGAAACGCCGCTCTTAAACCCGGAACAAGCTTATCGCAAGAAGAAATGAATAATTTGATAGACCGCTTATTTGCCTGCAGAACCCCCAACACTTCAGTCTCCGGCAAGCCTCTTATCATTACTTTTACATTAGAAGAACTTTTACAAAAATTTGAAAAATAAGAGCGAAAGCTGCAAAACATGACGACTTCCCCTTTACCTAATATACCTCCGGTTGTAAAAAATCTGCTGATCATAAATGTTATATTTTTTATAGCAACTTTGATGTTCGAAAAAGGCAATTCATCACCTTTGGTAGAATGGCTCGGGGTTTATTATTTCGATTCACCTCGTTTTAGGATATGGCAGGTTGTTACCTACATGTTTATGCACGGCGGCCTGGCGCATATTTTCTTCAACATGTTTGCGTTATTCACTTTCGGCTCAACAATAGAGTATCTATTTGGATCAAAGCGCTTTTTGAATTACTATTTGCTTACCGGTTTAGGCGCATTGGCACTTCAAATGTTTGTTCAGGCCATTGAGGTTTACAACATAGCGGGAACTTTAAATTTAAACGTTGCTAATATTCCTCCTGTTGATGAGCAAGCAAGGCAAACTTTAGCTGAAATATATTATGCCCCCATGTTAGGTGCATCAGGCGCAATTTTCGGCTTACTAATAGCATTCGGCATGTTGTTTCCGGATGTAGAGCTTATGATAATGTTTGTGCCGGTTCCGATAAAAGCCAAATACCTTATTCCAATATACATTGTTTTAGAATTATTTTTAGGCGTGGCCCAGTTTTCAGGAGATTCGATTGCGCATTTTGCCCATTTGGGCGGCGCACTTTTCGGTTTCATTTTAATAAAGCTTTGGGGCATACGTCGGCCGGGAGGATTTATATGAACAATTCTGTTTTTAAAGAACTTTGGTATAAAATGGTACACTCGGGAAGCCGATTGAACTTGTTTATAGGAATCAATATTGTAGTATTTCTCGTTTTGGGAATAATGCGAGTATTCGAATTTCTGTTTACGCGAAGCGTTGTTTTAACAGAACTCAGTGCCAACTTACTTTCAGTTCCGGCTTCGTTGCCTGCTTTAGCCTATAAGTTTTATACCCCGTTTACTTACATGTTCAGTCAAGTAGATTTTTTTCATCTACTGTTCAACATGTTAACCTTTTATTGGTTTGGGCGGATACTAGAAGATTTTACCACAAACAAGCAGTTTACTTTCTTGTACTTAGCCGGGGGCCTGGCGGGCGCATTATTTTTTATAGCTGCATATCATACGTTTCCGGCTTTTCGCGATAACATTCCGTTTGCCACGCTCATCGGCGCCTCGGCAAGTGTAAGTGCAATAGTTTTTGCTGCGGCGACCTTAGTTCCCGAGTTTTCAATCAATCTCTTATTAATAGGGCCGGTAAAACTTAAATATCTTGCCTTAGCATTTGCCTTACTGGATTTTTTAAGTATCGGCTTAAGCAATCCGGGTGGTAGCATTTCGCATTTAGGCGGTGCTCTTTTAGGATTTGTTTACATCAAACAGCTTCAGGCCGGCAACGATTGGAGCAAAATCTTCAAAAAGCGAACAAGGATGAAAGTTATAAGGCCCGAAAGAAGAACAAAACCGAACACAAGCGCTGCCTTGCCGGATCAAGATGTGATAGACGGGATTTTAGATAAGATTTCGAAATCAGGATACGAAAGTTTATCCAAACAAGAAAAAGAGCAACTGTTTAAGGCAAGTAATAAGCAATGAAAATTCCAACTATTGCTGCTATAAAAGATCGTTATGCCCATCGAAGGGTTTGAGGATCGCCATTAAAAAACTACTTATTCGATGAAAAAACGGCCCGCTAAGAAACCTAAAAAAAGCTTTTTATTTAAAGCAATGCCGGTTTTCAACTTCGTAGCCGCCGTATCGTTATTGCTCAGTTACCTTGCCGGATTTATAGATCCTTCTTACTTCTGGCCGATTTCTTTTTTCGGCTTAGCTTATCCTTGGCTGCTTTTGGCAAACTGTATTTTTATCCTTTTTTGGATTTTCAAAACACCCGTACTTGCGAGTATCTCGGCAATAGCAATATTATTAGGTTATAATCTTGTTCTTAATGCTATAGGGTTTCGCGAATCGGCGGCTATCGGGGTCCCTAAATCGTCGCAAAGCTTCATTCGAGTAATGACTTACAATGTGCACTACTTTAAAAAATTTGATTACCACACAGATAAGCTCATAAAAGATGAAATGCTTAACATTATAAAACAAGAGCAGCCGGACGTAATTTGTGTGCAGGAATTTATGACGCGTGTCAAGGGAGAATTTAATACAATAAAGTCGCTGAAAGACATTTTGCAAACCGGCCATTATTATTTCGAACCGTCTGTAGACAACGGATATGAAGCTCAAGGACTGGCTATATTTTCTAAATTCCCGATAAAAAACCGCGGAAGCCTTATTTTTCCAAACACAATTCGAGGTAACGAAGCGATGTTTGCTGACATACAAACCGGCAAAAACACGTTAAGAGTTTATAATATACACTTACAATCGATAGCTTTCCAACCCGAAGATTACCAATATTTGAAAGAAGTTACCAAAGATATTAAAGACGTACAATCTCCGCGGAGAATCGGCAGCCGTTTAAAACATGCTTTTATTCGTCGCAGCGAACAGGCCGCAATACTGAAGAGGCATGCGGATTCTTGCAAAATTCCACTTGTCATCGCCGGCGACTTTAACGACACCCCAACTTCGTTTGCCGTTAATACTTTATCAAAAAATTTAAAGAATGCCTTCCGCGAAAAAGGAAGCGGATTTGGCATAACTTATAACGGTGACTTTCCCAACTTTCAAATAGATTATATTTTAACAAGCCGAAACTTTGATGTTAAAAGTTATCGTATAATCGATAAAAAAATATCCGACCATTACGCCGTTCGCAGTGATTTAGAACTAAAAATCCGGTAAGTTTAATCCTAAAAGGATCTTCAACCTATTTATTATGTTTACAATATGAATAACACTTTACTTATATACAATACACTAACTCGAAAAAAAGAACTTTTTGAACCGATCAATCCGCCATTTGTGGGTATGTACGTGTGCGGACCTACTGTTTACAGCGATGTACATCTGGGCAATTGCCGCACATTTGTCTCTTTTGATTTAATATACCGTTACTTGCTTTACCTCGGATATAAAGTACGCTATGTAAGAAACATAACCGATGCAGGGCATCTGGAAGGCGACCGCGACGAGGGTGACGATAAGTTTTCAAAAAAAGCTAGGTTAGAACAATTGGAACCGATGGAAATAGTTCAGCGCTACACGTTAGGGTTTCATGAAGTAATGAACCTTTTCAATACGCTGCCGCCTAACATTGAGCCTACGGCCACCGGGCATATTGCCGAGCAGATCGAAATGGTTAAAGAAATTATTAAAAACGGGTTTGCTTATGAGGTTAACGGCACCGTTTACTTTGACGTAGAAAAATACAGCGGGCAAAATAACTATACTATACTTACTAACCGGCAAATGGACGAGCTTTTGGCCAATACTCGTGAACTTGGCGGACAAGACGAAAAACGAGGCCGCCTAGATTTTGCCCTTTGGATCCAAGCTAAACCCGAACATATTATGCGTTGGCCCTCGCCCTGGGGTTGGGGTTTTCCCGGCTGGCACATCGAGTGTTCTGCTATGAGTTCAAAATACTTGGGAGAAAGTTTTGATATTCACGGAGGCGGAATGGATTTAGCAGCCACCCACCATACCAATGAAATTGCCCAATCGCAAGCCTGCACACATACTCAACCTGTAAAATATTGGATGCATACGAATATGCTTACGGTTAACGGGACTCGGATGTCCAAATCTGCCGGAAACGGCTTTTTACCGCACGAACTATTTTCCGGCAATCACCCTTTGCTTAGTAAAGGATTTTCGCCGATGACAGTTCGATTCTTTATGTTACAGGCGCATTATCGCAGCACGCTCGATTTTTCTAACGAAGCGCTGGAAGCATCAGAAAAAGGGTTTAAGCGATTAATGAATGCATATTCGCTCTTAGAAAAAATTACTCCCGCCGAAAAAACCGGTGGAGAAATCGACATCGCCGGCATTGTTAAAAAATGTAATGAAGCAATGAACGATGATTTCAACAGTCCGATTGCTATTGCAGAGCTTTTTGAAGCGGCAAGAATTATTAATAGCGCCTACGACAAAAAAACTGCTTTAAGTTCAACAGATTTGGAAGAATTAAAGTCTTTAATACAAACTTTTGTATTTGATATTTTCGGCCTCAAGGAAGAAGTATCACAAAATGACGATGCGGGACAATTGATAGATTTTATTATAAACTTGCGATTAGAAGCCAGGGCAAACAGAGATTTTGCAACTTCCGACAAAATACGCATGGGCTTGCAAGAACTGGGCATTCAGCTAAAAGACAGCAAAGACGGCACTATTTGGAGCAGAATTTAAACTTTTCATTCAAACCTTTATTCACTCAAAGCGTTCAGGTAAACATTACCTTTTTTAATCATGCGTAAAATAATAGCCTGCGCTGCTTTTTTGATACTTCAAACTTCCGGCTTTTCGCAAACCTACCGGAATAAAGTTGGCGAACTGATTTCGGCTGAAAACTACTTTGCGGCTTTAGCAAAAAGTCAAGGCATTAAAAAAGCTTTTTTAAAAGTAAGCACGAAGAACACATTAATTTTTCGCCAGGGGCCGGTTAAGGTTGTTGACTTCTATAGTCGGCACCCGGATTCTCTTTCCGGAGCTTTAGCTTGGGAACCGGCTTACGCCAAAATCTCTAAGAGCGGCGACTGGGGTTTTACAACCGGACCCTATACTTACAAAAAGAACGATACGGCGGAAGCGGTTAATTACGGCACTTATGTTTCGGTTTGGAAGAAGAACGAGAAAGGAATATGGAAGCTTGCCTTAGATGCCGGAGTTTCTCATTCAAAACCAAAGGTAGAAGCTAAACGCGTATTCGACGACGCTGATCCCGGAAGATTTATTCAACAACATTCCAAGAGTAGATTGAAGCAACGCGAGGATATTGTGTTAAGCTCGGATAAGTTATATGCAACCATTTTAAAGGCCGATAATGATATTGCCCGTAAAGAATTTTTAGCAGATGACACACGTTTGCTTTTCCCCGGCGTTGAGCCGATGATCGGGAAGAAAACGGTTACCGATTTCTGGGGGAAAAATAAGGTGAAAGTTAATTCTGCAGCCTCCGTTGCCGACCGTGCCTTCAGCGGTGAACTCGCTTATACCTACGGCACCGCTACAGTTTCAAAAAATGGCGAGGACAGAATTTACGGCTATGTACGTATTTGGCAAGTTCAACCGGGCTTTATCTGGAAAGTTTTAGAAGAGCTTTTTATTCCCGGCGATTAAGCGTTTTGACTGAGGCGCAGAACCGAAAGGTTAACCATATCTTCTCTCTTGCAATCCCTACAAATAAACGTCTGTTATCATTGATGTAAAACCGAAACCGGAACGTTTTCGGAAAAATTCTTTTACAGTGCCTGTTCTTTCTGTTGATAGCCGTTCAAAAAGTTTCGGATCTTTTCGAAATTAAATCCTATATAATTAAAAACAGATGTAACTTTTAAATTCTGTAGGCGTACCAAGGTTTATACTTTGAAAAATCAATCATGAATCCATTTCCGTTTATACTCGCCTTCGTCAACGAACAAAATGCAATAAATCTTCTTTTTGATACCACAAGTTGCTGCTGTGTGTTTCGCGATCGTGACTATTGGGAATGTTAAAATATTAAGGAGTACACCGCAGACAGGCTGTACCAAACGACGTTAACAACGCATCTCTCCACTTACTACATTACAGGGTTATTCTACAAAACGGATAACCTTTTTTCTTTAGGTATAAATCGGATTTTTATATGGGTTCACCGGGCAGTTTGGTACCGGCATAAATGCAATTAATTGTCAAAACCTTTGCTATATATTTATAATTTTTAGTGGTCTTTGGAAGTCACGAACTTAAAACTCCGTTAACGAGTGCAAAAGCATTTGTACAACTTATGGCCAAAAATATTGAGCCCGAAAGTCAGCTCTTTCCTTTTATTACCAAAGCTAATGAACGTCTGAATCGCTTAGAACGACTGATCGCCGATTTGCTCACGTATCGAAAATTAACGCCGGGAAACTTCTCTATGATTTAACAGCGTTTAGTGTTGACGAGGTTTTACAAGACAGCGTAGAAAGCGTACAACATACGGCTCCTTACCATCAATTATCGTCGAAGAATCTGCAAAAGTTACCCTCAAAGGAGACAAGTTTAGAATTGAGCAGGTTATCAATAACTTTTAACAAATGCGGTAAAGTATTCTCCGAGCGGTGATAAAGTAATTGTCAGATCTGAAACTCGTCAAAATAACTTAGTAGTTTCTATTCAAGATTTCGGAATAGGAACGGCACGTAAAAACTTAAGCAGACTTTTCCAACGCTTTTATCGAATTGATAATACCGGCATGCTCTATCAGGGACTAGATTAGGCTTATATATCGCGTCAGAAATTATAAAAAGCCATAACGGAAGTTTTTGGTTTGAAAGTGAACCGGTGAAAGGTTCAAACTTTTATTTTCTATTGCCGCTTTCTAACAAGCAAAGGCTTAACACCCTATCTACAGATAGCGCAACCTATTATCACGGCAACTATATCGACATAATTTTCAACCCGGACAAGGATCAGCTTGAAGCTGACCGGAAAGGATTTCAAAACTTTGAATCAGTTAAAAAAGGCTGCTTAATTAGTTTGAGCCTGCTAAAAAAAACTCATTGCAGAAAAGTACTGAATGACAATACGCACGTACTCGGTAATTGGAGTGAAGCAGTTGACCGGGGCGGAGAAGTTTGGTTTTCGGCAATGGAAAAAGCCGGATTAAAATACTTTTCCTGGATCTATTCGCCCAGCACGTTTAGTCAAATGTCGGCTCAAAGGAGTATTGATATTATGGTTGGTAATAAAACAAGTAGATTTTTTATAAAAAAAGTGAGGCTATCGCCTGGGCTGAAAGTGTAGAATAGAAAGCAATTTATACAGGTGTGGTCGAAAATTACCGGTTGACTATTAAAGATTTAAAAGCTTTTTCAAATTTTTATGAAACTCATTCGTACAAGTTTCGTAAACGAACTCGTCCCTCCCAAAGGGATGTTTTTCATAGGTAGATGTGGGGTCAGGTTAATAACTTGGCCCTTTTTTATTTTAAGTAACTATTCAAACCGCCTTCCAAATTATAGAATTGGTTCTCAGGGAAAAAGTTTTTAAAGCTTATTAGAGCTTTTGCGGAACGCGACCCCGTTTGGCAAATTAGAATTACGTTGTTTTTAACTTCTATTATTCTCAAGCTTTCTTCTAAAACTGAAAAAGGAAGATTTATGCCGCCGATGTTAAAGCGTTCGTACTCGTATTCTTCACGCACATCAATCAGTTGTACGGGTCCGCTTTGCATCATAGTATCGAGTTCGGCGGGTGTTATTGATTTTATTTCAACTTCTTTGCGGACTTCAACCGGTTTTAAATCACCGGGCTCATTTTGCCGGCTGTTTGCTTTAAAACTTATAAAACTCGTATCGTTACTCAACAAATTAATCACTAAAAGCTTTCCGCTTAAAACTTCTCCGATTCCGGTTAAAACCTTAAGAGCTTCGCTTGCCTGATACGTTCCGATTATTCCTGGTAAAACTCCTAATACGCCGGTTTCTCCGCATCCTGCAAAATCGGGTTGTTGAGGCGGGTTCGGGAAAAGACACCGATAAGTCGGGCCTCCCTTATAATTAAAAGTGCTCAGCTGCCCTTCAAATTCGAAAAGAGCCCCGGAAACAAGAGGTTTATTGAGAATTACACAAGCGTCGTTAAGCAAATAACGAGTAGAAAAGTTATCCGACCCGTCTATCACCAAATCAAAATCAATAAGTATCTCATTAACATTTTCTTCGTGAATTTTAGTATTAAAAGCTGTAATTCTTATAGAAGAGTTTTTTGCTTGCAAAAAATTCCGTGCAGTTTCGGCTTTGAATTTACCTACATCCGCTTCATTATATAAAACCTGCCTTTGCAGGTTAGAAAGGGTCACCACATCTCCGTCGGCAATTCCTATATGTCCCACCCCTGCAGCAACGAGGTATAATAAACATGGGCACCCGAGTCCGCCCGCCCCAACCACCAACACTGATGAAGCTTTTAATTTTAACTGTGCCTCCGTGCCAAAGCCTTTTAAAACCAAATGCCGGCTGTAGCGTTCCCTTTCTTCTTCCGATAGATTCATTAGTTAGAACAAAAGCAAAATTAACTATTAAAAACTCAATGTAATTCAAAGGGAAAAGCCCGCTAGGAAATTTCTATGAAGTACATTTTTGATTGGGCCAGCATTCTATTTATCACTGAAAAAATGTAGAAGCCGGAAGATTCGATATCTCCCTTCGTGCCGTTTTTTAAACCTTTTCACTTCACGGCATTCAATAATTCCGATCATTAATCAAGTTTAGTTGTTTAAAACAGATACCTTGTAATTTTTTTAATACATTTCTTAACAAACCCATCGTTATCTATTGATGAAATATATTCTGCCTGTAGTAACTTTTATATTTTTCTCTGCTTCCGCCCAACAGAAGGAAAGCACCGTTTCTATAAGCTGCTATGTAAATCCGGAGTTATATATACAAGCCGGAGTTATTGCTTTTGTAAGTGATAAAGCCGGGAACGTATCTTGTAAAGGCACTTACATCAGTATTTTCAATAAAAGCAATAATACATTTTATTACAAAACCGGCTCGGATTGGGCAGAGGTAAAACCTCAGACGCGAACAGTTGCCGGAGGCCGGCAAAAAAAGAACGGGGAAAATTCAATTTCGATTTTACGCCTCGCCGTTAAATATCTGCCTGAAACTGCCTCGGATATCACGACAAAAATTAAAACTATAGCTCGGATGAATGCTCAATCCGACACAATAAAAGCTCGAGAGTCGGGAAGCGATGTTTCGGCTCCCAAGAATACTTCTTCCCAACAAGATCGATCGCCGGCGATTGCTGTACGACCAATTATAGTTCCCGGAAGTGAGGCGGCACCGAAAAAATCAAAAGTTGTAATAGGATCCTCTAAAACCGCTACCAAAAAGAAACCTCTTGGTAAGAAAGCAAAATCGCTAAAGCCCGGACCCGACATTGGAGTGGCTGAAGTAACCGAAATTGAGAATGACACTATCCCTTCCGCTATGCTCGATAGTGCAGATTATGCTGCTCTGCCTTGCTTTTTAGGTTCCAACGTTTCATATTATACGTTTTACTTTTCGGAACAGCGAGGCGATACCGTGTTATACACCGACCCCTTTACAGTTGAGCGTTATGATAACTCCGGGGACGGAGAACGCTTGCTTTCTAAAGCTTGGGGGTGTTTAAGTGAGCGAATTATACAACAATTGGGCGAAGACCGATACAACGAAATGCTGAACGATGTGGACCATGATTTGCCTACCGGAATTTTGCATTTGCGTGATACCGACCTAACTTCGGCCGGCATTGCAGCTGACTATCCTTACGCGTCGTCTTTAGCCGGAACTCAAGCAGAACTAAGGAACTGGATCGAGTTCAGCAGAAAAAAAAACCCGGGGGTTAGGTTTGTAAGAATTCGATTTCCCTAAAACTATTGCTATTAATTCCCTAAATAGAATCTTTTCAACTTTGTGCTTTGAATATGTTAAGTGACTCGCCGCTTGTTAACATAAAGAAACATGATCGTTCCTGTTATTTTTATCTCCTATTTAAACAGTGCTAATAGTATCTTAGGGAAATTAAATTACCGGATTATCGATGAAAACACTACCACGCACACTGCTGCTGTTATTAACCTTTTTTACTCATTATGCTGCGGCAACTTTTTGTTATGGCCGAAATCCGCCGGAAACGCGACCACTTCGTTTGGCTGTTGCCGGAATTACCCATAACCATGTTGCCTGGATTCTTTCAAGGAAAAAGCCGGATGTTGAATTAGTAGGAATTTACGAACCTGATACTGCTTTATCTTCTCGATACGCCAAGCAATTTTCGCTTGATAAAAAACTCTTTTATACCGATTTAAATAAGATGCTTGCTTCTGTAAAACCGGAAGCAACTGCCGCGTTCGGATCGATCTACGAACACATGGCCGTTGTAGAAGCATGTGCCCCGAAACACATACATGTAATGGTTGAAAAACCTTTAGCTACTAATACCAAACATGCGCAAAGGATGCAGCAACTGGCAAAAAAAAACAACATTTACTTGCTCACCAATTACGAAACATCCTGGTATCCCTCAACTGCTAAAACTTATCAGCTGGTTAACGACAGCAATTTTGTGGGGAAAATCAGAAAAACAGTTATTCACGACGGGCATCAGGGACCGAAAGAAATCGGTGTTCAAAAAGAGTTTTTTCAATGGCTCACCGATCCTGTTCAAAACGGCGGCGGTGCATTAATTGACTTTGGCTGTTATGGAGCTAATTTGATGACCTATTTAATGAAGGGACAAAAACCGGTATCAGTAACCGCAGTGACGCGACAGTTTAAACCGCAAATTTACCCGAAAGTGGACGACGAAGCCACGATTTTGGTAAGCTATCCTGAAGCCCAGTGTATTATTCAAGCATCGTGGAATTGGCCTTTCGGCAGAAAAGATATGGAAGTTTACGGCGAGAGCGGTTACATTTTAGCTAAGGATAGAAACAACATGATTATCAGGAACGAGGTAATTAAAGATGAAAAAGCGATAAGGCAAACGGCGGATGATATTCTTGTTTACGAAGATCCTTTTTCCTACTTGGCCGACATCATTCGCGGAAAAATAAAAATCGCGGCAAACGGATTATATTCGCTTGAAAACAATTTAACAGTTGTTGAAATTTTGGAAGCGGCCCGCGAATCTGCACGAACCGGCAAAACCGTGAACCTATCAAAATGATAAAGCCGGCATCGCGAAGAAGCTTTTTAAAGAGCATGGTCGGTAGCGCAGTGCTGGTTACTCTTCCTTCGCTTCTTTTCTCGCAAACTACCGACTCAGCTAAAAAGAAAATTGTAGTTGTGGGCGGGCACCCTGACGATCCTGAAAGCGGATGCGGTGGCACCATTGCCCGGTTGACCGCTGCCGGCCACGATGTTACTTTGATGTATTTTACAAACGGCGACGAAGGTATTGACGGGAAATCCCACGAAGAAGCTGCATCAATCCGCAGGAAAGAGAGTGTAGCTGCTTGTAAAATTTTAAAAACAAAGCCTCTTTTTGTAGATCAGGTTGACGGAGAAAGTATAATTACCAATGGTGAGATGGCTCGTTTTCAAAAACTGCTTTGGGCAGAGAAACCTGACGTTGTTTTTGCTCATTGGCCTCTTGATTCGCACAAGGACCATCAGTTGTCGTCGGTTCTAACTATTCAATCTTGGATGGAATCGCAGCGCCCTTTCAGCTTGTATTTTTACGAAGTGTGTACCGGGAATCAATCTTTCGTTTTTCATCCGACAGATTATGTTGACATCTCACTAACTCACGCTACTAAGCTTAAGTCTTTAGCATGCCATGCAAGTCAGAAAATTATCGGTGAAGACGGAAAGTATACTAAAGATATGTACGACTGCGGCCATCCTGCAATGGAAGACTTTCGAGGAAAAGAGCTAGGCGTTCCGCTTGCCGAAGCATTTATCCGCATGACGGGTCGAGGAGCCGAAAGTCTGACTTTTTAAAAGTAATTTGGATGATATCGGCATTCATTCAGCTAGCGGTAGGCCGGCGCCGGGCGGATGATTTAGGAAGGTTCGTTTAGTTTCAAGTTTTTTAGGTGAAAACAGATGTAGGGTCGGGATACCGAAAAAGCTTACTCACCTTTTATATATTGATCGATTACCGCACCGATAGAATCAACAGGAATAGCATGATTATTGTTAATCGCTAAATCCAATATCCATTTACTGTCTTTGCTTTTAGACATACAAAAGGTTCCCCTTTTTCGATTGAGATAGAATATATTGTAATCAGGACTTGGCTGCTCAACATTGTACATTGTACCGTCAACTGTAATTTTAAATGAGTTCATGTTTTTCTTCATACGTACAATAACTTAAACGCAACCAAAAAAATATTAATAACAAATATGGAGCATGCATTCTTTGCTATTTTAATAATACAACAAATATCAACTTTTGTTGTATTAAATTCAAAAATACCTTTATATTATTATAAAAATAACATTTTATTAATACTGCCGCTTCTCCCGCAAGTACTTTTACCTTTCTTTCAAAGTTAAAAAACGACTATATTTAACTACCCAACTATTTTGCCATGATTCAAAACCGACGAACCTTCCTTACTGCTGCCGGTGTATTAAGCGCTTCTGCCCTTCTCTCCAAAACCCTTAATAAAGCCGCCGCTTTCGACACAAAATTTTCTATAGGATGTAACCAATACTCTTGGCATACATTTTACGAACGCCAAGGAAAAAGCTGGACCAAAGATTTAGATGCATCTCTAACAGATTTCGCCAGCTCCGGAATTAAATGTTACGAACCTTCTGTAGGGAATAAAGAGGAACTGCAAACGCTATTACCGCTTGTTAAAAACCATGGTTTAGAAATTAGATCTTTATATATAAACAGCACTTTACACTTACCTGAAAAAGCAGAGGAGAGTATAAAAACCACCTTAGACATTGCCGATGCGGCCTCAGCTGCAGGAATTAAAATAATGGTAACCAATCCAAGCCCGATAAAATGGGGAAGCCCCGAGGATAAAACTGATGAACAGATAATTTTTCAAGCGCAAGCACTAAACAAGCTCGGGGCCGAGCTGCGCAAACGCAACATCTGTCTGGCTTATCATACTCACGACCCGGAAATGCGAAGTTCTGCTCGCGAGTTTCATCATATGCTTCAAGCAACCGATCCGCAAAACGTATTTTTTTGTTTGGATGCTCACTGGATATATCGCGGATCAGGCAACTCACAAGTTGCTTTATTTGATATTGTTAAAATGTATGGAAAGCGTATTAAGGAGCTGCACATCCGGCAATCGCATAACGGGGTGTGGGATGAAGTGTTGGGCGAAGGCGACATTGATTATAAGCGATTAGTTAGTGAGCTGGCCGGGCTTAAGCTAAAACCCCATTTGGTATTAGAGCAATGCCTTGAAAAAAACTCCCCAAATAGCGTTGACGCCGTTGAAGCACATCGTCGAGATTTAAAATTTGCGCTTAATATTTTTCGTCCTTTGTTGAGCTAAGCCTTAAATTGTTACAAACCCGGGGAAGAAGCAATTGTTGATATGTTAAGACCTATCATTTTGGAACCTATTTTTATACATCGTATAGAAGTTAAAGGAACTTATGTATTGCTTGGCAACGATATCGTCAGGATATCAGAAATAAGATCAGTGTCTAAAGGTTACCGCCCCACCCAAAAATATCGTCCCAAAAGCCTTGAAAAACTTTTTACTTTGTATATCGAAACGTTCTCCAATCGGCTATTTTGCAAGTCCTATTCTACCGAAGCCCGAATGGAACAGGATCGCGTGTTGATGATCGGCATAATTACGGGTATTAATCCCAACAGTTGGCTAAAAAATAATAGCAAAGAATAGTAATATCTTGTGCTACTTCTTATTTTTGCCCAAATCCGGAACAACAAATGAAAAAACTATCCTTATTATTTTTACTATTAACCTTCTCTATAGCTTCAATGAATGCCCAAACTAAGGCTAAACTCCTCCGCCACGTCGTTTCTCTTAAATTTAAAGAAACTGCTTCCCCAACAGATATAAAAAGAGTTGAAGACGCTTTCCGCGGATTAAAATCGAAAATTAAACAGATTGTGAGTTTAGAATGGGGGACCAATAATAGCCCTGAGAATTTAAACCAAGGATTTACGCATTGTTTCTTTTTAACCTTTAAATCCGAAAAAGACAGGAACGCTTATTTGATTCATCCTGATCATAAAGTATTCGGAGGCGTTTTAGGTCCGCACTTAGACAAAGTAATGGTGATAGATTATTGGGCGAAAGACTAAAATAGGGGAAAAATAAGCTTAACACCTCGCTTTGTCGAAACAATTACACTAACTCTCATTCATGAAACTAAAATTTACTTACTTCTTAACGGTTTTTTTTACACTTACAACTGCATCTGTACTTGCTCAGTCTAAAGTAGGCACCTCGTCTTACAAAAATGCAGTTGGTTTGCGCATAGATTTTGGAAGGGGCGCAACAGGATTCGGCCCTAATTTTAAACATAAATTTAGCACTACCGCAAGTATTGATGCAGCAATACTGTTTTTTGAAGGCGATATAGTGGGTCTGGGAGCCGATTACGAATACAATGCAGCTGTAGCAGGTGCACCCGGCCTCCAATGGTATGCCGGAATAGGACCCCAATTTTTGTTCAGAAACGAAACTACCGACATTGGAGTAAGACCTGTAGGCGGATTGGACTACAAAATTCCGGGAGCTCCCTTAAACTTTAGTTTTGATTGGCGACCACTATTTCTCTTTTCCCCTCATACCGATGCAGAAGCCGGAAGATTCGGTTTATCATTGAGAGCAGCATTTTAGCGATATATAAAGGCTTCCGAAAAATGGATAGCTTTTTGGCTTTTAGTAGGAAAGTTAGGAACATTCGACAAAGTCACGAAAGAAGTTAATGAAGGCGGCTTGTAAGATCCGGTGTAAAGGCTATTCTAATCTTATATCTATTAGAATGTTGAAATATTTTGCTTTAGTTTCTATTGTTTCGGCTTTAAGCAATTTAGCTGCTGCTCAAACAAAAGGCGTTCTAAAACTTCATCCTCAAAACAATCACTATTTTTTATACAAAGAAAAACCTACGATACTGGTAGGATCAGGGGAACATTACGGCGCAGTTCTAAACCTCGACTTTAATTATGAGAAATATTTAGTAAGTCTTGCCAAAGACGGACTAAATACCACAAGGATTTTTACCGGCAATTATGTAGAAAAATCAGGCGACTTTGGAATACAAAAAAATACTCTCGCACCACAATCCGGAAGTTTTATAGCACCTTGGAAACGAAGCTCTGTTTCCGGTTATACCTTAGGCGGTAATAAATTTGACTTGGAGAAATGGGATGAGGCATATTTTAAAAGGTTAAAAGATTTTATGACCAAAGCAGGGTCAAAAGGTATAATTGTAGAAATTACATTATTTTCCTCTTATTACGGCAAAGGCTGGGAAAATAGCCCTTTAAATCACCTCAACAACATTAACAAAACAGACAGTATTCCGGCTGTCGCTGTTAACACCTTAAAAAACAAAAATGTAATTAAGTTTCAGGAGAAATTCGTAAGAAAAATTGTTCGGGAATTAAACAACTTCGACAATTTATATTTTGAAATACAAAACGAGCCTTGGGCAGAATTTTCGGAAACCGTTATCAGAAGAGACGATTACGGAGACGAAAAGGACTGGCGTTCAACGTTTCAGGTTGTTTCCAAAACGTCAAACGAATGGCAAAAAACAGTAGCTTCTTGGATAAAAGACGAGGAAAGGATATTACCGAACAGGCATTTAATATCTCAAAATATAAGCAACTTTCATTATCCAATCACTAATCCTGATCCTAATGTATCCATCTTCAATTTTCATTACGCTTTGCCTGAGGCCGTAAAAGAGAATTATTATTTGAACAAGGTAATCGGATTTAATGAAACCGGCTTTGCAGGGAAAACAGATGCAACTTATCGGAAGCAGGCATGGCGATTTCTAATGTCAGGAGGAGCCCTTTTTAACCATTTGGACTATTCATTTGCTGTAGAAGGAGAAGGCGGGCAGGATACTGTTTACAAAGCTCCCGGCGGCGGAAGTCCAACCCTTCGAAACGAGCTTGGCTTTTTGAAAAGGTTTTTCGAAAGCAAGAACTTTATAAATTTTCAGCCCGATAATAACTTCGTTCCTTCTTCACCCGGCGCTGTAGCCCTTACCTTAAGTAATACAACCGACACTTGGATTGTTTATGTAGAACCTGTTGCCCCAAATTCTTCTTCTCTGACATTGAATCTGCCTAAAGGTAAGTATCAAGTCGATTGGGTAGATGCTGCATCCGGAAAAACGTCGGAATTGGGTATTATTACTAACAATCAAGTAGCAGTACCCGCCGGACTAAACGATAAAGTGCTTTTCATAAGGTTGAAAGAGTAAAAAACAAGCAGCACTAAGAACAGCTATAAACCGGAAAAGAAAGAATGTTACGACGCTAACACTTACTTTGCTTATTCTCGGTAAAAAACATTCAGCTTTAATTAATAATATCAAATTTAGTATAGGGCACTAAAGCTGCGGGGATTTTAATTCCGTTCTCCGTTTGATTATTTTCGAGCAGAGAAGCAACAATGCGTGGCAATGCCAACGCACTTCCGTTTAATGTATGTGCTAATTGCGTTTTTCCTTCTTTACCTTTAAAGCGCAACTTCAATCTGTTACTTTGATAAGCTTCAAAGTTAGAAACCGAAGAAACTTCTAACCACCGTGCTTGAGCAGCACACCATACTTCCATGTCGTAGGTAAGTGCCGACGCAAAGCTCATATCACCGCCGCAAAGGCGAAGAACACGATACGGCAGTTCCAAGGCTTGCAGCAAAGACTGTACGTATTTACTCATATCCTCCAATATCTGGTATGAGGTATCCGGATGTGATATTTGAACAATTTCAACTTTATCAAATTGATGTAAGCGGTTTAGGCCGCGAACATGAGCCCCGTAAGAACCGGCCTCGCGACGAAAACAAGGTGTATAGCCGCAATTTTTTATCGGTAGCTCTTCTTCCTTTAGAATAACATCACGATATAAATTCGTAATTGGAACTTCTGCTGTAGGAATTAAATAAAGGTTATCTATACCGACATAATACATCTGCCCTTCTTTATCCGGCAACTGCCCGGTTCCAAAACCCGAGGCTTCATTAACCAATATCGGTGGTTGTATCTCATCATATCCCGCTTGTTCAGCTCGATCTAAAAAGAAGTTGATAAGCGCACGTTGCAGCTTGGCGCCCTTTCCTTTATAGACGGGAAACCCCGCACCCGTGATTTTATTCCCAAGCTCAAAATCAATTAAATCATATTTAGCGGCGAGCTCCCAATGCGGTAAAGCTTTTCCCGGAAGTTGAGGCACACTTCCGTGCTCGCAGGCAACTTCACTATCCTCAGCCGAAAAACCTTTAGGAACAGAAATATGGGGTAGATTAGGCAGCAAAACGATCTTTCCTTGCAACTCTGTTTCAACCGCTGCCAGTTTTTCGCTTAAAGTTTTTGCTTGTTCTTTAAACGATCCTGTTCGCACTTTTATCGCTTCGGCTTCTTCTCTTTTAGCTTGGCGCATTAATTCACCGATCTGTTTTGCTGCAGCATTTGCTTCCGAGGAGATTGAATCGAGCTTTACTTGAGTTTGGCGCCGACCTTCATCTAACCGGATAATTTCATCAATGAGTTCCGGGTTTTTGAAATTCTTGACAGATAAACGCTCTAAAACTTTCTCTTGATTTTCGCGGATATAACTAACTTGCAGCATCTTTTTGATTTTAAGGCAAAGATATAAAGTTACTCGTCATTGCGAACGCAGTGAAGCAATCTTAAGAGATCGCCATGTCGTTTCACTCCTCGCGATGACGCAAAAATCACTAAATGGCAGGTAAACTTTATCTGGTTCCGACTCCGATTGGCAACCTTGAAGATATTACGCTTCGGGCAATTCGCATTTTAAAAGAAGCCGATATTGTTCTGGCTGAAGACACTCGGACCAGCGCCCCGTTGCTTAAACACTTCGGCATCGATAAAAGACTTTTGGCGCATCATCAACATAACGAACACCAATCCACGACCGAAATAATTCGATTTTTAAAAGAAGGAAAACAAGTTGTTTTGATTTCGGATGCCGGAACTCCCGCTATTTCGGATCCGGGATTTTTGTTGGTTCGCGAAGCTATAAAAAATGAATTAGCGGTAGAATGTTTGCCCGGAGCAACAGCATTTGTTCCGGCGCTGGTAAACTCAGGTCTGCCTTCAGATCGTTTTATTTTCGAGGGATTTCTGCCTGTTAAAAAAGGTCGACAGACCCGATTGAAGGAGCTCGTAGATGAAGACCGAACAATGATATTTTACGAATCTCCTCATCGGATCTTAAAAACATTCGACGAATTTATTTCCATTTTTGGAGAAGACCGACCGACCTCCGTTTCGCGAGAGCTGACAAAAATGTTTGAAGAAACTGTTAGAGGAACGTTAAGCTTTGTTAAAACACATTTCGAAACCCATACTTTAAAAGGAGAATTTGTAATTTGTGTTGCAGGAAAAGAAGGAAAGCAAGCTAAGTTAGAAAAGCTTTAACTTAACCCAAAACTTACTACTTAAAACTTAGAACGTAATACTCAATATGATAGATCAATATTTAACAGAAGATCAAGACCCAAAAACCGCAGAAAAGATTTTAGGCAAGCTTCGCGATATGCTAACTTCCGGCGAAGCCATAATTTATTTGGCAATTCAAAAAAAGCCGGCGGTTACAATAACTCCCGATTGTATTGCCGTAACCAATAAACGTATTATTTTTTGCCTTCCGGGAAATCTGGGGCTTACAACTAACTTTACAATTTTTGGTTGGACTGATGTAAAAGAGGTGTCTTTTAAAGAGGAATTTTTCGGTTCTAAGTTTATTTGTGTTCCTCAAAGCGGCGAAAATCTTGGCATAGATTATATACCGAAAGTACAGGCAAGAAAACTGTACCAGTTTTCTAACGAGCAACTTGAAAAACAAAAAGAAGCTGCAAAAGCTTTAGAAAGCCGCGATCTACACCTACCTCAGGCAGCCGCGACAAATCAACATATCCTGACAGATACTGATGCGGGGAATCCTACACCTATGGAAACACCTTTACAAAAGCCTGCAGTTCAAACTCCCGAAGATGAGATAACTCAAAAACTTGTGAAGCTTAAATCACTGTTCGAAAAGCAGCTCATAACACAGGAAGAATACGAAGCAAAAAAAGCTGATCTTTTATCGCAGTTATAATTGTGAAAAACAACTACCTGCTTGCTTTTTTAAGTGCCTTTTTAATGTGGGCCGGGTGGCCCCCTACTCCATACTCGGCACTTTTACTGCTTGTAGGTTTGGTCCCGCTTTTGGTTGCGGTTGAAAATATAATCCGAGCAGATTATCCGAAAAAAGGTCGAAAAATTTTTTCGGTTTGCTTTACCGCTTTCTTTATCTGGAACACAGGTTGCATCTATTGGGTGTTTAACTCGCTAAATGCGGTTATGCCGGTTTTTATCGCAATTCCCATTTCATTGATTCCCTTTGGATTGGGAGCTTTATTGATGGCTTCCGCCTTTTGGCTCTATTATCGCTATCGCAAAATCGGCAGTGTATTTTGGAGCTTCATCGCTCTTTCTTGTTTTTGGATCGGCTACGAATATTTGCATCAAAGCTGGGATCTTGCTTTTCCCTGGATGACATTAGGGAACGGATTTGCTTCTTTTCATCAACTTGTTCAGTGGTACGAATATACCGGGGTGTACGGCGGAACGTATTGGATATTAATGTCGAACCTACTTTTGTTCCAAACCTTTGTAGCGTTTAAAAATAATAGTTCTAGACGAAACAAAAACCTTCTTATCATAAGGTCATTAATACACATTCTTCTTCCAATAATTGTTTCGCTGATAATTTACACCAACTATAAGGAAGAAGTGAATCCGGCAAATGTTGTAGTTGTACAGCCAAATATTGATCCCTACGAAAAATACGGTTCTTCAAACTCTCTTGATCAAATCAAGAAATTAATCCGGCTTTCCGCCTCAGCTGCTCAGTCCAACACAGAATATTTTCTCTGGCCCGAAACTGCAATCACCGGTAATATTGATGAAGCACACACATTCGGTAATCAAACCCTAATGGAAGTGAAAAGCTTTCTGGAGAAATATAAAAACGGAAATATTATTTCGGGGGTCGAAAGCTATAAAACTTACAAAACAGCGGAAACCGGTTCGGCAAGGTTTGATGACAAAGCTAATTTCTATTATGACGTTTTTAATGCGGCCGCCCAAGTAGAAAATTCTCCCAAACTTCAATTCTATCATAAATCAAAGTTGGTTCCGGGAGTTGAGCAATTACCGTTCGCTTCAGCTCTAACATTTTTAAAACCGGTTTTTGCCGGTTTCGGAGGATCTACAGGAAGCTACGGGAAACAAGATAAACCTGCTGTATTTTATTCGCAAAGCGGTATCGGAGTAGATCCGGTTATTTGTTATGAATCAATATGGGGCGAGTGGGTTGCAAAAAGCGTTAAAGAAGGTGCACAATTTATAGCAATAGTAACTAACGACGCTTGGTGGGGAAATACTTCAGGTAAAGACCAGCATTTCGATTACGCAAAACTCAGGGCAATTGAAAACCGGCGGTGGATTGCTCGTTCGGCAAATACCGGGATTTCCGGATTTATTAATCAGCGTGGAGATGTTGTAAAAAAATCAGGATGGTGGGTTCCCGCAGCATTTAAAGCGGATATCAATTTAAACAGCAAACTTACCTTTTATACTCAATATCAAGATTTTATTGCTTATGCGGGATGTGTCGGGTCAGCAATTTTCGCTCTTATTATAACTGTCTATAGCTTAAAAAGGGGAAAGCTGACTTAGTTCATTCAGCTTAAATATTTCCCTACAATCGGCATCCTTCTTCCCATACCAAATGCTTTTGGTGAAACCCGCAATATTGGCGGGGTTTGGTATCGCTTAAATTCGGCTTTATTTACCATCGCTATAACCTTCCGAACCAATACTTCACTAAAACCCTGCTCTATGATGTTTCGGGAACTTTTTTTTAACTCAATGTATTGGAAAAGTATCCTATCCAGAATGTCGTAATCAGGCAAGGAATCTGAATCTTTCTGTCCGGGGCGAAGTTCAGCAGAAGGCGGCTTGGTAATCGTATTTTGGGGAATAACCTCAGCGTCACGATTTATAAAATTGCATAAATCGTAAACTTGGGTTTTATAAACATCTCCTAAAACAGAAATAGCGCCGGCCATATCCCCGTAAAGGGTTCCGTAACCTACGGCACATTCGCTCTTATTTGAAGTATTTAAAAGTATCGAACCGAATTTATTTGAAAAAGCCATTACCACGATAGCCCTTGCTCTGGCCTGAATATTTTCTTCAGCGACGTTAAAGGGTAAATCTTTAAATACCGGCTTGAGCATATTGTCATATGCATCAGTAGCTTCTTTAATTGCAATAATTTGATGTTTGCAGCCCAAATTCTTCGCTAAATCCACCGCATCTTGAACAGAATGATCGCTCGAAAACTTAGAAGGCATTAAAACCCCTGTTATATTTTGTGGTCCTAAAGCTTGGCTTGCCAGTGCACAAACTAAAGCCGAATCAATTCCGCCCGAAAGGCCGAGAACAGCTTCCTTAAATCCTGATTTTTTGAAATAATCTCGGATCCCGAGCACCAAAGCATCATGTATCATTTCAATATCCGAAACTCCGTTATGCTTAATAGGAGTACGCCCAACAATCTTACCGCTTTCAAACTCATAGATGCCTATACTCTCTTTAAAGTACTCCAATTCATCCAAAAGCTCGCCTTGTTCATTAAAGACTAGGGAACCGCCGTCAAAAATAATTTCAGTTTGTGACCCTACCTGATTAACATACATCAAAGGCAAATTGTATTTCCTGCTGTTATCACTTAATACCTTCAACCGATCTTCATCGTGTTTATAATCGAAAGGCGAAGCAGCTATGTTAATCATTAGATCGGGTTTCTGCCGGATCAGCACATCCATCGGATTGGAGACATAGAGCGGATTATCATTAATGTTCCAAAGGTCTTCGCAAATAGTTAACGCAATTTTAACGCCTTTAAATTCTATACAGTTAAAAGAAGTATTAGGTTCGAAATAGCGATACTCGTCGAAAACGTCGTAGGTAGGCAATAAGGTTTTGTTAACTACCGCCTTCAACTCGCCGTTTGCAATAAAGTAAGCGGAATTATTAAGGTCTTTCCCACTGATATTACTATTAACAGTAGGCAAACCTATAATGCATGCTATATCAATACACGACTTTGCAATCTCTTTAGCACTAGCTTCGCATAATTCTATGAACTCTGTAAACTCTAAAAAATCCCGTGGCGGATAACCACAAATTGCTAATTCCGCGAACACAACTAAATCTGCTCCCTGAGATTTTGCAGCACTAACAGCATCAATAATCTTTTTGGTATTGGCCTCGAAATTACCGATGTGGTAATTCAACTGAGCAAGAGCAATCTTCATGTAAAAGCTAAAAGAACAGCCCTAGGTTTAGTGCAAAGTAAGAGCTTCTGGCATTACCTTCATCATCAAAAATATCTGTAAAGCCGCTGTTAAAAGTTAAGCCGGTTTGTAATGCGAGACTTTTATCCAGCTTCCATTCTGCTCCTCCTCCGGCAATAAGACCCAACCTGAAATTATTTATCCGGTCTTTGATATTAACATTATTCTCCTTAACTGAGGGGATTCCTCCGAACCCATAGTTAGTTCTATCTGCTTTCGCCGCAACTTTAACACCTGTTCCCAATCCGAACTGCCCATAATATCTTCCCAACGCTTTTTCATTACTCTTTAATTTCAAAGTAATAGGTATTTCAATATACTGTATCTTATAGTCAGCCTCTCCTCCAAAAAAAGTGTCACTCCCTTGAGGTGCGTCATTCGTACCTTTCCCATTTATACTTGTCAAGACAAAAGCAGTTGAGAAATAATAATTCTTATTCGCCGACAAGCTCAAGTCTGCCAGTATACCATACGAAAATCCAAGTTTGCTTCCTTTATAATTTGTAGCAGGGTCATTATCATTGTCCCTTAACCACCCGACATTCGGAGTTAGCGTAAATCCTAACTGGGTGTTTTTAAAACTGTTTTCCC
>JAYULL010000150.1:0-7518 GCA_043763625.1 Sphingobacteriaceae bacterium | reverse complement strand
AACGGAAAAAACGATATGTTCTTCAAAGGGGAAAACAGCACAATTGCTGATAGTAAATCTGCTTCGCAATTTGCTATCGGAGTGGTATACGCGTTTTAATCAAATCAGCTGAGCAATAACTCGGCTGATTCTATAATATAAACCTCGATATTAAATTAAAGAAAAATGAAAAAAAGCTTACCGTTTCTATTATTACTCGTAGCAGTAGTATTAGCTTTCTTATTTCCTTCTGTGGAAGTGGTAAACATCAAAGACAGTACAATTGACACCGGCGATACAGCATGGATGCTGGTAGCCACTGCTTTGGTACTTTTGATGACGCCCGGCTTAGCCTTCTTTTACGGCGGTATGGTTCGCAAGAAGAACGTAATTTCTACCATGTTGCAAAGTTTTGTGTGTATGGGATTAATTACAGTAATCTGGGTAGTGTTTGGCTTCAGCCTTGCATTCGGCGATTCGATAGGAGGGTTTATCGGAAATCCTTCCACATTCTTTATGATGAAAGGCATGGTTGGAAATGCTACTTGGAAGCTTGCCCCTACAATACCTTTGGTTCTTTTCGCGATGTTTCAATTAAAGTTTGCGGTAATAACTCCGGCTTTAATAACAGGAGCGTTTGCTGAACGTATACGTTTTAGCTCCTATCTTATTTTTATCAGCCTTTTCATGATTTTTATTTATGCACCTTTAGCACATGTAACTTGGCATCCTGACGGAAAATTATTTCAACTGGGAGTTTTAGACTTTGCGGGAGGTACAGTTGTACATATGTCTGCAGGTTGGGCCGCCTTAGCTTCAGCTTTATATTTAAAGAAACGGACTGTTCAAGAACACACTCCTGCTCGAGTAAGCTATGTAATTTTAGGAACAGGTTTGCTTTGGTTCGGCTGGTTCGGGTTTAATGCCGGGTCCGCGGTAGGTGCCAATTCCTTAGCGGCTACTGCACTGGCCACCACAACTACTGCTTCTGCAGCAGCTGCAATGGCGTGGATATTTTTTGATATGCTACGCGGAAAAAAGCCGTCGGCAATTGGTGCTTGTATTGGTGCGGTTGTAGGGCTGGTTGCCGTTACACCTGCTGCCGGGTATATTACTGTACCGCATTCTTTGGCCGTTGGTGTTATAGCTGCAGTAGTAAGTAATTTGGTGGTAATCTGGCGTTCTCGTACCAGTATTGATGATACGCTCGACGTTTTCCCTTGCCACGGAGTTGGCGGTATGGTTGGAATGCTTTTAACCGGGGTTTTTGCGCATCAAAATGTTAATAGCGCTAACACTACCGGTAACGGACTTTATTACGGTGAAACTCATTTGTTCCTTATACACCTTTTAGCTTTAGTAGCAGTGTCTGCATTTGCATTTTTCGGAGCATTTGTACTGTTAAAAGTAACAGACTTAATCAGTCCTCTTCGCGTTTCAGAGGAAGAAGAAATCAGAGGATTAGACGTTAGTCAGCACGACGAGGAGCTTTAGCTAAGCCTTTATTACACAATTTTATAAAAGTTAAAGCCTGCTATAAGCAGGCTTTAACTTTTATTCTTTATGAATTCTTTATACAACGGCAGAGAAAAATGAAGATAATGATTGGTCTCCCAACTGCCGCTCTATTTTTTGTAAAAGCTTGTTTATATCAAACGGTTTTGGCACATAGTCATTAGCCCCTGCTTTTTCTATTGTATTAACAACATCCGGATGTGCCGAAACCATAATTACCGGAATATTTTTGGTGCTTTCGTTATTTTTCAAAGCTCTGCAAATATCTCTACCGTCACGATCATAAATCATGATGTCTAACAGAATGAGATCGGGATGAAACTCTTCAATTTTCCCGAAAACATCATCCCCTGTTTGCGAACCGAAAACCTCATGACCGGAATCAATCAAAATATATTCTAAAATCTCGAGTATATCTATTTCGTCTTCAATCGCTAAAATCCTTTTTGCCATAATCCTAAACTGTCGTCAGTGCCACTCTTCACTATATCAACATATATACAAATGCTTTAAATTTTTGTTACAAAATTTTCGGAAATTGTACTAACTCGGGAAAATTGTGGTAAAATAAACGCACACTTGTAGATATAAAAATGAATATTATTTATCAATACTATAATGAAATATCGCTTGGTTTCAACGGATACGATACCGACTTTCATGAAGGTACTATTGTTATTTATGTTGCTGAGGACAATAGACCTTTTAGTTTGGTATGCGAAAAAATTGATCAGCGTTTGGTTGAGATAGCCAAAACGCTAAATGATAGAGATGTGGACGTAGTTGTTGAAATTCGTAGAACAGGAAACAGTAAGACTGTTGTATTAGCTCACCACTTCGAAACTTAAGAGCGAAAGAGTCCGCGGTAATTTAAACCGGCAAAATAACCGATAAATCGTGAACAAATCTCTTTAATTGACGGTTTTTTAATGATTAAAATCTTGTGCCTACTGTTAGAAAAACTCTTCCCATCTGATTTTTTATAGTTGCTGTTTCTCCGGCACCCGTTTTAGAATAGTCGGGATAATCAGAGGAAATTTTATAGGGAGAAGCTGAATATTTGAAGGTAGTATTACTGTAGGTTCCGTCGATATAAAAATTGTTTATTCTATATCCAAGTCCTGCGGAATAAATATTTCTAGTCGCTTTAGCGTTTAAGTAAGGATTCCCTACTGAATTAAATCCTGCTCTTAGATAAACTGAACTTAATTTAAGTTCTCCCCCAACCCTGAAATTTAAAGCATCGTCGTAATTATTTCTAATATCCTGATTAATATTGCGGTTGTCTTCAGAATTGTCTGATGAAAAATGCATCGTTGAGTAATCAACATATTCAACATCTCCTGTTATCAGCCCGGCGCCGGAGATAATAGCTAAGCCACCGTTCAGTTTATAAGGAGTTCGGAGGCGATAGGAATAATTGAAAACATCATCATCGAAAGTATAAGGTTCGATAGTGGTGCCGTCCGCTTTTCGATAGCGAGTTTCTATGGTTTCTGCAAAGCTGTCATCAATAGAATACCAAGTCGGAGATAAAAAATTAAACCCTAACCTCACGTTGCTTACCGGCCGGTAAATTAGTCCGGCTTTTAAATTAAGACCGGCGCCTTCAGTAACTTGACTTGAGAGATAGCTAAGAGAATACTTTCCGTTTATGAACCAGGGATCTTGGCCTGTAAAAGTTCGATTATTTCCGCCCTCATTAAATTCGCGATCAGCATTGTAGTTAATTGAACTTAGACCTAAAGAAGCACCAACATACAGCTTGTTGCTATAGTTCCCTCCGAAAGCAAGATTAACTTCCGATTGGGAACCCGAATGAAACGTAGAATTTCTCTGACTGCTATTTAATTCGGTGGTAGGAAAGTAGCCGGCAGGGTCATATTCTATAAGAAAACTCTGATACGCCATGTCTTGTAAACTTCCGGCCGGCAGAGCTTTCTGGTCTCCGTTTTTTAAGTAAGGGTCAGAAATGTCAGCTAAATAATCTGCATATGAATTAGTCGGATTATTTCCCCCGTACTCAACCGTGCTGTTAAAATTATTAGTTTTATTATAGGATAGGCCGAAGTTAAAACCCAGCCACCCTGAATTCAAATCCGCACCCTTTGGCTTTCGCACAGTTCTGTGCCAAACTGCTCCTAAATATGTGAGCCCCAATTTATCTTTTTGAGTATCGGTAGAAGCGCCTAAGTACAAGCCTCTTACTTTACTGTTGGTAAAATCGGTTGTTAAACTGATATCAGAACGGGTAAAAAATCCTAAACCGGCAGGATTCCCCGAAAGGGAACTTATATCTCCACCTAAGGCATTTTGTGCGCTTCCTAAAGCTCTTAACCTTGCTGTAGCTCCTTGCTCAGTTTCGGAGAAGCGTAAAGCATCTTCAGCATACTGCGCAAAAACGGAATTTGCAGACAAAAAAAAGACTAAAAGAAGAAAATTATACTTCAGTTTCATGTATTTGGCTTTAAAATTAAGTTTTGATTACCTGGACGGCCTTCCTCCGCTGCTTCGCGAGCCTCCGTCAGATGAATTTCTACCCGAAGAACTTCCTCCGGATTGGGACGGTGCCGGACGACTGCTTTCTGTTCTTGAAGGTCGAGAAGATTCCGGTCTGCTTTGTTCACGAGGCGGTGCTGATGATTCTCTCGGTGTAGAAACCTCTCGTTCTCTTTCTCTTGAGGGACGCCGAGATACCGCTCCGGGATTCGGATCATTACTTGTCCTTCCGTTTCCGTCATTAACTCTTCCGCCACGTTCGGGCCTGCCGTATGAAGTGCCGTTGCGAGTACCTACAGAAGGAGGATAGTAATTGCCGTCGGCCCTGCTGATACCGCCTTCTCTATTGGGCCTGCTTCTGTAATTTGGATTTAGTCTTCCACCCCCATAAAATCCGTTGCCAAATCCGTTGCCAAATCCACCTCCAAACCCGTAAAAACCCGGGTAATTGTTGAAGTAAGAAACAGGCCCCCAGTATTGGCTGAAAAAAGGGTTGGCGTAACCGAAAGACCAAGGGGAAAAATCATTCCACATCCAAGGGTTTGCACCGAAAGATAACGAAAGTCCCGGCCCGTAGAAACTATTAAACCCGTTATCAAACCAAGGATTATAACGATAACTGTAATAGCTGTCGTAATAGCTTCTCCAAGGAGTTCCGTAATAAAAACGATTCAACCGGCTTGAATAAGTCAAGTCATCGTAATAACTCCGGTCATCGTAATAATCATCATCAGAATAACTGTCTCCTCCGTAAAGCTGCTCATCTGTTCGATAAGTCGGCTTTGATTTTGTATTATTCGCTACGTATTCAGGCTGCTCTTTCGCCTTAACTTCAGAGTAATAAACATCGTCGTTGGTGTTACTCTGTTGAGCGAATTTTGAAGTAGAACAAGCAGTAAGAGCCATTAAGGCTGTTACTGCCAAACCAAATGTAAATTTATTTATCATCGCTGCTTCAGGTTTATATAGTACTGTTCTGTAACTTAATTTTATAACTTTGCGGGCTTTAAATCAAACATAAAGCTACAAATTTAATTCCATTTTAATTTTTAGACTACCGGTATGAGCAAGGGTTTAACAAGCAGAACAGAAGATTATTCGCAATGGTATAACGAGCTTGTGGTAAAGGCCGACCTTGCTGAGCACTCTGCGGTTAGAGGCTGCATGGTTATTAAACCGTACGGATATTCGATTTGGGAAAAGATGCAAGCTGCTTTAGACAAGATGTTTAAAGACACCGGGCACAGCAATGCATACTTTCCGCTTTTTATCCCTAAATCTTTTTTTTCTAAGGAAGCTTCGCACGTTGAAGGTTTCGCGACCGAGTGCGCTGTAGTTACCCACTACAGGTTGAAAAACGACGGAAACGGAAACATTATTGTTGATGAAGACGCAAAATTAGAAGAAGAATTAATTGTTCGCCCAACCTCTGAAACTATAATTTGGAATACCTACCGGGGATGGATTCAATCGTACCGAGATTTACCCGTCTTAGTTAATCAGTGGGCTAACGTAGTGCGTTGGGAAATGCGCACCCGTCTATTTCTTCGTACAGCCGAATTTCTTTGGCAAGAAGGCCATACTGCACACGCTACTTCCGGCGAAGCAATAGCGGAAGCAGAAAGAATGCTTGATGTTTATACAGATTTTGCAGAAAATTGGATGGCAGTTCCGGTAATCAGAGGAGTAAAAACCCCTAACGAGCGTTTTGCCGGAGCCTTAGAAACATATTGTATCGAAGCTTTAATGCAGGACGGAAAAGCTTTACAAGCAGGAACATCGCACTTTCTGGGTCAAAACTTTGCGAAAGCATTTGATGTAAAATTTACAAGTAAAGAAGGCAAGTTAGATTATGTGTGGGCAACATCATGGGGAGTAAGCACGCGACTAATGGGCGCCCTGATTATGTCGCATTCAGACGATTCCGGTCTTGTTCTACCTCCGAAACTTGCGCCTATACAGGTTGTAATTGTTCCGATATTTAAAACGGAAGAAGAGTTGGTTAAAATTTCCGGTTTCGCGGATGAACTTACAACAAAGCTTAAAGCAAAAAATATTTCCGTTAAATACGATAATCGTGATACTCAGCGCCCGGGTTTTAAATTTGCAGAATACGAACTGAAAGGTGTTCCGGTACGAGTAGCAATCGGAAGCCGCGACTTACAAAACGGAACGGTAGAAATTGCACGTCGCGACACAAAAGAAAAACAAACTATAAGTCAACAGGGGCTTGAAGAGTATATAGAAAAGTTGTTGGAGGACATTCAATCGAATATCTATAACAAAGCGCTGAATTTCAGAAATGAAAATACCAGGGTGGTGGATTCTTACCGAGAATTTAAACAGGCTTTAGATGAAACTCCCGGTTTTATATCCGCTCATTGGGACGGAACAGCCGAAACTGAAAAAAAAATAAAAGAAGAAACCAAGGCAACAATACGTTGCATTCCGCTAAATAATAAATTAGAAGAAGGAGTTTGTATATATTCGGGGCAACCTTCTAAACAAAGAGTTTTGTTTGCACGGGCTTATTAGGCTTGCTGTAAGATTAAGTTTTTCAAAAAACGTTCCACTGTTTATAAACGTAACATTTTAAACTAAGTCGTGATATATAACGCAATTGGGCGGCAGTTTGAGTTTCGTTAAAAAACAAGAACTTGAAAAGCAACACTTATTCCGTTAAGGTAGTTTAAATAGTTGAAGGATAATTGGCAGCAGAATTTCGCTTCATAAACTTAAAACCGGCATAGGTACATCATGCTGTATAGGTTTTAATACAGATGAGAAGCTGCCGGTTACAATAGGGTTCCGTATAAGAGGAAAGTTGTAAGATTGAAGCCTTAATATTATTATTCGATCTAAACCGTCTCACATATTCTAAAGCTAATATTCCCCCCATGCTGTGCCCGCAAATTAGCGAGGCTCTAAGCCTTAGATAGTTAATGATGTAGTGTAAATCATCAGCTAAATCAGCGATTGCAAGTGTTGTAGGTTTAGGGGATTTTCCGTGTCCGGGAAGATCGAACAAAATTAAAAAATGGGTTTTCCGAAACTATTTTGGCTGATAAAACCACTGATTAAAAGGCCGTGAATCACTATTAGCGGTGGGCCTGAGGTTTTCGCTCCAAATCAAGATGTATAAAATTTCTCCTCGGACAATTTAACAGCGGGCAAGATTGCGTGTTGATGTTATTTGGTGCCTGTATTCTTTTCTTTTTTGAAAGGATAGCACTTAACGGATATCTCCAAAATAACAAGAGACCCCCAATCGAAAATAATTTTAAATTACCGGAATTCATCATTACAGTTTCTTGAATAAGAAATAAAATCGGGATAATTTGTTTTCAAAGAATTTAATTTCAGGGATTACCGGCAGGAAAATTGATTTTACATAACCATTATGGAAAACATCATGGAAAATATTAATCAAACAGTTGAGGATGTGAAAAATTATAATCCTCAGCATCGCGAAGGTAAGGTAGCAAAAGCTATAGAAGAGCAAACTGCAAAATTACCATCTGATAC
>JAYULL010000149.1:0-2133 GCA_043763625.1 Sphingobacteriaceae bacterium | reverse complement strand
GCCTAAATCTCGAACAAAAAAGACGGTTTTAGATTGGGTAGAAAAATCACGATCGGCAAAAACACCGAACCGATTGCCGATTATTTCATAGGTCGTTTTCAATCCGGGGTCAGTACCAAAATAAATCTCAGGCGCTTCCCAAGTTACACCATCAGATATAAACAATCCCGAAGCAAATGTATTTCCTTCTCCGGGGCCCGAACCCCCTATTTTAACCTTTCCGTATAAGTCTCCTCCCCCAAGCACTACGGGAGGATAAATTCTGGGCACCTGAAAGCCGTTACTATTAATAGTATAAGTTAAGCCTTGGTAGGTCCCGTCGAAATCTATTCCGAATAGATTGCTTTGGATCACTATATCAGAAGTATCTGAAGTAGAACCCCCGCCAAAACCTAAAGACGCAAGAAAATTATAAAAGACATTCCCTTTACCGGGCATACCGATCTGAATATTGTCAGCAGTTGACCATATCCCGGCATTAAAGTGGGTCTCTATTCCTAAGGGAGCTTCGGATGCAAGAGTATGGCTCCCTACGTACTTAAAACAAATACCGAAAATAGACACGTTAGAAAGCAATCCAAAGCTGTATGATCCGTCGACCGAGGGAGAGAAAGCTAAAATAACTTTGGCATCACTAATACCCAGTTTCTCTCCGGGCTGTGTGGTGCCGTCTATAACAACATTTTCTAAACCAGGAACCCACTGATTGCCCCCAACATCGTTTGTAGGGGTCGTTATTGTGATAGTTCGCCCGCTTTCGTTGACAGGAAGTCTAAAATGAATCGAATCTCTCTCGCCAATACCGTTTTCGCTTGCTTTTATAACTGCGTCGCGGAATGTTCCGGGCCCTTTGTCGGCGTTGCTTGTTACTATAAAGTTTTCGGCTTTTGTGCCGGCCGTTACAAACAGCAGGACTAAAAGAACTTGTAAATTTTTTATCATGTACTCGATATTTTAAAGATAACCCGTCACCTCACAATCGTTAAATTCCCGCTCACCGACTTACAATCCTTGCTTAATTCTATAATATAGTAATAAGAACCGGCAGGCAAGGGCTTCCCGTTGCTTGTGCCGTCAAAAGGCGTTGTATAACCTACGGATTGAAAAACTATTCCGCCAAAGCGATTGTAAACCCTAACCAGCGAATTCGAATAATTTTCGATGCCCTGCAACTTCCAAGTATCGTTAATGCCGTCGCCGTTAGGGGAAACTATGCCGGGGAATTTCAGCTCCGAGGAGGAGATGATTACTTTAACCGGGACTCTTTCACTTTCGCAACTCCCGTTGGCAAAGGTTAAGTAATAGGTTTTGGAAGCTTTCGCCTCGAGTTGAAATGTGCCGCTTGTATTTGCTTCTATAGCGTTTGCCGCTGTTTCGTTTTCGTACAACTTGTAGGTTCCGGTTGTGATATTTTCAGGCTTTATCATTACCGGGCCTGCCGTACACAATTGAATGTTCTTTAGTTTAGGTGCGGGAGAAAACAGTTCAATAGGATCAATGGTGAAAGGATCGCTGACGGCGGAACAGGCTGTACTGTCCGATACTTCGAGCCGATACGTTCCGGCCGGAGTTTTTGTTAAGTCCAATTGATCGGAAACAGACTTGCCGGTTTCATCGGTCCATTTATATTTATGGGGCCCTTTTCCTAAAGAAACAATTAAACCCTTTATAAATCCGCTGGACTTGGAGCAACTGTCGGGAGAAATCTTTCGGTCAGTGTCGATCAGTACGAGCGGGGTTACCGAAAATAGATCATAGCTGCCGTAGAGATAAACGCAACCGCCCGGATCGGAAAGGTAGAGTTTATACTTACCCGGAGAGAGGTTTTCGGCGACCGTATCTCGCCCTATTTCTGTTTCGTCCTCAGTGGTCCATTTTAGGATATAGCCGGTTTGATTAGCTGTGTTTACACTCAGTCTGCCTTTTTCGTTCCCGCAAGGGTAAACTTTGCTGATTTTAAAATCCGGTCTTGTTGCCGGTTGCTCCCGCTCTATTTTAAAGGGGCCGAAGGTTTCCGAACAACCTTCGTTAGATACTGTCAATTTATACTCCCCTTCTTCGAGTGAATCGATATCGGCTGTAGTTGTACTTATAGCATAGGAAGTTGTGTTCTTGAACCACTCGTACTTCAGT
>JAYULL010000148.1:0-30872 GCA_043763625.1 Sphingobacteriaceae bacterium | reverse complement strand
AATATTGACAATAAGGTCTTTAATAGAAAACTTTCGTTGACTGACAAAGTGAGATGAAGAAACTTTAAATTGGTCTTTAAAGCCTTCATTTTCAATGTTATTAATTGTATTTAAAAAAAGCCCTTCAATAAATTTGGAATTTTTCTCCTTCTTTATGGGCTTGATGTAAATATACTATTTAAACTACTAGCTGTCAAGTATTTGATCTCTTAACTTAACGACATTGTCGTCGTGCCTTCCTCGCTATGACGGACAAATAAGCGTTATAGCGAAGTAGAACAGGAAAGACCTGAAGACACCGACGTAATCATTTTTTCTACCCATCTATTTCAACAAATAAATCCCGCCACTCTGCATTTAGAGCGTTTACTTTGTCCAACTTCTTTTGCCGGCTTCCGGCTTTGAGTTGTTTCTCCACCGCGATTGCTTCTTCAATAGTGGAATAAAAGCAGTAGTAAATAAGCTTTGTACAATTATATTTTGCCGTGAAGCTTTTAGGGTAGTAATGACTTTTATGTTGACTGATTCTTGTGTGTAAATCCGAAGTAACACCGGTATAAAGTGTTGTATGAGTTTTATTTGTTAGTATGTAGACACAACCGCCTCTTTCCATTTCGGACGAAAAATGCTTCTACGAAGAAAGGTGAAAAGGGTTGTGAGTAGGCAAGAAAAGCTTCACCTACGAACGTTCTACCGTCGTGCGAAGCAGTACGGGGAAAGAGCGAAAGGGGCTGAAGCAATCTCATCAAAAAGAGTAGTTATTGAGATAGCTTCGTCGTGCCTCGTCGCTATGACGAACGTCCTGCCGTCATTGCGAAGCAGTCCAAGGAAAGAGCGAAAGGGGCTGAAGCAATCTCAATAAAAACAGTAGTTACCGGTGATTTAACGGATAGCTTCGTCGTGCCTCCTCGCTATGACGAACGTTCTACCGTCATTGCGAAGTAGTACGGGGAAAGAGCGAAAGGGGCTGAAGCAATCTTAATAAAAACAGCAGTTACGGTAATTTAACGGAATAGCTTCGTCGTGCCTCCTCGCTATGACGAACGTTCTACCGTTATAGCGAAGCAGTACTGGGAAAGAGCGAAAGGGGCTGAAGCAATCTCCTTGAAACGAATAAGTTATTGAGATAGCTTCGTCGTTCCTCCTCGCTATGACGAACGTTGCTTCGTCGTGTCTCGTCGCTATGACGGAAAAGCAATCCGCTGCTCATGCTACAATAAAAACGCCGAAACCTCCCTGTTCCGGCGTTGTAATTAAAAGCTGACCGATTCTTACTTATGCTCCGTTTTATCTAAATCATAATTACCTTTCTCGTAGCTCCAACCGGTTTTTAAACCGATAACAAATAGCGCCAGACCAATCGTTCCGAAGGCGAAAATTGTATCGCCTATAACGCGAAGCCAACGCAGGCTATTCAATAAGGGTTGTTGCATAAACTCTGCTGAACGGGCATACCACATTCCATGATTAACACTGGCAATGGTTTGTAATAAACCGATTGGCAACAGACTGATCAGCACCATTAAAAGTAATCCGATATTAATGGACCAGAACGAGAAGCCGATTAAACCGTCTTTCCATACGTTTTGCCGGTACAATCCTTTAAGTACAAACAGCATTAATCCTATTCCCAAGATTCCGTAAACACCGAACAGGGCGGTGTGGCCGTGAACGGCAGTTGTGTTTAAACCTTGCATATAGTAAAGTGCTATCGGCGGGTTAATAATGAATCCGAAAATACCAGCGCCGAGAAAATTCCAAAAAGCAACGGCAATAAAGCAGTAGATGGGCCATTTGTAGGCCTGAACCCAACGCTCAGCTTTACTGATTTTATAATTGTGCCAAGCTTCGATTCCGATAAGTACCAGCGGAACAACCTCGAGGGCACTAAAAGTAGAACCGAGAGCTAAAATTGCTGTGGGAGTTCCGGAAAAATACAAATGGTGGAAGGTTCCGATAATTCCTCCCGATAGGAAAATTATAGTTGAGAACAGCACATTCAGGGTAGCAGACTTCTCGTTCAATAACTTCATTCGCACGAAAAGGAAAGCCCCCACTACTGTGGCAAAAACTTCAAAAAATCCTTCAACCCAAAGGTGCACCACCCACCATCTCCAATACTCGGCAATAGCAAGATTAGTACGTCGGCCCCACATCAATCCGGCTCCGTAAAACATCGCAATAGCGACGGACGAAATAACAAACATGATTAACAAGTGCCGGCTCGAAGTTTTCTGTCTTAACGCAGGAAGAAGTGCTCTAACCATTAACGTGAGCCAGAGTATTAATCCTACCAACAAAAATATCTGCCAGAAGCGGCCCAAATCAACGTACTCGTAGCCTTGATGGCCTATCCAAAAGTTTTCGATATAACCTAGTTTCTGCATGATTGCCATCCATTGACCCGCCATAGAACCAACCACAATAATCAGCAAGGAAACAAATAGAAAGTTAACACCAAATTTCTGATACTTGGGCTCATGACCGGAAACTGCCGGGGCAATGTATAATCCTGTTGCCAACCATGAAGTAGCAATCCAAAAAATAGCAATTTGAATGTGCCAAGTTCTACTAACGGAATACGGAAGCCATTTATCAAGGGGGATGCCGTAGAAAGCACTTCCTTCTACCCCAAAGTGGGCAGTTACCACTCCCATAATAACTTGAAATAATATTAGCGCAGTAACAATCCAGAAGTACTTTAAAGTGGCCCGCATAGAGGGAGTGGATTTTATACTTAACAGCGGGTCCTCAGTCGGTATTTCGTCACCGGGTTCTTCCTCTTGGTTTTGAGCGTTATAAAAAACAAGAACACCGATTCCAAATAAAAGCATAATAACGCTAAAACCGCTCCACAACACTAAATCACCTGTCGCCACATTGCCCACCAAGGGTTCGGAAGGCCAGTTATGGGTATACGAAATTGTTTCGCTGGGACGGTTAGTAACGCAAGCCCAACTTGCCCAAAAAAAGAAGGTAGTAATTTTACGAAGACGTTCCGTATCCTTAATCGCATTGGTCGGAATAGCGTACGCATCACGAAGTTTTGCAAAAGCCGGATCGTCGCTGAAAAGCGAGCTGTAATAGTGTTGCAAGTGTTTGTATGCTTCAGCTTGCAGCGGTGTAAGAGTCAGTCTACGGCTTTGCTCGTCGTATCGGTTTTGTCGGATTTCAGCAGTTAAACGAGCTCTTAAACCTGCTTGTTCCTCTATATTTAACTGTTTGTATGATTTTCCTTTTTCGCGGGTGGCCCAAGCATTCAAAATGAACTCCGCCTCGCGGTGAATCCAGTCTGCGGTCCAATCCGGTGCGACGTATGCGCCATGTCCCCAAACAGAACCCACTTCTTGTCCGCCTATACTTTGCCAAACGTTTTGCCCGTCTTTGATGTCTTCGCCGGTAAAAAGAACTTCGGCGCCGGCAATAACCTTATCAGGAATCGGCGGGGCTTTTTGGTATATTTTTATCCCGTAAAAAATCAAGACAGCGAATGATAGGCCGACCACCAGGGCAAAGCCCCACCAAAGTTTTTTAGTACTTTTCATACAATTGTTATTTTTAGTGTACGCTGCAAAACTGCATCGGGGTATTTTAAAAAATCATGATTCACCCACACGGAAAAAGTGATCCTCCTTACTTTATTAAAGACATATTTATCTTTTTTTAAAACTGGGTAAATACCGTCCTTATTAGTGATTATCATCACTTAATTTGTTTCAAGAGTTATTAAAAGATACTTTTGTCTTATAATATTAAAACATGGAAACAATAAATATTTTAGATGTAACCGTGATAGAACCACGGCTAAAACACCCCACTATTTTTAATAATTTTGATTTGCTGTCTGATAACGAATGCTTTATCATTCACAACGACCACGACCCGAAACCTCTTTACTATCAGTTAATAGCAGAGAGAGGCAATACTTTTACTTGGGAGTATTTGGAAAACGGCCCCGAACAATGGAAAGTAAAAATCGGAAAATCGGGAAATACAACCGAAGAAACAATCGGAGAAACAGTTGCTAAGGATTACCGAAAAGCACAAGTGTTTAAAAAGTTCGGCATTGATTTTTGCTGTGGCGGAAAGAAAACTTTAACTGAGGTTTGCAATACAAAAGGAATAGACGCCCAAGTAGTTAAACAAGAATTAGCAGCTGCCGAAAAAAGCAATAACACTGCAGAAAACTTTGGTGAATGGGATACCGACTTCCTTGTTGAATATATCATTAACATACATCATAAATACGTTAAAGAGAATACACCCTTTTTATTGGAGCTTTCAAAAAAAGTAGGAAGTGTTCACGGTGCTTCTCATCCCGAAACTTTGGATGTTGCAATTGCATTTGCTCGAGTAGCTGAGGATTTAAGTTTGCATATGGTAAAGGAAGAGAATATTTTGTTCCCCTATATTAAAGAGTTGATTCATGGTGAGAAGAATGGTAGCGGCCTACCTCCGACCGGCTTTGGCGGCGTTAAAAATCCCATCCAAATAATGGAAATGGAACATGAACAGGCGGGAGAAGATTTCGAAATTATCCGTAAGCTGACTAATAATTATACCTTACCGGAAGGTGCCTGTGCTTCTTACACAATCTTGTACAAAAAGTTAGAGGAGTTTGAAAATGACCTGCACCGGCATGTCCATCTGGAGAATAACATTTTATTTCCCAAAGCGCTTCAGTTAGAGAACGGGCTGAAATAACTATAAATAAAATATAGATAAGTTTGTCTTTATATGCTCTTATCGAAATCTTGCGAATACGCTATCCGTGCCGCCATTTACATTGCTGCTAAAAACGGTACGGGCGAGAAGGCCGGCCTAACTGATATCAGCGAAGCTATCAACTCGCCTCTGCATTTTACCGGGAAAATTTTGCAAGCGCTTTCGCGAAAAAAAGTACTATCGTCGGTTAAAGGGCCAAACGGCGGCTTTTATATCGAAAACACCCGGAATTTATATCTAATCGATATTATAAGAGCTATCGACGGGAACGAGCTTTTTTCTGCTTGTGCAATGGGATTGAAAAACTGCTCAGACACTGCGCCCTGCCCGATGCATGAGCAAATTAAACCCATACGTACTCAATTGCTTGTAGAGTTCAGCAAAAAAGCAATAAGCGAAATAGTAGTAGACCCTGAAATGAACCGGTATCACCTGAAATAAAAAATTTTAATATAATAAAAGACTTTTTTATCCTTTATTATGATAAAGCTCACTTTTTTTGCTGATTACTGTCAAAGGACAACTATAAGAATTACTCCAATTTTACTTCAACAAAGGATAAAACGACGCTCTTAAACTTAAACTAAAAAGCCATGAATAAAATTTTAAAACAAAACAATGGACAGGCCGCACCTGCTTTTATCATCATGTTTCTTATGCTTGTTGCGGTTTTACTGCTGCCGAGTTGCACTGAAACTAAAACTGCAAAGATTGATAAATTTGAAACTGCAGCCGACGAAAATGTAACGGTTGATTTTAAAGACAGTGTTGAAGCCAACTTGACGTTTGCACCTGAAGTTCCGCCTATGCCCGAGTACACATCTCCAAAAAAAGTAATAGTAAAACTGGATGTGATTGAAAAAATAATGCGCCTCACCGACGGGGTTGATTATACCTTCTGGACCTTCGGGGGTAAAGTTCCGGGAAAGTTTATTCGTATTCGCGAAGGCGATCAAGTAGATTTTTATCTTTCAAATCATCCCGATAACAAAATGCCGCATAATATCGACTTACATGCGGTTACAGGACCCGGGGGTGGTGCCGAGGCTTCTTTAACAGCTCCGGGTCATACCTCCAAATTCGGCTTTAAAGCTTTAAATCCCGGCTTATATGTTTACCACTGCGCAACTGCTCCGGTAGGTATGCACATCGCAAACGGAATGTACGGATTGATTTTCGTTGAGCCGAAAGAAGGTTTGCCGAAAGTGGATAAGGAGTTTTATATCATGCAGGGCGATTTTTATACGAAAGGAAAATTCGGTGAAGCCGGATTGCAATCTTTTGATATGGATAAAGCTATAAAAGAAGAGCCGGATTATGTGTTGTTCAACGGCTCTGTAGGTGCTAATGCAGGAGATAACGCAATGAAAGTAAAAGTGGGTGAAACAGTTCGATTGTTTGTAGGTAACGGCGGTCCGAATTTGGTTTCGTCCTTCCATGCAATCGGCGAAATTTTCGATAACGTTCATATAGAAGGCGGTACGCTGATTAATCACAATATTCAAACAACACTGATTCCGGCAGGAGGTTCTGCAATTGTTGAGTTTAAATGCGAAGTTCCCGGAACGTTGAACTTGGTTGATCATTCAATATTTAGAACCTTTAATAAAGGAGCGCTTGCGCAAATTAAAGTGGAGGGCGACGAGAATAAAGCGGTTTACAGCCACAAACAACAAGATTTGGTATATCAGCCCGAAGGCGCCGCCATACAGCATATCCCGGCAGTTGAAACCGAAAAAGTTATTCCGGAACGATCTACTGAAGAGCGTATGAAACTCGGTAAAATTCAGTTTGAAACTAACTGCGCCGCCTGCCACATGAAAAACGGTGAAGGAATTGCCGGATCATTTCCGCCGGTTGCCAACTCAGATTATTTAAAAGCTCAAACTGATAAAGGAATTCACATTCCGGTAAAAGGTTTGCAAGGTAAAATTAAAGTGAACGGTAAAGATTATGACGGGGTAATGCCGCAGATAAAACTAAGTGACGACGAGATGGCCAATATATTAACCTACATCAATAACAGCCTTGGTAATAACAACGGTGCTGTAACTGCTGCTGAGGTAAGAAAATCACGCACTGGGAAATAACGCCTTAACAATGAAAAAGGTATTAAAGCTGATTTTGAGCGCAATGTTTATTTTTATAAACATTTGCCTGAGTAGTGGATTTGAAAATGCTCCTGCAACAAAAAAGGCTGTATTACCGGCAGGAATGGTTAAGATACCGCAAGGCCGATATACCTTTTTCTTCAAAAAGAAAAATTTTAAAGATGTAGCGGTTAAAGCATTCTATTTAGATCGCTATCCGGTAACAAATAAAGAATACCTGGCTTTTGTAAAAGCCAATCCTGAATGGGCCAAATCTAAGGTTGCCAAGTTGTTCGCGGACTCCCGATACCTCGAATACTGGAAAAGCGATGATGTTTACGGCGACAGAAGCTTAGATAACAGTCCGGTTATAAAAGTTTCATGGTTTGCAGCGAAGGCCTATAGCAAGTGGAAAGGAAAACGTCTGCCAACTTTAGCAGAGTGGGAATATGCAGCAAGCGCCGGAATTAAAAACAGCAAAAAGAGTTTAGAAACCGTTATTATTGATTGGTACGGTAAACCGACTACAGGCAACTTGCCTGCTGTAGGTGTATTAGAAAACAAGTACAACGTTTTCGACTTACACGGGCTTGTGTGGGAATGGGTCTTCGATTTTAACAGTATAGTAATGGATGGCGACAGCCGAAGCAATACTGAAATTAAGCGTGATCTGTTCTGCGCTTCAGGTTCTTTTGGATCAGTTAACAGAAAAGACTATACTACATTCATGCGATTTGCTTATCGCGGCAGCCTTAAAGCTAATTATTCAGTAGCAAGTCTTGGTTTCAGATGTGCCCGGAATGCCGAAAATTAAGATAACGATTATGAAAAAGTATCTAAAAATTACGCTTTACAGCTTATTTGCGATAATCTACTTGGATTCTTGCAGTAATAATAAATCAATAACGGAAGTAAAAAAAGTTGAAGTAAAACCGACCGTAGAGGACGAAAAGGCATCAATTTATCTTGCTTCCGGTAAATGGACAAATCAAAACGGAAAGCCTTTTGAACTAAAAGATTTAAAAGGAAAAGTTCCGGTTGTGGCAATGGTGTTTACTAGTTGCGGATACTCTTGTCCCCGTATGGTTGATGCTTTAAAAAATATCGAAAAACAAGTTCCGGCGACAAAGAAAGACGATGTAGTATTTGTATTGGTTTCTTTCGACTCAGCAAAAGATACCCCGGAAGTTTTAAAAGCATTTGCAAAAGAAAAAGCCTTAGGCAAAAATTGGATTCTGTTGCATGGAGAAGACGCCGACATTCGCGAACTTTCAATGCTGCTGGATGTTAAATACGAAAAACAGCCTAACGGACTATTTGCCCACTCGAACGTAATAAATCTTTTAAACCGTGCCGGAGCGATAAGCGCACGTGTAGAAGGGTTGAACGAAAACCCGGAAGCAATAGTGAAAAAATTGCGGGTTTTGTAGCGGGGATAGAGGCAATAGTTAAGAACCCGGAAGCAAGAACGGAAGTTGGTGCGGTATAAAATACGCATGACGAAGCTATCTTAAAAAAGCAGCAATAAGAGATTGCTTCGCGCTCCGTCGGATCGTAATCACGGTACTTGGATCGTCTTAATTAGGAGGCACAACAGAAGCTATCTCCCACATTTCAAATCTCAACACTCATATCTCAATAATCACTACTTATATCTCATTAACAATGAAAAAAAAACTACTCATCATCATCTCTTCGCTTTTAGTAAAAGCAGCAAGCGCACAAGAGTTTCAGACAGGGGCTGAATTTCGTCCAAGATTTGAATACCGTAACGGATTTGGACAGCTTCGCGCTATAAACGACTCATTAGACAACGCGGCAAGCTTTACTTCGCAGCGTTCTCGCCTATGGTTCAACTATAGTAATCTCGGCCAAAAAATTAAGCTCGGTGCTGTTTTGCAGGATGTGAGAACTTGGGGCACAACCGAGCAATTAAACATCGGAGATAAAAATAATTTTAGCATACACCAGTTTTGGGGAGAGCTGTATTTCTCTGATAAATTCAGTTTTAAAGCCGGGCGACAAGAATTTAATTACGATAACGCACGAATATTAGGCGATGTTGATTGGGCTCAGCAGGCAAGAAGCTTCGATGCCGGCTTATTAAAATACGAAACTGCGGGATTTAAACTTCATGCAGCTTTCGGGTTAAATACTAAATCCGAGACACTTACTGCAGAAAGCTACGACAACGCAAACTATAAAAGCCTTCAATTCCTTTGGTTAAACAAAACTTTTAAGAATACAAAGGCGAGCCTACTTTTTCTAAATAACGGAATAGAGTTTACAAAGGATCCTGCAAAACCTCCGATTTACAAAAATCGAGATGTGGCTTTCAGCCAAACTTTAGGTGGAAGGATCGAGTTTCAAAAAAACAAGTTCGGCTTTAATACTGAAGGATATTTTCAAGGAGGAAAAAATAATGTAAACCGAAAACTTGAAGCATTCGATTTAACTGCAGAAGTGTTTGTTAAACCCGGTAAGCCGGTTACCGTACTTGCCGGAAACGAGTGGATTTCGGGAACGGCGACCGACAGGACCGGCGGTAAAAGTTCTTCTTTTAACCCGCTTTACGGAACTAACCACAAGTTTAACGGAACAATGGATTACTTTTTTGTGGGCGGAAGATGGAACAATAAAGTAGGTTTGATTGATTCTTATGTAAGCCTTAAATATGCCGGAACTCGTTTTAAAACCGATTTAACCGCACATGCTTTTAACGCGTATGCCGACGTTTTTTCTGCAGGTGAGAACTTAGACAAATACTTAGGCTTGGAAACCGATTTAAGCGGAGGTTATAAAATATCGGAACTTGCTTCCGTTCAAGCCGGATTTTCAGTTCTTTCGGGCTCCAAAACGCTTCAGTTTTTAACTGCCGGAACCGACAAAAGCAAGCTGAACACTTGGGGCTGGGCTCAATTAACACTTAAACCCGTGTTTTTTACAAGTTCAAACTAGAATAGCCGGCACAACCCGAAATCGGTAGGTCGGTTCTAGAACGAGAGAGATTAACGTTAAAAAACGGACTAATAATTAATCATTCAACGGCCTGCAAAACCGGGTATCTTTGCTTTAAGAAAAACAATATGAACGTGCATTATACGTCGGCAAGCGAAGCGCTTAGCAAAATAAAATCGGGCGACAGAGTCTTTTTACACGGCAGCGCTGCAACTCCTCGCTACCTCATTCAACAATTACTAAATCGACATAGCGAGCTAAAAGATGTTGAACTTGTTACCATAACTTCTTTAGGAGATGTTGATTTCAACAATCCCAAATATCGGGGCAGCTTTTTTGTTAACTCTTTATTCGTTTCGGCCAATACTCGTGCTGTCGCTAATAGCGAATCCGGCGATTATGTACCTGTTTTCTTGAGCCAAATTCCGCAATTATTCAAGCAAAGCATTCTGCCGTTAGACGCTGCAATTATTCAGGTCTCAGAACCGGATAATCACGGTTATGTTTCTTTAGGAACTTCTGTTGATATCGCCCGAGCAGCTGTTGATACGGCAAAATACATTGTTGCACAAGTGAATCCTCAATTGCCTCGCACCCACGGCGACGGCTTTATCCACGTAAGTAAAATCAATGCTTTCGTTTGGCAAAATGCTGCTTTGCCGGAATTGGATTACAGCGAAGGAGCAACTCCTGCCGTTAAACAAATAGCAAAATACGTGGCCGAATTGGTGGAAGACGGCTCAACCTTACAATTAGGTATAGGAACGATTCCGGACCATGTATTGAAAAATCTAACCGACCGACAGGATTTGGGTTTGCATACTGAAATGCTCTCAGACGGTGTTATCCCGCTTATCGAAAGCGGGGTAATTAACAATAAAAAGAAGAAGCTCAACTGTGGCAAATCCGTTACATCTTTTATGGCGGGAACCCGCAAGCTGTACGATTTCGTTGACGATAATTTATCGATCCGGGTTATGGATATCGGCTATGTAAACGATACAAGTATTATCCGGCAGAATCCGAAAGTTGTTGCCATTAACAGTGCTATTGAAATTGATTTAACCGGTCAAGTTTGTGCTGATTCTATCGGAACCTTTCAATATTCAGGCATCGGCGGGCAGATGGATTTTATGCGTGGAGCATCTCTATCCGAAGGCGGAAAACCTATTATTGCCATGCCTTCCGTAACCGGAAAAGGTATATCGAGAATCACGCCTTTTTTGAAGGAAGGCGCCGGTGTGGTAACTACTCGAGGCCATGTGCATTGGGTTGTAACGGAATACGGGCGAGTAAACCTTTTCGGGAAAAACTTAAAGCAACGGGCCAAAGCCTTGATAGAACTCTCCCACCCCGACCACCGCGAAAATTTAGAGAAAGCTTATCATGACCGTTTTTCCAAAGAATTTGTACGGGTTTAATTCGGTTTGAGAAATATCTTGGAATTGAAGTTTCAATATACAGCTTGTTGACAGGTACTGCCTGCAAGCAATTATTGATCGTTTAGACCCTTTCCGCGAAGAATTTGCTCTATACACTTTTCAACTCTCATTTCTCGGGTTTTCGATTGTTTAGTTGAAGAAAAGTGCAACAGGTAGGCTCTTTGCCTTCCCGGAGTTAATGCCTCAAAAGCGGTTTTTAACATACTGTTTTCATTTAATTTATTTTGAAACTCTGCCGGCGTTTTAAATTCAAAAGTCTTTTTAAATTCCACTTTTATGCCGGCTCTTTCTACTTCAACGGCTTCAAAAATATAGGCTTTCAGGAAAGGTTCCTGCTTGACTATTTCCTCAACCTTTGTAAACCTGATCTGCCTGGCACTCTGCACATTTTCTGTTTGTTGAATTAAAATACCGCTTAGATCCTTCATCAAGGCTCCCTTGAAAAATAAAAGCGCACTGTATTCTTTAAACTGGTGAATCAAAACTATGTTACGTTTGTCAACGGAATAACAGGGGCAACCCCACTTCAATTCCTCGGTGAGCCCGCAATCGAGACAAATCATTCTTAATTGCTCCGCTTCTTCCTTCCGCTTGCCGGCTTTGCTAAAATAAAAATCAACTTTCGGATTCATCATTTACCAATCGATGTAGATATTTTTTTATTTTTTCAATCTTTTGTTTCTGCCCTTCGTCGGCCCGAGGTATTTTAATCATGGTCTCATACATTTCTGCTGTGTCAAATAACAAGGTCCGATATAATTTGCCTTGATGCTTAAGAAGGATATAACGAAGTGAATTGCCTCTTAATTGTCGCAATTACAACCTTTAAACTTAATTTTATAATCTCATTTTTACACCGTGTTCAATTTATAACACAAATTGATAAATAAAAAATAATGAAGCTTGACGTGTACCTCAATTATCCGGGAAATTGTATGGAAGCTTTTCAATTTTATGAAAAACATCTTGGCGGTAAAATTACCATGATGATGACACATCAGCAACAACCGGATACAGCGAATTTACCTAAGGATTGGGGAAATGCTATTCTCCATGCCCGTATCGAAATAGGGAATACGGTACTTATGGGAGCAGATATTCCGAATGCCGAGCCGATGCGCAGTGCCTATCTTACCATCAGAGCCGGAAGCGCAGATGAAGCGGAGAGGCTGTATGCATTACTTTCCGAAGACGGCCAAATTTTTATGAAAATGGAAGAAACTTTTTTTGCTTCCCGCTTTGCTATGCTGCGTGATAAATTTGGTGCCTCGTGGATGCTTCTTCATGAGCAAGACCGGCAGTAAACCGTTAGCGATTATGCAGAATTAAACTCTTAACGACCCTCGAAAGCCTCTGGCCGCATAGTAAGATTCAGCACCGTTGTGGTACACGAAAACATGATCGTATCTACAATCGCAAAAAACAGCACCTCCAAGATTTCTGATGCCGGCGGGCGTTTTCACCCAACTTGATGTTTTGAGATCGAATTTACCGAGCTTCTGCAGTTCCCTATATTCTTCCTCGGTTAAAATCTCGATTCCCATTTCATTTGCCATATTAACAGCGCTATCGGCAGGCTTATATTCTTTCCTTGACTCCAAGGCTTCATGATCGTAACATATACTTCTGCGGCCTTTCGGACTTTCCGGTGAACAATCGTAAAAAATGTACTCACCCCTTGTTTTATCATAACCAACCACATCAGGTTCACCGCCTGTTATTTCCATTTCATCAAGAGATAGGAGCTTCGACTCGCATCCCGGCTGCTCCAATTTTGCTTCTACTTCTGCCCAATTAATACTTTTGTGCCGGTTCGTATTTTTAAGAAAACGAACTTTTAATATGTCGAGTAATACCTTACTCTGTTCCGGTGATAAGCGATTTTCCATCTTGATTATTTGTTTTAAATATGTAATGAACTGCCGGTTAACCTTTCTGTCTGCCTGCCTGAAATACCATGAGGTAATCGTTAAAATGAGTAACAGTACAGGTCCGAAAAATTCTTTGGCTTCAGATCCTACCGCTGCATGAGTAAAAACATTGCCTGAATATGAGCAATAAAAAGCCTTGTTTCATTTCCAAATCAGAATCAGCATTCCTGTCACAATAAAAGCCGCTCCCGCCAATATTTTTGGTGTGAGGGGTTCTTTTAATATCAAGAAGGAAAGTAAAAGCGATACAACCATGCTTGCTTTATCGATACTTACTACGTAGAATACTTGTCCTTCTTCAATAGCCCGATAATAAAATATCGACGACAAGGATGTGGTAACGCCGGAAATAGCCAAAAATATTAGATTGCTCTTCTGTGCAGTTTTAATTTCGGCTTGCGATATTTTTAAAATCATATCACAATCTTCCAAGTCAAATTTCCATTTTCTATTTCCTTTATTTTTGCTGGGTTTTTATTTGTTGTCTTTGCTTTCAATCTTTTGAGGAAACAGATGTTTTGAACAAATAATCCATATTTTACTTAGTTGCTTCAACTATCCACATTAAAGCGTAGGCAGTTGTAAAATATGGTTTTGAACTTTTTACTTTTAATCCTGCTTTGGTAAAAGCTTTTGCATATTCTGTTGTTGGAACATAGTCACCGATTAACGCTGTGCCATTGGGTTTTAAAACTCTTGCAATTTCAAAACAGGCTTTTTCTTGATCGGCTTTTGGTTCAATATTATGAATACAAAGCAACGAAAGCACCACATCAAATGAATTATCTGCAAATGTTAGATTCCTTGCGTCTTGGTTTTTAATTTCAATTTTGCCTCTTACGCCTTCTAATTCAGCGTTTGCTAAAGTCTTGTTTATTGAATTGTCAGACAAGTCTTTGCTGCTCCAAATGTCGATGCCAATTGATTTTCCTGTTGTCAAATGTTTGGCTGCACCATTCATTAAAAGCCCTTGTCCCGTGCCAATATCAAGCACATTTTCATTTCCTGTCCAATTAATTTTTGAGAGAATTAAATCCCTTGTTCTGTATTTGCCATTTAGCCCATATGCAAACATTGCAATGCCGAGAATAAAGAAAACTACACCAACCAAAACAATAACGTAGCTTATATATTTCAAAATTATATTGTCGGAAAGCAAGGGAACTGCAAAACCTGCAACAATTGTCAAAACCCCAATAACGATTAGATTGCGCATTATACTTGGTGCGTCAATACCATAATTAACCTTGCTCATATCTTTAATTTTTTTGCAAAGTTAAATCTTGGGCAAAGTGGAAAATTGTAAAAGAAGAAGCGGTACGGTGGCAATACCAACAGTAAGGGTAATAATGGATTGGTTTTGATGCCGGCAAATTTGGATTTTTTCTCGGCCATAGGATGTAAGCTTGTTTAACCGTAAAATAATTTTGCCAATTTAAATGTAGGAATTTCTAGAGTTGCAAACGGCGAGAAGTTGTCGAAAATTAACATGATTGGCAAAGGAGACCGATTTTGGTTAGGTTTAATAGGTTTTGACCGGTGGGACACAAACCTAGGCCAATTTTTACTTTTTATGTTGCATAGCAGAAGTCCACGCTACAATCACCAACGCAATCAATTCTGCAACGGTCCGCAGGACATGAAATGACCACCATTTGTCCCGCATCTCGGTCCAGTTGTAAGGTCTTGAAGCGGAATTCCATGAAAGCATCTCTGTTTGAATAGGGAGATTGCCGAATCGTGAAATGACAATACACAATGCAAGAAAGAAGGCAGCAATGAGTAAGGCGAAGAATGCCGTCTTGTTTTGTCGTTGAAGAAAGGCAGAAGCGATTGTTACAATTGTAGCAATTATCACAAGTGCAACCATTAAGGTATTAAGTGATGTCACAAGGTTTTGCTGTTGTTCAATGTAGGTAGATTCAGAATAGTTTACCGGATTGAAACCTACCCATATTCCAAAACTTGTCCCTGCAAGGAGAGCTACCAGAACGATGTTGAAAAATTGAATGATTGTTGCAGTCATATCAATTGTCGGATAATAGTTCTTTTGATTCAGAAATTGTCATAATTTTAGTTTGCACGCCAAAAATCAAAGTGCCCTCAATTTTTGGAAAGATTTTCATTAACGCTTCTCTTGCAACTTGGGCTTGTTCAAGATTGTCAAAGTCTAGGTCAATGATTACAAACTTGTCGTCTTCAATCGGGCGATAAACCCGATACTGCTTAACACCCGACTGTTTTCTGTTTATCGGATCGCTGTCAAACGCTTTTTTCCAGCCCTCATAGCTAGCAATCTTGTGTTCAATTCTCAGAGTTATCATGCTGTTTGGTTTTTGTTGATTGGCAGTGTTAATTATCGCTAATTTCTTGCAGAACATTTCAGGATTCGCACTCTCGCCCAAAAATGGAGGTAACTAGCATATACAAGAAAGTTTTTATGGGAAGGTTTCGTGTATCCTCCCTAGCAAGAATTATAAAAAGAAACTTTTCCGCCCAAAGCAGGTCGTTTTATTTTCCTAATTTAATATTTTATCTCGCCTTTTTAGTGCACAAAAAAAGAAGCTAACCCATCATCAGCTTCTTTCCTAAATTTGTTTCCTGTAATGTCAACCTACCCCGCCATACTAAACCTCGCCTTTTGTTCGCTTTCGATTAAGCGGCGGTCAAAGGCCATGCAAATGTTTCTTAAAAAGCGTTTTCCTAAAGGTGTTACTGTTAAACTGTATTCGCCGGCCAGCAAAAGGCCATCGCGTTCCAAGTATTTAAGTCTAGAAAAGGTATCGGCAAGAGCTTGAGAAGATGGCACATCCGAAAACCGGTTCGTTTCGCCCTTACACATAATATTTAAGATGTGCTTACGGATCAGTAAATCTTCATCCGTTAAAATATGTCCTTTAAAAATCGGGAAATGACTGTCGTTAACTAAAGCATGGTACTCTTCAACTTTTTTAACATTTTGTGAAAAAGCGGTCCAAGAATCGCTGATAGAGGACACTCCCAAACCTATCATTAACCGAGTGTATTGGTTGGTATAGCCCATAAAATTTCGGTGCAGTTTTCCTTCAACGTCGGCTTGATACAAACTGTCGCTTTCCGCGGCAAAATGATCCATACCAACGTCTTTATAACCGGCGGCAATAAACATACGGCGTCCGGTTTCATATAGGCTCTGCTTGTCTGATACGTTAGGCAAATGCTCTTCGGTGAACTTGCGTTGTCCCGGTTTTACCCAAGGCACATGTGCGTAGCTGTAAAAGGCGATACGATCCGGCTTTAGCCTGATTACTTCGTTTACGGTGTTTTGCAAGCCTTCTAATGTCTGCAAAGGCAAGCCGTAAATTAAATCGTAGTTGATAGAGGTATAACCGGTTTCTCGAGCAATCTCGGTTACTTGCCGAACTTGTTCAACGCTTTGAACTCGGTTTATAATCAGTTGAACCTTCTCGTCGAAATCCTGAATCCCGAAACTCACCCGCCGGAAACCCAAATTATAAAGCGTTTGTAAATGTGTTTTTGTAGTATTATTCGGATGACCTTCAAAACTGAATTCTGCTTCCCTGTGAACAACAGCTCCATCAAGCAATCCGTTTATCAAAAACGTAAGATTTTCGGGGCTGAAGAAAGTTGGAGTTCCTCCGCCGAGGTGAATCTCTTTAATAATGGGTTTTTCCTCAAAGAGGTTTTTATATAAAGTCCACTCTTTTAAAACGGCACCTAAGTAAGGTTTTTCAACCTCGTGATTTTTAGTAATCCGCGTATTGCAACCGCAATAGGTACAAAGGCTTTCGCAAAAGGGAAGGTGTATGTAAAGACTAATACCGTCCGTGTTATTGCTTAATAAAAATGATTTCTTGACATCGCTTGTCCATTCTTTTACGGTAGGAGCAACTTCATTCCAATACGGCACGGTGGGGTAACTTGTATAACGAGGAGCCGGAACGTTATACTTTTTTATAAGGTCGGCAAGAATCATACTATAAGGTGCTTTTTGTCGATAATTTCACAGGGTTTATCGCAGCAACAGGCAGTTCCTACACACTTATCGGCCGCCCATAAATCTAAGTTCTTAATGGTTTTTTGTGCGATAATCTGCAACGCTTCCCGCGTTAAAAATGCTTGATGAGGCGTAATTAACACTCGGGAATTTTGGATAAATGCTTTTAAAAGTTGGTCATTTAAAGGCTTCCCTCGGTGGTTGAAGAAGAACACATTATGCTCAAACTCATACACATCCATCCCAATTTTGCTGATTTTATTTCGCTGAAGCGCGTCTAATACTTCCTTAGAATTAAAGATTGCTCCGCGGCTGACGTTTATCAACACCACCCCGGTTTTCATCTTTTCGATGTTCGCGGCATTAACCATATGCCGGGTTTCGTCGGTAAGCGGAACGTGAAAAGAAATAATATCCGATTGATTTAAAAGCTCATTATACGAAACCTGCCGGGCTCCTACAGCACTTGCTAACGCCTCTACGTTTAAAACATCGGTAACTAAAACTTTTGGGCCGAAACCGCGAAGAATTTCAGCTAAGGCGCTTCCGGTTTTTCCGAAACCTACAATACCTACAGTTTTATTGCGGACAGTCGTCCCGACCAAATTATCCAAGCTGAAATCATATTCAAGCATTTGATTGTGTGCAGGGATAATATTTCGACAAAGCGACAACAGCAGTGTTACAGCGTGTTCTGCCACCGATTCCGGCGAGTAAACCGGAATGTTTGCTACACGAATTCCCTGTATTCCGGCTTCTTTAATATCAATGTGATCGGTACCGGTAGAGCGGGTAGCAATATATTTAACCCCCATCTCTGCAAGTTTTTGAATAACCGGTGCCGAGACATCGTCGCAGGAAAATACCAGCACTGCATCTTTACCCTCCGCATACGAAATGGTATCAAGTGTTAGACGGTTAGATATCAGGGTTATATCATGTTTTTTCTCATTAGCTTTTATCAGAAGTTCCTTCTCACAAGACTTTATACTGTACGCAACCGCTTTCATGCAAAAAATTCTTTAACATCAAAAGTAGGTCGCCCAGAATATCTGCCTCGTGAGGCCGGTCAAAGGGCTGTATGACTTTCGTCACATTTACTGCTTCACTTTTTTAAGTTTAGCTATCGATAGAATTTTAATGGTACTGCCTTCTTTTTCAATCAATTTTTCGTCTTTAAAATCTGCCAGGGTACGGCTGATGGTTTCATTTGCAGTGCCTACCAGAGAAGCTAAATCGTCTCGCGAAACTTTTACGGATGTACTGTCGGCTCCCGGTTCTCCGTACTTCTCGGCAAGGTCGGCCAAAGCATCGGCAACGCGCTTGCGAACCGAATTATAGGCAAGTTTTAAAAGCTTATCCTGCTTTTCGTGAACATTTCCGGAAAGCATTTCGATGAATTTCTTAGAAATTCCGGGATTTTTAAAGATCAAGGCGTTAAATTCTTCTTTCGGTATTACGTGAAGTTCCGAAGCTTCAAAAGTTTCGGCATTATCAGTATAATTACGATTAGCAAGTACCGCTTCATAGCCGATAAAATCTCCTTCTTTATACATGCCGGTTGCAATTTCACGCCCGTCTTGATATACCATAAAGGTTCTGATTTTGCCGGATTTAACAAAGTAAACGTTGAAGGGTTGGTCGCCGTCTAAATAAATGCTTTGTTTCTTTTTATAAATCCGAAGCCGGCTGTTTTCCGAGAGCTCAGTAAGTAGCTTCGCCGATCTGGCCTCGTCCAACAATCCCTCAAGAGACGCTGAAGTATTCAGGTTTTTTTTCAGCTGCTCACGTTTTTGCAAACGAGTTTCTATCGCAGTAAGCAATTCCATATCATCAAAGGGCTTGGTCAAGTAGTCGTCTGCTCCCATTTGCATACCTTTTCGCAGATCTGCCTTTTCAGCTTTCGCCGTTAAAAAAATAAAAGGAATGTTTGCCGTCTGTTCATTTTTGCTTAGCATGTACAAAACGCCGTAGCCGTCAAGCTCGGGCATCATGATATCGCAAAGAATAATATCGGGCAAATTGACCTGCGCAAGTTCCACACCTTTTTTTCCGTTTTCTGCGGTAAAAACAATGTAATCCGCCAGTTCCAGAATCTCGGCTGTACTTTCGCGAATGTCTTGATTATCTTCAATTATTAAAACAGATCTGTTCATTCGGTCTCGTTTCGTTTAAAAAGTAGCGTTACGGTTGTCCCTTGGTTTTGGGCGCTTTTGCAAATTACACTTCCACGCATTAATTCAACATATCTTTTTACAATATTCAAGCCCAGCCCTGTTCCGGGAATATTTCCGGTATTGTGAGCTCTGAAAAAAGGCTCAAACAAATTTTTTTGTTCTCCTTCCGGGATACCTATTCCGTTGTCTTTAACGGTTATGCAAACTTCTTCTTCATCAATCTCGGTGTTAAACTCAATAAAAGTATTCTCGCCCGAATATTTTATAGCATTACTGATAAGGTTTAGAACTGCGTTTTTTAATAGTGCCGGGTCAAGCCTGACCTTACTTGTGGTTCCGGTATGCTGATAAACTATGTTTTGATTTTGTTTAGCGATCATCTGCATTTCTTCGATGATATCTTCAGAAAATTTAACAAGATCAAACTCTTGCAAATCAGCCATGGTTTTCCCTGCTTCCAACTTTTCAAGCGAAAGGAAATCGTTCAAAATCCCAGTTAGGTGACCTACCGAACTCTTGATCTTGTTAATGTGCTTTTGGACACTGCCGCTATCTTGCTTTTGCACATATTTAGCAATCAAAGAGGCCGAAAGCTGCACCGAGCTTAACGGTGTACGAAATTCATGCGAGGCCATCGACACAAATCGCGATTTAAGTTGATTCAACTCTTTTTCTTTTTCGAGCGAAAGGCTTACATCTTCTTTAGCTTTTTCCAGTTCGTGAACCAAAGTCTGCAATACTCGCGTTCGTTCTCGAATGCGTTGCTCCAACTCTTCGGTGTATTGTTTCAGCTCCCGTTCCGCCTCTTTTTCCTTTGTTAAATCATGGATAAAACCTGTGTAAATACTTCGGTTTTTGAAATGAACTTCACTCACCGCAAGCCTGAACGGAAAAGTTGTTCCGTCTTTCTTCAAGCCTAAAACCTCGCGACCGACACCGATAATTCGTTTTTCACCCGTTTGTTGATAGCGTTGCATGTATCCGTCGTGCCGGCCCTTGTCCGGCTCAGGCATCAACACCGAAATATTCTTGCCCGAAAGCTCGCTTTCCGAGTAACCAAATAATTTAGAAGCTGCAGGATTAACAGACTCGATCAGGCCCCGATAGTCTATGGTGATAATACCGTCTATCGCGGTATCAATAATTGCATGCAAAAGTTTAGAATCTTCCATTGTGACGGTTGCTTTCAAACATAATAATTCTCTGACTGCAAAATAAGTTTAGCCCGTTCCTTAAGCATTTTATTAAGATCATTTTTAAACGTGATGCCGGTCACGGACTTATTGGCATTTCAGATAGAAATTTGTAATATCAAAATTAAAAAAGATATGGCAACTCAATTAATTTACACCGGTTTAACCTACAATCGATCTAAAACAGACAACGTTCACACCGGTATTATTACCAAATATTTAAACTTTGTTGATTCTCAAACTGCAAATGCAGTACTATGGTGGGCAGTCTCCTTAATTGTACACGGATGCTTTTTGGTGCCTCTTACATTTTTGTTTGTTTATACTTTAAACGGGCCGACAACTCTCTTTTTGGCAGTAAGCATGATCTGTTTCTTTATCAATTTTATAGGTAACATGGGAGGTGCTTCATTCAGATTTAACTATAACTCGTTTATGTTGAGTATTCTAGTCCATACAATAATCGTTATAAGTACTCTCATTGTTGTGTTATAGAAGCCTTACATCTACTATCCAAAAACAAAAAAAGCCTGCAAATTTAATTGCAGGCTTTTGTTTTGCTATTTAAAAAAGCGGCAGATCAATCCGGTTTTTTCGCGTTCTAATTATTTACTTCTTTTAATAAATTTGTGAAAAGTGCTTGTCTCTACTACAGAAGAAGTATTAACACAAGAATGATGATAATAATTGCACCTACAGAAAGGTAAACTCCGCCCCCGCTGATAGCTTTAGCTTCTTTATTCATATCTCTAAGCTCTTTTCTAAGCTCTTTGCGTTGCTCTTTACTCAAGTTAGACCTGTCAATCGAACGTATTTCTTCAACTCGACTTCTTAGTTGGCTTACCCGAAGTTCTACCTGCTCCGTAGTTAATTTAGGATCAACGTCTTTCGCTTGAGTAGAAATTGTTAAAGTCGAAAGCATAAAAATTAAGCTAAGCGTGTAAACTAATTTTTTCATAATCATAATTATAAGTGTTTTATATTATCATTAACATAATATTAACAAAAGTGTTTTAGTATAGACGGTTTGCTTTAACGAAACTATATTTAACCCATGAATAATTCTTTGATACTAATAGAATGTGCCGATAAAGTAGGTTTGGTTGCCTTGATAACTCAGATTCTTGCCAAAAACAATTTAAACATTACAGCTATGCGTGAATTTGTGGACGAACAGGCACAACGCTTTTTCACCCGAATTGAATGTGCGGGCCTACCTAAAGATGAACTTACACTCAGCCAAGAATTGAAAAATAATTTGCCGGAAAATGCTCGTATTTCCATAAATCCTAAAAATGAAAAACGCGTTGCCATTTTGGTTACGAAAGAATATCATTGCTTAGCTGATATACTAACTCGTAATTTTTTCGACACACTTGGCGCCAAAGTCTGCTGTGTTATCGGCAATCACGAAATACTGAAATCCTTTACAGACAGGTTTTCTGTGCCTTATCATTATATCGACCATCAAAACAAATCGAAAAAAGATTTTGAGTCTGCTGTACTTCAAACACTTCGACAATATAATCCCGATTATTTGGTGCTGGCAAAGTTCATGCGCATTCTCTCACCCGGTTTTGTTGCCGGTTTTCCTTACCGGATTATAAACATTCACCACTCATTTTTGCCGGCTTTTATAGGCGCAAACCCTTACAAGCAGGCTTATCAACGAGGCGTGAAGCTGATTGGGGCCACAGCCCATTTTGTTACGAATGATTTAGACGAAGGACCGATAATAGCTCAGCAAACCATTCCGGTTAATCATACTTTCGGTGTTGCGGACATGGTAGTTTCAGGTAAAGAAGTTGAAAAATCTGTACTCAGCAAAGCCATGAATCTGGTTTTTGAGGACCGCGTCTTTATTGCCGGAAATAAAACGATTGTATTTGAGTAAAATGAATCTTAATTTTAAACTAATTAACTTTAAACCTATGAAAGCTTCACTTCCAATTCTCGTTCTTTTTACTGTAATTAATTTTTCCGGTTTTGCCGAAGAACAAAAGTTTGATCTTCAAGGGGCGTGGCAACTTGAGGAAGGCGATTCGGAACATTCTTTAATTATACAAAACGGATTCTTTTTTCATACCAATTACAGCAAATCCCCAAAGAACTTTATTTTTAGCCAAGGGGGGACTTATACTTTAAGCGACAATAGCATAAAAGCCGAAATTTACTTCAATACGGAGAATAAAGAGCAAGTTGGAACTGAATTGATTGCAACCTATTCTATTGAAGACAACAATTTAGTAATTGATATCGACGGAGAAAGACTAAGCTGGAAAAGGGTTGACAAGGGGACAGGCCTTCTTGCTGGGATCTGGAGAATTACAGGACGAATGCAAGACGGTAAACTTACGTCCATTCATCAAACCGGACCTCGCCAAACTTATAAAATTCTTTCAGGAAACCGTTTTCAGTGGGCAGCAATTAATCCGGAAACCAAAGAATTTTTCGGCACCGGCGGAGGAACATATACTTTCGAAAACGGCAAATACACTGAGAATATCGAGTTCTTTTCTCGCGACAATAATCGCGTAGGTGCATCCCTTTCATTCGACGGAAAACTCGAAAACGGTAAATGGCACCATTCCGGTTTAAGCTCCAAAGGCGAGAAAATTTACGAAGTTTGGAGTACCGTGAAGTAACACTATCCGAATAATTCGCTTGTAAATTGAACTTTAATTCCCGATTGAAAACTCTCTATCGTTTTAAAAATTTCTTTCAGGGTAACTTGTTCAATCGTTGTTAGACTGTCAAGCCCGATGAAGTTGTCGGGTTCTTTTCTATCCACAATTATTTGCGAGGCTTGGTTCTTCAATCGTAAGCTCATTAAGTAATAATACGATTGAGCGAGTTCGCGGTAAGCTTTTTGGTCGAACACACCTTTAGCTTTTAATGCTTTTAGTCGTTCTCCGGTGTTTACTTCAAATATTCTATTTTTAAGAGCGTAGACTCTAATAAGGTCAACAATAGGTGTCATCGCCTTTTTAATATCAAAAACCTCTTGAGAGCCTATAGTTTTGGTGCGAATATTTTTAAAGAAAGTTAAAGGCGGCTCGTACTGCAATGCATTTTTTGCCATGTGGAAGAATAGCTTTTCCAGCGGCTTTTGAAGCTCGCCATCCAAAAACACTTTAAGTTCGCCCATTATCGCCTTTTCACCATACAAGTAGCGGCAATCAAAAAAAGTAGAGAACTTAATAACCGTTTCCGGCAAAGCTTCCTCCATCCAACTTTCGTAATTTCGTTTCCAATGCGAAAGAGAGTGCGTCCATTTCGGATTCTTTGCCATGAATTCGCCGGAGCAAAAGGTGAAGCCGATATAATTTAGTCGCTCTGAAACCGTGTGGGCAAAGGCTAAAAAATAATTTCGAACTAATTCCCGTTGCTCGTTTGCCTTATCTTCGTAAATTATAGCATTATCCTGATCTGTTTTTAACGTTTGTTCCTTTCGCCCTTCGCTTCCTAAAATCATAAACACAAACTTGGCCGGAGGCTCCCCCATTTCGCTTATAACCCCTTCAATTACTTTTATAGAAATAGTGTCGGCAATAGAAGTAATTACCTGATTTACAATTTCTGCATTAACTCCCCTGTCTACTAGTTGGGTGATAATTCGCGGAACCTGTTCCCACTTTCGCTTTAATGCATCTTGCGAAACTGCAGACTTAACAGATTGAATAAACACCAAGGGAGACTGCGTATGTTCGCTTAATAATTTGTTCCGACTCAAGAAACCTATATACTTACCTTCGTCTTCAACTAGTAAATAGCGGGTTTTTGTTTGAAACATCATTAAAACTGCTTCATACAAATAAGCTTCTTTCGGTATAGATACTACCGGATTTTCCATTACTAAACTCAGGGCCTCTTCGGGATTAGTGAGTGTTGCCACAACTTTGTCTCTCAAGGTAATGTCGGTAACATATCCTATAATTTTATCTGCCGCATCACGAACAAAAAGACAGCTGACTTTTTGCACAGCCATTTTTTTAGCTGCAACAAATATTGGAGTATCGGCGGAAGAGGAAACTATTTCTCGAACTTCAACGCTCTCAATCTTCCTCGAATAATGCTGCTCTGCGGCGATATAACTTTCTTCGAAAAAACCGGGACGTTTAAAAAAATGAGCAAAGTCGTCATTCAGCATGCGTTTACCGAACTCACTCGTAAAATATTTAAAAAACTCCTCATTAGCCTGACAGAGTTCCCTGAAGTTCTTTCGGGGTATGGAATACACCTTTGTGCCCTTTTTGGCAATAACGGTACGAAGTGAGCGCTTTCTATTCATAAGGACAGAGACGCCTCCGTAACATGATCCTTTATGATGGAATTCTACCAAGCGTTTATCATGAGCACCGTCGTAGAAAAAAGACTCATATTCGCCCTCGGCTATAATATCTACTCCTTTCATTTTAGTGGAGTCTTGCCGATAAATAATCTTTTCTTTGTTATATCTAACCTCCTCCAGCATTTCTGCAACTTGATGCAAAACTTCCTCGGAGAGAATATTAAAGGGAGCTGCTTCTTTAAGAATCAAAAATCGTTTGTCCATAAATAAAAGCTATTAAAAGAATGAGGAGGAAAATAATGAACACCGGAATTACCTTATCAAAAGTTGAAGGACGGGGTCGGGCAGACTGCCGATTTTTTTGTTGATCAATAATTTTTTCTTCGGTTATTTCACCTCGCTTCCGGAGTTCAAAAAAACATTCGGCTGTAGCTTTTGCGTCCGCAAGGGCGTTATGTGCGTTTTCTAATTTTTTATTGAAGAGGTAAGTGTAAAGCTCCCCAAGCCGCAAGTAGCTTACGGAAGGGTTGCTAACCAAGTGAGCCGTGGCCGGCATAGTACAAAAAGATGAAGCATTTCTTAAGGGATTCGGCAAATTACTTCGAAAAAAATCTGCCCCGAGAATATGATAATCAAGCTCCACAAAGTGTCCGACAATTAGAGGTTTGAATTTAGCAATGTCTGTAGAAAGTTTTTTTAAAATCTTTCTACGCTCCTTTCCATGCAGGTTCAAAAACTGCCGAGTAATGCCGTGTACCCTAGTTGCAGAAGGAGAGATAGTAATATCCTGATTCCCTATATAAAAGCTTTCATGCTTTACCTCTCTGCCGCCTGCTGTAAAAACAACCCAAGATATTTGAACTGCAGATGGCCAATCATCAGTTTGGGAGTAAGGAAGTTTCCAGTTTTTCGGTAAACCTGTAGCTTCCGTATCTACAAAGAGTAAGTAATCTTTCACTACCTGGAAGGTGAGATTATGTTCACCTTACAAATATAGAATTATAGAAAGTTTTCAAACATTTTACCGGCAATCAACTTAAACTAAAAAAGCTTATGGACACCCAAAAAAACATCCCCGATCAATTTAAAGGGCAACAAACTGACACCTCACATTCTATCACCTTAAAGTCAGAGGGAGAAGCAGTTGACTATTTCAAAATAGTGAAAAATCGTCTTTTAGATGTTTCTAATTGGCATTCCTTGGCGGGAGAAGGAACTGCGGATTTTCAACTGACAGACAGTGCCGGAAATCCGGTAAACCGCACGGCACAGATAGGAGACCATTTTAAAATCAACATTCCTGCACCCGGAACTATTACAGGCGAAGGAAACGATTGGGTACAAATTGAGAGTGTAGAAGATGCTAGTAATCCGGGCGGCCAAAATGAATACATTTCGGTAAAAGTAAGGCCCGCACGCAACCCGAATAATGCTGACCCGGAAACAGCGCATTTTTTTAAAGATGATGCAACAAGTACTTTTATAGCAAAAAGAGAAGGACAAACAGTATCCGCAGAAGTACACGGGCGCAACGAAACTCCAAATACTAAAGAAACGGGAATTGTTGATACTGTACGAAATGCCGTAGTAGCCGTCGGAGCTATGTTAGGCTTTTCTAAAATGCAATGGAAAAGTTTGGTTAAAGCGCTTATAGAAAAGGAATAATTCGCCTTCAATAATCCAAGATCTATTAATAAGCGCATTAGTGATTTTTTTTATATTTGGCGCAGTACTAAGCAATAGAGTAATCATGATCGACCGTTTGGAGCAAAAATTTAAAGAAGTATTCGGGCAAGAAAGACAAAGGATTTTCTTCGCGCCGGGGCGTGTAAATTTGATTGGCGAACATATCGACTATAACGGCGGGCTGGTAATGCCTTGCGGTATAACTTTTGGAACTTACGTATTAACGGCACCTAATAAAGAAGGAATATTTAGATTTAGAAGTGCCAACTTTGACGATAAACTGGATATAGAGATAAGACAGTCGTACACCAAAGACGGCAAAAATTGGTATTACTATCCGCTGGCGGTAATACATTACTTTCTGCAAGAAGGCAAAATGCTCAAGGGTGTAGACTTTTTATTCTACGGCAACTTGCCGATTGGCGCCGGATTGTCTTCATCGGCTTCTATCGAAACTGTTACTGCTTTTGCTTTGAACACGTTATTCGATGCCGGATACTCTAAACTGGATTTGGTTAAACTGAATAAACGCGTGGAAAACGACTTCATAGGTGTTAACAGCGGCATAATGGATCAGTTCGCTGTAACTTTTGCAGAGAAAAACAAGGCCTTGAAATTGAACTGCGATACCTTGGATTACGAAGCAGTCGACAGTCACTTAGGTTCGCATTTACTTGTGATTATCAACACTAACAAACCTCGATCTTTAGCTGAATCGAAATATAACGAGCGAGTAGAAGAATGCAGTTCTGCACTAAAAGCTTTAAGTTCTGAATTAAAAATTGACAATTTATGCGATTTAGATTCAGCTACATTCGAGCAACACAGCAATTTAATTCACAACAATGTAGTTCGTAATCGGGCCAAACATGTGGTTGAAGAAAACGAACGCGTCAAAGATGCCGCTAGAGCTTTAGCGGCTAATGATCTCGCCGAGTTTGGAAGATTGATGTACGCCTCACATTATTCACTTCAACATTTATATGAAGTTTCCGGAAAAGAGCTAGACACGATTGTAGAATTTTGCTCAACTGCTAAAGGTGTAACCGGCGCTCGTATGACGGGAGCCGGATTCGGCGGCTGTGCAATTGCTTTAGTTGAAGAAGACGAATTTGAAAATTTTCGAGAAAAACTTATAGCTTTCTATACGCAGAGAATCGGTTATGCACCTGATGTTTACAGCTCTGCAATAGGCGACGGTGTTCGAGAGCTTTCTTCTCTTTAAACTTTATCTATGCGAAAGCTTAAATTAGACGAACTGAAACGTGCCGGCGTAGAAGAATTTAAGCAACAAAAGAAACTTCCCGTTACAATTGTTTTAGACAACGTTAGAAGCATGCATAACGTAGGTTCTATATTCAGAACTTGTGATGCTTTTGCGGTTGAGGAAATTGTTCTCTGCGGAATTACCGGCAAGCCTCCACACCGCGAAATTGAAAAAACAGCTTTAGGAGCAACCCGGTCGGTAAATTGGCAATATTTCGAAGATAACGCTTCTGCAATGCATTATCTTAATGAAAAGAACCGGCAACTGATTGCGGTTGAACAAGTTGAAGGTAGTATGTCGTTAAATTCTTTCAAGCCGTTTCCTAACCAAAACTATGCCTTAGTTTTTGGCAATGAAGTAAACGGAGTCTCTGATAACTTCATCTCTAACGCTTTTTTATGTTTAGAAATTCCCCAATTCGGTACCAAACACTCGTTTAATATTGTAATATCGGCCGGGATTGTTTTATGGGATTTTTTTGCAAAACTAAATCTTAACTATTCAAGCAATGGAAACTGATTTGGGAATGATGGAAAATTGGCTACAGACAGAAAACTTCGGTTTACGTCCGGTGGCTTCTGCAGCCATAGACTAGACATGGAGTGCTTTAAGATTTAAACCGACAAGTTTAGTTAAAACACCAGCAGTTAGAAGTTCGGAAATAAGAACAAACGAGTACGGTGAATTTGTTGATATAGAAAATCGAGTGGTAAAAACTCCGCCGGAATTACAATCGGCAATGGAAAGTTTTCCGGTAGCTTTACACTACTTTAACGGGTTATCTTACTCCCATAAAAAAGAGTATGTTATTTGGATTTTAAGTTCTAAACAAGAAAAAACTCGTTTAGAACGAATCGCTAGAACAGTTGAAAAACTTTTGCAAGGCAAAAAAAACCCTGCCGTAAAATAACGGCAGGGAACGAACGAGACATTTAATTTAAATTTAAAAAGTTATTTTTTTGCCCTTGAAAATGTTCTAACAACTTTGAATTGTAGTTCACCTGTATAGACTGTAGTCGTATCCCTCTCAATTAAATGCAATGAGTCAGGTGTAATAAAGTTAATCTCATATTTATACTTAACTTCTCGTGAAGTATTTCCCTCAGGGGAATAAAAATCTATAAATTTACTTAAAATCAAATACATCTTGTCTTCAAAATTCGAAACCGAATATTTACCTTCTTCATAAAGATCTTCATTTCCATGTAACCCATATTTATATTTTCCTGTTTTTAAAAACAAATACTCCAGATTTTTAAGATTAATTGCAATTATCCTCTTTGAAAGAGTCTCATTACCAAATTCGTCAATCTCAAAAACCTCTGCATTCTTTGTCAGCCATTTCCCTATCAAGGGATTCTTAGTATCAACAGTATCCTTATCCTTTTTACAACTAATGTCAAAAAATACAGGAAGTAATAGCAGTATTATTGGAAAGAATTTAGCCTTTTGCATTTTTAAAAAGCTAAGCAAACATACTTACCGCGTCTTTACTTGCAAGCGCAGTTTTTCCGGTAAGAAACAAATCAACTTTCCGGGCCGCTTCTCTGCCTTCGGAAATGGCCCACACTACCAGCGATTGTCCGCGGCGCATATCTCCGGCAGCAAAAACTTTCTGAACATTAGTTTGATAATGTCCTTCTTTGGCTTTTACGTTTCCTCTCTCGTCAACTTCTACGCCTAACTGCTGTAACAATCCCTCGTATTGAGGATGGACAAATCCCATTGCCAGTAAAATTAATTCACACGGTAATTCTCTTTCTGATTCTGCAACTTCAGCAAACTTAGTCGGGCGACCGAAAACATCCTGCTCCCAACTTACGTCCACTACGTTAATTCCCTTTAAATTTCTGTTTTCGTCTCCTATAAATGCTTTTGTACTGATACCCCAAAAGCGCTCACAACCTTCTTCGTGAGAACTTGTAGTTTTTAAAAGCATCGGATAGGTAGGCCATGGCATACTTTCTGTCCGCACTTCAGGCGGTTGAGGCATCAGCTCAAATTGAAGCACGGATTTTGCTTTATGGCGATTAGAGGTGCCTACACAGTCTGAACCTGTATCCCCGCCCCCTATAACCACTACATTTTTTCCGGTAGCATAAATTTCTTCTTCCGTAATTTCCAGCTTGCTTACACGCATATTTTGCTGCTTTAAAAACTCCATAGCGAAGTAGACTCCTTTTAACTCACGTCCCGGAACAGGTAAATTACGCGGGACCGTTGAACCGCCTGATAAAACTACGGCATCATAGTTTTTTACAAGCTCTTCTCCGGAAATATCCTTACCAACTTCAGTATTGCAAATAAAGCTGATTCCCTCTTGTTCCATAAGCTCTACGCGGCGCTCCACTACCCACTTTTCAAGCTTAAAATCGGGAATACCAAAGCGCAATAGTCCTCCGGGTTTCAGATCTCTTTCGTAAACCGTTACAGTGTGACCTGCTTTATTCAATTGCGCCGCAGCCGCTAAACCTGCAGGGCCCGAGCCCACAACTGCTACTGTTTTCCCCGACCGCAGAATAGGTGCATGTGCGTTAACATAGCCCTTAGCATACGCTATCTCGATTATATGTTTCTCAATCTCTTCTATAGTTACAGCAGGCTTGTTTATCCCTAAAACACATGCGGCTTCGCACGGTGCCGGACAAATACGACCCGTAAACTCGGGGAAATTGTTTGTTGATGATAGAATTTCGTAAGCTTCTAACCAATTTTGTTTATATACGGCATCATTAAATTCAGGAATGACATTACCCAGCGGACAGCCGTTATGACAAAACGGAATTCCGCAGTTCATACAACGGGCTGATTGTTGATTCAGTTTTTCGTCGGAGTATAGCTTTACAAATTCGTTATAATTTTGAATACGTTCTTCAGGAGAAATCTTCGAAGGAAGCTCTCTTGCATATTCTTTAAAACCGGTCACTTTTCCCATCTCAATTTACTGATTGATATTGTGCATGATGTAAAACTTTCTTGTATTCTTTAGGGAAAACTTTAATAAATTTTCCGGCTTCCTCTTGCCAATTTCCTGTTAGGTATTGGGCTACTTTACTTTGGGTAATTTGAAGGTGTTTTCGAAGCAAGGTTAAAATATGCTCTTCATCTTCAGTGG
>JAYULL010000147.1:0-30956 GCA_043763625.1 Sphingobacteriaceae bacterium | reverse complement strand
GTGTTTCCGGTTGTAGCATCAGCCGGGATAATAAAAGAAATAATGCCGGATTTCAAGAGTTGATCCGTGTTGTCGGTTATTTGTTGTGTTGTAAATTTTTTCCAAACGTTATTACTGAAATAGCTCCAACTTACGTGTTCTTCGGGCTTATCAAGTTTTGGGTTTGCGGTTCCTTCAAGTAATTGAAAAAGTATATTAACACTTTCGTCTGCTTTCAAATTTTCGATTCCCACATAAAACTCTGCTATGTTATTGTCACCGTTACCGGGATCAATAAATTGAGGCACTAAAGATATGTCACTGTTAACTAATCCCTTATGTAGCTCTGCATCACCAAAAGGATAAACGTTGAAAAACTGTAATTCCCTCGAGGTAAAACTCGCAGCGTCAGTAAGATTAGAAACGGTATAAGCCCTGTAGTGCAGGGTAATTGATTTTAATTTCGGCACATACGGCGCAATTCCGGGATCATCGGCAGCTACCGCCGTTCCTCTCGCAAGCTTTATTAAATAAGCTGTATATGCTTTTTGATGTTCTTCATAACCGAATCCGGCATTCAAAGTAAGTTTCAGAAAGCCTTTTATACTTTCGGTACCATAGGGCAAATACTCATCAGTATAAGAAAGAATGGTTTCGTTATTTCCCGCAACCGCACTAAGTGACTGAAAACCGGTAGTCGGAATTAAAGCATTTGAGTTTGTCCCGTTAAGGAAATTAACGTTGGCGGGCGATAAATTCTTCCATTGGCCTTGACCTAAATACGTAAAAGAAGCATCCGGATAATAATTCCCTTCGGTTACATCGTAATCGATTTTTGATGTACTTGTCGGAAGCTCAAGCCATTGCAAGTTCAGGCTTACTTCGGCATTTTTTTTCTTAAACACCTCCTCATTGCCAATAATAAACGAGGCGCCGGCTTTCGGGAATTGGCCGAAAGGCAAAAACGGCTTCGATGCATCTAAAACTCCTACATCATTTTTCAGCAACAGATTTTTTAATCCGCCCGAAATCAATGTGTAGTTGTTCTCCACACCTACTCTAACATCTACTTCAACGTGGGTAATAAATAAATTATTAAGAAGATTATAAGGATAAGCTGAACTGTCCGTGTGCCTTAAAATAACTTTAAGTAAAGGTAATTCGGTTGTATAGTTGCCGCCGTGAACCTTCGCGTTATAATTTGTAATTGCCGGTAAATCACCCGTAAGTTTTATAACTAATAAAGCGCTTGCAGTTGCGGTGCCGGAAATTATGCCTGTCGTCCAAGCTTTATCTGCGACTTTTAACCATCCTTTTTCTGTAGTTAAATAACAATCGGATTGATTTATTGAGCTTAGTTGCGCAGAAGTGAAGTTAGCGCCAAGTTTAATATTTATCCGCCGTTCTCCTTCGTTCAGGGCTAAGTAATGCGACGCTACGGCAAAGCCTATGTCTGCCTTAGGCATGTTAACCGCACTGACTACACCTTCCGAGTAAGTTTTGTGAACAAACGGATGCCATTCTTTAAACTCCGTTTTAATTTCTTTGCCTAATCCATCGGCTGAGTCGGCAAAAGGCGAAGCAAAAAGCCTTCCGTCGTTTATTGCCGCCGCCTGAATATTATCTTCAGCGTTGCCTTTGTAAACCGACATTAATCGGGCAACTTTAGCTTTATTAAAAACAGTATCCTGATCTAAAGCATAGTATAAGTCTTTCCCTTCGGAATCTTTCCCGGCTTTAAACAGGGTATTTTTCGCTATTGAATATTGATTAATATGGTTGGCAAGTTCAATTAAAACATGAGCCTTATCAGGAACCGGCTTTTGGGGTTCGAGCCTCAAAACTTCTTTGTAATAAAAATCGAGGTGGCGGTCGGTTAATGTATTTATGCTGTCTTTTGCAAATCGAAATAAGCGCAAAAAACTTAAAAACAAAGCATAATGCGGCTGATGGCCGTTCCAGTTTGTAAGTGTTTCTATTAATGCTGTTTCTGCGTCTTTGATCAGATTCGAAAACGACATCAAAAATTGATCGAACAGCACCGAAAACAAGTTGTGATTTGCCGCATGATTAATCTTTTCGGATTTATCCCATGCCGGGTCGCCAAAAATTCCGGTTTCTTCGGGCAACTGCGCAAAATAGCTTGTCCAGTCAGGCTGAACGGTGATCCAAATATTCGATAAGCCTTCGCTGATTAATGAGCTTGCCTTGATTACCGGCAGATTCAAGATTTTGATTTCGGGATAATCTTTGTCCTTTAACAGGCCCAAGCTTTTTGCTCCTTTATAATATTTCAGCAGCTTTTGTATTGCGGGCTGTAGTTTAGAACGGATAAGGTTTTGTATAGTATTTCTAAATCCGTTATCGGTGGGGACCTTAAGCAAATACCCGTCTAACGCCTTTGCAAAAGTTAATGCATCTGCAAAAAGCGCACTTAAATTTTCTCTTCGATTGATTAGCGAGATTTCATCGTTTTTGATAATTACAAACCGGGTTTTAATCTCCAAGCGATATTCGTCTATGTTTTGAATAGCGATAGAGCCCAAAACAGCAGAAATATTGTTTTCAAAAAACGGTCGCCAGTCGCCCTCGGCAGTATTAGAATTATTATAATATTTAAGGTAAGCTGAAAATTTAGCAGCAAAGACAATCCACTCGGCTTCGTCACGGCCCTCAATGTTTGCATAGCCGGGGCTTAGTCCGTCGAGCAAGCGTTGATTCCGGTCGGTTCCGCCACGTTTCAAAGGATTTTTATTTTCGCTGCAAGCCATAAACTAAAAAGCTACCGGGGTATTGGTTGTAATAAATTTGAGCTCCGTTCCTTCATTTCGATAAAAAGGATACACAAAATTGAACCGCGAATTTGTAGCTCTAACCACATAATCCAGTTCCAGAATAACTATTCCTTCCAACTCGTTTTCTGTATTTAACTCAATTTTTAACGTGTCAATTCGGGGCTCGAAGTAAAGAATTGCTGTTTGCACCCGATCTATCATCAAGGTTTTAATGGTAGTGTCTAAAGCTTCGAAAACGAGATCGTCCATATTGCAGCCGAACTTCGGTTGCATAACGCGTTCGCCTACTTTGGTTGACAGCAGAATTTCGAGGCTTTTAGAGATATCTTCTTCACGCTCCGTCATCTGCACACTTTCCTGTTGCTTACTAAAAGCCGGCGGAAAGCTCCATCCCTTGCCGATAAAGTCGCTTTTTAGAAATTCTTCAGCCATACCCTTTTGCTTAACCGCCTATTAAAACTGTAAACGCCCCTAATATTATCGTTCCTCCATGTGCAGTAGAATCGCCCATTCGAGCCGCCGGCTTCCCGCCTATCATGACCGAAGATGATCCGGCAACTATACTGTCCGGGGGTCCTGCGCAGGTCACCATGTCTCCAACACATGCAGCCGGCATGCCGGCAATCAAAACTGTCGGAGTTCCGGGAGGCATAACAGGGCCGCCGATATGAGGAACAGTACCGGTAACCATCGGACAAACGTGCATATCTCCTACTCTTGCTGCGGGTGGCATATTTTAATTTTTATATCTTTTTTAAACTTGTCATCCTGTCTAATGCCTTTGTCATCCTGAGGTACGAAGGATCTTAGATTCTTCACTGCGTTCAGAATGACAAAGTATTCAGAATTACAAGGCGCCTTGGATTCTAATTGTCGTCTTAATGACAACCTTAATTTATCTGTACTATCGAACCTTTAACCGTTGTACTTCCGCTTGACGAGATTTCTGCTCCCGAGCTACCTTCAATTTTTGCTTGGGCACTTCCCTTTACATTTACATTTACGCCTTCGGCCTTAATATCCGTGGCGGCTTTAAGTACAATATCTTTTATACTTTCTATTTTCACTCCATCTTTATCCATCGTGAATTTGTTGCCGTTTTGATCTTCCATGTTAATGGCCTTCTCATCCTCCGAAATCACAATTTTATTGCCTCCGGGAGTTTCTATTTTTATCGTCTTTTTATCATCGTTAAAAATCAGCTTCATCTCGCTCCGCGAAACATATCCTTTTTCATGATTATCGTCGGTCGCGGTAAGAGGCGCAGGTTTCTTACTACTGTTGCACATACCTAAGATGACTGCGTGTCGCGGATCATTATTAATAAAGCCTACAATTACTTCGTCTTCGATTTCCGGTCTGAAAAACGTTCCTCTTTTATTTCCGGCATCCAACGTACTTATCCTGCTCCAAATACCTTCATCGTCCTTATCAATATTAGGCAATCGAACCATAATGCGATCTTCTCCGTCAGGATCTCCTTCTAATTTGGTAACCACTCCTATTTGCAATCCTTGTATCGCCGGCAACAATGCGCCGGAAAGTGGTTGCTGTACATTATAGGTTTGTGTAAACCATTCCGGATTTAACCCGAACTGAAATGTTGTCTCCCAATTTCCTTTATCAATTTGGTGGCGAACGCCTGTTACAAAAAGTTTTCCTTCAAATCGTTCTCCGATGCCGTTAAGTTGTATTAAGTTCCCCGGTTTTACAGCTGCAGTTCCGTCTGTTGTAACTCTGCCTCTAACTTTTGCAAGTTTATTTTTTAAGAATTTAGCATCAGCCCATTGTTGTAATTCCTGTTCGCTAATCTTGCCGCTGTGCTGTAGCTGAAAGTGATCTTCACCAATTATACCCGCCAAAGCATCAGAGGTAAGATTACCGGCCTCGGGCACTCCTGGATCTAGGGCATCTACCGATGTCAGTTCCTGATCTGCAAAGTTCCAAGCTTCGGCCTTCACAGCTTTAAATTGTAGTCGGGCATCAATCTCAGCATCTAAATCGTGTATTGTAGCCCCGTATTGTACGGTTAATGCCGGACTAGAACTAAAATCAGGCTTATCCACCTTGATCTTTCCGTCTTCGGCAATGCAAAGCATACCATTAGCTTCAACTCGGCAAAGTATTAAATCCCAGTCTGTTGTGTTGTATTGAACTATCTCTTTATGTGTAACTGATGTTGCGGTCACGTCTTTTTGAAGTCCGTATGTCCCGATAATTTCGTCTAAAACATCGCTGTCTTTCACTTCTTTAAAATATTTGTTCTTACAAGAACCGGTCATCTTAACAGCTTCATCCTTACACTCTATCATCAAAATAGAATTGTTTTTTCTTACCTTAATACCGTGTTTAATCACTATTCCTTTAAAAATCGTTTCTTCTTCGCTTCTGTATCCGGCTTTTATCTCTATCTTTTTTCCGGGTTCAAAATCTATTTTATTGCTGATCTCGAACGACTCTTTTGCAGGATCTCCGTCTAACATTAGCAGCGTTGCAGAGGGAATCCGGTTAACTTCTTTGTTTACAATTATTGATAATACATGATGGGTTCTCGAAACTTCATTTCCCTCCGATAAAATGGTGTAAGTACATACACTCTTAGGTGCTTCCGACGGTATTGTTCTTTGATTCGACATCTTAATTTCCGGCAGTTTTCTTTATCGGCGGAAAAAACAAAGCCATTCCCGGTTGCAAATCTTTAAAATTATAGAGCTTATTAACCTTAGCTACTTGTAAATAATATTTCGAATCGCCGTAGACTAAATAGCATAAAAGCGGCAGCGTGTCTCCTTGCTTAACTGTTTTGTAATGAGTTAAATCCGGCGACTGCGGATTTTCTGTTGCCACCCGCAAGTTTTCTTCAACACTTGCTTTAAAATTGGCTTTACAAACTGCTCTTATAGGTTTACCGTCGGGATTAAACAGCTTATAAGTAATGCTAAGGGAATTGCATCTCCCTTTAAATAAGAATTTTCCCCAAGCTATTATAAAATGTTTGGGTTCGTGAGATTTGCTGTCGTAATCCAGCATCATCTTCCGAAACTTCTCTACTTCGTCGTAAACATCTTCTTTCTTTTTTCCGTCAATAATTCCCGTTGAATCAAACAGAAATTCAAAAGCCATTTCTTCCGGCTTCTTCAGATTAAACCGCTGTGTTGCTGCGCTGGTGCCGTGTCCTTGCGCTTCGGTAAATTCAATTTTATAATCTAAAACATAGCTTTCCGGGTTGATTAAGGCCGAGTAAGGTTCGCCCACTTGCTGGGTTTTTTCGCAGTGCGGATCGTTATAAGCGATAATGGTGATCTTTTCCAGCTTGCCCTGTGCCATCAGCGTTCGTTTTTACCGGTAATTAACTCCATCACTTGCTCTACAGCCGCTTGAATAATACTGTCTTTATGGTCTTTTTCGCCTTGGCCGGGGTTTTGCGCCCCTTGCGCTTCCCCTTGGCCGGTTTGATTAACCGAAACCCGAATATGAAGCTCTTTAATTTCCAGAGGCATATTATTGAATTTTGAAATAGTTATAACTCAGGTCGAGGGTTTCTACCACAATGGCATTATCTTGAGCATTTAAGTCAGAAACAGCCCACTTTTTTGGCCACGCGTGATATACGTTCCAAGTTTTAAGCGGCTGATGTTCTTCATTCAGCAGAATTACGTTAATGTCTGCCGGCTTAAAATCCCTGTTTTGAAAAGCATCTAAACACCAATTAATCACCTTAGAATCTGTAAGCATTCCTCTTTTTAATGACAAATCGGGATATTTAGTTCGCAAGGGTAATTTATGCTCGAACCTGTTTTCTCCACCTTCCTTGTAAGATTCTGTATCGTATTCAACACTCAATCCCCCCACAGCTTGAAAACGCACATCGTTATCGTTGCCGATTCCTAAAAACTCCACACGAAAATGAAAACCAACCGGCGGATAATATCCCCCGGGAGCAGTAGCAGCAGCCATTTTAGCTTTAGTTTAGAATGTCTAATCCTTCATGAGCAAGCTCCAAGGTTTCAATTGCAACTTCATTGCCGTCGGATTTTAAATCGCTGGCCTGCACTTTTACCGGAAAGGCGTTGGTTATTTTCCAACTGATAACCGCTTCATGCTTTTCGTTTAATAAACTGATGGTTACATCGCGACGTTCTACCTTATTCAGATTTACGGTTCTTATCCATAAATAAAATTCTTTATCGCCTTCAAAGGTTCCTCGTTTAAGCGTTATGTTGCTGAATTTTTTAAGCCCCGGCATTTTAATTTTCGAGAATACCGGATTATAGCCGTCGCGATATTCGATAGCTTCAACTTGAATATCCAAGCCGGTGACTTCAGAAAACATGATATTTTTATCTCCGAAAGCCACTGAAAAGTGAAACTTCGGAAGTGGGTATAGTGCCATAGTGATATGTTTTTAAATTTTAATGTTTATGTTAAACTGATGATCAACTTTCCGCCAGTTTATGGCTGAAGCGCAGGATAATAAACTCGGCCGGGCGAACTACTGCCATACCTATTTCAACAATTAACCTTCCTTCCAGAATATCCAGCGCAGTCATGGTTTTGTTTAATCCAACGGCCACATAAAAAGCATGTTCCGGCTTTGCACCCTGCAAGGCACCTTGGCGCCAAAGAGTGGTTAAAAAGTTTTCGAGCATTCCTTGTATTTTAACCCAAGTGTTCGAGTCGTTAGGTTCGAAAACAAAACCGGAAGTAGCCTTCTTGCTGCTTTCTTCGACCATATTAAAGAAGCGCCGAACCGGAATATATCTCCATTCGTTGTCATTTCCGGCAAGTGTTCGCGCCCCCCAAATCAAAATTCCTTTTCCGGTAAAAGCACGAATAACATTTATAGATTTTCCGGCATCGACATCTACATTTAATCCGCCTTGCTCTAATTCCGTTACTTGTTTGGTTAATCCGTTAACTAAATTCAGGCTAACGTTTGCCGGGGCTTTCCATACTCCGCGATTACTGTCAACCAAAGCGTAAATTCCTGCAACTGTAGCACTCGGCGGAAGTGTGACACGTTGTTTATCCAACTCCAATTTCACCAGGGATTTGAGCTCGGTAGAAAGAGAAGAATAAGTCGGTGTTCCTGCAGGTTCACCGGCATCGGTATAATCGCCGTCGTCATTCAAATCCTTTTTATAACTGATGGTAAAACCCGTATTGTTATTAAGGTTATATTGATAATTCAGCGACGTTCTTAAAAACGGATGATAAGCCGCGCCATATTTTAAAAATGTGGTACCGATTCCGGTAGTTCCGTCCCGCAGAGAGGCTGCATTATCACCGTGGCAGTCCATTATCACAAATCGATCTTGCAGACTTCCGGCTTGCAGCAAAGCTGAGTCGTACACATCGTAGGCATCGCCGGCACCGGTTGCACCTGCAATATTTACTGCTTGAGGAAATACCAGCAAAGTAGGTTCATCAAATTTTTCGGCCATTTTTAAGCCGGCAATTAAATTCACTTTGGAGATTGCAGTTTCAGTAGTATTGCCTACACTGATAATGTAGCAAGGACCGCCGCCATTTGCAAAATACATTTGCATATGGTAATAGAGCGTGTGTATTGACGGTGCCGGAACGGAAGCAGAAATTACCCTCTTTTTTATTTCAGAAGGGACTGTTGCCGTATAAACCTCGTCAATGCTGATTGTAAATCCTTCGTCCACCCCTTTTCCGAAATAGGTTTCGAATTCTAATAACGACGTAATTCGTTTGGCTTCGGCAACTGCAACGCCGTCAATTGTCGCTGTCGGAAGCGGTACCCCGTCTATGCCCCTGTTTTGGGTGTATCCTATAAAAACAGGAATGGCCGTTTCGACCTGTGCTACAGAAGGAGGAAATTTCGGTATTTCTTCAATATAAACACCGGGAGTTTTGTAGGTTGTTGCCATAATTACTATTATTTTTTGTTAATAATTTAAATTCAATTCTCCGCAGTAATACAGGTTCCCGTCTTTCTCAATTACGCTTAGTCGGTTATTTGGCGGGTTTGCCAGGGGCGATACTTTACCTAAGGCTGTTGATTCGAGAAATAATGTATTTATCGGTTTTTCGCTCATCGGAATCGGCTTTGTTGAGATAAATCGGTTAGGTGGCAAAGGAGTAAAGTTGTGAGTTAAGGCACTGTCCTTAATTGCTGTTACATCGGTTGATCTCGAAACATATCTCCAGATAACCGAACGATTAGAAAAACGTAATGTAAAACGTGATCCTTTGGGTTTACCCTGATTATCGAATAACGAGAAAGTATTAGCAGAAGGAAGATTATTAGCGATTTCAATAATCCCGAAAATATTATTGTAAGCGGCCTTGCTGTCGTAATAAACAAGTTTACTGACACCGTTTACTTCCAAACGATATTTACCGGGAGGCAGCTTTTCTAATCTTACCGGAATTTCTTCTTTAAAATCCGTAAAGGTTGACAGTTCATCGTCTTGAACCGGAACGTCGAATAAATCTCCACCGGCATTTAAACCGAAAGTTTTAACCGTGAAGTTCTTGGTTGGAGCTGTTTTAAATAGGTAAACAAAAGAAGTCAGTTCTATAAGATCGGAATCATTAACGTATTGAAATTTTCCCTTTTTTGTCCAAAAACTTTGTTCTGTTAGGGCATGTTGATTGCCGGGATCATTGGGCTTAACAGCTTCGTAAACGTCATTGGCCCCGGTTGCTGCAAAATTGCCGATTGCATAGGCATTTGAAGTAGCGTAAACCGAAATTTTGGAATTAAGAAATAAGGTGTCTCCTATTTTGGTTTTATTGAGATTTGAAAAATAATAGCGCCGTGTTTGAGAAGGTTTGTAGCTTAAGTTGGTGAAATTATTGAAATCAGGATTTTGCAGTTGGAGATAGAAGCTTAATTTTTTGTTAACGTCAAGCGGGATAAAAGGCTGTCCGCCATCATTTATTTTTACCAATACGATCAGTAAATTGTTTAAGCTTTTAGTCAGCATTGCCTGCCCTTTCAGTAGAGTTGCCGTTTCTTCGGAAGGTACTATTGTAAAATCATTACAAACCCCATCGGTATAGTAATCGTGAAGCAATTCAACGGTAAATAATATTTTATACTTCAAGCTCATGACACCACAAGTTTTGATTTGCCGAATACATCTACTTCCGTAATTAAACCTCCGCCTGAAACAACTGCGTCTTCATCTATAGCTAACTGCCTTACTTTATATAAAACTGAGGGCATATATTTGCCTCCTAAAGTGCTCCACATATGATTTATTTGCTCAAAATTGAGTGAGTATAAATCGAGAATGAGTTTCTTTATTTTAGAGTCTAGAGCAGGGTGACTTATAGGGGTAAAAACGTTTTGATATTGAAAGTACTGAATAATGTGGGCCAACAACTTCAGCGAATCGTCATACTCGTTTCGGTTAATAGCAAACAAAACATAAATATTAAGGTATACCGGCGGACTTTTATATACTACTCCTGTTTCCTTTTTAACAAAATTTTCTTGCTGTTTTGAAATTCGGTCTTCTTCTACGTTAACTAAGGAAAGAATAGCTTTATTAGTAACCGCTTTTGCTCCGGCAGTATCACCGTCAAGTGCTTTGGCAACATTGCCTAAAACCAAATACGGATCGGTATTAAGTCCCAACTTTACAGCCAGGTATTTATTAACTTCTTCAGTTAAGAATTTTAATGTTTCGTTAATCATCGTAACAGACTTGTAAGCCCGCAACTACTAACATCTACATCAAACAACAAATCAGGTTAAACCACAACAAATTGAGGTATAAACGTGCGGTTCTTATTATGATTCCAAGTAAACATTAGGTAGTTGTGAAATGGCAATTTACCATTGCAACGGAGATTAAATGGGGGTGTTTTCACGGTATTTATATGAGGAAAACACCCAATTTCATGCAAATAGAAATTATCCGACGAAACATACATTTCTACCGGTGCACCAAATTACGACTTGGAGCCTAAGGTCGGCTCTCGGCTCTTATCAATACGGAAGGGGATTTTTACAAAACGAATTATTTCTCTTTTATTGTGTCAAAGGGAAGTCGGCACCAAGGGTAGTTTCTTCCCACGTGTCGAAATCTTTCTTTAATAAATCCAGCTTATTTCGGGCTCCTTTTAAAGCCGCGGCACCCAATAATAATCGCAATGGCGGATTTTCAGATTCAACTATTTTAACTATGGCTTTTGCCGCTCGTGCAGGGTCGCCGGGTTGGCTTCCGCTGTATCCGCGAATATTGTTTTTATTTGCTCCTGCAGTTTCTTTATAATCGTCAATAACTACATCACTGTTTTTAGCCGATCTTCCGGCCCAGTCAGTTCTAAAGCCGCTTGGAGCAATTATCGTAATCTTAATTCCTAAATGATTTGTTTCTTTTGCTAAGGCCTCGGAGAATCCGTCTACCGCAAATTTTGTGGCATTATAAAAGCCTACCGCAGGAAAACTTACTAACCCGCCGATGGAAGAAATATTTAAGATATGCCCACTTCGTTGTGCCCGCATGATAGGTAGTACTTCTTGGGTAACCTGAGCTAAACCAAAAAAATTAATTTCAAACATTCTACGCACTTCTTCTTCTTCGCTTTCTTCAATTGCTCCGAAATAGCCAATTCCGGCATTGTTAACCAAAACGTCTATTGTGCCGAATCTATCTTTAGCTTGTTTGACGGCATCTTTTATCTGAATAGGATCTGTTACATCCAATTTTATAACCAAACATGTCTCCGGAAAAGAATCGTAAAAATCTTTGATGTCGTCCGTGTTTCGGGCGGTTACAACAGCTCTATATCCTGATGCTAATACTTCTCCGGCAAGTTCACGGCCGAAGCCGGTAGAACAACCCGTAATAAACCAAACCTTGCTCATAAATTATCTTTGAACAAAGAACAGTTGCCCCGGAAAATGTTTGTCAGCCGCGTCTAAGAAATAAATTTTTTTTTACCGAATCACTTTTGGAACACTCGTACAAATTCTAACACGCGGGTTTTGTAATACGGGTTTGTAACAAATGTTGTGGTCACGGAATTTGCCTTACCGGAAGAAGCATGAAGAAATTCTAAGGGTTGTCCGGGTTTTGAGATTACAATCCCCATATGACCCGGAGTTTTGGAAAAATCATCGGACCCGGTAAACAGAATTAAATCCCCCGGTTTGGCCTCAGTAGCTTTTACCTTTTTTTCGGAATTCTTAAAATCAAAAGACCTTCTGGGAACTTGAATGTTGAAGTGATTAAATACATGAGTAATAAAACCGGAACAATCTAAACCGAAAGCAGGATCTGTTGAACCGTAACTGTAAGGTGTTCCTTTTAGCGTTAAAGCATACGAGACAAACTCTTTGGCCGTGATGGTTGATGTATTAAATCGATAAATAGTATCTGCTCCTGAAAATAGTGTGTCAGTATGTATCATATTATCTACCGGGGCCGGGGCTTTAGATTCTACCGATGCCCCGGTATTTGTTCCGGGCGGAATCGGTGCGGGAACCGGAATCTTTGTTCCTGCGGCTTCTGCAGGGTCAGACTTTGGCGGCTTTCCGTTCACTAAATCGTCCACGGTTTTGTCTATAACCTTTTCCCCAATCTGTTCCGCTTTTTGTTTAAGTTTATTCCATATATTCTGAGCTTGTGTATTGTATGGCCAATTAAGTGCAATAAAAAACAGAAGAACGATTTTTTTCATATTGCTGAAGCTTATGTTCTTTACGTATTAAAACGAATAAAGGGAAACACTAAGCTAATAATTTTAATTAGATGCTTTTTCGGGTAAAGCGCTCTCATTTTTCTCATATTTTTCTCCATTTTAAAACAAATCAAAACTTTTTAATACTTCCTGCTATTTTTGTATATATCTACATCTGATATGGATATTATTAAGTTTTTACAATTAAATTCTGTTGAACAAGAAAACGCTGTGTGGGACGGTGTTTTTTTAACCGAACTCGAAACAGAAGAGGGTAGTATAGCTTTGTTTAATGTGGGCAATTTCTTTGTAGAACTGCTCTATAATCAAGAAGAAAAAACTATTCTCGCTATTAATCCTTTCCGCCGCTTAGATTGGATAGAGAAATATCTGGATAATATTAACCTTTCTGACTTATACAATTGAACTTGATAGGCTGTACAGAACTTTGATTATCCGACCTTTCCGAAAAGCCATTTAATCTCTCTATTATTTTGCTGCTTCTTAACGGATTATAACGCGAGCAGATTGTATATTAGCCGCTTTCCGAATTTGTAATGAAAGCAATTAATATAAACTCCTTTAAAGACTTTTTTGCATCAAAATCTGTCGGAGGGATATTGTTAATTATTTGTGTGGCGGCCGGCCTGATTATAGCCAACTCATCCCTGGGTAAATCTTTCGAGAACATCTTAAAATTAGAAGTAGGAAGAAATTTCGGAAGTGTTTCCCTTAAATATCCCGTATTACTTTGGATTAATGACGGGCTAATGGCCATATTCTTCCTATTAGTCGGGTTAGAAATTAAACGTGAATTAGTTGAAGGGGAACTCTCCACTCCTGCTCAAGCAGCTCTGCCGGTTTTCGCCGCATTAGGCGGTATGATTTTACCCGCGCTTCTGTTTTTGCTTTTTAATGCCAAATCTCCTACTTCCGGTGGTTGGGGAATTCCGATGGCGACTGATATCGCTTTTGCAATTGCTATTTTATCATTACTTGGCGATAAAATTCCTACTTCACTTAAAGTTTTTTTGACCGCTCTTGCCATTGTAGACGATCTAGGTGCGATCATAGTTATCGCCATTTTTTATTCTTCAGATCTTCACCTCGATTATCTCGGCTATGCAGCCGTAGTTTTTCTATTTCTAGTTATTATAAACCGCCTCGGCGTTATGAACATCGCCTTTTATATTCTTCCCGGTTTGTTAATGTGGTATTTTATTCACCATTCCGGCATACATGCTACTATTGCCGGCGTACTTACCGCCTTAACCGTTCCTACCAGTCCCGACGCAACAGAGTCCCCTCTAGAAAAACTCGAACACCTACTCAACAAACCCGTCAATTTTTTAATCATGCCACTTTTCGCGTTGGTAAATACCAACATAAAAATTGATACCGGACTGTTACAAAGTTTTTCAGACCCTTTAGGAATGGGAATATTAACCGGCCTTTTTATTGGCAAACCCTTAGGGATATCAGGCCTGTCGTGGGTGTCGGTAAAACTACGTTTATGCGCTCTGCCTGAAGGAACACGCTGGATTCAATTATTTTCTGTCAGTGTGTTGGGCGGTATCGGTTTCACAATGTCGATTTTTATGGCCCTGCTATCCTTTAAACAACCTGAACTTCAATCGGAAGCCAAGTTTGTTATTCTACTGACATCTCTTTTAGCGGGAATTTCAGGGTTTGTTTTTTTAAAAAGGATATATAGAAATTAATTAAAACACTTCAGATTAACTAATAATTTACCGGCAGAGCCTGCATATAATCCTGTAAAGCTATGTGATCCTCCTTTTTGAAAGGTTCATCCCGCAAGCGTAATTCTACAATTCGATTTACACGAAAATCTCGGTATTCATTTCTTAAATAACACCACCCGATGAGGTGCCAGCTTAAGGCATAGAAAACTAGCCCGATTGGTTCAACTAAGCGCTTACTTTGCTCGCCCATGTTATTTTTGTAGGCAATCTCTACAATTGTTTTAGCTGAAATTGCGTTTTTTAATCCCGACAAATAATGCTGCGCTTGCCTGAAACAGTCAGGTATTTGCATCTTAATATTCTCGGTAAGAACCTCAAGCTTTTCTTTTTGCTGCGATTTCAATACCGACTTTATCTTGTTTAGTGCATTTGAATAATGTTTTTGAATAGACTGATCTGCAAAAGCGTTTACCAAACTCTCCATTAATAACAAGGCATTTGCTTCTTCGGAACTTAAGGAAACAGGAGGAAGAAAATATCCTTGAACCACAAAATATCCTTTAAGAGGTTCATTGCCTACCGGGATTCCTTGTTCTTGTAATGCTTTAATATCTCTGAAAACCGTGCGAATGCTTATACCGAACTTCTCCGATATTTGTTCTGTACTCACATATTTCCGCGATTGCAGTATGGTAAGTATTCCGAACAATCTGTCTATTCTGTTCATGTGTTTGCGTTGCGGATAGACCCGAATTCTTCAGCTTCTTTTTATTTCTCTAATTCCGGCACTGTCCATGGATCAAGGCGATTAGCAAATTGGTTTCTCAATGCTTTTACTTCGTCGGGTTTCACCGGAATTGTTTCGCGATTTTTCGCACCGAATTCGTACCGTGTATAGCTTAAAACAGATGCTATCCACTCGTCGCTATTGTCTTTCATGGCCGGCATTTCACTCGAATAAGTCTTTCCCTCAACTTCTCCCTTTAAACCGTTAAGTAAAATTTTAATCGCATGTGTTTTATCTCCCACCAAATACTTCGCTCCTGTTAAAGGCGGAGCTGCCTGCGTAGGTAAACCTTTTCCATCTGTTCCGTGGCAGGCAGCACACATTGATTTGTAAATTACGGCACCGTCTAAAATTAACTTTCTTTCGGTAGCAGCAAAGCGCCCCAGTTTTGATCCGTATTGCTTAATACCTTCGTTTTTATCTACTGCTGCTTTCGCCGAAGAAAGCATCTGATTATTAGGATACTTCGCTAAAATTTGCCTTACAATTTCTCGGGCTCTTTCATTTTGGATTGATTGAAGAGAAAGCACCAATTGGGTTAATACATCGAAGTTTTCATCACTTGCTAACTCTCCGGCTTTTGCTAACAACTCAATGTCATTTTGTTTAAGCAGAGGTTCACTGTTCCGGATAGCAGCTCTTCTTACTTGCGCATCTTTGTCTTTCAAAGCGGCAAATAATGTGCTTTTATCAATGCCTTCAAGCCCTTCTAAGGTCCATAGTGCGTGTAATCTCCCCAATGCCGAGATACCTTTGTTCCCCGCGACTACCTGCTTTAATTCCGGGATTACGGACCTGTCTTGTAATAGAACAATTTGCTTTTGCGCATTATCTCTCCACCACCCGTTGGGGTGATCCAAATATTGAATTAACTTGCTTGCGGCAACATCCAGCATTTTAGGTTTAGCCCCTCGCTTATAACCATCGTGAACCAACCTCCAAATACGACCCCGCTGCCTAATTTTATCTAAACCGTATTGCTGTATTTTTCCTCTTAAAAAACTTCCTCTCCCCGTCCAATTTGACTCTTGTATAATACCCCGATTCATATCTATAATATATAGGCACCCGTCAGGTCCTGTAAAAGTATTAACCGGACGAAAGAAGAAATCTGTACTCGATATGAATTCTTTGTTCCTGTAAACATTTTCGAGATAAATTTTACCTTCCCGATTTATAACCTTTGCCCGTCTAACAATTCGTGCTACCGGTTCACAAATCAAGTAGTCGCCTCTTAAATCTTCCGGCAATCGGTCACCTCTAAAAATAGATTGCCCGTTACCGGCGGTGAAATGGTTTAAAGTGCTGTCTTGCCGTAATCTTTTCGGTCCCCCCTGAACGTCGGGGTTAGATATACTCGACCAAACGGGTGCGAAAGTACTTTCGTCGTAAGCATCAGGAAAATCCAGTTGACCATAAGCGGGGTTAATTTGAAATCCGTTGCCGGCGTTCTCACCTCCTGCATTACTAAAAAATAAACGTCCGTAATTGTCAAATGTCAAACCCCACTGCCCTCTCGAGCCGCTCGGTAAAGAATCAGCTCTTAGCATTCCCCCTTTATACTGAAAGCGAACAGGATCAACAGTTTGGTATATATAATTATCCGGATTCCATACCAAACCGCTGCGTTGATGTTCTAAATTCCCGGGGGCCACTTTTCCTGTAGTGTAAACCGGTCTTTTTATATCTGAAAGATTGAACGGCTAAAAAGAAAAAGGTTAAGTAACCGAGTAGCCTATTGGTTTAAAAGAATAATTATTCGACATTTCTGCCGAACAAGCGGTTAAACCAACCAGCAAGTCCATTTTTGCTTCGATAATAATATAGTCTCCGGCTTTACTTTTGGGAGGAAGGACCGAAATTTGTCCGGTATCTCCATCTACCGTAACGTGCATAAAAATATTGAAGCTGATCGGAATACTATCAGGTAAAATGCCGTAACTGGATAAAGCATTGCAGAGATTGCCGAAACAACCGCAATGCGGTTCGGTATGTCCATAAATAATCCGGAAGGTATCGGCGCTGCATGGAGTAAGTAAAAAGTCGTGCCTTCCAACGGTGTCTTCTACAATTTCAAACATAACATTACTTCGGTTTGAGTAGAATGGATGCCCCTGGGTAAGAAAGATGGTTTCTGCATAGTCAATAGTCCTACCTGAAGAAAGATATTCAGATTTATCATGCCGGTTAAAACAGATTAAATCTGATACTTGTTCGCCCTCAATATCAACAACTTGCAGCCGTTCTCCTTTATTCAGCAAAAAAGCAACTCCGCTACGGGGAGGAATCAGTTTTAGATTTTGCATGATTTAAAATTAAGGGGCATTGCCATTTATCATCGTATTGTTTACCGCTGTATTGGTGGGCCTCAGAAGTTATTCCGTAATTTTCAAGCATCGGATTTACCGAACCCGAAAAAGCAAAATCACGTTTTCTAACCACTCTTTGCATGTTTTCGAACTTGTTCAAATCTCTTAATTGTTCAAACTGGGCATGAGGATTAAAAGTTAAAACCGGATATTTGAATCGGCGGGTTAGTCTGCTGTTAGCCGGATGCAACCCGATGATAAAAAAGGCCTCTTCTTTTAAGCTGAAACTGAATTTTGCAGAATCAGTATTGCTGTCAACCCTTGTATCGTAATCGTAGAGCTCCGAATCAAGGTTTGCAAGCGATTGCAAACGCATCCACAGAAGCTTTTCAAAGAGTTCTTCGTCTATTATTTCGGGCCCTTTAAAAATCACTGCAACGCTATGATAAAGTGCAGTAGAATTTCTATAAGTATCCACGAAGTCATATATAAATTTAAGAATTCTATCATCGTCTTGGGGGCAGGCAAGATGTTCTGCGACTATGCAATGAACTTGATTTTTTGCTGCAGCAGCTTTTGCAGCAACACAAGGAAAGTTATCACTTTCAAGGAAGGTGATATATTTACTTATAATTTCGGATTCTGTGCTATTAATAGTCATGGGAGGATGAATGTACAGTTGCTTAGGTGTTTAAACCTGTAGTTTAGGCAATTGTTTGTGGTAAAACTCTAAAATACAGGAAGCCTAAGGTCAGCTTTTCTCAGTGCCGAAAAGTGTTTTTTACATTCCCTCATTCGTTGTCGGCCTTGGTTGAAGTTCCAATAATTAATTCCCAGAGATTTATTACACTTAGAAATCCTGTAAAGCACACTCCAATGATCTGAAAGAATTTTACAAGCCTCCAGTAAGGTATACCCGTTACCGTAAACATGATGAGGTTCAGCACCTGCTCCGTTATATTCTAAAATAGAAAAGTTTTTCCCTTGCTTAAGATCATCTACCGAGGTGCATTTAATATCATAACGTCCGTAATAAAAAGTGCCGGAATAATTGCTCAAATCATCAAATAATTTTAAAAGACGTTCGTCTTTTTCGTGTTCTATATTCACCAGCTTTCCCCCGCGACTGAGATTTAAAGCATAACTAAGGCAGAAAATTTCACCTTTGTTTAAAACATATTGCAGTTTTTCGGAATGCTTTGCCTTCATTTCTTCAAGCCGAAATCGAATTCGCGGATACGCGATCATCAATTCAACTAAGGTCGATTGCCCGTCACCGACAACTTCCATAAATTCTTTGCGGATAAGACCGGTAATGGTGCCGCTTTTAGTATTCGGGAACCTGTAATAAAAGACACTTACTTCTACCGGATAATCTATTAACTCTTGGACTATGTAGTTTACAGACATTGCTTTATGATACAGTTGCAGTTCAGTGCTGTTGCCGATAATCCGAAACATGAGGCCCATTCGGCCCACGTCCGGCTTTACAATAAAAGGATATTTGAATTTATTCCGTACCTCATTCTCAACTTCGGCGTATGCTAATTCCGGAGAAATTAAGACACTTTTCGGGTAGCTTGCCGGAGGGAGATGGTCATACACAGACATTTTAGTTTCTCCGTCAAATCCACCAAAAGCGAGCCGCGGATTTGACGCCGTAAAAAACCAAAAAGACCGCGAACGCAAGCAATGCCAAAACCAAAGAGGAAGAATAGGAATATATTTAATGCGCCAGTCCCAAGTTTCCCAATGTGTTATTTTGTAGACAATGTTATTTGTAGACATGCTCCGGCCTGTTTTAAATTTCGAATAGTAGGGTTATTAGAGATTAAATTCAGTATTCCCGGCATCTGTAAACCTTTGTCAAAAACCGCAACCGGCTTCAAATTAGAAAAGACTTAATCAACAGATTACAACAGTTATAAACTGAAGAAAGTTTGCGGGTAAAGGTGAGTTGGCGGTATAAGAAAACGCTGCGGCCGTTAAAGAAAAATCCCGCCGTATAAATCCGGCGGGAGCTTCATAATTTTCAAAGGGGAACTTTGAAGTCTATCCGCAAATATTAACAATGTCTTTTAATAAAATAAAAGTTTTACACCAAAGTACCCGGATATTACACGAACAGGTCGATTTTGATAGACGAACTTAATATTTGCTTAATAAATTCGGGATTTTTTTCGACTAACCGAAGACTACTATACTAACTCTATCTTGAAATTCGATGCAGGAACTTCGGGTTCAACAACTTCGCATAACAGGTTAACCGTTAATGTTAACTTCACAAAGAAAAGGTTTTAGCATTGCACAAATCAGGAAAAAACACAGGTTGCGGTACATTTGCGGTTTCGGAGAATGCCTTGTAAAATAATAGAAACCTTCACTTGGTAGGGTATAAATTCTGTTAGTTAATTTGAATATTAAATATTTTAATTACTAATCAGTAGGAAGTTATTTCTTTCTTTCCACTCGCATTTGTAAACCCAGTTCAAATGTTCCGGCGGTATAATTATTTAAACCCTTGCTTGCCGAGTTATACATTCCCAAAATTTCAAATTTTGATTGAAACAGATATGCAATCCCTGCGGATGTGCTTCCGTTCGTGTGATACATGCCGAGCAGCTTAATTTGATTTTGGAGCGTACCCACTTCTGTTCCGATATCGAACATGCTGTCGAAATTTTTGACAATTCGGTAAACCGCTTTAGGCGTAATACTGAATTGCAAGTTTTGGAATTTATAGCTTGCTGCAACGTAGTACATGCCGTAATCGGCTGTTGAAGTTTGGTCGTCGCGTAGATTGGTTTTCATGTTATAAGCCGCCGCTTGAACTACTTTTGAATGATGGGATTGAAGCCGAAGATTTTAAGGTTATAAAAAAAAAGCGGAAGAAAAGATACGTTTAGAGGCAAAAAGTAACGATCTATCTATTAACGAGAGTTAAAGCATCCCTTTGTTTTCATAAAAAAAGTTTTCTACCAGAATTTTTTTATATAGTTAACCAAGTAGGACGATAGTTCTTAGCCTCTTATGAGCATTTATAGTTTATGCTTTGAAAACAAGGGTACTTTCACTATCTACAATTCGTTGATACTAAGCTTGGTTAGATACTCTTTTACTTTTTCACCGGCAAAATCTCCGGCTCCGATGTGCTTAAATACAAGCCGGCCGGCTTTATCAATTATCACGGTGGTTGGAATGGAGCCGGTACGCAAACTTTCGGGAATGGAGCCGGCAGGCGTATAAACAGGAAGGGAAAATTTCTTTCTCTCCATAAATTTTTGTGCCTTTTCATAGTCGTCGTCTACATCGACCATCAAAAATACAATGTCTTTGTTGGCTTTTAGATCATGAGAAAGCCGGTTGATTGAAGGCATTTCGGCTCTACATGGCGGACACCAAGTGGCCCAAAAATTAATAAAAATTATTTTCCCCTTTAGATCAGATAGTCTGACAATGTTCCCCTTTCCATCTCTGAATGCTACGTCGGAGGAAACGTTGCCCGCATTTTCCGGTGTTTTGTCCAAAGTCGGCTGAAAGAAACCTATACGCATTAACTGCTGAATGGTCCAGCCTTTCGCATCGGGACTAAAAAGCATAAGCAAAGCAAAACCGATCAGCACAAGCGTGCTAATATTGGAAAGGGAAAATGTGGGTTGATTAAGTTTCATTTACTAAAACCATTGACGGCCTTGCTAAGGTCATAAACGTTAACCGCATCTAAATTATTTTCAAGGATACTGCTTCCGGCGGCACTTCTATAACCGCCGGCACAATGTACCACTATAGGTTTATCGACAGCTATGTCGCTGATACGTTCTCGAAGTTCCGGCAACGGTATATGAATAGCGGAGGGAAAAACAGCCTTCTCCTTCACTTCCTTTTCGTTGCGAACATCTACAATTGTATAATTTTCAGGGTGTGATTTAAAAGCCCGGAGATCAATTTTTGCCGACTCCGTCTCCCCGAATTGCACAACAAAGGCTTCCTTTATAAAAGGTTCATAGCCGATTTTAGCAACTCGCTTCAGTAGTTCGCTCAAAGTTTCAGAATTTTCAGCAGCAAGATAAAAAGGCTCTTCCGGGAAGAGGATAGTACCAAGCCATGTTTCAAATTTCCCGTCTGCCATTATATTAATGGAGTTCGCGAGATGTTTTTCTTTAAAGCTATCAGAGTCACGGGTATCAATAATTTTAATGTTTCTGTCTAGCCGGGTAACATCTTCGGCAGAGCTTATTGTTTTTCCGCTGGTTATTGCATCAATCGATTTCCGCATTGCCCCGGTACCTTTTTTATTCAGCTCAACATCAAAAGCAAAGTAATTGGGAATGAATGGAAGATCTTCAGTCAAAACCTTTACGAAAGCACCCTCCGACATCTCCTGTAAAGACCAATTTGTAGCCTTTTCTTCTCCAATGGTACTTGCAGATGCTTCACTCAATGATTTTCCGCATAAAGTACCTGCTCCATGTGCCGGGTAAACCAAAACGCTATCATAAAGCTTCATCAGCTTGTCTCGTAGGGAATGATACATTTGACGAGCAAGTTCCTCCTGCTTTGCGGTTATGTTTCCGGCATTTTCGCGAAGGTCGGGTCTGCCGCAATCGCCGATAAATAAGGTATCTCCGGTAAAAACTGCCTTATCCTTTCCGGCATGCTCCAGCACAATGCTGATACTATCCGGCGAATGACCGGGAGTATTTAAGGCTTTTAATTTTACCTTCCCGAACTGTATAAAATCGCCGTCATCAAAAAACTCGTGAGGATAATTTGCAGCGAGAAGCTTAGAGCAATAAATCTTTGCGCCGACGATTTGATGCAGTTCCAAATGAGAACTGATGAAATCCGCATGTGGATGGGTTTCTATCACTCCGATAATCCGGGCCTGATGCTTTTGTACAAAATTTAAGTAAGGTTCGATGTCGCGTGCAGGATCTACCAACACCACTTCTGATTCGCTTATTATCGCATACGAAAAATGAGACAATTCTTTGTCTTCAAATTGTTCAATAATCATGTTGTTATTTTTAATTCTTCCACAAATTTCGGGTTCGAAAACAAGGCCAATGGTGACCAAAGTCACTAAGGCTAATGAGGAAGTTTGTTTCTGACCACACCGTATAAATAGGTTCCGATTAGGGCGCCGAGAACGACAATAATCATCGCCAAATATCCATAGCCGATATTGACAAACATAGGTCCCGGACAAGCGCCTGTGAGTGCCCATCCTAATCCGAAAATAGTGCCTCCGATTAAATACTTGAACCGGCCTTTTTCTTTTTCTTTAAACGTGATCGGTTTACCTTCCGAATCTTTGATGTTAAACCTTTTGATTAGAAAAACAGCTATAATACCAAGAGTAACCGCAGTGCCGATAATGCCGTACATGTGGAACGACTGAAAACGGAACATTTCCTGAATTCGATACCAAGAAATAGCTTCCGATTTTGCCATCACAATCCCAAATACAATTCCTGCTATAATAAATCGTAAAGTTTTCATCGTTTAAAGAATAAAGGGTAACAAAAGGTGCGTCATGATTAAGCCCCCGATAAAGAAGCCCACAACGGCGACAAGTGAGGGAACTTGTAGATTAGATAAACCGGTTATTGCATGACCGGACGTGCAGCCCCCGGCATACCGGGTTCCGAAACCAACCAAAATTCCACCGGATAATAATTTGAGAAAGCCCTTTATAGAAAAAGCGAACGCCGGACCGAACAAAGCGGAGGGGTTTAACCGGCCATCAAAGGGTACACCTAATCTATTTAAATCGCTTATAGTTGCCGGAGAAAGCTGTAAAGGAGCGTCGCTTTTTAGCCAGTTAGCAGCAATATAGCCACCGATTATCGACCCGACCAGAAACATTATGTTCCACCTTTCTTTCTTCCAATCAAAATCAAAGAAAGCTACTTTTTTACCGGCTCCCATCATGGAACACATGGTGCGCAGATTCGAAGAAAAGCCAAAAGACTTTCCGAAATACAACAGCGTGACCATTATAAAGGCGATGGCTATACCGGATGTGTACCACGGCCAAGGTTGTTTTAATAATTCAATCATGAGCTTAAAGTAATTATCTGTTTGATTCGTATTTTGTTCTATAAGGCTAGCAATTCCTTTATTAAAATGCCGGCTCCCATAATTAGCACAAAGATGCCGAAGCTTTTCTTCAGCCTCTCTTCGTCAAACTTTTTTGCTAAATATCCTCCGATAAATATTCCGGCAATAGCTATAGAAGAAATTGCGCCTAGAAACTTCCAATTAATGGTGAAATGGCCAAGGTCGCCGACAAACCCTACCAGCGAGTTTAAGGCTATGATTAACAAGGAGGTTCCAACCGCTTCTTTCATATCCAGACCAAGTAATAACACTAAAGTGGGAATTATAAGAAACCCTCCGCCGGCACCTAATAAACCGGTAGTGAGGCCAATGCCTATACCATAGCATAAAAGTTTAAAGACAGGTTGCTTCACGGGCCTAGGTATTGTTTCTTTTAATTCTCCGTTTCTAATCATGCCGATCGCCGACACAAGCATCAACAGAGCAAACAGAACCATTGTTAGAAGCTGCTCTGTGATCGTAAATCCATAAACAGTTATAATGGTTTTGGGAATAAGAGGAATCAAAAATTTGCGGATAAGGAAAACGGTACTTATAGATGACAAGCTGAAGAGGAAGGCGACTTTTACATTCACAAAACCCCTGCGATAGTTATTTACAGCCCCCAGCAAGCTAGTTGAGCCTACGATAAACAGAGAATACGAAGTTGCAAGCAAAGGACTTAATCCGAAAAGATAAACCAATACAGGCACCGTAAGAATCGATCCTCCGCCGCCAATTAAACCGAGTGAAACTCCAATCAGGGCAGCGGCAAAATAACCGTAAACATCCATTGTTCTTATTTTGAACAAAGGTGGGAGGTTTACAGTCCGAGAACAGTGACTTTTGTCACAGAGCTACATCAGCCATTCTATAGAAAGCCGGTGAAGTTCGAGTTTCCCTTGCTGTTCCATCTTTTTAAGCAGCCGGGAGATTACCTCGCGGGAGGAGTTTAAGTCGTTCGCAATTTCTTGGTGAGTGATGTTGAGTTGCCGAGTTTGCAGTTTTTGATATTGATTTTTCAGATAGTATTCCAACCTTTCATCCATTGACTTGAACACCACATTATCAATCAATACCAAAAGTTCTTCGTAGCGGCTGCGATAGGTTTCGAGCACAAAATAATACCAGGTTTTATAATTCCTCATTAGGTCGTCCATCAAGGTGATAGGCAATAACAAAGCGATAGTATCTTCTACCGCTTTCGCCATAATTTCACTCGTTTCTTGTTTGGCTGCGCAGATCAGGGATAAAGCGCAAGCGCCACCGGGCTCAATGTAATACATGAAAAATTCTTCCCCTTCTTCCCCTTGGCGATAAAGTTTCACCCTGCCTTCGACGATTATCATAGTAGAGCGAAAATATTGCCCGGGTTGCATCAGGATTTCTCCCGCTGTGAAGCTTTTGATGCTGCAATTAGCAATAAGTTTTTCTTTAAGTGCAGGTTCAAATTGAGGAAAAAACTGTTGGATGTATGTTTTTACCGGTTCTGTCTCGCTCATTCGGCAAAGCTATTAAAAGTTTATAGGCTGTCGGTTTGCACGATATCATATTATGTATTAGATAACATCACAGATTAATATTAGATGCAGCTGCTTTTCTGTTATTTAAAAACTTCGATACAACAAAGGGCAGCTATGTTAGTGGACTTTGCCTTTATTTAACATAAATATCTACTTTTGCAAAACCAATGATCAAAAAGCGCTGCATTTATTTGTTATTTTTCTTTTCATATGCAGTAGTGCTGATGCATGAAGTTGTCCCGCATTTTCATCACGACGAAAAAAAATCACTATCCCAAGATCATGAGGATGATCATGACAAAGAGAATAGCCCAATCGGTAATTTATTTGCTCATTTCCACCACCACCCCGGAAGCAAGGATTTTACCTACCCTGCTAAAACTTCGTATGAAATAAACGTTGATAAATCCGGCGGGCGAGTTAACAACATCGTTTATACCTCGCTCGAGCTTAGCCGGTTAGCTATATTTCCTGAGAATATCAACCCGTTCTTTTCCCCTCTTGCCCCATCCGAACTCTTTTTTCGAGGGCCGCCTTATCTTAGTTAACAGATAACCTTCCGTTATCTGCAAGATTTCTTATTGACCAAAATTTTACTATTATTCTTGTAAATCTCATACTTAGATATGTTAGATAAGATTATTCTTTTTTCTATAAAGAACAAGCTTGTTATTGGACTATTTACCCTTGCCCTGATTGTTTGGGGCGGATATTCAGTAACCAGGCTTCCTATAGATGCCGTACCCGATATAACGGACAATCAGGTAATGGTAATAACCGTTACCCCAACCCTGGCAGCTCAAGAAGCCGAAAGGCTGATCACATTTCCGGTAGAACAGACGATGGCCAGCATTCCGGGCATTGAACAGATACGCTCTTTCTCCCGATTCGGCCTGTCTATTGTAACCATCGTTTTTAAAGAAAACGTAGATATTTACTGGGGGCGACAGCAAGTTAACGAGCGGTTGACTGAAGCTTCCAAACAAATCCCGGAAGGAGTTGGAAAACCGGAAATGGCTCCGCTAACCACCGGCTTGGGGGAGATTTACCAGTATGTAATCCATCCTAAAAAAGGTTATGAACAGAAATATGATGCGATGGAACTTCGCACCATTCAGGATTGGATTGTTAAACGGCAATTATTGGGCACCCCCGGAGTAGCCGAAGTGAGCGGATTTGGGGGCTATGTAAAACAGTATGAAATTGCGGTAGATCCGGACCGCCTGCATAGTTTAGAAATAAGTATTCCCGATATATTTAAAGCCCTTGAAAACAACAACCAAAATACCGGTGGTGCATACATCAATAAATCGCCCAATGCCTATTCCATCCGTAGCGAAGGGTTGGTGACCAGTTTAGAAGATATTGAAAAGATAGTGGTAAAAAACAACGGTACCTCGCCGATTCTAATTAGGGACTTGGCTAACGTCCAGTTTGGAAACGGTGTTCGGTACGGAGCGGCTACACGTAACGGCAAAGGCGAAATTGTAACCGGCATTGTGATGATGCTGAAAGGGGCGAATTCATCTGAAGTAATAAATAATGTAAAAGCCCGGATTGAGCAAATTAAAAAAACCTTGCCGGAAGGTGTAGAAATAGAGCCGTTTTTAGACCGGAAAAAATTGGTAGACAACGCCATCGGAACCGTTTCTAAAAACCTGATTGAAGGAGCCTTGATCGTTGTTTTTATCCTGATCCTGTTTTTAGGAAACCTAAGAGCAGGCTTAGTGGTTGCCTCTGTTATACCGCTGGCGATGCTTTTTGCCATCTCGATGATGAACTTGTTCGGGGTATCCGGTAATTTGATGAGTTTGGGAGCAATAGATTTTGGGTTAATAGTTGACGGTGCGGTAATCATCGTAGAAAGCATCCTGCACCGCATTAACAGTAACCAATTTGCGCTGAAACACTCTGAAAAACTGACGTCAGATCAAATGGACGGTGAAGTGTATCATGCGGCTTCACAAATCAGAAGTTCTGCCGCTTTCGGCGAAATTATCATCCTGATAGTTTACCTGCCGATTTTGGCTTTAGTGGGTATTGAAGGAAAGATGTTCAGGCCTATGGCTCAAACCGTTTCCTTTGCAATTCTGGGTGCCTTTATCTTATCGTTGACCTATGTACCCATGGCATCGGCATTTTTTTTAAGTAAGAAAACAAGCCATAAGCGAAATATCTCTGACCGGATGATGGCTCAATTTCAATTGTGGTACCTGCCAATTATCAAAGCGGCCATGAACTATAAAAGAATGGTTGCAAGCACCGCCGTGGTACTTTTCATTGCATCCATCTTTTTATTCAATACGCTGGGAGGCGAGTTTATTCCCCAATTGGATGAAGGAGATTTTGCGGTTGAAACACGTGTACTGACGGGAAGCTCGATTGATCAGATCATTGATGCTTCTACCAAAGCCCAAAAAATTATGCTGGCTCAATTCCCCGAAGTGAAACAGGTGGTTAACAAAATCGGGTCGGGAGAAATACCTACCGATCCGATGCCCATTGAAGCGGGAGATATGATGGTGATATTAAAAGACAAAAGCGAGTGGACGAGCGCTTCATCAAGGGAGGAATTGGCAGAAAAAATGCAGAAAGCCCTATCCGTAATTCCGGGAGTGACCTTTGGCTTTCAACAGCCCATCCAAATGCGTTTTAATGAACTTATTACGGGTGCCAAACAGGATGTGGTTATTAAATTATACGGCGAAGATCTGGATGTGTTAAGTGATGAAGCAGCCCGGATCGGCCGAATTATTAAACCTGTACCCGGTGTTCTGGATTTATATGTCGAAGAAATAACAGGCCTTCCGCAGATACAAATAAAGTACAATCGGGACAAAATTGCGCAGTACGGGCTTAATGTTGCAGAAATAAACCAAACAATTAAAACGGCATTTGCCGGGGAAACCGCCGGTTTGGTTTACGAGGGCGAAAGAAGGTTTGATCTGGTGGTCAGGCTTACAAAAGAAGACCGGCGAAGTTTAGCGGATGTTCAGGGATTGTATATTGCTACCCCTTTTAACGGGCAGATACCTTTGGAGGAAGTAGCAACCGTGGCTTTAAAAAGCGGGCCAAACCAGATCCAACGGGATGATGCCAAACGGCGCATTACGATTGGTTTCAATGTCCGCAATCGTGACGTTCAAACCATTGTATCAGAAATTCAGCAAAAATTAAACAAGGTGAAATTTCCGGCGGGTTATTATGTTACCTATGGCGGTCAGTTCGAGAATTTACGGGCAGCAAATAAAAGATTATCCATTGCCGTACCTGTGGCATTGTTGCTAATACTTTTGTTGCTTTATTTCACTTTTAGTTCTATCCGTGAAACCTTACTGATTTTTACCGCCATTCCGCTATCTGCAATCGGTGGCGTACTTGCCCTTGCCTTACGGGGAATGCCTTTCAGTATTTCAGCGGGTGTCGGTTTTATTGCCTTGTTCGGAGTGGCCGTTTTAAACGGGATTGTGCTTATAGGTGAATTTAACCGTTTGGAAAAGGAAGGGATGAACGATATTTATCAGCGTGTTCTGGCCGGAACTAAAACACGCTTACGCCCGGTTTTAATGACAGCTGCGGTTGCTTCGCTGGGATTTTTACCCATGGCTCTTTCCGGATCATCCGGTGCCGAAGTACAGCGGCCATTAGCAACCGTTGTGATAGGCGGATTGCTTTCGGCGACCTTGCTTACTTTAATAGTTCTTCCGATTTTATACATTCTTTTTGAAAAGAAAAAGAAACCGGGGGCATCAAAAACAGTTGCCTTTCCCGTTATGTTTCTGTTCGTGACAGTCGCCCTGTTTCTTCCGTATACATCTGATGCTCAAACTGATTCATCCTCAACTAACAAGCAGCTTACTCTACAACAGGCCTTAAATGAAGCTATACAAAACAGTAGCTATCTAAAAGCAGGCCGCTACGAAGTTGATTTTCAAAAAAGTTTGAAAAGCGGTACGCTAAATTTTGATAAAACAACGATCTCTTATCAGCAAGGACAGCTTAACAGCATCAACAGGGACAATTATTTCAACATCACTCAAAAAATTGAGTTTCCAACTGTTTATAGCAGTCAATCGGTTTTGGCAACCGCCAAAGTAGAAAGTTCAGAAAAGCTATTCCGGGCACGTGAAAGCGAACTGAAAAGAAACGTTAAAGTCGTTTATTACCGCTTACAATTTCTGCTGGAAAAGAAAAACCTTTTATTATTTGAGGATAGCCTCTATCAAAGATTTGCCAAATCTAGTAAGATCCGCTATCAGAGTGGCGAAAGCACTCGCCTGGAATTAGTAACTTCTGAAACGCAACAGCTGGAAGTGAAAAATAATTTGGTTCAGAACGAAGGCGATATCGAAATTTCTCAACAGGAGCTGCAAACCTTACTAAACAGCAAAACCGGTGTATCGGTATATCCGGAGAAACCGGGTCAAGTTTCCCTTCCTATCGGCAACGACAGTTTAAGTATCGTCCTAAACCCGTATTTAAATTACCTGAAGCAAGATGTTTTGGTGCGGCAAAAAGAAACCGGCGTTCAAAAAGCAAAGTGCTTACCTGATTTTACTTTTGGGTATTTTAACCAGTCCATTAGGGGGCTACAAAATGTAACCGGGACGGAGCAGAATTTTACCGGAAGGGCTCTATTTATGGGATTTCAAGCGGGTATTGCCGTTCCTATTTTGCCGGGAGGTTACCGCGCTAAAATCAATGCCGCAAAAATTAATGAACTTATAGCTGCCGAAACTGTCAATTACGAGCAGAACAACCTCGAAGGAAGTTTGAACCGGCTTATTCGCCAATATAAAAAGTCCGAAAGTACCATTAACTATTACCGGAACAGCGCTTTAAAGCAAGCTGATTTGATTATAAAAAACGCCGAAATCGGATTCAAGGGCGGTGAAATATCCTACGTTCAATTTATCCAAAGCATGTCCATGGCTCTGAAAATAAAATCCGACTATTTAGATCAGCTCTATTCTCAACAAAAGATAGTACTGGATGTAGAGGCTTTACTAGGCAATAAATAATCAATTAACGAAAAACATGAAATCACTATATAAAAAATTAGCACTTGCTTTTATCGCTGTAGCCGTTTACTCGTGTGGCCAAAAGCAACCCGCAGAAGAAACGCAGGCAACAGAAAGCAAAGTTCCGGTAGATGAACTTACGCTTACTCCGGATCAATACAAAATGACGGAAATCGAACTGGGAAACGTTGAAAACCGAAATCTAAGCCATGTACTAAAAGTTAACGGGAAAATCGACGTCCCTCCCCAAAACGAAGTTTATGTATCGGCCCCGTTAGGCGGATACGTGAAAAGTGCAGGGCTATTATCCGGTCAGTCTGTACAAAAAGGACAGGTAATAGCGGTGATCGAAAACGCTGCATTTATTGACATGCAGCAGGAATATCTGGAAGCAAAAAGTAGGATGGAATATCTTAAACAAGAATACGCAAGGCAGGAACAACTGCGGAAAGAAGATATAAATTCGGCCAAAACCTTTCAACAGGTTAAATCAGAATACCAGTCTATACAGGCAAAAATGAACGGACTTGAACAGAAATTAAGTATTATCGGCATCAGTCCCGGAAAGCTGGTAGCCGGTAAAATTTCTAAAACGGCCAATCTTTATTCCCCGATCACCGGATTTGTAAAAGTGAGCAATGCGGCGATAGGGAAATATGTCAATCCGACAGATGTTCTCTTTGAACTTGCCGGTAAAAACGATCTCCACGTGGCCCTGAATGTATTCCAGAAAGATGCTGGGCAATTATCAATTGGGCAGGCGATTAAATTTGCAATGCCAAACGAGGAAGAATATAATCAGACCGGCAAAATTATTTTGATAGGCAAAGCCATTGAGAAAGAGGGTATTATCCTCGTTCACTGTCATATAACCGGATCAGTAGGGTCTAAACTCTTGCCCGGTATGTATGTAAAGGCGCTTATTGAAACTGCCAGTGAAAAAACCCCTGCACTTCCGGTTGAGGCTTTTGTTCAGTCAGAAGCAGCAGACTATATTTTTGTACAAACAGCAGGTTCCGAGAAAGGATATCAATTTAAGATGATTCCTGTCAAAAAGGGCGTTGAGGAAGA
>JAYULL010000146.1:0-31039 GCA_043763625.1 Sphingobacteriaceae bacterium | reverse complement strand
CCGGTATAATCTCCCCAATGGCCGGTAATCGTTAAATCGTTTAGTTCACCGGTATAAACTACCAGACCTTGCTTGACTACTTCAGTTTCACCTTTTTTTATCGTCCAATCTGCGTCTCGAGCTCTTGAAGGTCCTATTCCTAATTGATCGTCAACACGCCATTTGTTCGGGTATCCTTTATTTTCGGGATGGTCGAAGATTGCGATATGTGCTTCATTTTCTCTTCCTTCAACCTGCATACCTACGTCAACCCACATCGCTTTCTGGCCCTCAGCTTTGCTATTTTTTTGCCGAGCTGCATTCACCACTTCACCTTTAATCCCCTCCCGCCAAGGCATACGCAAGAACAAACCGCCATAATCATATTTGCCTATAGTTACATCAGTTTTTGCCGAACCTTCCCATTCCACACTTAAAAAATACTTTTCACCCTCTTCTTTCATCGTCCAAACTTGGGTTTCGGTTAGAACGGTTTTTCCCTGTTCGTCGAGTAAATCGTAAATAGTTTGCCATTTAACTTCTTTACCCTCTTTTTCAATCACTCCGGCAGCTACTTTTTTCCAATAGCCGTTCCCCGGATTATGAAAATAATCTCTTCCGTTTACCTTGGTATAACCCCAATACAAACCCGTTTGGTGTTTATGATGGCCGGGACTATATTCGGTAAGCACCCCTTTACCGTCGGGAGCAGTAATGGGATGAATATAAGGGCGATGATCGTTAGGAGCATTTTGAACAAGAATGGGTTCTTTAGAGGTTGTACGAAATACAGATATTGTTCCCGCAGCCTTATCTTCTTCAATGTGCAAAACAATTTCATCACTATTTTTGAGCGGAATGGAACTAAAAAAGTTTTTAAGCTCTGTCCATGCGGTAAAAACAAGAAATGAAATAAACAGAATTATTGAACGTATCATATAATTATTTGAATCTAAAAGTTCGATTAAAAGGTTAGCTACTCAACGTAAATTCCGGCAACTTCATTATTTCTCCGCCATTCATTGCCGACTCATGAGCTAAAATTCCGACACAAGTTATATTTGCCGATTGAGCTGCGTTTGGGTAAGGCTGTCTTTCTTCAACCAAAGCTTTCAAAAACTCATTCACCAAATGTGGATGCGAGCCGCCATGACCGGAACCTTGGATAAATGAAAGATGTTGATTGTCATCTGAATCGTAAACGCCGGCTGTAGTAAAACTTTGAATTTCTTCCGGAAGTAAATGGGCGTAATCCGGTATTTTAACTCGTTCCGGTGATTCGCCTGTATGAATAACGCTGTCTTCATGCTCAATTTGTGTCCACTCGAAGGATTTCTTAGAGCCGTAAACGTCAAAGCTTTCGCGATACTGGCGAGCGGTGTTAAATAAAGAACGGGTAACCTCCGCAGCTAAATCAGAGTTTCTGAACTTAATATGGCAAGTTTCTATCGCAAACGGAGAACCGTATTTCGGGATAAGATTTTCATCAATTGTACCGGAACCGAAGCAGGAAACATATTCGGCTTCCGACTTAGAAAGCGCCAATACCGGGCCTACGCAATGCGTTGCATAGTGCATAGGCGGCAATCCTTCCCAATATCCGGGCCAGCCTGCCATTTCTTGCTGATGTGAAGCTCTTAAGAATTGGATCTTACCAAGTTCCCCCTTCTCATACATCTCTTTAACAAAAAGAAACTCCCGGCTGTAAACCACGGTTTCCATCATCATATAGGTTAAACCTGTTTCTCTAACCGCTTCAACAATTTGCCGACATTCTTCACCCGTTGTTGCCATGGGTACGGTACAAGCAACATGCTTTCCGGCACGTAAAGCTTTTATAGATTGCTCGGCATGGCTTTGAATCGGGGTGTTAATATGAACAGCATCTATGTTCGGGTCTCTAAGCAATTCATCATAATCCGCATAACGGGTATCTATACCAAATGCGTCTCCTATTTCTTTTAACTTATCGGCATTGCGTTGACATATAGCATACATATTCGCGTTAGGGTGTTTTTGATAGATCGGAATAAATTCAGCTCCGAATCCTAAACCTATAATAGCTACGTTGATTTTTTTTTCGCTCATGATGAAGTATATTTTCGTTTTTAATGTGTCTATCTGTTAAGAATTGTAAACCCGTCTTGTATCTCGAACTAAAGGCCGACAACTTCAGCCGGCTTCTCAACTTTATTTAACGACTTTCATAACCCCGTTCATGATGCGCCAATGTCCCGGGAATGTACAAACGTAAGGATACGATCCCGTAGTTACAGGTGCCGTGAACTCTAAAGTAACAGTTTCCTCCGGATTTAAAAGTTTGGTAGCTTTTAACACTTCAGACATTTCGGGAACGTAATTTCTTTCCGGCCCTTTCGGATCGCGGGCAAGCGCATCCGATGCAGCACCAACCTTTTCGGTCGTTCCGGGCTTTATTAATACCCAATTATGTTGCATAAAATCGGGATTAGAGAATTTCAAAATAACTTTCTGTCCTGCTTTTACAGTAAAAGTTTTCTTATCAAACTGCATTTTCTGTTCAACAACTTTTAAAAGAATAGTTATCGGAGGCAGCCCGTTATCAGGCTTATCGGCTGTTTTATTAACTGTTTGTTCTCGGCTTTCAAGGCCTGCGCTGATTTGAGTATTAAAGGCTGAAGCCGAAAACTTGTTTTGGTTAAAAGCTTTTAAATAACCTGCTTGATGAGTGGCAGCAGCGGCAAAAAGCGCCCTTGAAATCCACTCGTCTTTTGTATTGTCGTCGTTTTGCGATGATTCGTACACTGCCTTTCCAAGAGCCTCCGATGCCGGAATTTCCGATATCGCAAGCACTGCAGCTAAACGTACTCTAAGATCTTTATCGTTAAGTGTATTTGATTGAAGGATACTATTTCCGGTAGCGGTATTTTTGGGCAATACTTCTAACGCGGCCTTTCTTACCGCAGCAGCGGGATGAGATAAGGCTTTAATTGCCACCTGTAAAGCTTCTTGATTTGTACCGGTTAAAGCTCCTAAGCCGTGTAATGTCCATAAAGCGTGAACCGCAGAGCCGTTCAATCCAATCTCATCTACTGTTGTATTGTTTACGATTTTATATAGTGCCGGCAAAGCGGTTTGACTTTTAGACTCAACCAATAAACGTTGTGCCGTAGTTCTCCAAAACATATTATCGCTCTGCAAGGCAGAAAGTAAGCCGGGAATATCACTTTTTGAGAGTTTCATCGCTTTATACGGCTTGGCATTTTTATAAACTATCCGGTAAATTCTTCCTTTTTCCCTGTCGCGAAGCGGATTGATGTAAGCATTTCCGGCCCCGTTTTCAAAACCTCTTGGGGTAGGATTATGCTGAATAATAAAGTCGTACCAATCGGCTACCCACACTGCCCCGTCAGGTCCTACTTCAGCATGAACCGGACCAACCCATTCATCAGCGCTTGCCAATAAATTCCAACCGTCCTTTTCTGTAAATCCTGCTCCCTTTTGCTCCATAATTGCTTGGTGAACAACTCGACCGGTAGGCTCGCAGACGAAACCGATTCTGTTCCAATAACTTCTAGGGAAATTACGAGCCGTGTATAAATTGTGCCCTGCCGCAGCGGTAAACCCGCCGAAAACATCCACCTGTCTTAAGTTGGGGAACACTACATGCATATCATAATGCCCATCTATTTTTTTAACAGGCTGAGTTTTATTCCCGGCAAATTCTCTTGTAAGATACCTTTTGGGAATTCCTAAAAATGCGCTGTGTGTATTATTTGCTGTAGAAATGAAAACATCATTTTCTTCCGAAAAAGCCAGCCCCCAAGTATTGTTGCTAGTGCTTCCTAAAAATTCCAACTGTTTTCCGTCGGGAGTAAAACGATACGCCCCTTGCGAAAATTTCATTTGCTTATCCCCTACCTTCCCGTCGAAACCCGAGTAGCCGAGCACTCCCCAGATTTGATTGTCAAAACCGTATTTTAAATTCGAAGGTCCGGCATGGGTATCGCCTTTTCCCCAACCGGTTATAATATTTTCCTTAATATCCGCTTTATCGTCGCCGTTTGTGTCTTTTAAAAATATAAAATGAGGTGCTTGAGCGGCTATAACTCCTCCGTTAACAAAAACTAAGCTTGTCGGAATGTTAAGCTTATCCGCAAAAACGGTAAACTTGTCGGCCTTGCCGTCGCCGTCGGTATCTTCACAAATCTTAATTCTGTCATCACCTTCGCCGGAATCGTTTCTGATTGTGTTCGGATAATCTACCGTTTCTACAACCCATAATCTTCCTCTCTCGTCCCAAGCCATTGTAATGGGATTAATTATATCAGGCTCTGAAGCAAAAAGTTCAATTTTAAAATCTACCGGAACTTGAATTAATTTTTGCGACTCAGCAGGATTGAAAGGTTGTTGAAATTTCGGTTCGGGATTTCGCTTTTCGTAGTTCGGAATCTTCGCTTCGGTATAAACCCCTTGCGGCGTTTGAAATGCATTTACGGCGTCTCTTACTTTACTTTCTAACGACCATAAAATACCATTGCTAACCAATTTAAGAAAGTTTGGATTAGTCCAGGTACTGTCGTTATGGCCAAGTGCGGTATAAAATACTCTACCTTTTCCTTGATCTCTGACCCAAGTGTAAGGTTCGCGGCTATTCCCTTCAACTCGTTCCATTAAAAGTATCTTATCAGAGTTTACCTTATGGTGCACGTAGGTTTCATCCCAAGTTTCAAACTCTTTAACACCTTCCATGACGGGATGATTCATCCCGGTAGTTCTTGCTGTAAACTTCCCTACGCCGTGAGTTTTAAACTGCCCCCCAACGGCTTTTACAAACCAATCTGAATTTTGAAAACAGAAGGAAGCAGAGTGGAGTGCTACTAAACCTTTTCCGTTTTCGACAAAGCTTTTAAGCGCTTCTTCATGAGCATTTGCAATGGTATCGTAGTTGGCATAAATAACTAAAGCATCGTATTTAGAAAGATTGGGAGAATTTAAATCGCTTAGGTTATCCGTATAAGTAATATTAATTCCTTGCTTAAATACTGCACTTGCCAGCCAAGGAGCGTACTTGTAAGAATCATGATGTTTACTCGTATTGCCAAGAAACAATACTTCGGCCCGCCTTGCATTCATTTTTCCTTTGCCTGCACTGCTTGCTTTTATCGCTTTGTTAGAACAGTTTTGAAAAAACAAACCCGCAAACAACAATAAAAAAGCTATTCTCTTCATTTGAAAAATATAATTGGTTTATGGAATATACAAGTATCCCTGTTTTGAATCAAACAACTTTACTTAATCTTATCCGTTTACGACTATATCTTATCTTTCTTTTTAAAAAAATCTTATTTTTGATATCATAATCCGGCAAATGAGAAGCATAATAAAAAAATCTCCGATACCTGAAAACAAAACCTACATTATTCAAAAACTGCATTCGTCTTACTTCGACCCAAACATCCATTCTCATCCGGAATTTCAATTGTTTTTTGTATTGGAAGGAAGAGGAACACGCTTTATCGGTGACAATATAAAACCTTTTCAGGAAGGCGATATCGTATTTACAGGCCCTCATCTACCCCATTTATGGAAAAGTGATGATGCCTACTTCGAGAAAAGCAAAGAACTTAAAACATCCGGAGTGGTGCTTTATTTGAGAAAAGATTTTTTGGGTGATTCTGTTCATCAAAAAGAAGAAATGGAAAGTCTTAACCTGCTGTTTTCAAAATCTCTAAGAGGACTTGAGCTTGTAGGAAACACTAACAAAACGGTAGGAAACTTAATGCTCGAATTATTAAATCTTAAAGGTCTTTCCGGGATTATCCAAGTACTTAAAATCCTAAACATTATGGCTGCCTCATCAGAATGTCGGCCTATTGCTAACCATGGCTACGACGTGTTGGATACAAAGCCGGAAAGCGATCGAATGAATAAAGTTTATGAGTATGTGATGAAAAATTTCCGGCAACGGATAAGTTTAAAGGAGGTCGCAGGAATTATAAACATGACTCCCACCTCATTTTGCCGATTTTTTAAGGCGAGAGTAAACAAGTCCTTTTCTGATTTTGTGAAAGAAATAAGAATTGAGTATTCATGCAAAATGTTGAATGAAGAAAAAATCACTATTAACCAAATCAGTTACGAGTGCGGGTTCCCGACTCTTTCTAACTTTAATAAGCAATTTAAAATGATAACGGGAGATACGCCCTTGAACTACCGGAAGCGGTATAGGAAGTTATCAGTGGAGAATTTGAGATAAAAAAATTAAAAGTAGTCGGTTCAGAAAAATTATGTCGGTTCTGTTAAATGATGAATTGTTGAAGGACACGATATAAGAAATTTCTCGTTCCAAGCACCAGCTTGGCGTTATAAATAAAAAGGCAATAAAAAAAGTGGTTGCCGGAACAACCACTTTCACCTCTTAATTAATTAAACTACTAATGAGCACCTGCAACCACAGCACGGGTTTCTGTCTTTACCTTATTTTGCCAGAAATAGAATATACCAAATAAAACTATCAGGATACAAGGAAAAATAAGAATTTTCAATAGTGTGTCTTGACCTGTTGCGAGCTCCAACTCTGATCCGGATAAGCCTGCAGCTGTGTTACTCGCTTTCGCAGAATCAATCCAACTGCCGATAATTGGTTGAAATATGGCAGTTGAAAACATGCCCACACCGCCAATAATTGACATCCCCAGAGCACCGCTAAGTGGAACACGTTGAGCCGTTGCTCCAACCATTACCGGCCAAAAATAACATATACCGATGGCGAATACTACTGTTGCAACATAAGCCAGCGGACCTGTAACAGTACTGAACATATAGATACCTACAGCAGCAAATACAGCAGAACCCCATAGTACCCCTGTTTGACCGAGTTTACCGACAACCGGCCCGGCAAAAAATCTGCCTACTGCCATCACTCCACTGGTTAGGGCCAAGATCAACATCGGACTAGCGCCACTTTTATCCATTATAATACCAACCCATTGGTTAGGCCCGAACTCTGTAATTGCAGTTAGAGCCATGCAGCAGAATAAAAATATAAAAACCGGGGTAAGCATTGCCCTAAAGTTTTGGGAAATAGAGGTTACCCCTTCTACTTTCGGTTTCGGGAAAGCCTTTCCATAGAATAAAACTGCATAGATAACAGTAGGAATCATGGTTACCCACATTTGTGCTTGCCATCCTAAACCGGCATCTGTCATAAATTTAGAAATAAGCGCACCTAAAATAATTCCGCCCGGGAACCACATGTGGAATCTGTTCAGCATCTTGTTCATTGTTTCCCCCGAATACATATCTGCAATCATAGGGTTACAAGCAGCCTCTGTACATCCGTTACCAAAACCAATAAAAAGCGTTGAAATAAGTAGTCCCATATAACCGTCGGCAAATATGGTCATCAAAATACCGATGGTGTGAGCCACAAATGCAACTCTCATGATGTTCCTCGGGCCAAATGTGTGGTAAACCAGTCCTCCTATAATCATCGAAATTGGAAATCCGAAGAAAAACATAGAATTAATAAATCCCAATTGCTCGGCGGTTAGATTAAACTGCTCGCCAAGCTGAGGCAAGATTCCCGCCCTGATTGAAAATGTAAAAGCCGTGGTAATTAGTGCAAAACAACTTCCGTTGAATAAGGCACTTTTGTTGATGTTCTCGTTCAATTTATTAAATTTTAAGTTAATTGGTTTATTAATTTCGTGTAAGCTTTACAGTTAGCTGCTTGACAAATCAAATATAAACGGTGTTTTCAAATTACAAAAACAATATGCTTTTTTTATTTCAAATCCGATTTAAAGGCTTCGCCCCCCAAATGCGATACGCAAACACCTCTACAAGCCTAATAACCGGGAATCGTAAACGGAAAGCGGCTTGAATACACATTTAATTCTGCTGCTATTCCGGCGGAAGCATGCCGTTAAAATTCAGCAAATCGTTCAAGGTTGCAGATCCTATACATGCTGCTACCCTTTTGTTTCTTAAATTTGGAGTCGAAAAATTCTGAGTAATATAGCTGCTTCTGATTTTTCCTTTAAAGAATTAAATTTATAGTAAACTTATGAGACTCCTTCATCCGGCTTATTGCTATTTTTTACTTCTTATAACTTGTCCGGCATTTACACAAAATATTCAGCTGAAATCGCCTGACGGGAATATTATATTTTCCTTTACTCTTTTGAAAAAAGCCCCTGTATACCGGGTTCTGTATAAAGGGAAAACCCTTGTAGACCGATCAGAATTGAGCCTGTCTTTCAAAGACGCGAAAAATTTCGGTACAAATCTTAAAATGATGAAACCTCATTTTAGCGAGGTTGATGAGACCTATAACCTCGTTGTAGGAAAAGCGAAAACGGTAACAGACGTGCATAAAGCGGTAATTATTCCTCTAGTCGAACGTGACGGAGCGAAGAGACAAATAAACTTGGCAGTAAGGGTATTTAATGACGGAGTGGCTTTCCGGTACGAATTTCCCAAGCAAAATAATTGGTCGTCTTACATACTGACTAACGAGAACAGTTCATTTAATATCATTGGAAATCCACGGGTTCATACACTTCTGTGGGAAAATTACAATAATGCTCACGAAGGATTTTATCAAAAGCTTGCGCTAAATAAGATGCCGGCAAATACCCTAATGGATATGCCTGCGCTTTTCGAGTTCCCAAACGGCACGTTTATGGCAATTACAGAAGCTAATTTAAGAGACTATGCCGGCATGTACTTAGTGAAACACAAGGGTATACTTAGATCACAACTATCGCCGCTGCAAAACCAAACAGAAATAAAGGTAAAAGCGGTATTACCTCATCGCAGTCCTTGGCGGGTAATGCTAATTAGCGATAAGCCCGGAAAGTTGATAGAATCAAACATGCTAACGAATTTAAACGAGCCGCCGCAACTTAAAGATTGGTCATGGCTGAAACCCGGTAAAACTTCTTTCCATTGGTGGAATGGCGACAACATTCCCGATACCACCTTTGCTCCCGGAATAAATTTCGAAACTAATAAATACTACATTGATTTTTGCGCTCGAAATAATATTGAGTATCATTCCGTAATCGGTTACGGCGGCTTTGCTTGGTATAAAAGTGATGCTGCCGGTTATGGAGTTGTGGGTCCGAATACTGACGTTACTCAGCCGGTACCCAGCTTAAATATGCAGCAGGTATGCGATTATGCTAAAGAAAAAGGAGTTAACATCCATGTTTGGGTTCACTGGACAGCAATCTATCCAAATCTTGAAAAATCGTTTGCGCAATTTCAAAAGTGGGGAATAAAAGGAATGATGGTAGATTTTTTAGAACGCGATGATCAAGAAATGGTGAATATTCAAGAGGAAATTTTGAAAAAGGCTGCCGAACATAGGTTATTCATTCAGTTTCATGGTGCATATAAACCCACCGGGCTTCATCGTACTTATCCAAATGAATTTACACGAGAGGGAACACTTAATTACGAAACCAATAAATGGGATAAAGAAGGGCTTAGTCCCGACCACGACATCGATATGCCTTTTACCCGCTTATTAGCAGGCGCAGCAGATTATCATTTAGGAGGATTTAGGGCCGTTCCGAAATCGAAATTCAAAACACAATATACCAAGCCTTTAATGTTGGGCACTCGCTGCCACATGCTGGCGATGTATGTAGTAATGGAGAGCTACTTGAATATGGTGGCAGATGATCCAAAAGCTTATGAGGGGCAACCGGGATTTGACTTTATAAGAGAAGTCCCAACAGTATGGGATGAAACTAAAGTTCCGTTGGCCGAAGTTGGAAAACACGTTACTATAGCGCGACGAAAGGGCTCGGACTGGTACTTGGGCACGATAAACAATACCGAGGCGAGAACCATCAAACTACCCTTAAACTTTTTGCCCTTCGGAAAATACAAAGCCGAAATTTATACTGATGCGGAGGATGCAGAAGAAAATCCTAACCGGTTGTTAAAACAGTCTAAAGAAGTCACCCGAGCAGATATTCTTACCCTGCGATTGGCTGCAGGAGGAGGACAGGTTACGAAGTTGATAAAACAATAATAGTGTTCAAAGTTGAAGCTTAATTCATCCTGTAATAACAAGCCTTTCGCACTATATCCTATGACCAATTTTGTAATTTTTTCTCTACAAATACTTTAGTTTCCATTTTTTATACTCGAAAAAGAACTTATTCTTTAAATTGAGAGCCTCCTATTTAGGACAACTCATTATCAAATCAAAAAATCGGCTATTGAATTTCGGGCATGCTTGGGATTAAAAAAAGAGGAATCACAACACTATTTCTTTTAAGCACGATAAGCACTTGGTCGTTTGCTTATGCAGATGCTGTACCACTCCAAACTTTAGAGCCGGAAAGCTTTTGGCTTTGGAACCTTTTGGGACGCCTTCATCCCTTGATGGTACATTTCCCGGTTACTCTTCTTTTAATTGCGGCCATTTTGGAGCTTTTCACGCTTAAAGACTTTAATTCTAAACTTCGGCCCGGCATCACTGTAATGGTTATTATTGGAGCTCTTGCTGCCGGTGTTTCTGCCTTTCTCGGAATTTTGCTCGAAGCTGGTGGGGAGTACAGCGAACAAACCTTACAATTGCATAAATGGGCAGGGATTTTGACGGCAGGGCTAGGCGTTTTCATCTTGCTTTTCCTTCATTTAGTAATTAAAAGAAACAACTTAAATTTTCTAAAACCTTACCGAGGCGCATTATTTTTTACAGCAATAGGAGTTTCAATTGCCGGACATTTTGGAGCATCTATTACTCATGGCGATGATTATCTTACGGGAGCGCTTCCCGGAAGGAATAAAAGAAAAATTGATTCTCTTGAAAATTTAACGTCTACCCCTTTTGTAAAAGTCAGCGGAATCCTTGACCGAAAAAATGTTCGAGAATTGAATAAGCGAGTCAAAACTATTCTGGCAAACAATTGCTACGACTGCCACAGTTCAAAAAAGAAAAAAGGCCGATTAAGGCTGGACGAAAAGCAGTTTATCTTTTTGGGAGGCAAATCAGGTAAAATAATTGTGTCGGGTAATCCTGCAAAAAGTGAGATCGTGCGAAGAATTTCTTTACCTCATAATCACGATGACATAATGCCTTCAAAAGGCAGAAAGTTATCAAAAGACGAGATTGAAGTAATTAGTTACTGGATAGAAAAAGGTGCTCCATGGTTTGAAGAGAATGAAGTTGCCGGAGAAAAACTTGTTGCAAATCCGCCTGTGCCCAATACCGTTCAAAAAATCAATATTGTCCGACTTAGTCTTCCTGAAGAAAGAGAACTTAATTTAAAAGTGCGAACCATATTCGCTCACAACTGCTACAAATGTCATAGTTCAGAAAAAGTGAAAGGCGAACTTAGGCTGGATAAGAAACGTTTTGTGTTTAAAGGCGGCGAAAGCGGGCCTATTTTTGTTCCCGGGAAGCCTTTAGAAAGTGAATTATACCGAAGAATTAACTTGCCGCATAACGATAAAGATGTTATGCCTTCTAAAGGCGAGAAGCTGGCAAGGGCAGATATTGGAATTATTAAATTTTGGATCGAAAAAGGAGGACCTTGGCCGGACGGAGCGGATAAAAAGAATATCTTTAGAGTAGCCAAGCTTCAACCGAGAAATCCGCGTCTACCCGCCGGCGGTCAAAACTTAGATAATCCCGTTGACATTTGGACAAACGAATACTTTAAAAACAATAAAATCTCGTGGCCAAAGACTGTTGACGACCGAACTTATTTGAGAAGAGTTTATCTGGATATAATTGGATTACTTCCGAAACCCGACGAACTTGACGAGTTTATTAAAGATACGCGGACTGATAAAAAAGCGTTATGGGTGAAAAAACTTCTAAACCGGGATGATGACTATGCCATGCATTGGCTAACATTTTGGAACGATGCATTAAGAAACGATTATACCGGAACCGGGTATATTGACGGCGGGCGATCTGACATAACAAACTGGTTGTATAATTCGATTAAATCCAATAAGCCCTACCACCAATTTGTCAGTGAGTTGATCAGCCCGAAAAACGAATCGAAAGGATTTATTGAAGGGATTAAATGGCGGGGTGTTGTAAATGCAAGTCAAAGACCTGAGATGCAGGCGGCACAAAACGTTTCACAAGTATTTTTAGGGCTGAATTTAAAATGTGCTTCATGCCACAACAGCTTTATCAGCGATTGGAAACTGGAAGACTCTTATGCATTTGCCAATATATTTGCTGATACTACCTTAGAAATCACCCGATGCGAAAAACCAACCGGTAAGTATACTGACGCGAGAATGTTGTGGAAAGAGCTTGGCATGATAGAAAGCACTGCTACTAAGCAAATAAAGCGACAACAACTCGCTGAAAATATTACGAAACCCATTAACGGGCGGCTTTACCGAACTATTGTAAACCGGGTATGGGCGCAGATCATGGGACGCGGTTTAATTGAACCGGTTGATGTGATGGATAACGAACCTTGGAACCAAGATTTGCTTGACTGGATGGCTTATAATTTCCAAAAAAATAATTCTGATATCAAAGAGCTCATCTACCTAATTGCAACTTCAAAAACTTATCAATTACCGTCAGTTGGTATTAAAGATGCCAATAAAATCACTTCGCAAGATTTTAAGTTTAAAGGGATGCTTCGCAAAAGAATGTCGGCCGAGCAATTTTCGGACGCGGTGAGCAGTGTAATCGGATCAATGTTTAATGACAATGAAGTTAAATTTAATCCCGTTTCTAAAGAGGGGTTTAAATCAACAAACAACCTATTCCCAAGAGCTTCTCTGGTTGCAAATAACGGGTTTCTTACTGCTCTGGGCCGACCAAACAGGGAAACCGTTTCTACAGGAAGAGAATCACAAGCAAATTTGCTTCAGGCTCTTGAACTTACAAACGGAATAAGATTTAACACGGTACTTAGAACCGGCGCCGAAAAATGGAAAGAAAGGTATCAAGACGGAGACCTACTTATTAGGGAAATATATCGGAATGCGCTGGGACGTGATCCGAAAGCAAAGGAATTTACGGTAGCTCAACGTTTACTTGGAAAAAGGCCTGCAACGGAAGATATACAGGATTTCTTTTGGGCAATTGTTCTGCTTCCCGAGTTTCAAATTATTTACTAGCTCTTGCTTTAGAGAACAGGTTATGATGAAAGATAAATGGAATAGACGAGATTTTTTAAAGAACACAAGCGCTGCTACACTCTCCGCCTTAGCTGCAGGCGCCCCGGTAACAGGATTCTTATCTTCCTTTACGGGTGAAAAAGAAAAAACTATCCGCCCCAAAGCAGATACCGTTATACTCCTGTGGATGGCCGGAGGCATGGCTCATACCGATACTTTCGACCCGAAAAAGTACACTCCGTTCTCAAAAGGAATGCAAGCTGACAGTGTTCTAAGCACATTTAAAGCTGTGCCTACTGCATTAGATGATATCTATTTTTCTGAAGGATTAGAATCAATCGGCAAGATTATGGATAGAGGAACTCTGATACGTTCGTATGTTGCAGCAGACATGGGTTTTATTCTCCATTCTCGCCATCAGTATCATTGGCATACCTGTTATCCACCCCCGCAATCAGTAGCGGCACCGCATATAGGTGCTTGGATAGCTAAACATCTCGGTCCGCTTAGTCCGGTAATTCCTGCTTTTATAGATATTGGACAGCGCTTTACTTTGGGTGAAGGCGAAGAGTTAAAAGCATTTCACAATGCCGGGTTTTTAGGAAATGAATTTGGGCCTTTCTTAATACCGGATCCTACTTCCGGCTTAGAAAGTGTTCAGCCTCCTGTAGGCATGTCTAATAAACGGTTTGAGAAGCGTAATCAACTTTACAAAGAACTTATAAATCAAAGTCCTGTCGGCGAATTTGGAAGTGATTACCAAAAAGAATCACTGAAAAGATCCATGGAACAAGCCTATATTCTTTTAAACTCACCGGAAGCAAAAGCATTTGATTTAAGCCAAGAGCCTAAAGAAGTTTACGATATTTATAATACCGGCAAATTCGGCTTGGGTTGTTTAATGGCACGACGGCTTACAGAACAGGGAGCTCGGTTTATTAGTGTAACAACTGAGTACGAGCCGTTTAAAGGTTGGGATACTCATGATAACGGCCACACTCGATTAGCCGATATGAAAAAACAGATAGACGGCCCCATAGCCCAGCTGATAAAGGACTTGGACCGAACAGGGCGCCTCGATCGTACCCTTGTTATTTTGGCAAGTGAGTTTAGTCGAGACATGATGACCGAAGGCAGACCGGGTGCAAAAGTGCAGGAACAAGTTCAGCAGCCGGATGTGATCAACGACATCAAGAACTATGGCATGCACCGACACTTTACCGACGGATGCTCAATGCTGATGTTTGGCGGAGGAATTAAGAAAGGGTACGTTTACGGAAAAACTGCAGATGAACGACCGTGCAAAACGATTGAAAAACCGATAAGAATTGAACAGGTTCATCAAACGATTTATCATGCGTTAGGCATCGCCCCTGATGCCCATGCTATCATTGAAAAAAGGCCTTTTTATACCACACCGGACGGTTTAGCGAAACCGGTTAAGGAATTATTTGCATAATGATCAAAAACCGCGGCGAAACTCCCTAATTCTCCGGCAATTGGAAAAGGTTATCGAGGTACGGAACCAAAAGAAGATTTCTCCGGCCGGTCTTTTTCACAAAAAAGATCAATCCGTGCTTTAGAAGCTGAATAAACCGCGGTTAAAGTTTAAATACTATTAATACCCTAACAATCGGGCGCAAATTGTATTTTAGCGATAACCTGTAAAAGTTTAAGTATGGATAACGCTTTTTTGAACAAAAAACCTCTTCGGGCGACTTCAGGGCTTCTTACCGTGCGGCCTTACTACCAAGTTGCTATCTTTATCTTTTTTCTGATCCAAACCATAATTATTAATATGCATAGTGTTTCAGGCCAAACTCCGGATGTAAACTACGACGAGGCAAAGGTAGGCGAGTATATTCTCCCCGATCCCCTCATTGCACCATCCGGCAAAAAAATAACTACTGTTCATGCATGGGAAAAAGAGCAACGACCGGCTATTTTACAACAATTTGCGGATCATGTTTATGGAAGAATACCGGAAAAAACGGCAGGGCTTCGGTTTAAAGTCACCTCAACTGATGCAATGGCTCTAGGCGGAAAAGCAACCCGAAAACAAATTACCGTTTATTTTACCTCAGATACGAACTCTCCTTCCATGCAAATATTACTGTATCTGCCTAATTCAATTAAAACTCAGGTTCCTATTTTTATAGGACTGAATTTTGAGGGTAATCACACTATTCTTTATGACACCGGAATTGAGGTTACGAAATCGTGGCTTCGGATTAACACCGGCAGTTCAGCGGAAAAAACCAGAGGAGCACAATCAAGCAGTTGGCAGGTGGAGGAACTAATTTCTAACGGATACGGATTAGCTACGGTTTACTACCAAGATTTAGAAGCCGATCATAAAGATGGTTGGAAAACCGGGATACGAACAACATTGAGTAAAGAGCTGAAAATCGAAAAAGACGAATGGAGCGCTATCGCTGCTTGGGCTTGGGGCTTGAGCAGGATGATGGATTACTTGGAAACGGATAGCCGGGTTAATTCCAAAAAAATAATAATAACCGGTCACTCGCGATTGGGAAAAGCGGCACTTTGGGCAGCAGCTAACGACCGGCGTTTTGCTATCGTAATTTCTAATAATTCCGGAGAAGGAGGAGCAGCTTTATCCAAACGGAACTTTGGAGAAACGATCAAAATAATTAATACTTCGTTTCCTCACTGGTTCGTTCCCGCCTACAAAAAGTATAATACTAATCCCGGAGCTTTACCAGTGGATCAGCATATGCTTTTAGCGCTCATGGCTCCCCGACCTTTATACGTGGCGAGTGCTTCAAAGGACCTGTGGGCAGATCCTAAAGGAGAATTCCTAGGTGCCAAACATGCGGAACCCGTTTACCGGCTTTACAACAAAGAGGGATTGGGAGTTTTGGAAATGCCGGCAATAGACAGGCCTGTTGGAAATACTATCGGTTATCATATCAGAACCGGAGAGCATGACATTACACCCTATGATTGGCAACAGTATATAAAGTTCGCTGACGAGCACCTTGGTAAATAAGAATACATAGGAAATTTACATCTTTCCCACAATAAGCAAGTACTTTGTTACTTACAATTGAGTATTTTTGATCAATCCCAATATTCTTCTCATGAAAACCGTCAGATTACTGTTAATTTCCGTTTCATATTTTGTTTTATTAGGCACGGGCGGGCCGGTTGCGAATGCGCAGGAATCAAAAGAGGAGAAAGAAAAACAAAAAGCCCGGCAAACGAAGGAAATTCTAGATTCTAAAAAATTTGTGTTCTTAGCCAGATTTGTTTACCCCATGCGTGGTGGAGGGCGCGAGTTAATAACCTCTGATTATGATCTTCGGGTTACGAACGACACCGTTCAAACTTTTCTACCTTATTTTGGGAGAGCATTTTCTGCCCCTACGAATCCCTCTGAAGGAGGAATCCGGTTTACTTCGACAGATTTCGACTATGCTGTAGCTACTAAAAAGAAAAGTTGGGAAATAAGTATTAAACCGAAAGATATCAGAGAAAAAAACAGTCAAGAGCTTTTTTTATCCGTTTTTCCGAATGGCCAAGCTTCATTACGGATAAACTCTCTAACCAGAGACCCGATATCCTATTCCGGATACATTGAAAAAATTGAAGAGAAAAAATAATTCCATGACTCGCCCGAAGAAGTTTAATGTACCGGATATGATTTTTCATTACCCGGATTTTACATTAGAGTAGCTAAAAGCACCGCTGTAAATCCCAACCAAGGTTATTGATAAGAACTGTTATTTCTCTTTCGTACATTCTAAACTTTCGTCAAAACAAATTGCTTTAAACCCTTTAGTTGAATAGTGTAACCGAGAATAGAATTTGCAAAACCGTCTTAATTTCTTAAATGTTAAACCTATTTCCGTTTAAGAAGTTATCTATGTAAACCTTGATATTTATGAGAAAAGCTATCTGGATGATTGTTTTGGTGATTATATTGGCTATATCGTTTTTCGTTTTTTACAGGTATTACTATGTATTTGGAGAAGGTGTAAAATCAGGGCAGTTAAATTATTGTGTAAAAAAGGGAAACTTGTTTAAAACTTACGAAGGGAAGCTGATACAAAGCGGCATCAGATCGAGGACGCCCGGCACTGTTCAGTCGTACGAATTTGAGTTTTCAGTTACGAACGACAGAATCGCTGATGTCTTGATGAAAAATTCAGGGAAAGATTTTGACTTGCATTACAAAGAATATCACGAAACCTTGCCTTGGCGCGGCTTCACAAAATATCTCGTTGATTCAATTTACGCAATGCGTGAAACTCCGGGAGGACCTAACATAATGGCCCATTAGATGTCTTTATTTTGGATTACATGCGAACCCATTTTTATTTCTACTTTTACAATCATATAAATTTGGAGTATTATGAATATTAACTTTATTAAAAAAGCTCTACTTTCTTTTGTTTTGCTGAGTGCAATTGCCCTTAATGCTTTTGCTGTTAATGCTGCAGATAGTGATTTAAGCAATTCAGCCGGTTCAAACAGCGGCAAAAATCATATGGGAATGTACATAGCAATTTGCCTTTTTTTGGTACTTGCGGCTGCCATTCCTTTTTTCGGAAAACGTAGGAATTCTTAGATAAAATCCTTTCCGGCTTATCAACCGGAGAGTTCTTTATTTGCCTTACACCCCCTTCTGCCCAATTAACTTCAAACTTTCTTACCTTTTATTTTAACCAATCATAAACCAATGTTTACTAGAAGAGATTTTATTAAAAGTTCGGGATTACTCGCATTAGGCAGTGTCAGTTTGCCGCAAATAGGGTGTACGAAGTCCGTAAAAAACCCGGGGATCCAACTGTATACCTTTCGAAAAGAAATGCTTGAAAACCCACGAAAAACACTGGAAGTAATCGCTAAGTTAGGGTATAAAGAACTTGAATCGGCAAGGAGTGATAAGGGCCACTACTACGGGCTAACTGCTAAAGAAATGAAAGCAGTTTCAAAAGATCTTGGTTTAACACTAAGAAGCGGTCATGTGCATATAGACCAAGACTGGCAGAAAACGGTAAATGAAGCAGCTGAGTCAGGACAAGAATATGTTATTTGTTCTTCAATGCCTACAGAAGAGCAAACGGTTAGCAATTACCGGAAAACAGCGGACATTTTTAACAAGGCGGCCGAAGAATGTAAAAAAAACAACTTAAAATTCGGATATCATAATCACGATTACGAGTTCGAAAAAGTAGACGGAAAAGTATTGTACGATATACTTTTAACTGAAACAGATGCCGGTTTAGTAGATATGGAACTGGATTTAGGATGGGTAGTAGCAACAGGAAATGACCCTATAGCTTATTTTAATAAGTATCCCGACCGCTTCCCCTTATGGCATTTGAAGGATATGAAGAAAGAAAAGAATGAGAGTACAGAGTTCGGAAAAGGCAAGTTAAACATTGCGGAAATGTTTAAAAACGGCGATAAATCAGGAATGAAGTATTTCTTTGTTGAGCAGGAAGAATATTTAAGTACACCTGAAGATAGCGCCAAACACAACATTGAATATTTGAAAAACATACACTATTAACTATTGATAGAACAGTGGTCAGGCTCTCGAAAATCGGGAGCTTTTTTTTTGCTCTAGTATTGGCTCGCACTATATTTTAAAACAAAAAATTCTAATTATTCGTTAAAATAGTATTATTATAATGTTAACTTTATATTAAGTTGCAATATCCGTGAAGATAAGGAGCCTACTTCTATGCACAATTATGTTGTTGTTTACAGCTCGCCTTTCTATTGCACAAAGTTCTGCAACAAATTATTCCATACCGTTTTGCTCCGGAACATTCAATTTTAAAGCCGATAAAACGATAAGTATAAACGTTCAGCAAACTCCTAAAGACAATGCTGCTCAATCTTTTTACGCTTCCTTAAATTCCGGCAATTATAAGCCGGTTATAGATTCGCTCCTGCTTTATAAGAGTAAGTATCAACTAAACGACTGGGTTTATTATCAATTGATCCGTCGAACTGCTCAACAACTAAGTCCGAAGAAAGACAACTACTTTAGATATACGCTTTACAAATGGTTTTTTTTAACTAAATCAGGTTACGATGCTAGGCTCGCTGTAGCTAACGATAAAATAATCTTTTATGTGTATAACAACGAAGACATTGAAGACATCCCGTTTTTTATGGTCGAGGGAAATAAATACATATGTTTAAACTACCACGATTACGGCAGTATTGATTTTGCGATTGAAAAGGCGTATCCTGTTTCAATAAAAGTTCCGGAAGCAAAAAAGCAGTTCTCTTATAAGATCACGCGAATGCCTGATTTTAAACGCGAGAATTATGAAGAAAAAGATCTGGAATTCAACTATAAGCACAAGGATTATCACTTTAAAATTAAGCTTAACCCTGAAGTAGAAAGTATTTTTAAAAATTATCCTATAGTGGATTTTGAATCTTATTTTAATATCCCGCTGAGCAACGAAACTTACAGTTCACTTATCCCGCTGCTGAAAAAGAATATCGGTAAAATGAGCAGGAAGAAAGGCGTCAATTATCTAATGCAATTTACTCGATATGCATTTCTATACCGTGATGACGAAAAGAACTTCGGCAAAGAAAAAAGGTTGTCGCCTGAACTTACGCTGTTTTCTGAATACAGCGACTGCGATGACCGTGCAGCTTTATTTTTCTTTCTGGTGAAGGAGATCTATAATCTACCTATGGTAGCACTCCTTTATCCTACTCATATTACCATGGCTGTACAGTTTGATAAGCCAATGGGAAAACCGATTGAATACAAGGGCAAGAAATATACTCTTTGTGAACCTACCCTTCAACCAGGTAATTTAGCTATGGGACAGGTATCATCCAAACTAAAAAATATACCTTTTCAAGTTGTGTACGAATATAATCCCCAAAATTAACTGCCGCACACCTCCCTTGTGTCAACCGACAGCTTTGCAGCCATGTTGCCGGCTTAGGTAAAATTTATTTTAATCTTAGACAAGGTTCAACAAGATCGAGCTCAATATGGGTGCGTTGGATATCTTTTTTGCTGACTTCTTAAATTCGTCGAGGTTCTGTGAGATTCTCAAATGTTTTTGTACTGTTACAAACGAAAAAGAAATAAGGAAGAGTATAATTAAAATAATTTTCGCAAACAGTTTATTTTTACAACTTAGTCCCTATAAACAAACAATTTAGTACTGTTTGGTATTATGAGATATCGGGGGATACAGGATTTAATTGCAAAAAGTCCTATGATACAGCAAGTATTATTTAAAAGCTTAACACTAACTTAACATATAACTTCTTACTTTGTGATATGGAACAAAGCTTTAAAATTTCCGTGGAAATGCCATTAGATTCAGGTATCCCGGAATTAACCGTCGTAGCTCAAAATCGTTTCTTCGAAGTGTATCACCATGATTTGCTTTTTTGCACATTAATGAAAATCAAAGGTAATCTTTGGTGTCAAATTGACGGGGACTTAAAGCAAGAGATTATTGATGCAATCGGTTACGAAATAGACGGCGCTTTGCACTACGCTTAAATCTCCTTGATTTAATTTCTACTTGCAATTTGATATTGTTCCAAAAAATAAAAGTCTTAATTTTCTTGTCATTCTAGCTGTGCTTAGCTCACATAAATTCACTAGACAATTTACCGTGTCTAATATTATTGAACCAAGATTATAACTTGGGTAAAAATTAATTCTATAACACGCTCTTCTGAGTCTGATTTCATTAAATCGAGCGGAAGGAAAAAAGGTATACTTAATAACAAGCGAGGATAAATTTTATGCTACTCAACCTAATGTCCTCATGCAGGGGCAAACTTCAGCCGAGGTTTATGCAAAAAAGGAAAACTAATTTGCTCTTTCCACCGTTATTCCTACAGCCTTAGCACAGGAAAAGGCGACGAAGGGCAGGGCGATTACATCGACACCGATCCTGTTGAAGTAAGAAACGATGGAATTTACATAGATATGCCGGAAAAGTGGAAGTCTTTCAAGAAGCTGTTTCAAAAATCGTAGCAATTCAAGAGATTGATCATCTTACTGAAAAGTTTTACGAGTGCGTATGTTTCAGCACTGAACATTATCCGAAGGTAGATCAATTAAAAGATCTGTTTTACGATGCCGGAAGAATGGTGAACAATAATTTTGATGTACCTCTCGAGTTAACTGCTCAAAGTTATGCTCAGGCTTTGATAAAGCAAATTGAAGATAGTAATGTAGAATTTAATTCTCAAATAGAAATATCAGATATCACCGAAGTGTTTGGGAGAATGGCCCAACGAATAAGCGTTTTTGAGTATTCTTCTACCCCAAGCAACTTGCAGCCTTGGAAGCGGGGAGTTAATTATATTCAATATGTATATATTAACGGCAGGTGGCTGATAAGTTCTATGATTTGGAGCGACGAAAAAGATAATTGCCCGATTCCTGAATCATATTTGGCGGGATAACCGGAAGATTATTTCTCCTGATCATATAATCGAACATCGTGATACGTACTAATACTAATAACTCAATATCTCGCAAACCAACGGTTAGGCGTTCTTAGAATCGAACAAACAAAATCCTTCATGATGTTTAGTTGTTAGAACAGCGTATTTCATTCCCGCTGCCTTTGCCTGCTTGGCCCATTTCTTCGGTTCAATTAAATGCGGATTAAACGTTTCGAAATATTTTTTATATTGTTCGTTATTTAGTCCTTCGTTATGTTTTACCCACTCGCGTCGAGCAGTTAAAGCATAGAGGCCCCAATAAATAAACATTACAAAGCGGTCATTGATCCACCATTTCATACGCTTTTGCTTTTGCTCCGACGTTTCGCTTCCTATATTTTTTGTCCGTAGCTTGCAGAAATGTTGAGCAAAACCAACAGAAACAACAAGGGTAATTTATTTTAATCATTTTCTTAAGTTAATTCCGGTTAGGTATTCGCCTAAATTTAATAGTATTCTTCAAACTGATGCGTATTAATTTTTACCTTCCGTATCTTCAAACTTCTATTCAACCTAAAAATTGTATTTTCGGAATATCGTAACCATGATATAATATGAAATCTCTGTCGATTTTGATTATTGCTATTCTTTTTCTCTCCTTCCAAAAGAAAACCCTGACTTGGGTGGCTATCGGCGATTCTATTACCTACTTAAATGAACACTTAGACGAAACCGGAAACCGAGTTACCGAAGGATATATGACCCGAGTTGTAAAAAGGGTTTCTAACGTTAAATATATAAATCAAGGACATAACGGTTGGACTTCGGGAGGTTTAGCCGAAAAAATTGAAAGCCTCGGATTAACCCAAGCAGACATTTATTCGGTTTTTTTAGGAACAAACGATTGGTGGGGAGGCAGACCTTTAGGAAAATTTTCAGACTATTTAAACAATACCGGAAATAATACTGTCCACGGCTCGTTTCGTATAATCATAGACAAATTGCGCAGTCTTAATCCAAAAGCGGAAATAATCCTAATTACACCAATGCAACGCAGCGACTTTGTATATCTAACCGATATGAAGAATAATGCCTACGGCTCGTACCGGCAAAAGAACCTGCAATCCTTAGCCAACTTTGCAGGAGCAATTAAAGATATCGGTAAACACGAAGGTTTTAAAGTAGTTGATCTTTATTCTAATAGAAAAATGACAGTTAAAAAATTGGTTAAGTTTAAACGACTCAAAGATTCGACAACCGGAAAATATACCAACTATTCTTACCCGGCTTATACCGATATTCCATTTAATCCCGAAACAGATGAATACCCGTATCCTTTAGAGGCAATCGATATGACATACGACGGTCTTCATCCCTCGGACAAAGGATATAAAATCATTGCCGGCGAACTTTTAAAAATATTTAGAACGTATAGGTGAAGTTAACAGGATGCAAAAACTACCTTAAAAAAATTTTCGTTTTTTTTGTAGCACGCCGGCATCTACCGGCCGTCTGTACTCAAGAAAATAATCAATCGCTACTTTTCAACTATCGAATTTTCCGGCTTTCCTAAATAGCCTGCTTCTATTAACGGAATTAGTCCCAATAATCCTCCCCAATGGTAAAAGGAATCGCTCGTATTTAATTTCTCATCCGCATTTCTTCCTTTGCCGGTTATTCCGTTATAATTTTCATGTACCATTCCGGTTTCATGAAATGTTTTTAATAGTAAACTATTTGATTTTTGGGCCAGCAATTTTCTTGCCTCGGGAAGATTGTAATTTCTTAAGCCTAAATAAACAAGCATATTAAGAGGTCCCCATATTCGCCCTCGCCAGTAATTTTGTTCTTTAAATGCCGAATCATTTTTCGAAACGGACGGCAACATGAAGTCTCCGGAAAACTCCTCGGAATTAAATAAATGCTTCTCAATCATCTTTTTTGCTTGAGAACCGTTTGGAAATTTGGTCAGCAAAGGATAAAAATTTGTTGGAGATAATTTGAAACTGCTCTTGTTTATGTCCGTCCTTTTATTCAAGTAGATGTCTTTCTCGGAACTCCATAGAGTTTGAAGTTTTTTCTCGAAAATCGAAGCTCTTTGGATCAGCTCCTTGCTCTCGTTCTTCTTGCCAAGCACTTGAGCTATTTCTGCCAAGGCCTTACAATCTGTGATGTATAAACTAAGCAAGCCTACGTCAGCTAATTCCATGACGTGCTTACTTTTATTAAAAGGCACTTTATCAAACATAGGGGAATTATCCAAACCGGATTCATAGGCAGCTCCCTGCCAATTGTTAGAAGCGTCATCATTATAAGGCGGAGGCAAAGAATCCGATCCCCAACTTAAATACCCCTCATTTATTCGATGTGTAAGCCACCACTTATTCCAAGTTAAAAGATCGTCGAAAACGTATTCCAAGAGCCACGGTTCCTTGTATTTCCTGTATATTTCGCGAACAATCAAACTTCCTACAGGTGGTTGAGAACGATCAGGAGAACCTAAATTTCCATCGCTGACATAATTGGGCACCATTCCATATTTTTTTATCCCCTTAGTAACTTCTATAGCATTTGCATAAGCCAAATTTTTATTGTCCAGCGCTGCTATATACGAAGCGAAATAAGTATCCCAGCAAAAAAGAACAAAATTTCCGCCGAAAAAAGTATTCCAAACACGACTTACCGGAGAAATAACACGGTTGTTAGAAGGGTCGTAAATGGTATTCCACGCCAGCACTCCTTGCATTGCTCTGTACGTATCGCTCAGATTTTTATAGGCATTGGCTTTAGCATCTATATTATGTTTTTGCCTTTCAATGATTTTTGTTATTCCGGCTATATTTCTTTCCTTGCCGGTATAAATCCCTATTATTTCATTTAATGCAAATGCAAGGTAAGGGGCAGATGCAGGTACAGAGACAGGAATTTGATTGTTTGGACTTCCTACATTAATACTTCTTGAGGCCAAGTCTGCGACAATTTTTTGGCCGTTTTTAGTTATTTTTCCCTCACGGTTCCATAGCATTCCGCTCTCTAAAACTATAATAGGCACTCGCGCAGTTATGGTTAAGGGAGTAATAAGCAAAACTAAATCATAATTCTCTGTAGCACTTTGTACTTTTACTGTATTCCCGTTCCAGTTTAGTATTAATTCTGTATAGCTGCCGTCGTAGGCATGAGGACCGGGAGTGATGGTTTCGGGACGTTTTGATTTTTGAGAGATATAGGCTTCCTTAAGATAACGTTCTCCTGTAATACGCGTATCCAGCATACATACATTTAAAGCAAAGCCTTCAGGCAACAGAACATGGGATAAAACGCTTTGCGTGTTCCAAGTATTCCATCCTACGGTTAAATCTTGTTGAACCTTTTCATACCACTGTTGCGGAGTTTGGGAGAAAAGTATTCCGGGAACTACTGTTAGGATGACATATAAATATACTGAAAAAAGAACCGGGAAATTTTTAATTACTTTCATTTTAACGCAGTAAACAATCAGCAAAACAAAGAATATGCAAGTAAGGAAAAATCAAAAAATTTGCATATTCTAATAGTATATTGGTTTCCCTACACCTTCTCCGCCGTTTTCTACAGAACCCTTACAAAAATCTCAAAATTCATCGATTTAAAGATGTAATCATCATGCCGGCTTTGATGCATTACTCCGGTTTTCGGTTAAGGAATTGGCGGTCATGGCGACAATAATGGGTTGGTGAGTAAAGCTCGTTCTCATGTTTCCGGTTACTTCCACCGTCCATCTCCGGCATCAGTACGTCCATTAGGATCAAATCCTATACCCATCGCTTTTTTAGTAATTTTTTAAATTATTTCACCGATATTATTTGGATAATGGGCAACTTGCTTGTACGAATTTTGTATTGAAAATGTTATATCATGTACATCTGCAGATTGCTTTCCCGATAGAAATGCAAATTTCTTTTTAAATTTAGTAGCTGACTCTTAGATATAACAACTTTCTTCGAGGTAGAAGGCATAAACACCTGAATAGCTAGTGTCTTCGTTATCATTTTACAAATTATGAAAGTATCAATTGTCCTTATTTTGTTTCTTTTCTCGGCCTTGAGCATACAAGCCCAACGCGATCCGTTAAAATGGCCCTTTTCGAAAACATCTATTTGGAATATGCCTATTCATAAAAATGCCAAATATGTACAGGCAAAGCTCTGTTCCGGAAAACGGCTTTTTAGTGGATGAAGACTATATTGTGATGACTCCTACCGCTCCTCTTACCAAGGTCTTTACCAATTATGCCGGTTGGGATCGTTCTAAAGACCGATGCCTTAATGAAGGGCCTTTACTTTTTTCGGCACCTATCCCAAATCAATTTTTCATAAATAAAAACAACTGGTTGGGCCATACGCCGAACGCCGGTTTAGCAGTATTAATGGCCGATGGGAGAACGATTAAGCAAACCCAGCCTTTTGCCCGGTGCTCAGAAGCCGGCGATGCAGCGAGTCAGTTTGTATTTAAAGATCAAGACATTTACGGCAACGGTTATTACGGAGCTCACGGAGCAAGCGGAATGTCCGCCATTGGCGGTGCGCTGCGGGTAGGCGAATTGATTCCGGGAGGAGTAATACGGCATGTCATGAAACTGAACATCTACTGCCATAAAAATACGTCATTAAATGATGATGGCTCAAAGGGTTTCCGGTGGCCCGCGGTGTCTGCCGACGGCTATGCGGGCGACTGTAAAAACAATCCGAATATGTGCTACGGGGGTACAAATCGGGCAGTTGAGGTTGGAGCCTTAGTTGCAATACCGGCAAAACTCAATATAAAAACCCTTTCATTCGAAACTGAACCCGGGAAAATTATGGCAACTGCTTTTCAGAATTACGGCGCATATTTGGTAGATGACACTGCTTGGGACGTTGCAGCAATAGTAACCGAGTTCGGCCCACACGGAAGAGTGATTGACGAATTTAAAAACCGTTTTGGATATACGATGGAAACCGGAAAGGAAACAGCATGGGGAAGAGACTGGGCAAAAATTTTGAAAAATCTGCATGTGGTAGATAATAATACGGCAGCGACCATCGGAGGCGGACCAACTTCAGACTTTAAAAATCGCAGAGCACCGATGGCACCTGAGTTCGCTGTTAACAAAACGGCAAAAATATTACCTAAAGGAAATTCACTTACTCAAAACTCATATCCCGGCTACAGAGGCATTCTCTATAATAAACTTGTTGCAAATAAATTTAAAATAAATTTTGTGGGCACTAAAAAAGATATGCCTACTACAGGCGGCGACGCCGATCACAGCGGATACGGAGGCTTTGTAATTAGCACGGGTGCAAGCAAAAGGCGACGATTGGAACCTTCCTTTTAAAGGGAATATTTTGGACAATCTTACAGAACGTTACAAAATTTAGATAATGCCTGCGATATAATTTTATTAGAAATCGGTGTTAGTGATTTATTTAACGCCAAAGATGCGGGCTTCGAGCCTAATAAAATAGGACCGAAAAAGTTTGACGATCTTAAAGCCAAAATATATTCAGCCAAACCTAATATAAGTCTTATTTTAAGCAACATAAGTCCTTTAGCGGGAGATCCCGGTTTTGCAAAAAAGCGGATTGAAGATATTCCCGAAATAGTAAAACGGTACAAGAAAACGGAGAAAAAGTGCTACTTGGCCGATATATGTAAGGAAATTAATTGGGAAGAACAAAAGAATATAGGTTCCGATAATCTTCACCCCACTACCTCAGGATAGAAAAAGATGGCCGATCTTCACTGTAAGTTTATTGCACGAATTCTTAAACTAGAAGGATATTAAGCTTTTTTTAAGCCGTTACAAAGAATTTTTAAGTGCTTTATACAAGGTCTTTTACTACTTTTCCGTGCACATCCGTCAACCTGAAATCTCTTCCTTGGAAACTGTAGGTTAATTTTTCGTGATCGAAACCCAGTTGATTTAAAATGGTAGCTTGCAGATCATGAACATGAACGCGATCTCTTACTCCATAATAACCGAACTCATCTGTTTCACCGTAACTTACTCCCGGCTTTATTCCTCCGCCTGCCATCCATATCGTAAAAGCATCGGCGTGATGATCGCGTCCTAACGATTCTCCCGAGCCCCCATTCCGGTTTTCCCGCATAGGCGTACGGCCGAATTCTCCTCCCCAAACGATCAACGTTTCGTCTAACAATCCCCGCTGTTTTAAATCCTGAATAAGGGCTGTCATCGGCTTATCTACTTCCCGGCAACGGTCCATAAATCCACCGTTTAAAGCATCACCCGGTCCGGTACCGTGAGTATCCCAGCCCCAATGAAACAACTGCACATAGCGTACTCCTTTTTCAACCAATCGTCGGGCTAATAAGCAGTTGTTGGCGAAAGAGGATTTTCCCGGCTCGGTACCGTACATTTCATGTATAGATTGAGGTTCTTGATTTATATTCATCACTTCCGGCACTGAAATTTGCATTTTATATGCCATCTCGTATTGGGATATACGAGTCTGAATTTCCGGATCAAGAACCTCTTCGTGATGATCTTTATTTAAATCATTGATAGTATTGATTAACTCACCCTTCATACCTCGATCAATTCCGGCAGGATCCGAAACATATAAAACCGGATCGCCTTCGCTTCGGCACTGCACTCCCTGATACACCGAAGGAAGAAACCCGCTTCCCCAAACGCTCTTTCCGGCATCAGGGGTTTTTCCGCCTGAAGCTAGAACTATAAATCCCGGCAGATTTTCATTTTCGCTTCCCAAGCCGTATGTAACCCAAGCGCCAATACTCGGCCGACCTAAACGTGGTGAGCCGGTGTGCATAAACAACTGCGCCGGAGCATGATTAAATTGATCCGTGTACATTGTTTTGATGAAGCTTACATCATCTGCAATCGTTTGTAAGTGCGGCAGATAATTTGAAATGTAAGCTCCGGAATTGCCATGTTGTTTAAAATCAGAAACCACAGGGCCTAACAATTTAGGAACACCTTTTATAAAAGCAAACTTCTTGCCCTCTAAAAATGACTGCGGACAATCTTGTCCGTTTAACTTATGCAGCAGCGGCTTATAATCAAATAATTCTAATTGAGAAGGGGCGCCGGCCATGTGCAGATAGATAACATTTTTTGCCTTCGGCGGAAAATGCGGACTGCGAGGCGTAAGGGGATTTCCCGAAGCAGAAATCAAAGAATTTTTATTATCGGCAGAAGAACACCCGACTAAAGAGCCCAGGGCAATTCCGCCTATGCCGGTTGCCATATTATATAAGAAATGACGCCGGGTTATATCTTCTAAAGCACGTTTTGACTGCTCTTCTTGTCCGAATATCCGTTTCATGCTTATTCTTTGGTTAAAAATTCGTCCTGGTTAATAATAGCGCTTGCAACGAGAGTTAAAGGCGCAAGTCGAGCTGCTTTGTCATCGTTGCCAACCATAATAACAGCCTTCTTCGGATTTTTTTTATAAAATTCTGAAGCTTTATTGTAAAAACGCACAAGCTTATTTACTGTCTCGGGTTTAGGCGAATTAAACAAAGCTAATTGATAGCCTTTAGATATCTGCGAACGCAAATCTTTACCACCCTCTGCAAACATTCGCTTTGCTAATGCCGCCGATACTTGAGTTGTAACTGTATCGTTTAAAATAGCTAAAGCTTGTAAGGGTGTATTGGTTCTTATCCTGCGTACCATACAAAACTCCCGACTTGGAGCGTCGAATGTCAGCATATTAGGATAAGGGCTTGTGCGGCGCATATAAGTATAAACAGCTCTTCTATAACGATCTTCACCGGCACTAAGCCTCCACTCCATTCCGCTGTAAACTGTTTGCCATACTCCCGCCGGCTGGTCGGGCATTACGCTGGGGCCGAACATTTTTTTACTTAACAAACCGCTGACTGATAATGCCTGATCACGTATTTGCTCGGCAGTTAACCGTACCCTCGGGCCTCTGGCAATTAGACGGTTTCGCGGATCTTTTTGTAAAAGATCGGCATTAGCAGATGAAGATTGGCGATAAGTTCCGGACATTACCATCAGCTTTAGCAATTTTTTATTACTCCAATTAAAATCATTCATAAATTTTAACGACATCCAATCTAATAATTCTTGGTGCGAAGGTTTGTTTCCTTGCGAGCCGAAATCTTCTACGGTTTCTACTATTCCGTATCCGAACAATTGTTCCCACAAACGATTAACCTGTACTCGAGCTGTTAAAGGATTATCTTTCGAAGTAAGCCACATCGCCATTCCTAACCGACTTTTAGGAGCTCCCTGAGGCAGAGGGTTTAATGCTTTGGGCACTTCGGGTTCAACCTTTTCTCCGTGATTAGTCCAGTTTCCGCGAAGAAAAACAAAAGTATTACGGCGGTTGTCGCCTTTCAATTCCTCGAACACCGGTGTTCCCTGCGGATTTATTCGCCATGAAAGTTCATTTCTTAAACTGTCGAGGGCTTTTTGCTTTTTATCGTCTTTGTTTTTATTCTCGCCTTGGTATAGTTTAAACTCCCAAATACGAGCGTCTCCGGACCCGATGTTATTAGGTTTCAGCGTATAATAAATGCTATGCACTCCTGAAACCGGACGGATAATCGGAGCAGAAGATTCGTAGAATTCGCCGAATGAAGAAGCCATCCCGATTGAAGCAATAAGCGACCCTTCAGGACTGTCTAAATGGGCTTCAATTATTCCGCCTTTGTCGGAAACAAACCTGCAAGCTAATTTGGTAACTCCGGTAAGATTAATGTTTTTATAGCTTACATAAGAGCCTGTCCCTTTATAAGTGATGGTAGGATGATTAAAGTATATTTTAGAAGAATCATCAAAATCTTTAGCTTGTAAATTTGGAAGCAAATATTTTTTTCGCATTTCCGAAACAGTTGCCGGAAGACCGCTTTTATCGCCTTTTAATGTATTAATCTTCTCCATTAACTCTTTGGCTTTGGGCAAATCGAAGTCCTTTTGCGAGATATAAGTAGGAGCTTCTTCGTTTAAATCATTGTCTCTAGTATTGTTTAAAAATGCCATGAAGTTATAATATTCCTTATGCCGGATGGGGTCATAGGGGTGACTGTGGCATTGTACGCACCCGATTGTTACTCCTTGCCATACATCAAAAGTGGTATTAATGCGGTCTATTAATTCGACAGTTCGAAATTCCTCATCATTTGTCCCGCCCTCATCGTTATTCATAGTATTCCGGTGGAAAGCGGTTGCGATGATTTGATCCTCTGTAGGATTAGGAAGTAAATCACCGGCTAGCTGCTCGATCGTGAACTTGTCATAAGGTTTATCCTCGTTAAACGACTTTATTACATAATCTCTATACCTCCAAATATTTCGGTGTTGATCTTTTTCGTAGCCCTTTGTGTCTGAAAAACGGGCCAAATCCAACCACATTGCAGCCCATCGCTCACCGAAGGCAGAAGATTTTAACAAGTGATCTACAACTTTTTCGTAGGCGTGTGGGGACGTATCATTTACAAAATCGAGGGCTTCTTTTTCTGTTGGCGGCAAACCTGTTAAATCGAGGCTCACTCT
>JAYULL010000145.1:0-31330 GCA_043763625.1 Sphingobacteriaceae bacterium | reverse complement strand
ATTTCCCTTTTTGTCTTTCTTCTCTAATTTGTCCGACAAACGTCTGGCCAGCAGTTTTCCGGCGCGTTCAATATCTTTAGCGATAACTTCTGCCTCGTGACCAAGGCTTTTTATCACTTCTTTAAATTTGTCGCTTAAACTGCTTTCAAGCTGTTTCCGATTTGCCTTTTTCACCGTTTTTTCGGTTTCTTTTTTATCTTTTTTTTGTTGTGATTTTTCTTTTTCTTTTTTCATCACCGAGTTTTTAAAAGTTAATATTGCAATTAATATTTTAAATTTATTGATAAATTTTTATTCTCTAACATTTACTCTATGCCTTCTTTCGATATTGTAAGTCAAATAGACGCTCAAACCCTTGACAACGCTATTAATAATGCAAAAAAAGAAATCTTAAATCGTTATGATTTCCACGATTCTAAGAGTACGGTAGAACTTGATAAAAAAACGAATGTTATTACAGTAGTTACCGAAAACGACATGCGCTTAAAAGCCATCGCAGATTCAATAATTTCTCGAATGGTTAAACAGCATCTAGACCCTAAAAGTTTGGATATGGGTAAGGAACATTATGCCTCCGGCAATATGATCCGCAAAGAAATTACGGTTAGAGAAGGCATTGATAAAGAAACCTCTAAAAAAATTGCAAAGAAAATTAAAGACAGCGGCTTAAAGGTTCAAGCATCAATTATGGACGATCAGCTTAGAGTTCAAGCTAAAAAAATTGATGACCTCCAAGCTGTAATCAGCCTTTGCCGAACTGAAGATTTCGGGCAGCCGTTGCAGTATATTAATATGAGGAATTAGAAGAATTAACAGCGTAAATACTGCCTTACTAAGTTGTTTACTTGTCCAACAATTTGATTTTGCTAATATTTTTTATACCACCGCTATAAGTACTTTCGTGACCAAGATTGTTGACATCAAATACTCCTTCTAAAACAACATATCTTTGATTAAGTATTGACGAATGCACAGCATAGATAAATTTTTTTGAAACATCGATCCAGATGGCATTTTTAGGTATATAATTCTCAGAGTCCTCTTTGTTTAAGAAAATTGCGGTTCCCTCAAATTCTAAATTTAAGAACCCCTTAACCCGAACCTTTTTACCATCAAATTTTTCAGGTGTTGCAATTAACCGTATTAGAGAAACGTCTATTGTATTCGTTTTAATTATCGAGGGAGACGCAGAAAAATCTTTTGTACCATGTCTTGAATCCGTTCCTTGACGACAAGAAGCGATTTGCAGGATCTCTAACACAATTAACATCCGAATAAGGTTCATTGATTACATCTGAGCCTTTGAAGTTTTTCGCCCTTCTAGTTTTTTTGGTGTGAGGTTAGCTCCTAACTCCTCACCTGCCCGTTCCCCCTCACAACCCATTTGTAACTTGTCAATTCCTCTAAACCCATCGGGCCCCGAGCATGAAGTTTTTGCGTACTGATTCCTATTTCTGCGCCTAAACCGAATTCTGCGCCGTCGGTATACGCGGTTGAAGCATTTGCATAAACAGCCGCAGCATCAACCGTGTTCAAAAATTTTTCAATATTTTCTTCACCTCCCGAAATTATTGCTTCGCTGTGTTTGGAGCCGTATTCAGCAATATGTTCCAGAGCTTCATCAATATCTTTTACTGTTTTAATTGCCATTTTCATGGATAAAAATTCAGTGCCGAAATGTTCAGGCTCGGCATATTGCAACAGTGCACCCGGATAGGAACCTTCAAGTGCTGCACAAGCTTTTTCGTCAGCAAACAGCTCTACTCCGGCAACGCCCAAAGATTCAACTAATTCGCCGAGTTCTCCAAGACGGCTTTCGTCGATAACTAAACAATCTAAAGCATTACAAACGCTTACACGACGAGTTTTTGCGTTGTAGATTATTTTTTTGCCAATCTCTAAATCAGCGGTTGAATCAAAATAAGTATGCACGATGCCGGCGCCGGTTTCAATTACCGGGATTTTAGCATTTTGTCTCACAAAGTTTATCAGGCTCTGACTTCCTCTCGGTATCAAAACATCCACATAACCTTGAGCTTGTAGTAACGCTTCTGTAGCTTCACGCTCTGCCGGAAGCAGGGTTGCAATGTTTACATCAATATTATTTCGTTGTAAAACCTCCCGGATAACGGAAATAATAGCTTCGTTAGAATAAGACGCGTCACTTCCGCCTTTTAGAACACAAACATTATTGGTTTTAAAACAAAGTGAAAAAACATCGAAAGTGACGTTGGGCCTGGCTTCATAAATTACTCCGATAACTCCCAGCGGGACACTTATTTTAGATATTTTTAATCCGTTAGGCATTTCCTTTTGCATTAAGGTTTTACCTAGTGGCGATTCTAATTTCGATACATTTACAATATCATCGGCAATTCCTTTAATACGCTCAGAAGTTAGTTTCAACCTGTCGTATTTCGGGTCTTTCAGATCCATTCTTAAAAGGTCTTTTTCATTTTCCTGCAAAAGAAACCCTGTTTTTTCTACTGCAGCTTCGGCAACTTGCACAAGCACCGAATTAATACTTTCTTCACTTAACCGTGCTAAACCTCTGCCTGCTTTACCTGCATTAATAAAGTAATCTGTATAACTCATATTAGTTAATATCACGGCTCAAATATAAGTAATCGTAATGTATAAGGGCTTTTTCCTTCTTTCTGCCTATTCGCTCTTTTGCTTTTTCGGAACTGTATTCTGCAATACCCAAACCTACTGTTTTATAATTTTGGTCTATAAGCTTTATAATGTCGCCCTTTTGGAAATCATCTATAACGCCGGTAATGCCCACGGGAAGCAAACTGCTTGCTTTTTCTGAAAAGAGAGCTTCACGTGCACCTTCATTAATTTGAACTGCACCCTTGGCAAAGTTCTCGGAATGAGCTATCCACTTTTTCTTTCCCGAAGCAATTTTTTTCGGAATAAATCGGGTGTTAATCGCTTCATTATCCAATACCTTTAACAGGATATCTTCGGTCGTTCCGTTAGCGATGTGTACCGTAATTCCTAATTGAGCTACTTTATGAGCCATGTTTGATTTGGTAACCATTCCTCCCCGCCCGAAACTTGAACGATGAGTAGTGATAAACGAAGAAAAATCGGTAGAAGAAGGTTCGATTTCGGAAATAACTTTAGAGTTTTTATCCTTCGGATCCCCGTTATAAATTCCGTCTACATTTGAAAGAATAATTAGAGCATCCGCATTAAGCATGGTAGCAATAAGCCCGCCGAGTTCGTCATTATCGGTAAACATCAGTTCAGTTACCGAAATTACATCGTTCTCGTTAACCACCGGGATAACATTGTTTTGCAGCAATATCTCGAAACAATTCTTCATATTCAGATAGTGCAGCCTGTCGCGAAAGTCTTCTTTAGTTACTAAAACCTGAGCTGTAATAAAGTTGTGTTTTTCAAACAAGTCCGAATAAGTATTTATTAATTTTACTTGGCCGATAGAAGCAAGCAATTGGCGGCCGGCTACCGAATCGCCTTTATCCGAAACCCTAATCATGCTCCTACCAAACGATACCGCGCCCGAAGAAACGAGAATGATTTCCTTAGCAAGTACCTTCAGACGTGCAATCTGACCGGCCAAGTGCTGCATTCGCCCAATATCCGGCAAGCCGTTTTCTTGTGTTAAAACATTCGACCCTATTTTTATCACTAGCCTGCGATACGAAAACGACATCGTTTCTTCTTTAATTAACTTTAAACGGCCAAAACTAAGCCTAAATTTGCTGTTTATAAAATTATTAATCCCCGAAATATTTTTAAACCCGCTCGAAGTATTTTAAAGGCGAAAGGTATAATTTAAGCCAAGCAATTAATAATTCAGGCTCTTTGATTATTAATCCTATTGTATATTTGGGCTCTTTTTAACCCTAAGCACCCTAAATTATTTATGATCCTTATTGTTGATGACAAGCCGGAGAATATCTTTTCTCTAAAAAAGTTGCTTGAGCTAAACGGATTTGAAGTTGACTCGGCGCTTTCGGGCGAAGAAGCATTAAAGAAAATACTGAAGGGCCGATATGCACTTATAATTTTAGATGTGCAAATGCCGGGAATGGACGGATTCGAAGTGGCCGAAACAATTTCAGGATACAGTAAGGCTAAAGATGTACCGATTATTTTTCTTTCAGCTGTAAATACCGATAAACGGTTTGTCACCAAGGGGTTTAACAGTGGCGCACTTGACTACATTACCAAGCCGGTAGATCCGGATATCCTTTTGCTTAAGGTAAAAACATTTCACAGATTGTTTGAGCACGGGCAAGAATTAACAAGAATAAGTCTGGTTCTGCGAGAAGAAATAGAATTTAGAAAGAAAGCTCAATCTGAACTGCGAGAACGGGTACAGGAACTTCGGTCAATACTTGAAACTATACCGCAAATAGCCTTTACCGCAACCACTGACGGTGAAATCGAGTTCGTGAATCAACATTGGTTCGGGTATTCCACAGCCCCTCACAAATTTCCCGAAAATCACCCTGATGAGGTAAATATTGAAGAAAAATGGAGAGAAGCTGTCCATAACAAAGAACCTTTGCAGCTGGAGGTTTATCTTAAAAAGTTAGACGACGACGTTTATCGCTGCCATTTGTTAAGAGCCATTCCGGTAAAGGAAAATAATGTGGTTATAAAATGGGTAGGCACTTTTACGAATATCGAAGATCAAAAGCAAGCGGAGAATAAAAAAATTGAATTTCTAAGTATAGCGAGCCACGAGTTAAAAACGCCTTTAACCAGTATTAAGGCGTATTTTCAACTATTAGAGCGTTCGCTGGCCGGCCAGGAAAGTTCGATGAAATATCTAAACCGAACGCAGTGGCAACTCAATAAACTTCAAAGCCTTATTGCCGACTTGCTTGATATTTCAAAAATCGAAAGCGGCAAAATGAAGTTTAACAAGAAGGTATTCGACTTGGAACCTTTACTCTGCAACGCAATTGAAATTATTAACCAAACTAACGAAGGTTATAACATTGTTAAAAACGGAGAGGCAAATGTTAAGATATACGGCGATGATATCAGGATCGAACAGGTTATGATTAATTATCTTACTAACGCCATTAAATACTCGCCCGATTCGAAAGAAATACAGATAAACATAAAATTACTTAACGATAAAAAGGTTGAAGTACGAGTAAAAGACTTCGGTATCGGTATCCCGAAAGAAAAACAAAATCACATCTTTCAGAAGTTTTATAGGGTTGAGGAGTTCTCACATCGATTCCAAGGGTTGGGAATGGGGTTATACATCTGTGCTGAAATTCTTAGAAGACACAATGGATCGTATGGGGTTCAAAGTATTCCCGGGGAAGGATCAGAGTTTTACTTTACGCTCCCTTTAGCCGATGCTGAAAAAATTCGCGAGTAAAAATAAAATATTGAGTCGCTTAAAGCTGTTTTTCTAATGAAAAAACTTTTCAAAATCCTTCCGCTGCCGGTTAAATTGATGCTTATAGGGTTAATCCCACTGCTATTTCTCTTAATTTTTGCAGCTAAAATAATACAAGAGAAATACCGGAAGCTCGAAGGAATTAATGCCTTTAAAGAAAAAATACACCAATCGGCGGATGTAACCCGTCTGATTAGTAACCTCCAGTTCGAGAGAAGACTAAGCTTTAATTTCATCATAAAAAACCAAGATGCCGGCGCCTTAGCCTTACGCCGTGCTAAAGTTGACTCTTCAGTCCGTTTTATCGAGAAAAATTACGGCTCTGCGCTTAAGGGCTTTAAATCGTACACGTTTTTAGATAGTTTAAACGAAAAAAGAGTTCAAGTAGACCGCATGGAACTGCGCTCTTTTCAAGCGCTTTCTTATTACACCAATACTATTTTCCGGTTAAATACATTAACTCCTATCAGCGCCCAAAATCTCGTCAACAATCGTGAAGTTGAAGAAGATTTAGAATCGCAGCGTTTGGTAGCTGAAATGATCACTTACTTCGGCCTACTGCGGGCCAATTTATATTCCGCCTTACTTGAAGCCACGCCTGATGTTACGATAGTTGAGCAAATAAGAAACAATTACAATTTCTATTACACCTATCACAAAGAGCTGAATATTAAAGCTTCGCCTTTTGTAAAGAAAAGATTTAAGCAGATACAAAACGAGGGGAACTTGAAACGTTCTTTAAATTTTACAGAAGAGTTCTTAGCGGGTAAACATTTAAACCAACAAGTACTTCCCAATTATTGGTGGGACTTATCAAACAGCGGGATTACCGAACTCGACGATTTATTAGGCGACTTAGTATCGGGGGTGGAAAGCACCATGAATAAGCTTTATCAAGAAGAAAAGAACGACTTATACCGTAATTTTTTCTTTTTGGTTTTCATTATCACGCTGGTACTTTTTATTGTTTCTCTCACCATAAAAAACATTTCGCAATCACTGATAGAACTTAGAGAAGCGGCTCATAAAATTGCCGGAGGCGCTACCGGAATTAAGCTTAATATTCACCTTAAAGATGTAGTAGGAAGTTTAGCTAAATCAATAAACCATATTGACGAAAATAATCGTGCCCTTACAACCGCAGCTGAAGCGATCGGTCGCGGAGATTTTAATGTGGAGGTAATACCTCGAAGCCAAGACGATATTTTAGGCCATGCTGTTTTGCAGATGAAGCACGATTTGAAACAATTCCGACACCAAAACAGCCAAAAAATTTGGCTTCAAACCGGGATGGCAACTATTACAAGCTGTTTACAAGGAGAAAAAACTCTTGCAGCGCTCACTAAAGATTCGTTGAACGCGTTAATAAATTATTTGGAAGCGGAAGTTGGATTATTTTACATTGTCAATGAAAATAAGCTCTTTTATTACACAGGCTACGGAGCGCCGGGTGCCAATTCAATTAAACCATTTCTAGAATTTGGAGAAACGCTGGTGGGCCAGGCTGCGGCCGACCAAAAAATTATTCGGCTAAACGATTTGCCGCAAGAGTACCTCAAAATTTCTTCGGGAACGGGGTCCATATCCGCCAAACATGTATTAATTGTTCCACTGATAAACACAAACGGAATAGTTAAAGGCGTTATAGAAATAGGAGCTTTAAACCCCATTTCGGAAGATGCACTCACCCTTATCGAAGATGTATCCGAAAACATTGCAACGGCAATTTCTATAACCACAAACAGAATCAGGCTGCAAGAACTTTTTGAAGAAACGCAAAGTCAGGCCGAAGAATTGCAAGCGCAGCACAGTACACTGGAAAACATAAATAATGAACTTAAAGAACAAACCCACAAACTGCAATCTTCTGAAGAAGAATTAAAGGTTCAGCAAGAAGAGCTTATACAAGCAAACAAAGAATTAGCCGAGAGGGCAGCGTTGCTCGAAGAAAAAAACCAAGTAATTGTTGAGCGTAATCTCGAAATTCAGAAAAAAGCTGACGAACTTGAGCTGAGCACCAAGTATAAATCTGAATTTTTGGCAAATATGAGCCACGAATTACGTACCCCTCTAAACTCAATCTTATTACTTTCGAGATTAATCGGCGAAAACACCGAGAAAAATCTTAGCGAAGATCAGTTAGAATATGCTAAGGTTATTCAAAGTTCCGGTAACGGACTTTTAACATTAATTGACGAAATTCTTGATCTTTCAAAGATAGAAGCGGGCAAGATAGATTTAGAGTATTCAACAGTTTATACAAAAGAATTAGTAAACACCCTTCAAGGACTATTTAATCCTTTGGCTAAAGAAAAAAACCTTACTCTTTCTGTAGTTATTGATCCTGCTGCACCCGCAACGTTTTCGACCGACCAATTGCGCTTGGAGCAAATCTTAAAAAACCTGTTGGCAAATGCATTGAAGTTTACTGCAAAGGGTTTTATAACGTTAAGTATCACTATCCCGGAAGAAAGAGACTCATTTATTTGCTTTTCGGTAAAAGATACGGGAGTCGGCATCCCTAAAGAAAAGCACAAGCTAATTTTTGAAGCCTTTCAACAGGCCGACGGGACAACACGCAGACAATTCGGAGGAACAGGTTTAGGGTTATCAATCAGTAAAGAGCTTGCAAAACTTCTTGGCGGACAAATTACACTGAACAGTAATCTCGGAGAAGGAACCGAATTTACAGTAACTATTCCTCAATATAAAGCAACGGGTTTTTTACAAGAGGAAAGCGGCGTTAGCGTTAATGCGGTTGCCGATCAGGTAGACAAGCCTAACGAGAGTAAGGAAAAGCTTCAATTTACAGATCCTGTTGTTTCGCCGGATATCAAGGACGACCGGTATGATATTAAAACCGGCGATAATGTGATGCTCATTGTTGAAGACGACACCGCCTTTGCCAAAACTCTCTTGAAATTTACTCGACAGAAAGGATACAAGTGTTTGGTGGCAGTAAGGGGCGACGAGGGAATTGAGATGGCAAAGCAATATAAGCCTTCGGCAATTTTGCTGGATATTCAGCTGCCGGTAAAAGACGGCTGGGAGGTAATGGAAGAATTGAAATCAAGCCGGGAAACACGACACATCCCCGTGCACATAATGTCATCGATGCAGGTAAAAAAAGAAAGCCTGATGAAAGGAGCTGTCGATTTTATAGATAAACCGGTTGCCTTAGAGCAAATGCAGCTTATCTTTAATAAGCTTGAAACAGCGCTCAGCAAAAATCCGCGTAAGGTTTTAATTATTGAAGAAAATGCCAAACATGCCCGGGCCCTTGCTTATTACCTTGAAACATTTAACATACATACAGAAATTCCTGCAAACATAGACGAGGGAATAAGTTTACTTCAACAGAAAGACGTTGACTGCGTTATCTTAAACATGGGCATCCCCGATGCTAATGCCTATCGAACATTAGAAACTGTTAAACAAAATCCGGGACTCGAAAATTTGCCTATAATCATTTTTACCGGCAAAAACCTATCTAAAGCGGAAGAAACAAAACTTAAGCAATATGCGGACAGCATTGTACTTAAAACTGCTCATTCTTATCAACGTATTTTAGACGAGGTAGGCCTTTTTCTGCATTCAGTAGGAGAGCAACAACAAGAAAAAGAAATTTCTAACGGTAAACTCGGCATCCTTAACGATGTTCTTAAAAACAAAACCGTTTTAATTGCCGATGACGACGTGCGTAATATTTTTTCGCTAAGTAAATCCCTTGAAAAACTCAGAATGAAAGTACTCTCGGCTACCGACGGTAAGGAGGCTCTTCGAGTATTAGAAGAAAATGATGATGTAGATATTATTTTGATGGATATGATGATGCCGGAAATGGACGGTTATGAAACTACAACGCGAATAAGAAAAAGTCAAAAATATAAACATTTGCCGGTTTTAGCCGTAACAGCAAAAGCCATGCTAGGCGACCGTGAAAAGTGTGTCATCGCGGGTGCTTCAGATTACATTTCAAAACCTGTCGATATCGACCAATTAATTTCTTTGATGCGTGTTTGGCTTTACGACAGAAACATCTAATCAAAGTAATTAAACTATACGAAATAGTGAATACTCTACCACCATGGCTGTAATTTCTGCAACGGACACTTGTTGGAACGCGACCGAGAAAAGCACCTCGAAGCCGAGGACTACAGGTAATATCGGTAAACCTGTTGCCGCGACTTATTATTAAAAATGTTGACCTAAAAACTTCAAAATTAAATAACGCGTGCTCGAACCACATACTGTAACAGACGAAGAAATTGAAATTTTATTAAGCGATTTACTTGAACTATACGGCTATGATTTTACCGAATATTCCAAGGCATCGCTGAAAAGAAGAATATCAAGGCTTTTTTTGTTGGATCGTTTCCCGAGCTTTGCAGAATTCAGATACCGGTTAAAATTTGATATAGGATACTTACCGCGTTTCATTGAACAATTAACGGTTACTGTAACCGAGATGTTTAGAGATCCTGATTTTTACAAAGCGCTCCGCGAACATGTTTTGCCCGCACTGGGTACCTACCCTTTTATTCGAATATGGCATGCCGGTTGCTCTACCGGCGAAGAAGTATATTCTATGGCCATTTTACTTAAGGAAGAAAATCTTTTTCACAAGTCGCTTTTATATGCTACAGATATAAACCCTACTGTTTTAGATAAAGCAAGTAAAGGCATCTTTCCTTTAGGATCAATGAAGCTCTATTCCGAAAATTATATTACTGCCGGCGGGAAGAAGGATTTTTCGAGCTACTATACGGCAACCAATGATTTTGCCAAACTGGATGAAAGCTTACACCAAAAGATCATTTTTTCTACACATAACCTCGTCTCCGACCATTCTTTTAATACGTTTCAACTTATACTGTGCCGAAACGTCTTGATTTATTTTGATAAAGATTTACAAACCAAAGTATTTAACTTGTTTGACCACAGCTTGGAAAACTTAGGGTTTTTAGCTTTGGGTTCTAAAGAAACCATTCGATTTTCTTCAATTGCTTCCAACTTTAAAGAAGTAAGCAAAAAAGAAAAAATTTGGAGGAAAGTGGGATGAAGCAAATAGAACTAGTTATTATCGGCGGGTCGGCGGGAAGCTTAGACGTAATACTTAAAACTGTTTCAAAATTAAACTCAAGCTTTAATCTTCCGCTGGTAATTGTAATTCACAGAAAAAAAACATCCAATTCTTCGTTAGTTTCTTTGTTCTCTCACAGAACCGGCATACCTGTTAAAGAAGTGGATGAAAAAGATCAAATTTTGTCTCGTTATATTTATCTCGCTCCGGCGGATTATCATTTGTTGATCGAAAACGATCGAACTTTTTCTATCGATTCGTCTGAAAAAATTCATTATAGTCGCCCGAGTATTGATGTCACTTTTCAATCCGCTGCCGAAACATATAAAGACAGACTGGCCTGCATTTTAGTTTCAGGGGCAAATGCCGACGGAACTAACGGATTAAGAACAGTAAAAAATTGGGGAGGAATTACCGCGGTTCAGAATCCGGCAACTGCCGAAGTAAGCTTTATGCCCGGTAATGCTTTAACTCATGTTCAAATAGATCATGTGTTAGAAGCTGAAGAAATTCCGGCTTTTATTAATAATTTGCCTTAAAACACCCATGCTGCCTCCGGAAGAAATAAAACAAATAGCAATATTCAGAGCACTTCAACTCGGAGATATGCTTTGCACCATACCGGCAATTCGAGCATTAAAAAATGCCTATCCCAATGCTCATCTTACCCTAATCGGATTACCGTGGGCCCAATCTTTTGTTGAGCGCTTTTCGCACTACTTTACTTCTTTCTTATGGTTTCCCGGATATCCGGGACTGCCGGAGCAATCGTTAAATCCGTATGCCTTTAACGTTTTTTTAGACGTAATCCATAACGCAAAATTCGATTTGGCTTTGCAGATGCAGGGCAACGGCACAATTGTAAACCCTATTGTCGCATTGTTCCAAGCAAAATATACAGGTGGTTTTTATAAAAGAGATAATTATCTACCTAAAGGAGATTTGTATTTGGAGTATCCGAATTACGGCCCGGAAATAGACCGACATTTGATGTTGATGAAAAAATTAGGTGTCGAACCTGCCGGCAAAGAATTAGAATTTCCAATTTCGGAAGCTGATGTAACTGATCTTAATTTGGCAGATTTGCAGGTAGAACCGGGAAAGTATGTCTGCATTCATCCGGGTTCAAGAGGTATCTCCCGCCAATGGAGCCCCGCTTATTTCGCTAAATTAGCCGACTTAGCCGTAGAAGCCGGATATAAAGCGGTTATCACAGGTACAAAATCTGAACTGGATATCGTAGAAAAAGTAAAATCAGCAATGAAATACGAACCTGTTATAGCAGCCGGAAAAACTTCGTTAGGAGCAATTGCGGTGCTCATAAGAGACGCTCACGCACTTATTTCAAATTGTACCGGCGTTTCGCACATAGCCGCAGCATTGCAAACAAAAAGCATAATAATAAGCCTTCACGGCGAAGCAGAGCGCTGGTCGCCTTTAAATAGCGAACTTCATCGGACCATCGACCGGACCAAAACGCCTGATATTGATTTGGTTTATCGAGTTACCGAAAATCTTTTAAAAAAAGAGAAGTTGCAAACGGAGTAATCATTTCTATTGCCTTTAGTTACTTGTGCGGCATTAAAATAATATTTTCGGAACTGCTAATTTGCAGGCGTGTCATCCTCAAATAGAATGCGCATTGCCGGAGTTTGCATATCGTCATGCTGTCCGTTTTTCACCGACCAAAAGAAAGCAGCCAAGAACACTAGAGCCATTAAAATACTGCAACCGATCAGGAAGTAAAGGATGTTCATTTGAGTTTATTTTTAAAAGTAAAATAACGTGTGCATAACGAAGTAAATACAATAATAGTAACCGTGCTCATAGGCATTAAAACGGCCGCAGTAAGCGGAGATAAGGTTCCCTGAACCGCGAAAAAAACGCCCGCTAAGTTATATGTAGCCGAAATAACAAAGCTTCGTTTTATTGTTTTAATCGCGTCTTTTGCAAGTTGAATAAATTGAGGCAGCTTTACTAAATAATCTCCTTGAAGAATGGCGTCGCAGCAAGGATTAAAATTATTCACATCATCCGTCACCGCAACTCCTAAATCGCTTTGTTTTAAAGCTCCGGCATCGTTCAGCCCGTCTCCTAACATCAACACTTTTTTATTTTTTGCTTGCAAAGCTGCAACATACTCAAGTTTATCTTGCGGGCTTTGTTTAAACTTAGTCGGCGTGCCCGGTGGAAAAATCACAGAAACAGCCTCTTGGTCGCTTGCATTATCGCCCGAAATCAGATGAAGCGTATTACTTGCACCTAAAATATTAGTAAGTGTTTTTAAATCTTTCCTCCACTGCCGGCTAACCTTGAAATAGCCAAGATAGCCACCGTCGATTTCTACATGGACACAAGAAGTATCGAAACAGGCCTCTCCAACTAATTTGGACATCAAAACAGAGTTCCCCATCAAAATATGTTTACCCTTAACTTTTCCGCTTATACCTTTTCCCGGAGTTTCAGTAAAATGATGAACATCAAAATACACATCAGCCTTAACCAACTTAACAATTTGGCGACTGAGCGGATGAATTGAATTACGCCCTAACGATGCAATTATAACTTTTTCTTCATCGTTTAATTGGCCGCAAAAAGTAATGTGGGGTGCGTTCGGAGAAGTTATGGTTCCCGTTTTATCAAAAACAATCGTATCAATTTTAGCCAACTGTTCCACCACATCTGTACTTTTTAAATAGAAATTGTTCCTGTCGAAAATCCCTAAAACGGTTGAAAGAGTAAACGGAGTACTCAAGGTTAAAACACAAGGGCAGGCAACAATTAATACAGCGGTAAAAGCGGCCCATGCTTTTCCAGAGTCACCTGAAACAAACCAATAAGCACCGGCTCCAAACGCAATTACAAAAGTTACTATCGCAAAATACTTGGCTATTCCGTCGTTAAAATTTACTATTTTGGTATCAGGCGCTTTAAAGGTTTCGTTATTCCACAGCTGTGTTAAATAACTTTGCGATACAGGTTTTACAACTTCCAGTTCTATGGCCTCTCCGGTTTGTCGGCCTCCTGCGTAAATCACCTCGCCCAAAACTTTTAGAACCGGCGCTGACTCACCGGTTACAAAGCTGAAATCAACAAAGCCTTTTCCTTTCATTAAAATAGAATCGGCAGGAATAATTTCGTTATTTCTTATTAATATTCTCTCGCCTACCACCAACTCTGCAATAGATATCGGCTTTTCTTTACCCTCTCGCAATGTTGTAATTGCTACCGGAAAATAAGAACGATAATCACGTGTAAACGAAAGGTGATTGTATGTTCTTTGTTTAACCCATCTCCCAATCAACAGCAAAAAAACCAGACCTGTTAATGTATCGGTAAATCCGGGACCGGTTTTAGTAATAACCTCAAAAGCGGTCCGCAAAAAAAGTACTGCAATAATCAGGGCTAAAGGTGCGTCTATATTTATGAGCTTATTTTTGAGTCCGTTTCCTGCAGAAATAAAGAAATCTCGCCCGCAATAGAAAGTTACCGGAACTGCAAAAGCCAAATTAAGCAAACCGAATAAATGCTTGAACTGCTCTTCAAAATTTGAAAGGCCTAAATACTCCGGGAAGCTGAACAGCATTACGTTTCCCATACAAAACCCGGCAACTGCTATCTTTTTAATCAGGCTTCTGTTTACCGAATCCTTTTTTTCTTTTACAACGTCTTGCAGACTTAGGGCAGGTTCATAATTTATTGACGCAAGAAGTTCAACAACTTGCCGAAGTGAAACTTCTTTGTGCTTGAATGTAATGTTAACCTCTTTCTTCAAAAAGTCAATCCGAGAATTAATAATACCGGAATTTATCTTATAGAGATGCTCGAGTAGCCAAACACAGGAGCTGCAATGTATAGCCGGAATATAGAAACTGATAACCGTAATATCGTTATCTCTATAATTAACCAAATCGGAGATAATACTCGGCTCGTCTAAATATTCATAATGCGTATTTCGGCGATTTTCCGTTCTGCCGGGATTAATATTATAGGTATAGTAGCTGCAAAGGTTGTTTTCCGACAGTATCTCGAATACGCTTTTGCATCCTTGGCAACAAAACTTTTTATCATCTGTGTGATATGCCTCATCGGGCACTTCGTTTCCGCAATGGTAGCAATTCAATGCTTGAAGATGTTCAGCTGTCATCTTTAATTTTTAACAATCAAAGATGCCTTAACTCATGTGCCTTACGAATGATTTGGAGGGTTAACAAAGATGATTATCGTCACTAACTCTTTTATGCTATTCGCCAGACTCCCTCCATTTTTTCAATTCTTTCACTTCTGCGGTATGCGCCGCAACCCAAGCGGCTGAATTCTTATCGGTACTTTGACTTATATAATAAGCAAATGTTGAGAGATGATTTATTTGGCTCAATTTATAATAAAGGTTTGAAAGATCACGAAAATAAGCTTCGTCGGTTTGGTTTGTAGCTTCTCCTACCGAGTTAAAAATTGCTTTTAATTGCTCTCTGAAAAGGGTGGATTTATCCCGCAGATTTTGTGCCCCAACTTTTGTTACTGCGCCGGTAATTGCTTTATTCAGCATGATCGTTTTTTCGTTGCCGGGAGGCTTTGTTGCTGTACCTGTTTTTAATACACCGCCTTTTATTATACTCTGCATATTATTCAGAGCTTCTATAGCAAATTGGCCTAGCGGCTCCATCCATAAAAAATTACATAGCGCTAAAAAAGCGGGAGCCCTCTTATTTTGGTGGAAAGTTACCAGTGCATATAAACGTACAGAGGGGGCATGCTTAGGGTTAAGCTTAATTGAATTAAGGGCACTTTCCTCGGCTTTTACAAATCGTTTATCTCTAAAATAGGCTAAACCTAATCCGTAGTGAAGTGAATAATCGGTTGAATCTATTCTAATTCCGCTCAGGTAATTGGGTATAGCTTTTCCGGGAAAACCGGTTTGATCATAAATATTACCCATTAACCCGAAGCAACTTACTTTTATAGCCTGTGAAGTTGCAGATTCAGTCACTGTTTGCAAATGAGGCAACGCCTCCAGCCCTCTTCCCAAATAATTTAAAGAAAAAGCAAGTTTATAACGAGTATTAATATTTGACGAATCGGCTTTTAACGCTTCAGCATACTTTTCGGCTGCTGCCGCAAAATTTTTAGATTCATACACCTTATTTGCTTCTTCAACAATGAAACCTAAATCTTGTGCTTGTAATTTTGTTGAAAGCAACAAAGCGATTATCCCAAGTTTAAAAATCAAGTTTAATTTAGCTGTAAACGAATTGAGTATGAATAGTGTATCTACTTTCATTTTTAAAATCAATTTAATAACAAACTAGGTATACCGGTTGAAGCTCCCGCATCTTTAACCTTAACCTTCAACCTCAATTCTGAACAAAAAAAGAGTTTCACCACACCTCTAATGGCCAAAAATATATTAAATAAAAGATTAATATTTCTTTTTCTCGCATTGTTTTTTCTTTATACCTTTGCAATCCCGATTTAAATCGGGAAAAAGGAGAAAATTTAATTAATGGCCAAAAAACAAGAAGCAGAAAAGGAGCTACTTGCTAAATCAGCAGAACTCCATGGCGAAGAAACCCAACCCGTAAAGGAAAAAGAAGACATTGAATCAGAAGCTGATTCTCTGTCCATTGAAGAAATCAAGTCTAAAACTTTAGTTACACCTTCAGGCGATTTCGACTGGGACAGTGACGAAAAAGGTTTCGGAAATTACAGCAAAGAGGACCGTGAAAAGTTCGAACAAATGTATGCCGGAACATTTAGCTCAATCAACAAAGGTGAAATTATCACCGGTACAGTTGTATCTATCAACAACAAAGACGTTGTTTTAAACGTCGGTTTCAAGTCAGACGGTTTAGTATCATCGTCAGAATTTCGCGATACCCCGGATTTAAAAGTTGGAGATACTGTTGAGGTTTTTGTTGAATCTCAGGAAGATGCAAACGGGCAGTTGGTTTTATCACGCAAACGTGCTAAAACTCAGAAGTCATGGGAAACCATTAATGCTGCGTTAGAAAATGATCGAATCATTAACGGTTTTGTGAAGAGTCGTACAAAAGGTGGTTTAATCGTTGACATAATGGGCGTTGAAGCTTTCTTGCCCGGCTCTCAAATTGACATTAAGCCTATCCGTGACTACGATGTTTACGTAGGAAAAACAATGGAATTCAAGGTTGTAAAAATCAATCATGAATTTAAAAATGTGGTTGTTTCGCACAAAGTCCTTATTGAGGATGATCTCGAAAACCAAAAAACGGAAATTGTTGCAAAACTTGAAAAAGGCCAAGTTCTTGAAGGAACTGTTAAAAACATTACCGATTTCGGTGTATTTATCGATCTTGGCGGTGTTGACGGACTTCTACATATTACAGATATTTCTTGGGGACGTATTGAGCATCCGAAAGAAGTATTAGCACTTGATCAAAAAATTAACGTGGTGGTTCTTGACTTTGATGACGAGAAAAAGCGTATTGCCCTCGGTTTAAAACAACTTACTCCTCACCCTTGGGAATCTCTTAACACCGCTCTTGAAATAGGTTCTAAAGTAAAAGGTAAAATTGTTACTGTTGCAGATTACGGAGCATTCTTAGAAATTACTCCCGGTGTTGAAGGTTTGATCCACGTTTCCGAAATGTCTTGGTCACAAAATCTCCGCAATCCTCAAGAGTTTATGAAAGTCGGCGACGAGGTTGAAGCAACTGTTTTAACTTTAGATAGGGATGAGCGCAAAATGAGCTTAGGTATTAAGCAATTAACGCCTGACCCATGGAAAGATCTTGCTTCAAGATATCCGATCGGAAGCAAACACAGAGCTGCTGTTAAGAACATGACTAACTTTGGTGTGTTTGTTGAAATCGAAGAGGGCATCGACGGTTTAATTCACATTTCGGATTTATCATGGTCTAAAAAGGTTAACCACCCTAACGAATTCACCAAAGTAGGTGAAGTGTTGGACGTAGTTGTATTAGAATTAGATGAAGACAGCCGGAAATTGAGCTTAGGCCACAAACAGCTTGAGGAAAATCCTTGGGATACGTTTGAAACAATCTTTACTTTAGATTCGATTCACCAAGGAACAGTTATTAAAGTTACCGATAAAGGTGCCATAATAGCATTACCTTACGGCGTTGAAGGTTTCTCACCAAGTAAACACAGCATTAAAGAAGACGGCCTACCGTTGAAAACTGATGATGTGGAAGACTTTAAAATCATTGAATTCAGTAAAGATGCTAAACGCATAGTTGTTTCTCACTCTCGTATTTGGGAAGAAGCTAAGGCCGAAGCAAGAGCTGTAGAAAATGCACAAAAAAGAAACGATGCTAAAGCTGCAAACACAGCAGTTAAAAAAGTTAAAGAATCTGTAGAAAAATCTACTTTAGGAGATTTAGATGTATTGGCACAATTGAAAGAGCAACTGGAAGGCGCTGAAAATAAAGCCAAAAAAGCTAAAAAATCTGAAGAAGAGGCTTAAGGATTTACAAGCTATAATTTAAAGCCCGTCGTTAAACGACGGGCTTTTTTATTTTTAATCCTCCCTTAACATTAATTTTTAATCTGAGGCTTGTTTTTCTATCTTTGCCCAAATAGAAACGGATGCAAAATTTAACTTTGCTCGCAGGTAAAAAGTTCGAAATTACCATTCAACGCCTTTGCAGGCAATTAATTGAAAATCACGACGACTTCTTAAATTCGGTAATTTTGGGCATTCAACCCCGAGGTATTCTACTGTCAAAACGGATAACTGAAGAACTGAAAAAAATACTTCCCAAAGCAAATATCCTTCACGGAAATTTAGATATTACTTTCTTCCGCGATGATGTTTTAAGAAAAGACGGCCCCATTTTACCTGCCAGCACAGTAATTAACTTCATAATAGAAGGCAAAAAGGTGATACTTGTTGACGATGTACTTTGGACCGGCAGAACAATACGAGCAGCAATGGATGCAATGCTCGCTTTCGGACGGCCTGAGAAAGTTGAGTTACTTGTATTGGTGGACAGGAGGTTCTCGCGCCACCTTCCTATTGAGCCGGATTATATCGGAATACAAGTGGATTCTATAAACTCGCAAAAGGTTATTGTATCTTGGAAAGAAATCGACCAAGAAGATAAAATTGTTTTACTCTCTGAGCAGAACTGAGAAATACAACATTAATTCGCGGAATTCAAGAACTCGGAAACTCGTAAATCAAAATGGCAGAACCCGGTAAAAAACTAAGCACAAAACATTTACTTGGAATAAAAGACCTTAGTGAAACCGACATCCAATTAATTTTTGAAACTGCCGATACATTCAAAGAAGTGCTAAATCGACCGATCAAAAAAGTTCCTTCTCTTCGTGACGTAACTATTGCAAATATCTTTTTTGAAAATTCAACACGTACAAGGCTTTCTTTTGAGCTGGCTCAGAAGAGGCTTTCTGCCGATACTGTAAATTTCGCTGCTTCGTCAAGTTCTGTAAGCAAAGGCGAGACATTAATTGACACCGTAAACAATATTCTGGCTATGAAGGTGGATATGATAGTGATGCGCCACCCCTATCCCGGTGCCGGAGTGTTTTTAAGCAAACATGTAAATGCGCAGATTATAAATGCCGGCGACGGGGCTCATGAACATCCTACGCAGGCGCTTCTCGATGCTTTTTCGATCAGGGAAAAATACGGTGACGTAGCCGGCAAAAAAGTGGTCATTATCGGAGATGTTTTGCACTCGCGTGTCGCTCTTTCGAATATATTGTGTTTAAAGAAATTGGGTGCAGAAGTAATGGTATGCGGTCCGACAACGTTGATCCCAAAATACATCGCAAGCTTAGGGGTTAAAGTTGAATTCGACTTATTAAAAGCGCTTAACTGGTGCGACGTGGCAAATATGTTACGGATACAACTAGAACGTCAGGATATCAAATACTTCCCCTCGCTGCGTGAATACTCTATGCTTTACGGATTAAACAAACAAATATTAAATTCCTTAAATAAAGAAATAACGGTTATGCATCCCGGGCCGATTAATCGCGGAGTGGAAATAACAAGTGATGTTGCTGACAGTAAACAATCTATCATTTTAAATCAGGTAGAAAACGGTGTAGCTGTAAGAATGGGGGTTTTGTATCTGCTTGCCGGTCAGAAAAACTAATTATAATAAGGTCAAAATCACCTTGCCGAAAAATAATTTGTAGAATATTGGAAAGAATACCGCAGTAGATGGAGCCGGGGTAAAACATTTAAAACAGGCGCAGCATATTACGGAATCCCTGTTGTTGTTCTAATAGACTTTATGAACATTTCATAATCGGAGGATCTAAACACGTTTTTATAAGCTCCGGCCATCTTTTCAAACTAGCCTTCAATCTTATTTTAATCGGCTGTTTTGCCGGTTTCATTTACGGGGTATTAAGTTGGAACATAAAGGAACGTAAATATTGAAAATCATAAGAAACGAAAGGTTTGCCGAATAGCATACCAATTTAAACTTTAGTTCGTTTAATGCCTAGTTTTCAACACGTGTTAATTTCTTGCGGAATTTCCGGTTCCGGTAACAAATACCTTTGCAAATTATTGTCGATGCTTATGCACTTTAAACATATTTCGTTGTCGTTTATTCTTCTTTTTATAACTACGGCGAGCTACACGCAGACAACCGCATGGCACGAACTAAACCAAGCGTACAAAACAGGCCTTGAATTATTAGACAAAGAGAAATATGTGGCAGCGTATCATCAGTTTTCACGTGTTGAAGATCTGCGATTGATACCCTCTTCTCAAGCTACCGCGCCGCAACAAGCATCATTACTTAAAGAAAACGCACGCTACTATCAAGCTGTGTGTGCTTTAGAACTTGGAAATGCTGATGCGGAAGGTATGTTTTTACGATTTATCAGAGAGTTTCCGGCAAGCGCTAATGCTAAGCTTGCTTACTATCAGGTTGGTCGCTCATACTTTAAGCAAAAAAATTATCCGAAAGCAATTGAGTGGTTCAAGAAAACTGAAGCCGGTAGCTTAACTTCAAAAGAAAGTTCGGAATATCGTTTCAAATTGGCTTATTCTTATTTTTTCACCAAAAATTACAACGATGCGGAGCCGCTTTTCGGTAAATTGAAAGAAGAAAAAAACCAATATGCTGAATCTTCAATTTATTATTATGCTTATTTAAATTACCTTGATGCTGATTATAAAACCGCTTTAAAAGAATTTGAGCGACTAAAAGGTTCTAAAACCTATCGCTCGAGTTATCCATATTATATTTCAGCTTTATATTTTCTGGATCAAAGATATGATGATGTGCTCACCTATACAATTCCGGCGTTGCAAACTATTGACGAGCAATACAAAGCAGAGATGTTACGAATTGTAGGCGCAACCTATTTCGCTAAATCCAACTTCGAAACAGCTGCAAGGTTTTACGACCGTTTCCAGGAAAAGGACCAAGGCAAAACTCAAAACAATCAGGACGATTATCAAATCGGATTCACCTATTATCAACTCGGGGATTTAAAACGGTCTATTAAAGAACTCGAAAAGCTTGAAGCGCCGGATATTCATTATCAAAACGGAATGATAACTCTCGGAAATGTTTTCTTAAAAACAAATAATAAACAAGGTGCCAGGAATGCCTTTTTCCGAGCTTCTAAACTTGATTTTGATAAGGCTTTGAAGGAAGAAGGATTATTTCATTACGCCAAACTATCCTATGAACTCGAGTTCCATGCAGTAGCTTTAAGTTCGGTTGAAGAATTCTTAAAAACATATCCAAAGTCAAAACGGATCAATGAAGCAAAAACTCTATTGGGTGAAGTTCTACTTTCAACTAAAAATTACAAAGAAGCAGTAAATATTTTGGAAACTGTTCCCCTTAATAACGACGAAACAAAATCGGTATACCAACGCGTTACCTATTACAGAGGCTTAGAGTTTTACAACGAAAGGGCCTTTGAAAACAGTATTTCGATGTTCCTCCGCTCTAATAATAACGCAGTTGACGAGGAGATTGAAGCCCTAAATACCTATTGGATGGCCGAAGCAATGTATGAAGTGAGGAAATACGGTGAATCGGTGGATAATTTTGAAAAATTCCTTTCCTCTCCTGCAGCAAAAAACACGGACGTATATAATTATGCAAATTATGCTTTGGGATATTCTGCTTACCGCAACGAGAATTTCGGCAAGGCAGCAACCTATTTCCGAAGGTTTTTAAACGGGGACGAAAAAGACCAGAACACGATTAAAGATGCAACCCTGCGCCTCGCCGATTCATACTTTGTAAACAAAAACTACGACGATGCCTTGCAACAATACAACAGAATAATTGCATGGAATGCACAAGGCGAAGATTATGCACTTTTTCAACGCGGAGTGATTCAAGGTTTGCAAGGGCAGAATGATGCCAAAATTGCTACTCATCAAAATCTACTCAAACAATTTCCGAATTCAAACTACGCCGACGATGCGGGATTTGAGATCGCCTACACTTATTTTATAAAGGGGGATAACGAAAGAGCAAAAACAGATCTAACGGCCCTAGTTGAAAAATATCCGCGTAGTAGCTATGTACCTCGAGCTTTGGTAACCGTGGGTTTGGTAAATTTCAATCAGGACAATAACGACGAAGCCCTTAAAATCTTCCAACGGGTCATCAACGAATATCCGACTACTGACGAAGCACATCAAGCCATGGAATCTATTAAAAATATTTATTTGGCCAAAGGAGATGCTGACGGATTTATCACGTATGCAAATACAACCAACATCGGTAATTTAAGCACAGCCGAACAGGACAATTTAACATTTGAAGCAGCAAATAATCGTTTTTTAAAGGGAGAATGGCAAGGATCATTCGATGCAATAAATGCATACTTCGATAAATTCTCGAAACCGATACATGAAAAGCATGCTAAGTTTATTCGTGCGGAAAGCTTGGTTAAACTGGGTCGTCCGGATGAAGCTATACCTGATTACACTTTTATTCTTAATGATTGGACAAGTGAATATACCGAACGTGCCTTAATCAGTATTTCAAATCTGTATCTCAAACAAAAGAAATATAACGAAGCAATCGTATTTCTAAAGAAATTGGAGCTTACATCTGAATATAAAACGCACTACAGCTATGCGGTAAACAACTTGATGGAAGCCTACAATAACCTGAACCTGCCGGATGATGTGTTGAAATATTCGGATTTGATTAAAAACTTCGAAAAATCATCTCCCGAAGAAAAACTTCGGGCCGATCTATTCGGGGCAAAAGCTTATTTAGGCAAAGGCGATACCACGGCAGCAGCCAAAATTTTTACTGATGTATCCTCCAAAACTCAAACTGTTACCGGAGCAGAGGCAAAATACAACGCCGCTTCTATACAATATCTAAAAGGCGATTATAAAACTGCGCAGAAAACAGCTTTTGAATTAATCAATAAAATGCCGTCGCACGACTATTGGATAGCAAAAAGCTTTATTTTGCTGGCGGATGTTTATGTTGCTCTAAAGGATAATTTTCAAGCAAAAAGTACGCTGCAAAGTGTGATTGAAAACTACGAAGGCAAGAACGATGATATTCTGCAGACAGCCAAAGAAAAATTAGAAAAATTAACCGCTGCAAGCAAAAAATAAGGATGAAAACTTCCAACTCGCTATATATAATTGGCTTTGCTTTTGGTTTATTAGCGCTCTCGGGAAGTGCTTTTTCTCAGACTAAAACTCAGGAGAAAAAACCGATACAAACGAAAAAAGATACCGTTGTTACCGAAGAAATTGAAGTTGTTCGTGCTTACAAACCTGTTCTTGCCGATGCCGCAAAAATTCGAAGAAGCCCTGATTTAGATAACAAAAAACCTTTTAAACCCGTTTTAACTTATAACGTTTTCGACGAGAAATTTGAGTTGAATCGCGACATCAAACAATTGCAAGCACAAGAGTTAGTTAACGCAGCTCCGGCAGTTCTCAAAAACAACTACGTCAAAGTCGGCGCCGGAAATTTCAGTACAGGATTGGGGGAATTGTACCTGAACAACGGCCGAGATGAAGCTCTACAGGCCGGTTTATATCTAAAGCATCTGAGTCAGTCCGGAGATTTAGATAAACAGAAGTTTTCGAATCAACAAGCAGGTATCTTCGGCAAAAGTATTCTTGATAAAATAAGTGTAACAGGCGAGTTGGGTTATGATAGAGTCGGCACTTACTTTTATGCTGTTCCGGATACTTCATTTCGTGATCCGGCAAAACAACGTTTACGGACAATTTCTTTGAAAGGAGAATTGCTTAAGAATTATCACGAAAACGAAGAAGATGAATTTAATTACGCAGCTAAACTTAATACTTCATTCTTCGGCAACTACTACGAAGGAAGAGAAAATTCGGTAGCAGTAAGCGGATTCGTAAATAAAGCCCTGAACCGGTTTAACTTCGGCCTTAATACCTCCGTCGATATCACCGCCGTTACAGATTATGCCGCTAAGAATCAAAACAATATCTTCAGACTTAATCCTTATGCAAGGCTCAAAGGAGAGAATTATCAGCTAACCATTGGATTAAATCTGGTTCAAGAGTTCGGGACCAAGGGCCGCACCAATGTTCTTCCTGCCGTTACTGCTGAAGTTCCGATTATGCCGGGTTACGCAACAATATTCGCCGGATTTACAGGCGACGTGCAAAAAACTTCTCTAAGAGATTTAAGTTATACTAATCCTTACTTAAAGGATAATATTATCATCAACAATGCCGTTGAAAAAACAAATATCTATGGGGGAGTAAAGGGAAATGTAGGTTCCGGGTTCGGGTTTAAAGCAGCAGTTTCATACCGAAGTATTGCCAATATGCCTTACTATGTTCACTCGCCCGTTGATATCAGGAGATTTGATATTGTTTACGATGACGGAAATACTAAAATTATCGGCTTAGAAGGTGAGATCAGTGTAAACGCCTCGGAAGTATTTATGTGGACGGGTAGGCTAAACATTAACAATTACGAACCGGCAAAAGAAAAGGAAGCTTGGTACAGGCCCGATTTCCGTTTACAATCTAATGCTCGATTATTCATTAATAAAAAGTTTACTTTAGACGGCGAAGTTCTTCTTAACGGAAAAACAAATGCAAAAACTTATTCGGTAGGCTCAAATCCCGAAGAGAGAATAGTGCCGGTAAAAAGCTTTATTGATATGAATGCAGGAGCAGAATATCGCTGGAAAGAAAAAGTAGGAGTCTATTTAAAAGTAAACAACCTTTTCGGGAATGAATATCAACAGTTTTTATATTACCCTAAATTAGGATTAAATGTTGTTGGGGGTTTAAACTATTCGTTTTAATCATTTTGTTGAATTAGCATTTAAGGTTTAATTTTACCCGGATGGATATAGCGCTTTACATTGCCGATATACTGAAAGTGAAAGATGAAGTAAGTATCCCGGGGATCGGTACGCTATATAAAAAGAAGTCGGGCGCTTTTTATAATCCTTCAGAAAAAACTTATTCCCTTGCAAACTCCACTCTACTTTTTGCGCCTGAGATTAACAATCCCAATACTTTAATTGATTATATCGGAGAAGTTAAACGTATCTCCCCTGCGTCGGCAGAATACTTCATAGAAAAATTTTCCGATTCGCTTCTTAAAGATTTAAACGATTCCGGTAAGGCGGAAATAATGCCTGTGGGAACTTTTTTAAATTCAGCGGAAGGAATAATTTTTAACCCTGCTTCTGCCGATTATCAATTAATTGAAGACTACGGGTTAATTTCGGTTAAGGATATTGATAACACGGTCTCGCTGTCTGACCAAGAAGATACTGCTTCAGAGAACTTTACTTCCGGAACCGTAAACCGTGTGGATGAATACTCGGAAGAAGACTTTAACAATGAACAAGAAAGAAAAGACCGCCCACCCTATATTATTGCCGGTATTTTTGTTCTTATAGCTCTTGCAGCACTTACTTATTCCCGCTATCCCGAAACGTTTGATTTCCTCTTAAAACCGGCTAATCCGAAACAAGAAAATAAAAATAACAACAGTCCTATTGCCAAACTCGATACGAGCATAGCAGCTGCAGACACACTTGTTAAACCGCTGACAGAGGCTGATTCAATAGCTTTTGCCGACAGCATTATGATCAAGAAAGCTAAGGATGAGGGCTTAGATGTGGAGAAAGCCCGAGATACAATTGCCGAAGTTAGTACAGAAGTACACACCCTTCCCGTTAAGGATTCAATTACCTACGAAGTTATAGGTTCAACCTTTTGGAAAAAGAGCGAAGCTGACAATTACTTAAAGTTTATGCGAAAAAAAGGTATTTATACAAAAGTTGTTACAAAACCTCGCGAGCGCAAATTTTACATTAGTTTAGGAACCTTTTCTGATCGTGCAAAAGCTAACGAAGCAAAAAGACGCATTGCAAAAGAACTGTCGAAAGAAGCCTGGATTTTAGAACTTAAGACTAACACTAACCCATAACATGTTTTTATTACAAGTAGCAGATACAGCGCAAAGCATTGCGGATACACTTGCAGCAGCCTCGGCACAAGCCGTTAAACCGGCAGAGGAGCTGCGTTTTATAGATTTGATTATAAAAGGCGGCTGGGTAATGATTCCGCTTACTATTCTTTTTTTTATTGCCCTTGTAATGTTTATTGAGCGTTACCTCACCATACGGAAAGCATCTAAAGACGAGAATAATTTAATGCAGCAAGTAAAGAGTAATATCCTTTCGGGAAGATTAGAAGCCGCGGTAGCCTTGTGCAAAAATAGCAATACACCGCTGGGTCGTATGTTGCAAAAAGGCCTTTTAAGAATCGGCAGGCCCATAAAAGATATTGAAGGCGCAATCGAAAACGTAGGCAAACTTGAAGTTTCGAAGCTCGAGAAGAATATAAGTGTGCTCGGTATTGTTGCCGGAATTGCACCTATGCTCGGCTTTATCGGTACTATATTCGGCGTTATTAAAATTTTTTACAACATATCCTTATCCGATAATATCAGTATCGGGAATATTGCAGGCGGTTTATATGAAAAAATGATTACTTCGGCAACGGGTTTAATGATAGGAGTATTAGCCTATGTAGGATACCATATTTTAAACATCATGGTAGATCGTGTAATCCTTAGAATAGAAACCGACGCGGTGGAATTTATTGACTTGTTAGAAGAACCGGGACAATGAATTTAAGAAGAAGGCAACGCCCTCACGCCGAGGTTCATGCCTCGGCTATGAACGACATTATGTTCTTCCTGATGTTGTTTTTCCTGATTGCATCAACAGTTACAAACCCGAACGTAGTGAAGTTACTGCTGCCGAAATCTTCATCCGGTCAGTCTGTATCCAAAAGAACCGTAAATATTTCGATAACGAAAGATGTACAATACTACATCGAGAAACAACCGATAAGTTTAGAAGAATTGCAGCCTCGTTTACAAACTTATCAAAAACAAGTGCAGGAACTTACAATCATTCTGAGACCCGAGAAAAGTGTTTCAATTCAAGACGTGGTTAAAGTAATGGATATAGCCAACAAACTCGGCTTGAAAATGGTATTAGCTACGGTCCCTAATTAGATTATGCAATATCAACAAGAGAATAATTATCCTAAAGCAATTATCATTTCTACTACAGTGATGGTTTTGTTTATGCTGATCAGTTATTTCCTTGTTATCGGGCTGCCTTTGCCCGAAGAAATAGGAACAGGCGGAATCGTTGTAAACTACGGAACCGCCGAAGAAGGTATGGGAAACGACATTAATAGTGTTGAAGAACCTTCTGTTGCCCCTAACGCAAATAATACTCCGCCCGATAAAATTATCGAAAATACGCAGCAGCAAGAAAGTCCTACTACCGAGAATAGTGATAAAGAAGTTGTTACTCAAGACTTAGAAGACGCTCCGGAGATTGTAAAGACTGAAAAAAAATCAAATAATGCCCCTTCGGTAACTCCTGAACAGAAAGAAACCAAACCGGCAGTAAATCAAAATGCCCTTTATAAAGGCAAAAAGAATAACGGTACCGGCGAAGGCGACGGAACCGCCAAAACTCCCGGCAATCAAGGCGACCCGGACGGTGATCCTCTGGCTCCCAACTACGGGAAGGGCGGATCAGGAAACGGAAATGTAAGGCTTTCTTTGGAAAATAGGAGATTTGTTAATCTTCCCTCTATCAGCGACGAAGGACAAAGTTCCGGAAGGGTTGCTGTAGAGATTCGAGTAGATAAAGAGGGTACAGTTAAGTATGCTCGGGCAGGTGCAAAGGGCACTACCTTGTCAGACTTGAAGCTTTGGAGAAAATGCGAAGAAGCCGTTTTAGGTTCGAGCCTGAATCAGCTGGAATCAGCTCCGGATGTACAGGTTGGTGTTGTGATTTTTAATTTTAAGGTGAAGTAGAGGCCTCGCCCTGTATACGTTTGTTGTTATTGTAAAAACATTGCAATCCGTCTCTCCCTGAGAAGAAAATTAAGTTCTTCGCCGCCATTCTCTATTAATTATCCGCTCTATGCCGCGGAGGCATCCTACTTTTTCCTTGATGAAAAAGTAGGCAAAAAATCAAGAACGAAACGAAGCTTCATCCGCATAAACCGCCACGGGCTCGCCGTTTCGTTCAACCTAGCCCGCTTCGCAAACTTGAAAGGCCTGCAATCCAATGAGTCTTTAACGAGGTATTGCAGTTGATGCGCTTAGATAGGAGAATTCCCATCATTTCCTTTGCCTAATCAAACCCTTACAATAACTTTGCTCACGCATCCCGACTCTTGGTCCTGTTATCCCGACGAAGGAGGGATCTTAAAAAGATTCTCGCGTTGTTCAAATGATAAAGTCCTCCTATAAAGAAACCCTCGAATATCTTTATTCCCACCTACCCTTGTTCAGCAAGCTGGGGGCTTCGGCAATAAAGAAAGATTTGACCAATACCATAGAACTATGCGAAAGGTTGGGCAATCCGCATAATAAATTTAAATGTATCCATGTTGCCGGCACTAACGGTAAAGGTTCTACGTCGCACATGCTCGCCGCTATTCTCCAAATTTCAGGTTATAAAACAGGTTTATATACATCCCCTCACCTGAAAGATTTCCGTGAACGTATTCGCATAAACGGTGAAATGATCAGCGAAAAAAAAGTAGTGGACTTCACGGTTCAAATAAAGAAAGACATTGAAGAAATAGAACCTTCTTTTTTCGAAGTAACCGTAACCATGGCTTTTAAACACTTCGCCGAAGAAGAAGTGGATATCGCGGTCATCGAAACCGGATTAGGCGGAAGGCTCGATTCCACAAACGTCATCACGCCTCTCCTTTCCGTTATTACCAATATCGGGTACGACCATATGAATATTTTAGGCAATACGCTTAAGCAGATTGCTTCGGAAAAGGCCGGAATTATTAAACACAAAGTGCCGGTAGTGATCGGCGAAAGGCACCCGGAAACGGAGCAAGTGTTTATTAATAAAGCAATGGAAGAGGAAGCAAGGATTGTGTTTGCAGAGGATGAGTGGGGGGTTGAAGAAGTTGAAAGGTTAAAGGAGGAAGCTAATAGCTCAGAGCTGATAGCTGATAGCTCAATGCTCAATGCTGAAAGCTCAAAGCTGATAGCTAAAAACTCAAAGCTCACAGCTCAAAGCTCACAGCTCAAAGCTCATAGCTCCACGCTCACAGCTCAAAGCTCAAAGCTCCACACCCTTCACCTCCACCTCGATCTTACAGGTTCTTACCAGCAAAAAAACCTTAAAACTGTTCTATCAGCTGTTGACGAGTTACGAAAACAAAGATTTGTAATAAGCGATGAGCATTTAAAACAAGCCTTAAGCCAAGTTCAGAAGCTAACGGGTTTGCAGGGGCGATGGCAAACCCTCGGTACCGGTCCCCTAATCATTTGCGATACCGGGCATAATTCAGCCGGGATGAAAGAAGTGGTGAAGAACATTTCTGCTACTCCTTACAAAAATCTTCACATGGTTTTCGGGATGGTTAAGGATAAGGACATCAGTAAAGTGCTTGCTTTGCTTCCCCAAAAGGCTAAGTATTACTTTTGCAATCCTCCAATAGAACGAGCAAAGCCAGCCCGTGAATTAGCCGAGGAAGCGAAAGCCTTTAATTTACACGGCGAAGTAATAGAAGACGTAGCTTCGGCCTTCCAAAAAGCAAAAGATAATGCCGAAGCGAAAGATTTGATTTTTGTAGGCGGCAGTACGTTTGTGGTTGCGGAGATTATCTAGGTTTTCTCGTCCGCAATGCGATAGAAATACCCGGATTCGATTAAGTTGCGTGGTACACTCAAATTTTGAGATTGCTTCGTGCCTCGCAATGACCGCTCCTCCGTACGTCTTTGCAAGGAGGCACGACGAAGCAATCTCGCAGAACATTAAAAACCCCAATATTTATAGTTAAACTCAAACTTTAACAACACCTATAAGTTCCAAGCCGATTAATACCTTTGCATTTTTAATCCCCTATAAAATTGCCGGAATATTTCAAAAACCTCCTCAGCCTTTTAAAGATCGAGCGGGAAGAAGACCTACGACTCTATCAAAAACTTACCGAAACTACCTCTATTGCCGACCGGAGAGCTGCCGGAATTACTTGGTACCCGATTGCGATCCGAAACACGGAAATGAGCAGAGGCGATTATTTAACGGTAGAAGCAGAACGCACCACTCACCAAGACCTTACTCATCAAATCAGGTTTGGAAACCCCGCCGTTTTGTTTTCTAATCACGACCCGAAGGTTGATCGTGTTGAAGGAACAATTGCTTTTCAAGGCGGCAACAGACTTAAAATAACTTTACGTACGGAAGAGCTGCCGGAATGGGCGAACAACGGTAAATTGGGAATTGAATTACTGTTCGACAGTAATAGCTACCAAGAAATGGAGGAAGCCTTAAAAGAGGCTGATAGACGCTCCGAAGACGAGAAGAATTACCGGCTGATAAAGGTCCTGTTGGGAGAAGAAAAAGCTACTTTCCGACTTGATACTTCGCCTTATATCGCTCCTAAGCTAAACCCTTCGCAGCAGGAAAGTTTGAATAATATCTTAGCGGCAAACGAATTGGCCATCATACATGGTCCGCCGGGCACGGGGAAGACTACCACCTTAATACAAGCAATTAAAGCGCTCATCAAGCAAGACGGGAAACAAATACTGGTAGTGGCACCAAGCAATACTGCAGTTGATTTACTAACCGAAAAGTTAGCCGAAGAAGGTTTAAACGTTATTCGGGTTGGGAATCCGGCAAGGGTATCGGAAGAATTAATGTCGCTTACGTTAGACAGTAAAACAGCCGGCCATAGCCTCATGAAGGATGTAAAAGGCTTGAAAAAGCAAGCCAATGAATACCGAAACATGGCCCATAAATACAAACGCCAGTTCGGACGGGCAGAGCGAGAGCAACGGAAAGCACTTTTTGACGAGGCGCACAAGATAATGAAAGAGGTTGGCAATATCGAGCAATTTATTCAGGAGGATTTATTGGCTAAAGCGCAAGTAATCACAGCCACACTTGTGGGTTCGAATCATTATACGGTTCGAAATTTGAAATACCAAACTGTTGTGATTGACGAAGCGGGACAAGCCTTAGAACCTGCCTGTTGGATACCGATTTTAAAAGCTTCGAAACTAATTTTAGCAGGCGACCATCTGCAACTCCCGCCCACGATTAAATCGGAGGAAGCCGGTAAAAAAGGGTTAAGCACGACGCTGCTCGAAAAAGCAGTACAAGTAAACCCTGAGGCAGTTGTATTGCTGGAAGAACAATACCGCATGAATAAAATAATCATGGGGTATTCTTCTAAGGTGTTTTACGAGAATAGATTGAAAGCAAACCCCTCGGTTGCTGAACATCTTATTTTCCCTGCCGACCGTCCGCTTACTTTTATAGATACTGCCGGTTGCGGTTTT
>JAYULL010000144.1:0-31571 GCA_043763625.1 Sphingobacteriaceae bacterium | reverse complement strand
TTCCAAACCCTGTCAGCGTAATTGCGTTTTTTTCTTTTTCTCGAAAAATCTCTAACTTAACTTCTGTTTAAACCAATTGTCATGAAAGTATTAAAAGTTATTTTATGGGTTGTTGTTGCGGTTGCCGCAATTGTAATTATCGGCGGAATGTTATTGCCAAAAACCTACTCGGTTAGTCGTTCAATAACCATCAACGCTACAGACAGCGTTGTTTATAACAACATCGCGAATTTGAATAATTTCTTAAAGTGGAACCCTTAGACCAAAATGGAGCCGAGCGCTAAAGTAACGGTCAGCGGCCCGATTGGAAAAGAAGGACATATGTATAAATGGACCGGCGATAAAACCGGAGAAGGACAAATGAAAATAACTCAAGTTGTGCCTTTTTCGTTGGTTGATATCGACCTGAATTTTATTAAACCTTTCGAAAGCAAAGCAGATACTAAGTTTACGATAGAACCTGCGGCCTCAGGCAATAAAGTTACATGGGCAATGAACGGCGAAAATAAGTCAATAATAGAGCGTTGGTTCGGACTAACTATGGACGAGATGATAGGAAAAGATTTTGAATCGGGGCTTGCAAACCTTAAAGAAATTTCGGAAAAGCAAAAAAACTAACGCCGACAGGGTTAGAAACCGTATCAGCGTTCAAAAATAAAAAGAGCGAAGGCTGGCAACAACGCTCTTATATGATGAGTTAAGAAAAGGGGCTTGTTAATCAATCTCCGCGTAAATCGGTTTTTTAACACCGTAATCGTATGGTTTTAGGCTCTTCTTTAATAGTTTACGTGCAACGTGAATACGGGTTTTAACTGTCCCGATCGGAATGCTTAAGTGATCGGCAATTTCATGGTATTTAAAGCCTTCAAAATACATGCTGAAAGGAATGTAATACTCTTGAGGTAACTTGTTTAAAGCATGTTTGATATCATCCATTACAAATTTCGACTCCCCTTGATTTTTAGTAGAACTGAAAACTAAATTTGCCGAAGAAATTTCATCTGATTTAGTTACAAAAGAGCTGATCTTGATAAAGCGGCGATAATTATTTATGAAAGTATTTTTCATAATTGTATATAACCACCCTTTTAGATTTGTTCCTTCTTTAAACTTATTGTAGTAAGTAACAGCTTTAAGTAACGTGTCTTGAACAAGATCGTTTGCATCATCGGCATCGTGAGTAAAATGTAGAGCATACATCTTTAAAGAGCTTGCCTGACGCATTACCATGGTGTTAAACTCAATTTTTGTCATCTTGTTTAGGTTTTAAGGTGATTATTAGTTCAATTTTTCGTCGAAGAAGTTTTTAAAAACTGTGCTTCGAAAGATAAAAGACAACAACCATGCTAAGAGCCGCGAAGCCCGATAGCACCTATATTATTTAAAGAAAACTTAACTTAAATTATATTTACTTCGCGCTCTAATTGCACTCCGAACTTGGCCTTAACGTCGGCAATAATTTTTGAAGAAAACGCATAAATCTCGGCCCCTGTTGCATTTTTTACGTTTACCAACACAAGAGCTTGGTTCTTCCAAGTTCCCACATTACCAATTATTTTCCCTTTCCACCCGCATTGTTCGATAAGCCAACCTGCAGCCAATTTTACTGTACTATCGGGCATACAGTAATGTACAGTGTCCTGAAAACCGGACTTAATTTTTTGAAAATCTTCAAGAGAAATTATCGGATTTTTAAAGAAACTTCCGGCATTGCCGATGGTTGAAGGATCAGGAAGTTTGTTAACCCGGATATGCGAAACAATCTTTGAAATATCTTTTACAGTAGGATTTGCTATTCCTCTTTTTTCGAGCTCTTGCCGTATGGCCCCGTACGTTGTATTTAGGTTAGGGCGAATAGAAAGCCGAAAAGTAACTTGAGTTATTATTACTTGATTTCTAAGTTCGTTCTTGAAAATACTTTCGCGATAATCGAATTTGCAATCGTCTTTAAAAAAAGTCTTAACCTCACCTGTCTTTATCATAAATACCCGGCACGAATAAAACACGTCTTTAATTTCGACCCCGTAAGCACCGATATTTTGAACCGGAGAGGCGCCGACACTCCCGGGGATTAAGCTCAAATTCTCCATTCCTGCAAAACCCGCATCAACGCAATAATTAACCAAATCATTCCAAACTAATCCTGCACCTGCAGTTACAAAAACCTCATCCCCTTGTTGGCGCGTGTCAATTCCCCCGATGTTGATTTTAATAACGAGCCCCTCAAAATCTTTGGTAAATAAAACATTGCTTCCGCCGCCTAATACCAATCGAGTTTGTTGTTTCAGGTTGCCTGCATTAACTAACTCTTCAAGATCGCTTTCGTTATTAATTAAGGCAAAGTGCTTGGCCACGGCCTCTACACCAAAGGTGTTGTACTGCTTGAGAGAGTGATTTTCTAAGAATTGCACCATTAGCAAAATTCAATTTGGTCCGGCAAATTTCGTTTTTTTAGGTCAAATCTTTTGTGCTATTATTAGAACCTCTATTAATAAAAGTGTTAATTTGTTTCCGTTAAAATTTTGATGGAAATCCTTGCAATATCAGGTAGCTTAAAAGCCGCATCTTCAAATACTTTCATACTAGAAGCGATGATAAGTTTTGCACCAAAACATTGCACGGTTAACCTGTTTAAAAATCTTGCAGATATACCGGCTTTTAATCCTGATCTAGACAATGATACCCCTCCCGGCCCGGTACTCCACTTTCGAAAAGCCTTAAGAGAAGCTGACGGAGTAATATTTTGCACCCCCGAATATGCATTTAATGTGCCCGGGGCATTAAAAAACTCTTTAGATTGGATAGTTTCAAGCGGAGAACTTGTTGATAAACCTACAGTGGTAATCAGCGCTTCGCCGCTGTATTTAGGCGGAGACAAAGCTAATGCTGCACTTGTAACTACTTTAGGCGCCTTATCTGCAAAAATTCCCGAAAAGGGAATACTGACCGTCCCCAACGTTTCAAAAAAACTAAACGATAACGGTGAGGTTATAGATAAAGAGTTAGCGGGACATCTCAAAATTCTGATGTATTCTTTAAGAGAAAGTATCAAACACATATAAACCGGTAAAACGTTTCCACACTAATGAAAGAAAGTAACATCTCTAATTATTTGAGTTTGGCTGTGTTAGAATCGATAATTAATAATTCGGAAGACGCAATTATCACTAAAACTCTTGAAGGAATAATTACCGGGTGGAACAAGGCATCCGAAAGAATTTTCGGGTATGGGGCCGCAGAAGCTGTAGGGAAGCATATTACTTTGTTAATTCCCCGAGAAAGGTGGCACGAAGAAGATCTGATCCTGATGAGTTTGAAGCAAGGCAATCGGATTCAACACTTTGAAACTACAAGGAAAAAGAAAGACGGAACAGAAATAACAGTATCATTAACTATTTCTCCTATTAAAGACGAACTCGGCGAGATTATAGGCGCCTCCAAAATCGTTCGTGATGTTACAGAAAAAAAACACAGTGAAGCAAGGCAGGCTTTACTTGCAGCTATTGTAAGCTCTTCGGAAGACGCTATAATCGGCATAACATTAGACGGCTACATTGCGAGCTGGAATAAAGGCGCAGAAAAGATGTTCGGCTATAGTGAATTAGAGGTATTAGGAAAAAATATCAGTCTTCTTATTCCTGAATCACGCAAGGCGGAAGAAGATATTATTCTCGGCAAAATAAAAAACGGAGAGACTGTTAATCATTTTGAAACGGTTAGACAAGCAAAAGACAAACACCAAATTCCGATTTCGTTAACAGTAAGTGCGATAAAAGATGTCACGGGAAAAATTGTAGGAGCCTCTAAAATTGCTAGAGATATTTCTGAACGGGTTTTAATGGAACAGCAACTTCAGGAATATAACGACCGACTCGAAAGGCTCAACAGTTCTAAAGACGAATTTATCGGAATGGCAAGCCATGAATTAAAAACCCCTTTAACCAGTATCACAGGTTATCTGCAACTGCTAAATAGAAATTTAGAAGGAAAACAAAACCTGTATTTTTTAAATAAAGCAATTAATCAGGTAACAAAACTTACTTCTCTTGTCGCCGATTTGCTTGATATCTCTAAGATCGAGGCAGGAAAGCTTCACCTAAGATACAGTGATTTCAACATAGTGGACCTAATGACAGACTGCATTGAAACGGTTGAACAAATGTATCCTTCTCATACAGTCATTTTCGATACTCAAATACCGGCAATCCCGGTTGTAGCAGATAAATTGCGTATAGAACAGGTGATTTTAAATCTGCTTACCAATGCAGTAAAGTATTCGCCTCATTCGCACGAAGTAATAGTTTCGCAGCTTGTTGAAGAAAACACAGTTAAATTTTCTATTCGGGACTTTGGAATTGGTATTGAAAATTCGCAGCTTTCTCAAATATTCACAAGATTTTATCGCGTAGAAGGGCTTGCGCCCACACTCTCCGGATTAGGGATCGGCTTATTTATTTCAAAAGAAATTATAGAGCGCCATCACGGAAAATTGTATGCCGAAAGCGAGCCCGGTAAAGGAAGTATCTTTTATTTTGAACTGCCGCTTAACTAATGTAAAAAGAACATGAATATTTTAAAATCGTTAGGCTTTTTGCCCCTTTTTTTGCTGTTAAATTGTATTGCAGGTGCTCAACAAAAACCTGAAAAAGAAAATTGGATAAAACTTTTCAACGGCAAAGATTTAACCGGATGGGACATAAAAATTGCCAAGCACAAGTTGAACGAAAACTTCGGCAATACGTTCAGAGTTGAAAACGGCATCATGCGCTTGGCCTACGACCAATACAAAACCTTCGACGGCAAATACGGCCACATGTATTACAAAACCCCTTTTTCGTACTATAAAATTCGTTTTGAGTATAGGTTTGTAGGAAATCAAACCCCGGGAGGCGACGCTTGGAACGTTCGCAACAGCGGAATCATGGTTCATTCGCAATCTGCAGCAAGTATGGGTAAACTGCAAGATTTTCCGGTGTCGATTGAAATCCAACTTTTAGGGGGATTAGGTCAAGGAGAACGCCATACTGCCAACCTCTGCACCCCCGGAACCCAAATAGAAATGAACGGGAAGTTAGTAACCGAGCATTGCATCGACTCGCATTCTAAAACTTACGACGGCGACCAATGGGTAACAGTTGAAGCCGAAGTTTTAGGAGATTCTGTCATTTCGCATATCATTGCCGGAGACACCGTGTTGCAGTACAACAAACCGCAAGTTAGTCCCGATTTTGTAGGCACCGGCTATTCTTGGGAAAAAGCAAATGTAAAAGACGCCGACAAGTGGAAATTGAAAGCCGGGCAACTATTAAAAGAAGGATACATCGCCGTGCAGGCAGAAAGCCACCCGATAGACTTCCGGAAAATAGAATTGTTGAATTTGGTGGGATGTATGAATAAAAAGTGCAAAAATTATAAAGCGTATTACGTGAAGCAAGGGAAGTGTGTTTGCAGTGCGGGAAGAAAGTGAAGTAGCACAGGAGAATCAAGAAGCAAGAACCGAGAGCCAAGACCCTAGAAGCAGGAATTAGGATTTAAGAATCAAGACCCGGGACTTTAAATGAGAAAGTTGAGCAGTAAGATTCCCGTTTTAAACTTTTACGACTGTGATTACAAGATTTAGAGTATTTTCGAAAACCTAAATCTTATTTTAATGAAAAAATATCTACCGCTTGTATTGCTGTACATCTTCCTCTTCAGCAACTGTAAAAAAGAAAATCTTAGTAAAAACGACAAAACGAAAGCTTTAGCTTCTGCGAAGAAGGAGGGTGAGGAGTTGTTGTTCACAGTAAAGTTAGAAGATCCTTCGCCAAATGATAACTTCAAATTCATCATCACGGATACAACAGGTAATTTGCTCTCGGTAAGAGATTTTAACTATGGAGAAGAAAACTTGACTATATATGGCGAGAAAATTAAGAGTAACTTAATTAACGTTTACCTTATTTCATCTTACCAAATTGGTAGTGAAAGTTCTCAGACCAGTATTATGGGGTACTTAAGTACTAAGAAAGGTAGCGTCTTGAAAGGGGGGGCTCGTAATGATATTTCAAATCCGGAAAAAAGTTTTAAGCCTTTTCTTAAAAACATACCTAACGGTTATACTTCAATTTATTTCAGTACAGGAGCAAGCGATTTCTTACACTCTTTTTCAAATGATACTGCCGTACTTAATCAAAGATCACTTTACTACCGAAACGAAGCTAAATTGTATGTCCAAGTTACTAACGTTAAGGGAGAGCAATTTTATAATTTGTATGAGATTAATCCTACAGACGGAAAGCTAGAAATAGATTTAAGTAAGTGCGACAAGCTCTTTACTCCAAAAACTTTTACCTTGCCGACGTTTACAACACTTTCTGAGGTATATTTAGGTAGTAATAATAACTCAGGAGGTTATACCTTGAATTCATATAGGCTAGTCTACCCCGAAAAGGGGACAAATGAAATTAAGCTAACCTACCCTAAAACCAACTATTTTCGACCTTTTTACACATTATATACTGCTTATCGCACAGAAGCGGGACAGGATTTTAATAATTTTTACGGCCACTATATTGGAGCTGTTCCTGAAAACATCGAGCTTTTAGATGCTCATTTAAAAGAACTGAAATTGGTGGATGGTGGAAACGGTGGATAGTTGACATAATCGGAAAGGCTGATTTCTATGAAGGGTATTTCAGCAATTTTCCTATATATTCAAACAACCCTCCTAAAAACCAAATCTATTTCCATGTTGCTTCCCCGGTAAGTATGAAAAACATGCGAATCCCTGATTTTAGCTCATTAGTGAAGGGCTACGAGCAGAAAAAAATTAAATTGGACTGGATACAGGCTACTGACAATAATTGTAACTTACCTGTTTTTGAACAATTGACAGACGGCGGAAGTGGCTATCCTACTAAGATCTTGATTGCTGATTACGTCCTACCTCTCCAATGGAGTAAAAAGGAAAACAGTCGTTCTGCCGCTTCATCTCGCAGTGATATGCTACTGAAACGGTCAAGCAACGATTTGTTTAAATTAAATGCTCATCCCTAGTAATAATGGGTACAAAGACAATAGGAAGTTGCCGATCAGCTTCCCATTGTCTTTTCTTCTCACTACTTTAAATATGCAACGCCCTATTCCCCGTTGCACCTAACGCTGCTTCCTTAAACGCTTCAGTAAATGTTGGGTGAGCGTGAGAAATACGGCCGATATCTTCGGCAGAAGCACGGAATTCCATCGCAACAACAGCTTCAGCAATCATATCTGCAGCACGAGGGCCAATCATGTGAACGCCAAGAATTTCGTCGGTTTCGGCATCGGCTAATACTTTAACCAACCCATCAGTATCCATGCTGGCACGGGCACGTCCGCTGGCTTTGAACGGGAAAGAACCTGATTTGTATTTTTTGCCTTGCTCTTTCAATTGTTCTTCTGTATAACCTACAGCAGCAACTTCCGGCCAGGTGTAAACAACGCCGGGAATAAGATTATAGTTAATATGCGGCTTTTGTCCGGCAATGGTTTCGGCAACAAAAACGCCTTCTTCTTCGGCTTTGTGGGCAAGCATAGCACCGACAATTACATCGCCAATAGCATAAATTCCTTTTACAGGAGTTTCTAACCGGTCGTCAACCGGAACTTTCTTTCCGCGTTCTTCAAGCTTAATTCCGATGCTTTCCAACCCTAAACCTTCGGTATAAGCAGTTCGGCCAACGGCTACTATACAGTAATCGCCTTCTAAAGTAATACTCTCTCCTTTCAGAGTATCGGCTGTAACTTTAACCGTGTTGCCTTTAACTTTTGCTCCGGTTACTTTATGGCTGAACAAGAACTCAAAGCCTAATTTGGTCAAAGATTTTTGAAGTTCTTTGCTCAAGGTTTTATCCATGGTCGGGATGATAGAATCCAAGAATTCAACCACCGTAACTTTAGCTCCTAGGCGAGCATAAACTGATCCCAGCTCTAAACCGATCACCCCGCCGCCAATAACGATTAAATGCTTGGGCACTTCCGGAATATTCAATGCCTCTGTTGAAGTGATGATACGTTTTTTATCTATAGGCAAAAACGGAAGAAAGGTTGGCTTTGAGCCGGTTGCAATAATTACATTTTTGGTTGTAATCTCTTCGGTGCTTCCGTCAGCCTTCGCCACCTTAATGGTATTTTTATCTTTAAAAGAACCTACTCCTTGATAAGTAGTAATTTTATTTTTCTTCATTAAAAAAGTAATGCCGGAAGTAGTTTGCTCCACCACCTCATTTTTACGTTTAAGCATTTGAGGTAAGTCAACACTTAAATTATCAAGCCTTATGCCGTGAGTTGCGAAAGTATGAGCAGCATTATAATAATGTTCGGACGAGTCGAGAAGAGCCTTTGAAGGAATACAACCAACATTAAGGCAAGTTCCGCCGAAAGTATTGTATTTTTCGATGATCGCGGTTTTTAATCCTAATTGGGCACAACGAATGGCAGCTACATAGCCGCCGGGTCCACTCCCAATTACTGTTACGTCGTATTGCATAATTTAATCAGCTAATTTTGTTGCCAAAGTTAAGGATTATCGGTTCGCCCGGAAATATTTGTTCCGTTTTAATATCCGTCGACGCGTATTAAAAATTACCTACATTTATTATATGAAACTTGTTTTAAACTGTCTCGCTGCTCTATTTTTCGTATCGAGTTCTTTTGTTAGTAGAGCCCAATTCCTGTCGGGTAACAAGCAGTTTACTCGTGCAGATACCCTACGCGGGATGCTCACTCCGCTTCGAACTTGTTACGACATTAACTTCTATCATTTAGATGTTAAAGTAGATATCGATAACAAATTTATCTCCGGTTCAAACACTTTTGAATTTACCTCAACTGCCGATTTTAACAAGCTTCAGTTTGATCTGTTCGAAAACCTGAAAATTGAGAAGGTGGCTTATAAGGAGAAAGAGCTTACTTACAAACGGGAGAATAACGCAGTATTTTTGGAATTTCCCGGGATTATAAAAAAAGGAAGCAAAGAAAAATTTACTGTTTTTTATTCCGGAAATCCGACTATCGCCAAAAATGCTCCGTGGGACGGCGGCTTCGTTTTCTCGAAAGATAAAGCGGGAAAACCGTTTGTAGGAGTAGCTTGTCAGGGATTCGGTGCAAGTTCGTGGTGGCCAACAAAGGACCATCAGGCCGACGAAGTGGATAGTATGCTGATCAGTATTTCGGTTCCGGAAAACTTAATGGACGTGAGCAACGGAAGACTGCGCTCGACAGAAAGTCTGAACAACGGTTTCAAAAAGTTCAATTGGTTTGTCTCCTATCCCATAAATAATTACGCTGTAACCTTAAACATCGCCGATTACGCTCATTTTGGAGACACTTATAAAGGGGAAAACGGAAAGCTGAGTCTCGACTATTATGTGTTAAAAGAGAATTTAGAAAAAGCACAAACTCATTTTGCGGATGATGTAAAACCGATGCTGAAATGCTTCGAGAATTGGTTCGGCCCTTTCCCGTTTTATCGTGACGGGTATAAACTTGTAGAAACCCCGTACTTAGGAATGGAACATCAAAGTGCCGTAGCCTACGGAAACAAGTATAAGAAAGGCTATCTCGGTAAAGATTTATCGCAAACGGGCTTAGGGTTAACCTGGGATTATATAATTGTGCACGAATCCGGACATGAATGGTTCGGAAATAATATCACCTCGAAAGATATCGCTGATATGTGGGTTCACGAAGGTTTTACGATGTATTCGGAAGGTTTATTTGTAGAGTGCAAAGCCGGGAAGGAGGCCGCAACTAAATACATTAAAGGCGTTAGAAAAAGTATTCGAAATGAGTTACCTGTTATCGGGCCTTACAACGTAAATCAAGAAGGTTCCGGAGATATGTATAACAAAGGGGCAAATTTGCTGCACACGGTGCGCTCGATTGTGGACAATGACGAAACTTGGCGAAAAATATTAAGAGGATTAAATAGCGAGTTCGGGTTAAAAACCACCACAACCGAAGAAGTGGTATCATACATTAGTCGTGTTTCCGGCAAAAACCTCAAAAAGGTTTTCGATCAATATTTAAGGTTTACAAAAATCCCGGTATTGGAAATCAAAAGTAAAAAAAACGCTGTCTTGTATCGTTGGAAGGCTGATGTTGCAGGTTTTGATATGCCTGTAAAAGTGAAGTTTATCAATTCCGACAAGCTCACTTTTATTTATCCCACAACCGAATGGAAGAGTATAAAATCGAAATCAATTACTCCCGATACTAATAATTTTTATATCCTAACAAAAATTGAGTAAGCGTGCAACTTTTTAAACAATTCTTACATCTAACAAAATAAAATCATAAACAATATGAAAAGAATATTCTCATCATTCGGATGGATCTTATTATTGCTTCCGCTAATAAGTGTAGCAGGAGCAAGAACCGCACTTGAAATAAATAAAAGTGAAGTATTTGATGAAGATCGTGAAGTATCTTCTTTCAACGGAGTAGCTTCTTCCGGGCCCTTTGATGTTTATATAAAACTCGGAGATAAAGAAAGCTTGCGCTTGGAAGGAGATGAAGAAACTTTAAAGGATGTAGTTACTACAGTTGAAAAAGATATTTTATTGATTCATCTGAAGAAAAACACGACCCAAAGTTTCAGCAAAAAAATCAAAGTTTATATTACCGCTAAGAATCTTGAAAACTTAACCGTGAGCGGGTCCGGTAATTTGAAAGTTGACGGGAAGATTGAGGCAGATGAATTTGCAGCAACTGTAAGCGGATCCGGCAATTTAGAAATGAATTTAGAATGTTCAAATCTGGCAGCAACCATTAGCGGTTCAGGCAAAATAAATACTTGGGGAAGTGCCGATAAAGCTTATATTGCTATTAGCGGAAGCGGAAATTTCGACGGCAACCGATTTGAGACAGAGAATGCAGATATAAAAATGAGCGGGAGCGGGAATGCGACTCTTGAAGTTAACGACAACTTGCACGCAGTAGTGAGCGGTTCCGGTAATATTCGTTATTCCGGCGATGCGAAAGTAAGCCTTATGAAGAGCGGATCCGGCGGAGTGAGTAAGATATAAATAGGATTGTTGATCTGATAAGTGTTAAAATAGCCGGTTCCGGGTGTTTTACAAATATACTTCTTAAACCTAAATCGAAACTAAAACAGCAAAAGCGGCCTTTAAGCCGCTTTTTGCTTGTAATATATTAGTTGCGCGTTATACTCCCAACAATAGTCTTGTCGGGTCTTCTAACAGCTGTTTAACTTTTACTAAGAAACTAACCGATTCTCTTCCGTCCACAATACGGTGATCATACGATAAAGCCACATACATAATGGGCCGAACAACCACTTGTCCGCCTACAGCAACCGGACGTTCGACAATATTGTGCATGCCTAATATTGCAGATTGCGGCGAATTGATAATCGGGGTAGAAAGCATAGAACCGAAAACTCCTCCATTGGTAATGGTGAAGGTTCCTCCGGTCATTTCTTCGAGTGTTAATTTGTTTTCACGAGCTTTGGTAGCCAACTCGACAACGCTTTTTTCAATTTCTGCAAGACTTTTAGTTTCGGCATTTCTGATTATGGGAACTACCAGTCCTTTAGGTGCCGACACTGCAATGCTTATATCCGCAAAATTGCTGTAAACAATTTCTTCACCTTCAATTCGTGCATTAACTGCCGGGAACTCTTTCAACGCTTCGCATACCGCCTTTGTAAAAAAAGACATAAATCCTAAACCAACGCTGTATTTTTCTTTAAATTGATCCTTGTACTTCGCTCGAATATCCATGATGGGCTTCATGTCCACTTCGTTAAAAGTGGTAAGCATAGCAGTTTCATTTTTTACAGCGACCAAGCGTTTGGCAATTGTTTTACGAAGCGGGGTCATTTTATCACGACGCTCTTCGCGATTTCCGGAGCTGACCTGAACTTGTGACTGAGCTGCCGGTTGCGACTTAACTCCGGAAGCAGCTTCAGCTTTTGGTTTTCCGCTTTCAGCTTTCAACGCGTCTTCTTTTGTAATTCTTCCGCCGATACCTGTACTGTTTACACCCGAAGGTTCAACACCTTTTTCAGCTAATATTTTGGATGCTGAAGGAGAAGGTGTTCCCGCCGCATAGGAAACTTGTTTTTCACTATTGCCTCCGTAACTTGCTCCCGCTCCCGGGTTTGCTGTCGCAGGTTCCGCCGCCTTGACGGCCGACGCCGGACTCCCGGCTCCTGTAATGGAACACACTACCGCACCAATTTGTAATGTATCGCCTTCTTTAGCTATAATTCTAAGCGTTCCTGCTTTTTCTGCCGTTAATTCAAAAGTTGCTTTGTCTGATTCAAGTTCTGCAATCACCTCATCCATCTCTACCCGATCACCGTCCTTTTTGGTCCACCGCGATAGAGTTACCTCCGAAATTGATTCTCCTACCGCCGGAACTTTAATTTCCAAGATGTCAACGGTTGCTGTAGTCTTAGGCTGCTCCTGTTTTTTTTCGGCTTTAGCTTCCGGAACTACAATCGCTTCTTCGTTCGAAGGATGGGCAATAACTTCTCCTTCTATCGCACAAACTACTGCTCCAATCGCAAGTGTATCACCTTCCTTTGCTAAAATTTTAAGTGTCCCTGCTTTTTCGGCAGTTAACTCAAACGTAGCTTTATCTGATTCCAACTCAGCTATCACTTCATCCATTTCAACTTGCTCGCCGTCTTTTTTTACCCAGCGTGATAAGGTAACTTCTGAAATTGATTCGCCTACCGGCGGAACTTTGATTTCTAAACTCATATATTCTTCAAAATAAGGTTAATCAACATTCACAACTTTCTTTGTGGTTTTTACTACCGCTTTTTCTACTTCGGGCCCTGCTTTATCTTCAAATGCTTTACCCACAATATACAATTGCTGCTTGACATGCTGCTTGGCATATCCGGTGGCCGTACTGCTGCTTTCTTTACGCGATATCACCTGTAAATTCAAATCTGAGTTGTGAAATTTGCGACAGAAATAAGGCCATGCGCCCATGTTTTCCGGCTCTTCCTGTACCCAAACAAATTCTTTAGCCTTTTTATACTTCTGCTTTAACGCGGTAATGGCTTCATACGGCGTAGGATACAACTGCTCTATTCTTACAATAGCCACGTCCTTCCGATTATCTGTTTGCTGCTTTTCAAGCAAATCGTAGTAAACTTTTCCGGAGCACAAAAGCACTCGTTTTACATTTGCCGGATTTACAAAAGAATCATCGATTACTTCATTAAATCCTCCGGTTGTAAACTCTTCAAGTTTGCTCACCACTTGCGGGTTACGCAATAAACTTTTAGGCGTAAACACTACAAGCGGTTTCCTAAACTCACGTTTTAGTTGGCGGCGCAACAAATGGAAATAGTTGCCCGGGCTGGTGCAGTTGGCAACTTGAATGTTATTGTCGGCGCAGAGCTCCATAAAACGTTCGATACGTGCAGAAGAATGTTCCGGCCCTTGCCCTTCGTAACCATGCGGCAACAACATCACCAAAGCGTTTGACCGCTGCCATTTCGTTTCGGCACTCACTATAAATTGATCAACTATAATTTGGGCTCCGTTAAAGAAGTCGCCGAATTGCGCTTCCCAAATGGTGAGCGAATGAGGATTGGCCAATGCGTAACCGTATTCAAATCCTAAAACCCCGTATTCCGAAAGGTGAGAATTGTAAATATCAAATTTTGCGGCTCCGTTATCGAGTTGTGCTAAAGGGATATATTCTTCTTCCGAGTCTTCAATTTTAACTACGGCATGGCGATGCGAGAAGGTTCCGCGTTCTACGTCTTGACCGCTTACCCTTACCCGGTTACCTTCTTCAAGCAAGGTTCCGTAAGCCATCAACTCGCCCATCGCCCAGTCGAAACTCCCGTTTTCAACCATCTTACTTCTGTCTTCAAACAGTTTTTCTATTTTTTTAAAGAATTTTTTATCTCCCGGAAGTGTAGTTATTCTTTTTGCAATAGAAAGGAATATCTCTTCAGATACCGCTGTATTATGGGTTTTTTTTAATTCATCAGTACCGGCCATCTTCAATCCTTGCCATGCACCTGAATACATCGGATTAGGTTCAGACACTTCAGTTGCCTCTTTAGACTGGTTGAGTTTTTCTTGTAGAAGTGCCCTAAAATCCTTCTCCATTTCTTGGGCGAGGTTTGCATCTACACTACCGTGTTCGAGCAATTTCTTGTTGTAAATTTCGCGGGGATTAGGATGCTGCTCAATTATTTTGTACAAGAGAGGCTGAGTGAACTTCGGCTCATCCGACTCATTATGCCCATATCTTCGGTAACATAAAATATCAATAAAAACGTCGTTTTTGTATTTCTGCCTGTATTCAACTGCTAAATTAACTGCGTAAACCAGTGCTTCCACATCGTCGCCGTTTACGTGAAAAACGGGCGACAGCGTTACCTTTGCCAAATCTGTGCAGTAGGTTGAAGAACGGGCGTCTTTATAGTTAGTGGTAAAACCTACCTGGTTATTTATCACGAGATGGATCGTCCCTCCGGTTTCGTAACCGTCGAGCTTGGCCATTTGAAGAACTTCGTAAACAATGCCTTGCCCGGCAATAGAGGCATCGCCGTGAATTAAGATAGGGGCAATTCTTTTGTTATCTCTGCCGTATTTAAAATCAATTTTTGAGCGAACGATACCTTCAACAACAGGGGCAACGGCCTCCAAATGAGACGGGTTAGGACATAAGCTTAAATGAACCTTTTTTCCGGATTGGGTCTGAACGTCAGTAGAAAAGCCCAAGTGATATTTTACATCGCCGCCGAACGGCTTTGTTTCATCGTAATTTTTACCTTCAAATTCCGAAAAGATATCTTTGTACGTTTTGTTCATGATATTTGCCAAAACGTTTAAGCGGCCACGGTGAGCCATACCGATTACAAATTCTTCGATACCGAGATCTGCTCCTTTTTCTATAACTGAGTCTAATGCCGGAATTACACTTTCCGCTCCTTCGAGAGAAAAACGTTTCTGACCTAAAAATTTAGTCCCGAGAAAGTTTTCGAATACTACAGCCTCGTTCAGTTTTTTAAGAATTCGTTTTTTTGTTTCAATTGAAAAGTTGGGCGAAGTGCGCTCTTGCTCCAACCGTTGCTCAAACCATTTCACTTTTTCCGGATTACGCATGTATTTAAACTCCGCACCGATAGATTGGCAATACGTTTGTTCGAGTAGTTCGCGAATATCTCGGAGCTTTGCCGGACCTAAACCAACCTCAACACCGGCATTAAAAACCGTGTCTAAATCAGCTTCAGTAAATCCGAATGTCTCAAGTTCCTTTCCGGGATAATACTTCCTCCGGTCGCGTACCGGATTGGTTTTGGTGAATAAATGCCCCCGATCACGGTAGCCGTGAATCATCCCCAAAACCTTAATTTCTTTTAAAAAATGCTCAGGAGTTTCGCCGCCTGTTGCCGGAACTTCCGCATCTCGTCCGAAATCAAATCCCTCAAAAAACTTTTTCCAGCCAAATTCAACTGATTCGGCATCTTCTTGATATGCTTTATATAGTGAATCTATATATTCAGAATTTGCATTATTTATGTACGACAAATTATCCATGGGAGTACTATTTCAACGTTTTGCAAAAATAAGAGATTGGTGGTACACTTCGAGCAGTGTTTACCTTAAAAATGCCATTTTTTATAAAAACAGTAATCTTTTCGATCAAGAAAAATTGCGGCTACTCTTTCAAACTCGATTTAATTTTAGTTGAAAGATTAACAAAAGAAATAACTACTGTTTTCTGACTAGAAAAAAAGGCAACACAAACCTATGTCATCCGAGCGGAAACACTGATTTCTATCCTAAATTTAAACACCTGATCGCGCCCGAACGGCGGATTGAGTGTAGATCGAAGAAGTTAGCCCTATCTCTTTTTGCTGCTGCAAAGTTAGAAGCCAAGGTTGATGAATCTGTTTAGGCGGGACAGCCGAAAGTTCCGGCACCCACTTGCGAACATATTCTCCTTGCGTATCAAGTTCGGGAGCCTGTTTTAACACATCCTGATTCGGGTTTTCTTTTCCGCCAACCGCTATGCCTCCTACTATTGCCCAATTTCCCCAATTACTGGCAGGCGAATAATCAATCAGCTTCTCTTCGAAGTATGCAGCTCCCCACGTCCAATTTAAGTGCAAACTATTTACCAAATAACCGGCCAAAATTTGTCGGGCCCGATTACTGATAAAGCCGGTGAGGTTAAGCTCTCGCATGCAAGCATCAATAAGAGGAATGCCGGTTTCTGCACTCTTCCATTTCTCGAACAATATTTTCTTCTCGCCTGTGAAAGGCATATTTGTTTCAGCTTGATTTTTGGATAACTTTCCGCCATATTTCTTATACATGAACCTGAAATAATCCCGCCATAAAAACTCTATAGCCAACCTTGCACCTGAATTTGTGGTCGGATTTTGCTTTTCATATCGCTTAATTTCCCAATAAACCTGCCGGGTCGAAATGCATCCCATAGAAAGCCACGCCGAAAGTTTTGAGGAGAAAGAAGCTGCAATAAGGCTGGTCTTAGACGATTTATATCGGTTAACCTGATCTTTTTCCCAAAAATATTCTTTGATTCTTTCAAGACCTACAGTTTCACCTCCCTTGAATTCGGCTATCGCTCTTTCGTCGCTAAGCGGCTCGTCTAAGCCTAAATCCGCCAAACTCGGAATAGCTCCTTCCTCAAAATTTTCCGGAATTGTTATTTGAACCGGCGCTTCAAAACATCCTCTAACTTCGCTCTCTCGTTCAATTTTCTTTCGAAAAGTGGCAAACGCATCGGGTATGTCTTTGATTGGGAAAGGTAAATCCTCTTTATGGTAAAGGGTATGTCCGATAAAGTGTTTTAAGTTTATCTGGCGTTTCCAAAGCCCCGCTTCAACTAAGGCTGAAATCTCGGTTTCATCTGAAGCCACCTCACGATGGTGATATACTTCCTGCACTTTATATTGCTCTGCAATCCGAGGAAGAACATCCTCCGGATTGCCCTGAGCGACCATTAAATTACCTCCTAATTGTGTAAGCGAGTTTTTTAATTCTCTTACGCTTTCAATCAAAAACTTTGCCCGAAAGTTTCCGGTTTTCTTGGTGCCGAAAGAAGTCTCTGTAAAGCTCCGAGGATCAAAACAATAAACAGGAAGTACTTTATCTGCTTTTTTTAGAGCTTCTAATAAAATTTCGTTGTCGCGTATCCGGAGATCGTTTCTAAACCATACTAAAATGGTTCGTTCGCTCATATTTTTGTATTAGGGGAATTGGATGCAAAATAAACAAATAAATACACACATTTTTGCGTTCAAGATTTTTTACCGAGTTCCGACAAAGGCCACCGCAGTTAAAAAAGTCTACTTAAATACCGTTTTTTTTGGGAATTAAAAAAGTAATTCTTTACCTTTAAGTTCTAACCACTAACTGATTATGAAAACAGTAGCACACATTCTGTCTCAAAAATCTGCAAATGTTTTTTCGGCTCCCGGCAACACATCAGTTTACGATGCTCTTAAACTAATGATGGAGAAAAACATCAGCGCTTTGCTTGTTATCGAAAACGAAAGCCTTAAAGGAATTTTTACCGAAAGAGATTATGCACGAAAAATTATCTTGCAAGGCCGTTCATCAAAAGACACGGAGATAAGCGAAGTGATGACTTCTACACTTATTAATGTTGAACCCGGCGACAGTATCGATGATTGCATGCAGTTAATGACTTCGAATCATATTCGGCATTTGCCGGTAGTTGACGCCGGTAAGGTGTTAGGAATGATTTCTATCGGCGATGCCGTAAAATCCGTAATCGACAATCAAAAATCCATAATCGCTCATTTAGAGAGTTATATTAACGGCTATTCGGTTTAGTCGAGTGAAGCAAGTTCTAATATTGGCCTTACTTTTTATCAGTTTAATTCTTTTTATTGGATTCCGAATAAAACCTAAAACAAGCCCATCCGGAACGTACAAATTAAATACAAACAAATTTATTAAAGGACGGGAACCGGATCTCAGATATGGAATAATTCAAATTAAAGAACTTCCCCGGAGTAAAGCAGCAATAACATTAGAGAGCAGTTTGGGACCACCAAGCTATAATTCCGGGTCTTTTGTAGATACATTAGTGATTACAAATAATACAATAACCTACACCACTCCCGAATACGATTCGTCTTGCATTTTAACCTTAAAATTTTTGCCTAAGGGAATTATAGTGATGCAAAAAAGCGCCAATCCTAATTCGGCCTGCGGATTTGGACACGGAGTTGACGCCTCCGGATTTTACAAACGTATATCAAATGACACCCCGATATTGAAACAGCCGATTACAGGAGAAATAATTTCTCCAAATTAAATCAAAGGCTTTGTTATTGGGTTCAATCAATAAATGAAAGCAATATTAATAACAGGAGGCAGCGGCTTTATTGGCTCCTCTTTAACCGAATTACTTCTCCAAAAAGGATATATCGTTAATCATCTGAGCCGAAGCGCTAAGCCGGCAGACGGAAAAGTTAACGTTTTTAAATGGGATGTTGTTAAAGGTGAAATCGATCCGGCGTGTATAGAACAGGTTGACACTGTTATCCACCTTGCAGGAGAAGGTATTGCCGACAGACCTTGGACTAACGCTAGAAAAGCTGCAATAATTAACAGCCGTACTGCTTCCATACGTTTAATTTACTCGCTCTTAGAGCGTACACCTAATCATGGAATTAAGGCATTAATTTCTTCTTCAGCGGTAGGATTTTACGGAAACGGAGGAGACGCTATCCTACATGAAACTTCTCCTCCCGGAACAGGTTTTTTAGCTCGCACTTGTGAGGAATGGGAGATTGCAGCGGAAGAAGGTGCGAGGTTTTTTTCTAGGATAGTAAAACTTCGAACAGGAGTTGTGCTGGATAAAGGCAAGGGTGCCTTACCGCAAATAGCTAAACCTATTCTCTCAGGTCTCGGGTCTCCGCTGGGTGACGGAAAACAATGGGTTCCTTGGATCCATATTGCGGACTTAATAAGTATTTATGCGTACGTCTTAGAAAATGAATCCTTAGCAGGTGTTTTCAATGCAACCGCTCCAAATCCGGTCACAAACACCGAATTAACAGAAGCAATTGCATCAAAGCTCGGTAAAACTTTATGGCTGCCTAAGGTTCCGGCATTCATGCTTAAGATAATTTTGGGCGAGATGAGCAAAGTGGTACTCAACAGCAATCGGACCTCGGCCGAGAATATCCTTTCGTCAGGATTTTCCTTTGAGTTCAACACTATTGAAAAAGCTTTAAACAATATCTATGACTGAAGAACAGCCGGTAGTATTTTTTTGGTTCAGAAGAGATTTAAGGCTTTATGATAATTGCGGACTATATCACGCATTAAAATCCGGATTTAAGGTTTTGCCCGTATTCATATTTGACCGAGCTATATTAGACAAACTTGAAGATGAGGATGATGCCCGCGTTTCTTTCATTTACGATACCGTTGTTGAACTTGACAGAGAATTAAAAAAAATAGGGTCGTCGCTTATTATTAAACATGCTGAGCCTCACAAGGCCTGGCAGCAACTTGTAGAAGAATATAAAACCTCAGGAGTATATACGAATGAAGACTATGAGCCGTACGCCCTGCAAAGAGATGCAGCGGTTTCAAATTTTCTTGCAAGCCGTTGCATTAGTTTTCATAAATTTAAAGATCAAGTAATTTTCAGTCCGCAAGAAGTTTTAAAAGACAACGGCAAGCCGTATACGGTTTATTCGCCGTATCAGAGGACATGGATGCAGTCTCTAAAACCTGACTTTCATTTAAAAGCTTACCCGACGGAAAAATACTTTTCAAGTTTTTTTCTTTTTAACTCTCAAACTCCGTCGCTAGAAGAAATCGGCTTTAAAAAGTCTTGCTTAAGCTTTCCGGGAAAAAATTATAAAGATGTTATCGGCAACTATGCACAAACTCGAGACTACCCTTCTGTAGGGGGCACTTCTAAAATTAGCATTCATATGCGCTTCGGAACTATAAGTGTTAGAGAGGTTGCAACAGAAGCATACCGTTCCATGGAAAAAACGTGGCTCAAAGAGTTAATTTGGAGGGAGTTTTACATGATGATTTTGTGGTACTTTCCACAAACAGTAAAATATTCTTTTAGGCCTGCTTTTGATAAAATAGACTGGAGAAATAATTCGGAGGAATTTGACGCTTGGTGCAAAGGCGAAACCGGTTATCCGATTGTGGATGCCGGAATGCGGCAATTAAATAATACAGGCTGGATGCATAACCGCGTTCGAATGATTACTGCAAGTTTCTTAACTAAGCATTTATTGGTGGATTGGCGTTGGGGAGAAGCTTATTTTGCTCGAAAGCTTTTAGATTACGATCAAGCAAGCAACGTTGGCGGTTGGCAATGGGCAGCCGGTTCCGGCAATGATGCCGTACCTTATTTCCGGGTTTTTAATCCGGAACTTCAAACCCAAAAGTTTGATCCCGAATTAAAGTACATTAAAACTTTTCTCCCTGAGTTTAGCGACCCTTTTAAATATCCGAAACCAATAGTTGAGCATAAATTCGCACGAGAACGGGCGCTAAGAGTTTTTAAAGAAGCACTTTAGGTTAGACTAATTTGAGGGCTCTTCTACTTTAAGAACCTTTATATCAAAATCCAAGATTGAAAAAGGAGGGATAGTATAACCACCCTTTCCATTTTTGCTCCCTTCATTACCATAAGCTAAATTCGAAGGAACAACGATCCGAATTTGTCCTCCTTCGTTTATCATTGGCACTGCTTCAACCCAACCCTTAATAAACCTAAGAACAGACGTCGGCTTCGATTCGCCGGATTCAAAGACAGTACCATTAAGCAATTTACCGGTATAGTTAACAGAAATCAGCGAATCTTGAGTGATAGGACTTCCGACCCCGGCAGCTATGATTTTATAATATAACCCTGACGAAGTCATTGTAAACCCTGATAAATTGCTTTGTTGAAGATATTTTTTTATCGAGTTATCTTCGTAAGCAGACAGCTTTTTATCATCTAATACTGTAACAACATAATCTAAGGAAGCGTTTGCAGGTATCTTGGTAGTACCATTGCGTCCGAAGGCTTGCCTTGAGGGCACAATCAACCTGATTTTTCCGCCTCTATTTTTTAAATACTTTTTCACTCCTTCTCTTATCCCAATTGGCGAAAGGTAACCGAAAAAGTCCGCATATCGATTGATAATAGTATCGGCATTTATATAGGCTCCGTCCAACGATTTCTGAGAAAAATGCATAGGTATTTTATCTTTATAGTCAATCGGAGCACCCGTTCCCGGGCTAATAATCTCGTAATAGATGCCGCTTGTATCAGCGATCATATTTAAATTATTTTTTTGCATATACTCTTGGATATTCTTTTTATCCAATTCAGCAATACTCTTATAGTCTTTCTCGCAACTAACCAACGCCAGTAGAAACGCAGGTATTAAAAGTTTTTTTATTAAGGATATGTTCATGTACATCAAAACTCGCAGGGTTTTACCTTAAAAACGAGGCTCAAATTTATCTTTTTTAAACATCAAAAACGGGAGTGTTAACATAATTTAACTAAAAAGTTCGGTTGGTTAATGTGTTTAGTAATAACTTAGCCGCCTAATTTACTTTACAGCTTGTATAAGTTACAGCTACTCACTTAAATTCAATACCATGAAAAATATCTTTGTTACCTTTTCTACAATAATTATGCTTTGCATATCCCTTAATCTCAAAGCACAATCATACAAGTATGCAGTCGGGGGCCGTTTGGGTGCATCCAACGGTGTTACTTTTAAAATGTTTCTTGATAAACAAAACGCCGTCGATTTTATCCTAAATTTTCAATCTAAGAAAGACTATTCATATTTCCGAGCCACCGGTTTGTACGAAATTCATCAGCCTATAAATAACGGTTACGGAATTAATTGGTATTACGGAGGGGGAGCATCTATAGGCGGTCGAAATTATAAACCACTTGATAATGGCGAACTCTTGCTGAGCGGCGACGGCGTAGTAGGCTTGGACTACAAGTTTGACGAGGCGCCAATAAATGTTTCGTTAGATTGGAAACCGGCGTTTGAGATTGTGCCTGATACACATTTGGATTTATCAGGAGTAGGCCTTTCCGTCCGATTCACGTTTTAAGTCCGGTACTTTTTGCTAAAACTCCATCAAATAGGCTTTAAAAAAATCATTTAAATCTCCGTCTAGAACCGCTTGCGCATTTGAAGTTTCATAATTAGTACGGAGATCTTTCACTAGTTTATAAGGGTGAAGAACATAGTTTCTAATTTGCGATCCCCACTCAATTTTCTTTTTATTGCCTTCTATAACAGCGGTGTTTTCCCTACGTTTTCGCAATTCTGATTCGTACAGCTGAGATTTAAGCAGCCGGATTGCATTTTCTTTATTCTGCAGTTGCGACCGTGATTCTTGATTCTTAATTATAATTCCCGAGGGCTTATGATATAAACGAACTGCAGTTTCTACTTTATTTACGTTTTGACCTCCTGCACCGCCCGATCGAAAAGTTTCAAACTCGATATCGGCAGGATTTACTTCGATCTCGATTGTGTTATCTATAAGAGGATAAACATAAACGGATGCAAAAGAGGTATGACGCTTAGCGTTTGCATCAAACGGAGAAATTCGCACTAAACGATGAACGCCGTTTTCACCTTTCAAATATCCGTAAGCAAACTCCCCTTCGAACTGTAAAGTAACTGATTTAATTCCGGCAACATCCCCTTCCTGTGAATCTTGTTCGGTAACCTTACACCCGTTTTTCTCTCCCCACATGATGTACATGCGCATTAACATAAAGGCCCAGTCGCAACTTTCTGTTCCCCCTGCCCCCGCTGTAATTTGCATAACCGCGTTCAATTGATCTTCTTCGGAGCTTAACATATTTTTAAACTCTAAGTCTTCAACTATTTTGCGTGCAGATTCAAACTGCTCTCTAAGTTCTTCTTGGCTTGCGTCGCCGGTTTGAAAAAAATCAAGCATAACAGAGGCATCGTCAACAGACTTATCTGCTTCAACAATACCATCTGTCCAAACTTTTTTTAATTTAATGGAGTGAAGAACCTTCTCGGCTTTTTTAGGATTATCCCAAAAATCAGGGGTGAGTGTAAGTTCTTGTTCAATATGCAGGTCATCAAGCTTCTTGTCGATGTCAAAGATGCCTCCTCAGGGAAGTTATTCTATCCCTTAAATCCTGTATATGTTCTTTGGTCATGGCCACAAAGATAGAATTAAAGCAGTTTAATACAAATGAAACCTTAATGGTCGGCTGCTAAATTCTCAGCAAGCTGCTTTGAAAGAGAGAATATTCTCGAGCAACTTTCCGCGTGCCAAACTCGGATATTCTTATTAATGTTTCCGGCTAAAAGAGGGCCCATAACAAACAAATTTTTATTAGCCTCAAATCTTTCATTGACAAAAAAACCTCTTCGGGATCTATTAGGTTTACAGATGTTGTTTTTGATTAGATTTTTTATTAACAGCGAAATTGTATTTTCACTTATGTCGTTAAACCCGCCGCAGTTAATAATTGCTTGTACCGGCGTGCTGAAAGCAATACTTTGACCCTCCTTATCAATATACTCGAATTGTAATCCTTCTTTAACCTCTGTAGCTTTTGAAAACTTACCTTGTATCAACTCTAATTTGTCGCGCTCAAGAAGATTTTGAACAACAGCAAGATACTCATGCCCGGCACGCCTTTGTAATTTTCCGATTTCTACGCCTGCAGCGTGCACAAACTGCTTTTGCTGGGTGAAGCTAAGCCTATTTAAAAGATCAATTATAACAGACGAAGTAGAATTGATTATGCCTGCTATGCTGACTCCGGCATTTTCTGCATTGTAAGTATCTTTTTTAACTGCTTCTAAAATGTCGTTAGCTGTAAAACGCTTTCGTGTTTTTAAAAGCTCTAAGTTACTAAGGTCATAGTTCTCTAACTCCGTTCCGATAAGTATGGGATGGGGGAATTTACTCGGAGATATGACGTAATATTTGTTGACAGATTTTCGGAGTTCCGGAAAATTATTCAAATTGTAAAATAACTCTAGAGCGCTTGCATTCGAACCGATCACCAGCACATTATTAGCCACAGAGGTTCTACAGAGAGAGCTAACCAATAACGAAATATTTGCTGATATCGCGGGTTGATACAAGTCCTCTATTAATAAAAATTTCGAGCCTGTTGTTCCAACATTAAGAAAAGGTTTTTTAGGAGGGCTTCCGACTGAAAGTATTACTTTTTCTGACTCAATAATTATTTCTTCCTCGTTGTTACAATAGGATATAATATATTTTTCCTTTTCTTTTCGGATCTCTTTAACCTCGGCTTGAATCAAATCAAATTTTACTAAACCAAGTTCCGACGCTTCATTTATTAAATCTGAAATTCTATTCTTCAAGAATTCTCCAAAAAAATAACGGGGCAAAAATATATCGTCCCACTTCTCTGTTTCTACCAAGGTTTTATTTTCGGCTCTCCATTCGAGTGACAGTTTTCCACCTTTACTTTCAAAATCATCAAATAAAATAGTTAAATTCCTATTTAGAAAATTGATGAAAAGTTCACGTTCAGATACAGGAATAAAATCTTTTAATGCAGTTATAATAAGAGAGCTCTTTCCGGAGCGATTGCCGTATGGTATGCCCGTCCAAAACTCTTCGGCTTTTTCAAGAACAAGAACATTACATAGTTTTTTCCCGGCTGAATGCTTAAGAATATTAAGCAGATGAATAAGAGTATATGTACATGACAAGCCTGATCCTACAAAAACGTAGTGATACGGTATTATATTCATAAGCAATTTTTTTCAAGAGCTATTTATTGTAAAGGTCTAATTTTTTCTTTAAAATACAACAAATGCGTAATGCACAATATTCTATAGAGGGTGTAGAATATTTTCACATAAATTAGCGCGGCCAAATTTCTAATCAATTAATATAACTACGTTATATTCGCACAAATTTTTAATAATGTTACCACGAATACCTTTTACCCAAACTCGTTCCTTTCGATATCTTACCGATCATCTTCCCGAAATTTCCGATCAAAATATAAAAGATTTATTTAACGAGGATCTTCACAGATTCGATAAATTTTCAATCCAATTTGAAGAAATTTTAATTGATTATTCTAAAAATCGCATCAATGAAAAAACCCTAAACCTCCTAGTCTTGCTGGCTAAGGAATGTGGCTTACAGGAGGCTATAAAAGCAATGTTTTCGGGAGAGAAAATAAACAAAACTGAAAATCGGGCTGCGCTTCATATAGCCTTAAGAAATCAATCAAATGACCCGGTTTTAGCAGATGGAAAAGATGTAATGCCAACAGTAAACGCTGTGCTGGCTCAAATGGAAGCTTTCTCGAAAACAGTTATATCAGGTGAATGGAAGGGACATACCGGAAAAGCTATTTCAGATGTTGTAAATATTGGAATCGGAGGCTCAGACTTGGGGCCCGTAATGGTTACTGAAGCATTGAAACCTTATAAAACTCGTTTAAATCTGCATTTTGTTTCGAATGTTGACGCCACTCATATTGTTGAAACCCTAAAAAAGGTTAACCCCGAAACTACCTTATTTTTAATTGCATCTAAAACCTTTACTACCCAAGAAACCATGGCTAATGCGCATAGTGCCAGAAAATGGTTTTTAGAATCAGGGGCAACAGAATCTGATATCGCTAAACACTTTGCGGCACTGTCTACGAACGGAAAGGCAGTAGCAGAATTCGGCATAGACACTAAAAATATGTTTGAGTTTTGGGATTGGGTTGGGGGACGCTATTCTTTATGGAGTGCTATAGGTTTATCTATTTGTTTGAGTATCGGATTTGATAACTTCCGGGAATTACTGGGAGGAGCTCATGCTATAGACAACCATTTCCGAGAAGAAAATTTTGAACAGAATGTTCCTGTTATTCTTGCCCTTTTAGGGATATGGTATAACAATTTTCTTGGAGCCGAAAGTCATGCAATTTTACCTTACGATCAATACATGCATCGCTTTGCAGCTTATTTCCAGCAGGGGGATATGGAAAGTAACGGAAAATATGTAGATAGAAACGGGCAACCCGTAAACTACCAAACCGGTCCGATAATTTGGGGTGAACCCGGAACTAACGGCCAACATGCTTTCTACCAGCTGATTCATCAGGGAACTAAGCTGATTCCTTGCGATTTTATCGCTCCGGCACAAAGCCACAATCCTCTGGCGGAACACCATATTTTGCTTCTTTCGAACTTCTTTGCCCAAACTGAAGCGTTAATGAACGGGAAAACCGAAGAAGAAGTTATCAAAGAACTGACTGCCTCGGGGAAATCGGAAGAAGAAATTGAAGCACTTGCGGCATTTAAAGTATTCCAAGGAAATCGGCCTACAAACTCAATTCTGTTTAAAAAAGTAACTCCGAGAACCTTGGGTTCGCTTATTGCTATCTACGAACACAAAATTTTTGTTCAAGGAATTATTTGGAACATTTTCAGCTTCGACCAGTGGGGAGTTGAGCTGGGCAAACAACTTGCAAGTCAGATTCTGCCGGAGCTCAAAACAGAGGAACAAGTTTTCTCTCATGATTCATCTACCAACGGATTAATTAACCGATACAAGAGCTGGAAATAGATTTTCGCCAAAATTATAGAACGGGGGACTGCGTTTAAAACCGGTTCCCCGTTTTTATTTGCCTTTTTTTAATAAATTTAGTTTCAAAGCAACCGCGAGAAAGACAATCTCGTACTTACCGTCAGCTACAAATTTTTAGTGGAGAAATTTATCGATAAAAATCTTCTGGAAGGGTGCGTAAAGCGAAACCGAAAAAGCCAAAAAGAGCTTTATCGCCTTTATTACAGCTTCTCCATGAAAATTTGTTTACGCTACGCTCCGAATAAAGACGAAGCTTTGGAAATTGTAAACGATGGTTTTATGAAGGTTTTTTATAACATCCAACGCTTCGACAGCAATTACTCGTTCATCTCGTGGCTCAGCACTATTATGATCAACATTTCAATTGACAGATACAGAGTACGAATTAAAAAAATAACCATGGAAGAATTAAAAGTAAATCACGACCGGGAAGAAAGCGAGCGTATTTTGTCTAAAATCAACTATGATTCTTTAATTCAGCTGGTTCAAAAACTTTCGGTGGCTTATCGAACTGTATTTAATCTTTTTGTAATAGACGGCTACTCGCATGAAGAAATAGCAGAAATGCTCTCGATTTCTGTAGGAACATCAAAATCAAACCTGTTTAAAGCACGCGAAAACCTAAGGAAAATGCTGACAGAGACGGAGGTAAAATCATATCTGCCGGACCACTATAAAACAATATGAAACAGATACCTGAGAGCGATTTTGATAAACTGTTTCAGCAACGGATTGAAGAGGCAAATTTCCGGTTCGATGAAGCGGGGTGGGATAAAATGGAGGGCAAATTAAAAAAGCGGGAAAGGTTTATTGTTGTTCGTAATTCATGTATAGTACTTCTTTTTTTATTAGCAGGAACCGCTTTATATTTTAATAAAGGAAACATTGAGACCTTTTACAAAAAGCCCGAATATGCCGGTTCAAAAAAAATTACTCGGCAAGAGGAGTCTTACATAAACCCTAACCCGCTTTCAAAAGCAAAGCCAAAAGAAAAAGGTAAACAACCGGATGTTAGTTTAACAAAACGCAAAGAACAAGAGGCGGAAACTAATCTTTTTAAAACGGGTGATAATATTCAATTTCAACAAGCAAGAGAAGATGTAAATGCCTTGAATAATATCAGAAATGATAAATTCTCGCACGTGGCAAGTATCACTTTGGATAAAATAAACAGAGAAAACCTACCTGTAAATTTTGCTGTCGGATTTATGGAAATGCCGGCAAATACGACGGCGGCTTCGACACCGGATTCAACGGTTAAAAAAACAGGGAAGAAAACGAATGGACGGGCTTTTGCACTAATCTTTTCAGCAGGCCCTGACTATAGCTCTACGAAAGCTTTTGCAGGTAGCAATCCAAGATTGAACGTGGGCCTGTTACTTCAAACCGGTTTGTATAAAAACTTGAAGATTGCAACCGGGTTGCGCTATGGCTTAAAAACTTATGCGGCTTCAGCTATGAATTATGAGTTGAATAATCCCGGTTACCTAAATGTAAAAAAATATGTTACCGCAATTGACGGTTCTTGCAATGTATTGGAGATTCCATTTCGGCTGTCTTACATACTAAAAACATCTACCAAAACAGGGTTGGCAATTAATGCCGGCCTTTCAAGCTACCTGATGTTAAAAGAAAAATACGTGTTTTACTATACGCCGGAATCGAGAATTCCTGATTTCACGATTCAGGCACTCAACGAAAACAGGCATTATTTGGGCGTCGCGGATGTATCGGCTACCTATAATTTCAAAGTAAAAAAGACAAATCTAAACATGGGCCTTGAGCCATACTTAAAACTGCCTCTGAGCGGCGTCGGTGAAGGGAAAGTTAAATTAAAATCCGGCGGCATTAATTTCAACCTAACGTATGATTTGCACTTTAATAAACATTAAAAAGAGAATGCTTACAGCGCTCTTTTTAGCAATAAGCAGTACACTTTTTGCTCAAAATTTCGGCACAAAAAACGCCAAGGTCGTTATTTTTTCATCTACTCCTATAGAAGATGTAAAAGCCGTTACAGACAAGGGCGCAGGTGTTTTAATTGCAAAAAGCAAAGAAATTGTATTTCAAATCCCGATAAAAAGCTTTGTTTTCGGCAAAGGACTAATGCAAGAGCATTTCAATGAAAACTACATGGAAAGCGACAAATTCCCATATGCCAAGTTTAAAGGAAATATCCAAGAAGATCTTGATCTTTCTAAAGAAGGAATTATTTCAGTTACTGTAAAAGGCACTTTAAATGTTCATGGGATTGATAAACCGCGTACCATTCCCGGGCAGATCGAGATAAAAGACGGTAATTTACGAGTTACTACAAGCTTTGATGTAGCTTGTATAGATCATAATATCAAAATACCACGTCTTGTTATAACAAAGGTTGCCGAAGTAATTAAGGTGTCATTTGATGCACTTTTAAACTCCTTATCTAAATAAGAACTAAACTATGCCTAAACAATTATTAATTCTTGTTGCAATTGTATTTCTTCACTTTCAAGGTAAAAGTCAAGATGCTGATTCTTTAATAAAAGAACTTATTCCTGAAAAGGTAAAAGCTTCCGGTTCAACTTTTAAATCTACGCATGTGGTTTTGTTGCATTCGAGCGAAACAGAAAAGAAGCATGATTTAGACTTTATGATAAAGCATCATTTCGGTGATATTGGCGGTGACTTCGGCGGAGTGCATACGCTTTACGGGTTAGACGCAGCTACAGATCTGTTTATTGGTTTCGACTACGGTTTCACAAATAGGCTTACTGCAGGTATCGGGAGAAGTAAACAAGACGAACTCTACAACCTGTACTTAAAATACAAGCTTATAGAGCAGGCGGAAGGAAAAATGCCGGTTACCTTAACCCTATTGGGACAAGGCGGTTGGATTACACGAAAGGCTTTTTCTAACGCAGAATTTTCAAACTCCTCAGATCGAATATCATACTTTTTGCAGGGAATCATTGCACGGAGGTTTTCTTCAAGGGTTTCGTTTGAAGTTTTACCATCTTATTTAATCCGAACGCAAGCACCTGATGCCCTTGATAAAAACAATCTGTTTAGTTTAGGTTTTGCGGGAAGATTTAAAATGGCTAAGCGAGTGGCCCTCGTAGCTGATTACCAGTTGGTAAATGCTTTCGGGAGATCTAATAACCTGTCTGATACTTATTATAATCCTTTAGGTTTAGGGTTAGAAATTGAAACAGGCGGCCACGTTTTCTCATTAAACTTCATGAACTCGGAAGGAATAATTGAAAATAATTTTATCCCCAATACCAAAAAATCTTGGCGACACGGGGGTGTCCGGTTTGCCTTTACCATTTCAAGAAACTTCACATTGTTTAAATCAAAAAACCCTGATATAGAAACTAAAATCTATTAACCTTAAAAAGATAACACTATGGAACGCGAAGAATTTCTAAAATCATTCGGCCTGAGCTTGGCCTTAATTTGTTCGGGAAGTTGTTTTTCCGGCTGTAGCAAAGATAAAAATGAGGGACTTGCAAGCGGTACAAAGGTAAGTGTTGACCTAGCTACTCAGCTAAAAACAATCGGCAGCCAAACTTCAACAAACGGGATTTTAATTTTTAGAATAGCAGAGGGAAACCTTTCAAGTTCGTTTGTAGCAACCCAAAAGCTTTGCCCTCATGAGAATGGAAATTTAAACTGGATACAAGCCGACAACAAGATAGTTTGTGATAAGCACTCCGCAAAATTTTCTACAAGCGGCAGTGTTTTATCCGGTCCTTCGGTCGGAGGTTCTGTCAGCCCTCTCAAAACTTATCCTGTAACTATCGTAGGAACCACACTAACAGTAACAACTTAAATCAAAAGCTTTAAGAATAACTCGCAGTTTAAATAATCCGCGAGTTATTTCTTCGGAAAAACCTTAATCTCAAAAAGCTTATCCCACTTTTTACCGGTAACGAACAAGCGGCGGTTCTCTTTATCCCAAGCAATACCGTTTAATACGTCGGCCTCCGGGTTTCTCTTTTCTTTAGGATATAAATTACTTAGATCAATTTCGCCTTCTACAGCACCGGTCGAGGGGTTAATGATTGCTATAATGTCTTTTGTATAAATGTTTGCGTAAATTCTCCCATCAATATATTCAAGCTCGTTCAAATTATCAACAGGCCCTTTATTATCGTAAACGCCTTTGCCTAAAAGTTCTCTATAATTACCTTGATCTAAATAATATATTTTATTTGTACCGTCGGATTTTATTAATTCACGGCCGTTATAAGTTAAACCCCAACCTTCGCGACTGTTTTGATAATTGAATTCGGACAACTTCTTAAATGTTTTTTTATCGTAAACAAACCCCACGTTTTCTTGCCAAGTCAGCTGAACTATTTTGTCGCCTACAACCGTAATTCCTTCTGCAAAATATTCGGCAGGGATATCAATTTTTTGCAACACCTTGCCGGTTTTTAAATCAGTTTTGCGTAAAGTAGACTCGCCTTTCATCCCGTCACTTTCGTACAAAACCGCGTCACGAAATTCCAACCCTTCAGTATAAGAAGTGGTATCATGCGGATAAGTGTTCACAACCTTAAAGGAGTATTGAACGGGTGCTGTTGCCGGAATAATTGTTATACCGGTAGATGCTTCTTCTTTTTTTCCCTCGTAATATATTCTAACAGATAATGCATGATCACCCAAAGGAAGACCGAATGTATTGATGTTGAAATTATCAAGTCGCTTTAGTTCCCCTTTTGGCAGGTTTGATTTGCCTACCTTAAAAGTATCAACAAAATAGTGAATCGAATCAGCCTCTATTGCCGAATTAATTTCAAGACTCACCAATAAATTAGAGTCGGCATGCACTAAAGCGCCTTCGTTGGGCGAGGTAAAATTTATATAAATCCTTTGGTCACGTTTACACGAGAACAGTATCAACGTTAAAAATATAAGCGTGTATTTTATTAC
>JAYULL010000143.1:0-7745 GCA_043763625.1 Sphingobacteriaceae bacterium | reverse complement strand
TGTCTTGCGCCGAGGCATAACTTACTCCTGCTGCTACTAGAGCAGCCATAATGGTCATTCTTTTAATCATTGCTGTTGTTAATTAAGGGTTGATTTGGGGATTTTAATAATTTATCTCATGTTGACTATTGGATTTACTTTTTCATTTCCGATTTCTCGCTGTCGTCGGAAAAGAAGAATCTCAATGGAGAAAAACACACTTTTTTTTACTAATTCTAATCTCATGTCAGTTTTTTTTAATTTTAAAAGTAATTAGGACAAATATTAAAATAATAACTACAAAAAACAACAATTTTTTGTCTAATTTTTACTAAAAACACAAAAAACACCAATAATGATTGAATTAAATAGATTAAAAGGCAAAATATTTTGAACATTAAGTAATTTTTTCGTCTGGTAAAACAAAAAAAGCAATGAAGTTCGACTCCATTGCTTTTTTTACTCTTTAATTTGTAGATTAAGCGAGTTCAATCATCTGATGACCCTTTATTTCAGGTACTATAAATACAATCCTGCCATTTTCTTGCTTAAACTCTAAGACTTTGCCTTGTGGAACAATAGTTACCTTAGAAATAGTCTTTCCGGCACTTGCAGAAACAGTAACATTTTCGGTTGAAATGATATCCTCAATAACATCAAACTGAGTACCTCTTCTTTCAGGGATATAATTAAGAAGATGAATTACCCGGCGCTTCAAAAGCGCCTGCTCATTATAGGAAGCAACAACAAAACTTGGCGCATCCACCTTTAAAACCGGCATAGGGAGTAAAATATCCAAGGCATTTAAAACTAACTTCTTGCACCACAAAGGAGTATTTTGAGCATACTGTGTAAATACCGGATGCATAAAATAAATAACTTTTCCGGCTTTAGTAATTCCCGGGTATCCTGCTTTGAACGCTGACGGAGTATGTTTATGAGACACGAAATGCTCCCAAGTTCTGTTAAAATAGGGTATATCTGCATTTACTAAAACCTTCGCATCCAATGGTTTAACCTGCATGCCTTTTGTGTACATTACAAAGTCCTGTTTCGGCAAGCCTTTTCCTATTTCTCCTTCAGGCACTAAAAAATCGGGGCTGAAGGGCGCTTCGCCTACCAATTCCAAGCCAAATACCGGCGAAGCAAATGCCTTTTTATCCTCCGTTAAGCCGGATTGGTAGGAAGCAATAACCGCTCCTCCTCTGGCAACAAAAGCCTCAACCTTAGATTTAAGTTGATCGTTAAATGCAATAACATCAGGAAAAACAAGAACTTTATAAGAACTCCAATCCGACATGCGATCTACCACATCGAATTGATGTTTACCTTCTTGCAGTATTCTTACTGCTCCTAAAATCACATCATTGATTCGGTTATCAGTACCGGTTTCTTTTTCAGGACTAAAAACAGCAATATCGCTCAAGGCTTTTGCACCTACACACCAAGGCTCTTTTTCTGCCACTTGTTTATACACCGCTCCTATTAAATCGTAAGTTCCGGGGTCTAAAATCCCCTGAGGGTGTAATTGATCGCCGATGGAGCATTTCGCATTTTGAGCCAACATAGTAAAACACTCGAACTCCAACGCCGGTTGATTTTTCAGTGAATGAAAATCTCCCCAAGAGGTATGAAATTTGCCGGTCATTCCCATAATATCCTTCCCCAGGTTTCGGGCATACCTTGAAGTAAGAGGAAAATGCAGGTAACCCCACCCTCCGCTCGGAAGCGATTCAAGTTCAAGATGAGTATAGGAATTAATTGATGAACGAATATAAGGCCCGACGTGTCCGCCGTTATAAAAAATAGTACAATTCTTATCTAACTTGCGAACAAAAGCTGTCATTTCAGCCTTGAAACCGTCTAAAGCTTGCTTATAAAAGGCTTGCCTTACCTCCGAAATTGCCGGGTCAAGTCCTTTTTTTAATATTCCATTTATACTTTCTTGATTTGCATTGGGCAAAGCGTGAAATATATCAAAGAACAATCCGTCAACCGGAACTTGCTCAAACAGTTCCGTCACATACTTTTTCAAAAACTCGCGATATGGCGTTAAAATACAAAGATGTTGATAGAAGCCCGGCTCGAATGTGCCGTTAGTGCTCAACGGCTGTCCTTTTTCGTCGCGCATCAACCATTCGGGATGGCGGTTAGCGGAAAACAAATCCCATTGCATGGTAACATAAACCGGTACACGAATATTTTTCTTATGACAAGCTTCGATCTGCTCCTTTAAGAGATTACGTTTAAGCGATGGATGATGTCTTTCGGGAAACATTTTAGTATCATGATAAATATATCCATGGTGGCAACGGCCAAAACAAGTAACAGAATTAACTGAAGCTTTCTTAAGGGTATCCGCAAATTTTTCCGGATCAAAATCAGAGCCGACGCCGGCAATTTTTTCGCTGGTGTGAAAATCTAAATGTATTTGCCGGAAGCGTAAAGATGTCGAATCATTTGCATATGGTACACCTGCGGGTGATGAATACAAATAGTTGTTACTAAGCATTAAACCTGCGGTACCGACAGCAGTGGCCTTTATAAAATCTCTTCTGGAGGACATATTAGGATTGGTGATTAATTGTTTACTGCAATATATTAAAACTACCGGGAAGAACACGCAATTTCCAAAAACACGAAAATACCGGACATCATGAAGCACATGTTGAAAAGTCAACTTTCCTGTTAATATCTAAATCGAACCTAAGAAACGCTCTTTCGTAAAACTGCGTTAGTTGATGTTTTTTAGATGAATGTTTCCGCAGCCCGTTCATTAACTGAATCGGCAATACTGAAAAAACCTGCCTTTAAACCGACTTTTGCACTATCGCAAAGGATATTTTTGACATTAGTGCTTGCGCTATCAAATGTATTCTCATACTCTCAGTCGTATAAAAAAACTAATCGCACTAAAATCTATGCGGAAGAATCGGGAGACAGTATTATCATTCGTGCCGATAATGATATGGTTATTCCCGTCACCCTGCGTCTGTTATTCGAGGTTGAAAACCCGGTTCCACATTCAGTTGACACAGTTTTATCGATAGTTGACCCTAAAACGACCGGAAAAATTTTAAAGGTACTTTACCCGGAAAACCCCAACGGTCGCTATAAATACAATTACTCTTGGCGTGTAGTTCCCGGCGACGTCACTCAATCAGTAAACGCAGACTACTTTTATCGCTTTCCTTACGATAAAAATGCAGGGTATAAGGTTTCTCAAGGTCCCTTTGGTTCATTCAGTCATCAAAAAATGTATGCCTACGACTTTTTAATGCCTGTTGGAACGGCAGTATGTGCGGCACGTGACGGGATTGTGGCTGCAATTAAAAATGACTCCGACAAAGGAGGCTCTGATCGAAAATTCATCAATGAGGCCAATTATATATCCATTTACCACGATGACGGAACTATGGCAAATTACTGTCACTTAGGCAAAAAGGGCATCAAGGTGAAAGAAGGACAAAAAATTAAACAAGGCCAAGTTATTGCTCTTTCAGGGAACACAGGCTTTTCTAACGGTCCGCATTTGCATTTTGAGGTGATTAAGCCTAATATCAATACAGACCTAAAACAATGGGTGAAGTTTCGATGGGAGTCGGCAACAAGCAGACCTGATCTAGTATTGAATTATTAAAGCTACCTTTCACACTTGGCTCTCTTGCTTTTGTTAATCCCTTCAATTCTCAAATGGGGGCTTCAGGGCAAAAACTGCTGAGCACAACAATACTATAACCTTTTGGTTCATAACAAACAAAAGGAATAATTATAAGAAATACTTTACTCTGAAAAGTAAGCCGCTTAAACTTTATGGCAACTCTTTTTTAGATTTCTTTTCCTTTTGTTACTGCAATTCGATAAAGAACAAAGCCCATAAAAAGAAAGAAAATAAATCCGAGTAATTGGAAACCTTCTTTGCCCAATCCGGATACAAGATGTTCTTCTAAATTCAGCCTTCCTACAGGGGTAGATGTGGTTTGAAAAGCCATTAAGAAAGCATAAATAACACCCATAAGTGCTCCTCCGGCTACCAACCCGGTTGCGAAAAGCGAACCTCTTCCCAGTTCATCATCTCCCACATATTCTTTTTTTCGTTTTGCTCTTATATCAACTAAACCTTTAATTGCACCACCCGCAAAAATGGGTAGCGTTGTTGACAAGGGCAAGTACGCACCAACGGCGAAGGACAATGATTTAACTCCGCAAAGCTCCATAGTGATTGCTAAAAAAACTCCTACCAGAACAAATTGCCAATCAAGGTTAAACGACAATAAACCTTTTATTAATGTAGCCATAAGCGTTCCTTGTGGAGCCGGATAGGCAACGCTGCCTATTGCGTGTTGAATTCCTTGGGCTTGGAGTTCGGGGGTGGGGCGATCTAATACGGAAAGTGTTATACCGATTATTACTGCGGAAACCACCGCTCCTACAAATAACGCTAACTGTTGATATTTAGGAGTCGCTCCTACTATATAGCCGGTTTTAAGATCTTGAGACGTTGCTCCTGCATTTGCAGCGGCTATACAAATCATCCCTCCCACTACCAATGCCATAGGCTCATAAAATTTCCCGGTCCACCCGGCACTGATGAAAACTAAACACGTTCCCATTAAAGTTGCGATAGTCATTCCGGAAATAGGGTTTGATGAAGAACCAATTAATCCTACAATCCTGCTGGATACGGTAACAAAAAAGAATCCGAAAACAACAACCAGAATTCCGATAATTAACTTATTTAGGATAGAATCTCCGGGAATCTGAGGCAAAACCGCCATTAATACAATTAAGCCGAGGCTTCCGAAAATCACTGTTTTAAAAGAAAGGTCGTTTTCGGTACGCTTGGTTGCAGCACTATCAGCGGCGGCACCAACAGATTTAAGGCTAGATCTAAAAGAAGAAACAATTGTAGGAATAGTTTTCAGCAACGTGATAAAACCACCGGCAGCAACTGCCCCCGCTCCTATTTGGCGTACATATGCTCTATAAATTGCATTGGGAAAATCGGCGAAAGTTTTAGCTGCGGGATCCCAAGCTCCGGGGCCGCCTGCCTTATCTAAGCCGGCAAGATACCCTAACTTAACTAATTGAGCTGCTATCGTTTCGGCAGGAACTAACGTTGCTAGGAGCGGAATCAATCCTAACCAAGCCAGAACTCCTCCTGCAACCAACACCCCTGCGATTCGAGGACCGATTATATATCCAACTCCTAAATATTCCGGCGTTATTTCTCCGTTAACTGTCGCTGATGGGAAATACTTGTTTGTTTGGGCCGTCACCCATGCCGGAGCTTCAGCGATAACGTGAAAAACTTTTTGAAAAATGGCATATAAAAAGGCAAATCCTAATCCGAAATAAGCCGTTTTTGCAAAATCTCCGCCTTTTTCGCCGGCAATTAAAACTGAAGCACAGGCAGTTCCTTCGGGATAAGGAAGAGTTCCGTGTTCATCAACTATTAACGATTTCCGCAAAGGGATCATCATTAAAGTTCCTAATATCCCGCCTAAAGCGGCCAGAAAAAATATTGGCCAATATGAAAAAAAACTTTCACCGTTGCTGCCGGCAGAAAGAAACAAAAATCCCGGCAAGGTAAAAACTACTCCGGCAGCAATAGACTCGCCCGCAGAACCTGTGGTTTGAATAATATTATTTTCGAGGATTGTTGTATTAAAAAGTTTCTTTCCGATTGATATCGCTAATACAGCCACCGGTATAGAAGCGGAAACGGTTAAGCCCGCTTTTAATGCTAAATAAACGGTGGCAGCTCCAAAAATTATTCCAAACAGGGCTCCCAGTAAGATAGATTTCACGGTGAACTCGGCCACTTTTTCGTTGGCAGCAATGTAAGGTTGGAATTCTTTTTCCTGAGTTTTTTCGGTCATAAGATTAGTTTTGAAAATAAAGATAATACTTAAAGGTGCTTATTTCTGTTTGAGTTAAATCTGAAAAAAAAGCCTTAAGTCTGATAAATATGAAAAAGATAATATTCCTATTTATAAAAATATTTTGTTTAAGCACATCATCGCTCAGAAAACCCAAAAAACTGAAGATAAAGAGCAAAAACCGAAACAAATAAGAATAACAACTACTCGAGTGGCAGAACTATCGCCACTACTCCAACTTGGGTAGGACTTATTGCAGACGAAGAACTTGACGAAAAAGGAATTATTAAGCGCGGAGATATTAGGATGCTGTTAAACGAAAGCACCGGCATACAAACCCGGCAAACGTCAGCGACGAGCAGAAATGCTTCTATAATAATTAAAGGTTTAGACGGACGCTACACCCGGATTTTAGGAACCCGGTAAATCCATTTGGCTTTTTGGTTTTATGCCAGAAAAGCTGTGGGAACTTTTCAATTCTACATCAACTTCGAAAACTTTACCGATACGCGGCAAACCGGTTTCGGTCCGATTCATACAGGAAGTGTTTCCAACCCTGTCTTTCGCGATATTTTTGCGCCATAGGAAGGTTTTGTAGTAAACGGGGGACTGAAAGTACGGTTATAATAAATATTTTTTGAAGTTACCCCGAAGAAGAACATCTTTGCGATATAATGAAAAAAAATAAAGCTGTTTTTCTCGATAGAGACGGCGTTTTAAATAAGGAGATGGGGGATTATGTATGCAAGTTAGAAGATTTCCACGTTCTCGAACATAACTTTGTACCTCTAAAACAACTTCAGAATAACGTCTACTTATTAATTGTTGCTACCAACCAAGGAGGCCTCGCGAAGAAATGGTATTCGGAAGGTGATTTAAATAACATGCATTTCCTTTTGAAAGAAAAGTATGCGAAACACGGAGTAAACTTCCAAGAAATTTATTATTGTAATCACCATCCTGTTTATTGGACAAATTGCCTTTGTCGCAAGCCCGGCTCCTTGATGCTCGAGAAAGGAATAGCCCGATTTAATATCGACGCTTCCAAATCTTATTTTATCGGCGATAGAGAACGCGATGTAATTGCCGGAGAAGCAGCCGGAGTAACAGGAATCTTAATAGAGTCAGACCAACCGATAAGTGAAGTGTTGCATTTAATAGTTTAAATAACCCTAATCGAAACTTAAAGCGGCACTTCTACTTTAAGCTTTATACCTTTTACTTTTAGTATTTAAGAAAAATGACCTATCAACCATCCCACGATCGCTACAATAAAATGGAATACCGCCGTTGCGGAAACAGCGGACTTAAACTTCCGGTAATGTCTGTAGGCCTTTGGCAAAACTTTGGGCATATTGATGTTTTGGAAAATAGCCGAAAAATCTTACAAACTGCTTTCGACAACGGAATTACTCATTTTGATTTAGCCAATAATTACGGCAGCCCGGCAGGTTCGGCAGAGGAAAATTTTGGCAGGATTTTAAAAGAAGATTTTGGCAGCTATCGCGATGAATTGGTTATTTCGAGTAAAGCCGGATATACCATGTGGGAAGGTCCGTACGGGGATTGGGGATCAAAAAAATATTTAGTGTCAAGCCTCGACCAAAGTTTAAAACGGATGGGCCTCGATTATGTAGACATTTTCTATCATCACCGTCCGGATCCCGAGACTTCTTTGGAAGAAACCATGGCTGCTTTGGATTTAATAGTGCGCCAAGGAAAAGCATTATATGTAGGAATTTCCAACTACGAGGCTAAAGAAGCCGAAAAAGCATTTCAGATATTGAAAAATTTAGGAACTCCCTGCATTATTCACCAACCTAAATACTCAATGTTTGTGCGTTGGGTTGAAGGCGGATTAATGGATTTACTGAGCAAGGAAGG